>NZ_AYMQ01000033.1 GCF_000633355.1 Serratia sp. H1w
GCTGCATGCTGCGCCCGTCTGGATGCAGATGACAAGCGATTGGATAATCAATGGATTAAATCGGGTCGAACATGTTCGACCCCTACAAATTTAGCCGCATTGCCACTTTGTCATCAATCTGAACCCTCCGGTAAGAAGGTTTTTTTTACAAGGTCTTGCTCAGTGTGGCGACCATTACCGCTTTGATGGTGTGCAGGCGGTTTTCTGCCTGATCGAACACGATGCTGTGTGCGGATTCGAATACTTCGTTGGTGACTTCAATACCGCCGTGCATACCGTACTGCTCGGCCATTTGCTTACCCAGCGTGGTCTGATCGTCATGGAAGGCTGGCAGGCAGTGCAGGAATTTCACCTGTGGATTACCGGTCAGTTTCACCATCGCCATATTCACCTGATATGGTCTGAGCAGGGCAATCCGCTCCTGCCAGACTTCTTTGGCTTCGCCCATCGAGACCCAAACGTCGGTATACAGGAAATCCGCACCCTGTACGCCTTCGGCAATATCTTCCGTCAGCGTGATTTTGCCGCCGGTCTGCTGTGCCAACGCCTGACATTCCGCCACCAGTTCGGCGTGCGGCCAACAGGCTTTCGGGGCAACCAGGCGCAGATCCATGCCCACCAGCGCAGCGGCTTCCAACAGGGTGTTGCCCATATTGTTATGTGCATCGCCAATGTAGGCGAATTTCACCTCGTTCAAGGCCTTGCCCGGCAGGTGTTCGCGCACAGTGAGCAGATCTGCCAATAACTGGGTGGGATGGAACTCGTTGGTCAGGCCATTCCACACCGGCACGCCAGCATGTTCAGCCAAGGTTTCCACCAGACACTGACCAAAACCACGATATTGAATACCGTCGTACATCCGGCCCAGCACGCGGGCGGTGTCTTTCATCGACTCTTTATGGCCGATCTGGCTGCCGCTTGGGCCCAGGTAGGTGACCTGAGCCCCCTGATCGAATGCGGCAACTTCGAAAGAGCATCGGGTACGGGTCGAGTCTTTTTCGAAGATGAGCGCAATGTTTTTGCCTTGCAGATGCCGGGTTTCCTGGCCTTGCTTCTTGGCCTGCTTTAAATCGGCGGCCAACTGCAGCAAGGACTGGATCTCACTGGGGGTAAAATCCATTAATCTCAAAAAGTGACGACTGTAGAACGGGTTCATCTGGCTCATCTGCGCAAATCCCTATCGTTTGGTTGAATTTAAATTCACTTTATATGTATGAATATTCAATTTCAAGCCCGAAACAGAAATCTTTCACGTTTATCATGGCAGCGGTGACAGCGGTGTGTGAAAATAGAAGTAACGAAGCCCAATTTATTGAGGATAGAGGCATGGCAAACCGTGAATTGCTGGAAGAACAACGTGAAGAAACGCGCCTGATCATCGAAGAACTGCTGGACGACGGCAGCGATCCGGATGCGCTCTACACCATCGAGCACCATTTCTCTGCCGAAAAGTTTGAAGTTCTGGAGCAGGCCGCCGTCGAAGCCTTCAAACTGGGCTACGAAGTGACCGATGCCGAAGAGCTGGAAGTGGAAGATGGCTCTATGGTGATGTGCTGTGATGTGATCAGCGAAGTCGCGCTAAATGCCGAACTGATCGACAGCCAGGTAGAACAACTGGTGGCACTGGCAGAAAAATGCGGTGTCAATTACGACGGTTGGGGCACCTACTACGAAGATCCGAACGGTGAAGAAGGCGACGACGACGAAGAAGACGGCGACTTTATCGATGAAGACGACGACGGCAAACGTCATTAATTAAATCCTGCGGGCTGGCGCAAGCTGGCCCCTGATAGAACCCGATGAAATACCAATCCCTATTATCCCCGATACTCAACTTCCTGCATTGTGAAACCCCCGATGGCTGGATCGAAGCGGCCCGTCGCCCGGAAAACCTGCAACTGTTGCTGACCGACCACCTGGTATGCGAGCTGAAAGCGGCGCAGACCGGCATGTGGCTGATCCGCCGCTACGTGGCAGACAAAGAGAGCGGCGATGCTCTACTGGCGCTGCTCAGGCCGTATGAGGCGTTTGTGCATGAGGCGCAGGAAGTGCCGGAAGAGTTGTTCCGCCAGAGTGCCTTTACCAGGAAGATCCTGCCGAAGAACAGCTCGGCCTACGGCCAGGATCTGGTCGACAAGATGGTATTGCTGATCAAAGAAGAGCTGCATCACTTCTCGCAGGTGCTGGAGATCATGCAGGCCCGGCAGATCCCGTACAGAAAGATCACCGCCAGCCGCTACGCCAAAAGCATGATCCGCGAGGTGCGCACCCACGATCCGGCCACCCTGATCGACAAACTGATCTGCGGCGCGTATATCGAGGCCCGCTCCTGCGAACGCTTCGCCAAGTTGGCCCCGTTCCTGGACGATGAGCTGAACCGGTTCTATGTTTCGCTGCTGCGTTCTGAAGCTCGCCATTATCAGGATTACCTGTCCCTGGCAGAGCAGATTGCTGGCGGCGATATCAGCGAACGTGTGGCGTTTTTTGGCCAGCTAGAGGCTGAACTGATCCGCTCGCCGGACGAAGAGTTCCGCTTCCATAGCGGCGTGCCGGTGGCCTAAGGTCAGAGCGCGCCGTTATCGCCCACGCGTTGTTTATAGCCACTGGTCACCGAGGTGATACTTCTTGGCCCGCTGATGGCATAACCCGCGACAAACTCCGAGTCTTTCTCCGGGGATGACAGCGAGATTTCGGCATCGACACCGTGGCCATAAGCACCAAAGTGGCTGGCGACGGTGCCGATATAACAGTGGTCATTAATCCAGACGGGGATGTAGGCAACCGCTTCGTAAGCATAATGCAGGGCCGTGCCCATGCTATAACTCTCAGCATCTTCGGGCGACGTTCCCGCTGGGACTGGGCAAATCGCGGTATTAACCTGCCCCGCAGGCCGATCTTTCAGCAAGTGCTGCTGCATGGTTGCCAGTGATTTCAGCAGCGTTGCTTTGTCCTTGGCGCTGAGTGGCGGCGCAGGGACTTCCTCGTCTACCGAGGAATCGAGGGTATTGAGATCGTAGTAATAACGAATGGTCACCGTTGGCGTGTTGGCTGCCTGGCTAAACGGACGGATAAGATAGAGATTATCCTCGCCGAAATTACCGTTAAACCACAACGCATAGACCTGACCGTTGATTTCAACCCATTGGCTCCACTGGTTCGCGCCGCGCCCGTTTTCAGAAAACAGGGCTCCCGGCACCCCGAAATCACCATTGCCATCGTCCTCACTGGTGGAGTAAAACGCGGTATCACCACGCTTGAGCACGCCGGTGTAGCTGAATAAACCGGTGCCGCCGACGTAGCTGCCAATAATTAAATCGCGTTTGCCGTCGCCGTCGAGATCGACCAGTTGAAAGCTGACGTTGCCTGATTCCGTATCGGCGGAGATGTTGGAGTTCAGAAACGCCTGCCATTCATCATCGCTGATATCGGCAGACGGTTTGCCCTTTGGCTGTGGGCCATCTTCGTTATAGGAGAAGTCGAAAGCCGTTAGCGGCTTTTTGATGGGGAACTGCGCAGCAACGTTTTCCCATGCGCCTTCCGGGTTAGCCGCTTTCTGCTTCATCACCGCGCGGTAAAATGTTTTCAGCGCTGCGTTGTCGAGATCGACTTCCTGTGAGGTGCGGATCGTGCTGACATAGGTCGGCAGATGCCAAACGCCACCAATGGATAGCGTATTGCCTTGCCCGGCGTTGTCATGATACTCATCGGCCAGCGCAAACTGTTGGCCATCCCAGACCCAGGCGCGTATTGGCCCGCTGTATTGCCAAATCTTACCCTGCTGATAGTCTGCCGCATCGTTGGTGATCAATTGTGGACGTTTGCTGAAACTGTTATCCGTGACCCATAGGGCAAAGCGGGAAATATCGAAACACTCGGTTCTGATCAGGGAATGGCTGTTGTCTAGCGGGATAACATCAAAAGTTCTTTCCCTGCCTTCCTCGAGCTCGCTACAGTTCATTGCTGCGGTGGGCTGTATCCATCCGGCAATCTTTTGCTTTTGTAGCGCAGTTAATGGCTCGATATTTGGGGCGGCGATAACCGGTTGGGTAATGATTTCAGGCTTGGGGCTAGCGACCAACACCGCGTTGTTATTGTTCTTTCCGGGGGAAAGTAATGCGCTGTTCGTACCAACGCGCCGTTGGAACTCATCCATTTTCAACAGTACGGCGTTGGAACCAGAGGCAGAAAGCGCTATTCGCTCGCCGTTGAGGGAGAATTCGATCTGCTCATCTTGGCGCAGTGCGTGCAGGACGGACTGGCGTTGCGCATAATCCAAGATAAAGTCGCCATTGGCGGTGTTATTTAATTTCCCGGCCGGTGCGTTATTGATCAATAACAACGCCTCTGCTTTTGGTGGTTGCCCCTGAGTTTGCTGGGCAAAGGCCACCTCCAGCGTAAAACTTTCATCTGGCCCCGCCGGGCGGGTTAATAACAGGCTGACTTTTCCTTCGCTATAGCCTGCGGCCCGGCAGGTGCCGGTATTATCACAGGCTAACTCCCAGTCTTTATGGGCAAAGTAGGTGCCTTGCAACGGGGCGGCATGTAGCCACGGTGAGGTGAGTAGCCCAAAAACGGCGAGTGCAGCAATACGCATGAAAATCCCTTTGCATTGACGATGTAGCAGGGAATATAGCCGTATTTTTATCCTGTCGCATGCGCTTTTACGGTTCGTGGGTGGTATGCCGCAAATGGTCTCCTGTTCCTGACAGCGACTCCGGACTAGCTCCCTCTCCCTTTGGGAGAGGGTTGGGGTGAGGGGCCTACTCAGCTGTTCCCAATATCAAATCCACCGCCTTTTCGGCCAGCATAATGGTCGGGGCATTGGTATTGCCGCTGGTGACTTGCGGCATCACCGAGCAGTCGACCACCCGTAGCCGTTCAAAGCCATGCACCCGTAGCTGCAAATCGGTCACCGAGTCCTCGGCATTTTGCCCCATACGGCAGCTTCCTACCGGGTGATACACGGTCTTGCAGAAATTACGCACAAACTCCTCCATCTGCGCCTCATCATTGACCCATGCCGGTTGTGGCATCAGCAGGTCTTTAATCAACGGCTTGAAGGCGGCGGTCTCCAGGAAGCGCAGGCCAAATTTCACCGCACGAATGCTGCCTGCCAGATCGTCCGGGTGGCCGAGGTAGTTGGCCTGTAACTTGACCGGATCGGCCGGATTGCGGCTGCGTAATTGCACTTGGCCGCGTGCTTTGGGTTGCAGATAGCCGACCTTCAGCGACATACCGTGGATCGCCGGTAGCGGTTCACCGGGCACATCGTCCCAACTGTCCAGTATGGGCAGGAAGTGCACCTGCACGTCTGGCCTGCCGTTGCCCTGAGTATCGGCGAAGGCGGCCCCCTCCAGCACGTTAGAGGTCAACACGCCGCTGCGAAACGCCAGCCACTCGGCACCGTGGCGAATTGCCTGCATACCCCGATCGGCGCCGAACAGGCTGACAGGCTCGCGGGTACTGACGTTGATCGACATATGCAGGTGATCGTGGAAGTTTTTGCCCACCGGCAGATCGGCCAGCGGCGCAATGCCCAACTGCTCCAAGTGCTCGCGCGGACCGATGCCGGACAGCATCAGGAGCTTCGGTGAGCCAACCGCTCCGGCACTGAGGATCACTTCCTGACTGGCGCAGACGACAACCTCATTGCCACCGTTCAGGCTGTAAATCACCCCGGTTGCCACGTTGTTTTCAAACGTGACGCGGTGCACCAGCGCGTTGAGTTTCACCACCAGTCGCGAGTTATCGCGCACCGATTTCAGATAGGTGCGGGCGGTGCTGGCACGTTCGCCGTTGTGAGTGGTGGTTTGGTAGAACCCTACGCCGTGCTGGCTCGCACCGTTAAAGTCATTGCGGTAGGGCAGATCCAATTCCTGACCTGCGCGGATAAACGCCATGCTGAGCGGATGGCGGTAGCGGTTCTCGCTGACCGGCAGCAGCCCCTCGTTGCCGTGATACTCATCCGCCAGGCTTTCATTGGCTTCGGCACGTTTAAAGTAAGGCAGTACGTCCTGATAGCTCCAACCGATGCAGCCATATTGCTCAGCCCAGGCGTCGTAATCCTGTGGCTGGCCGCGCAGGTAGATCATGCCGTTGACCGAACTGCTGCCACCCAGCACTTTGCCCTGGGCGATCTGCATACGGCGATTATTGGCGTGCGGCTCTGGCTCGGTTTCATACGGCCAGCTCTTCTTGGCGATGATTTTGGCCACTCCGGCGGGCATTTTGATAAACAGATTATTGTCGTCACCGCCGGCTTCCAGCAGCAGGATACGGGCCTGGGTGCGACGGATGAGCTGTGCCGCCAGCACGCAACCCGCCGAGCCTGCGCCAACAATAATGTAATCGAAGTTATTTTCTGACATGACCGTTCCCTGTGCGTGATGGTTGGAGAGCGTCTTGGCAGAGTAACCCAGAAGAATGGCAGGTCAATTTGTGATCGTTAATTTATTAACGAATATCACAATAAATTTACACAGTGGCTGTTAACATCAGTTTAACTGTTTGAAATATAAAATTACCGTGTGGTTTTTTGAATGATGTTGATGTTAATGGTTTTGATATTGGGTTGCCCCTCACCCCAACCCTCTCCCAAAGGGAGAGGGAGCCAGTGCGGCGTTGTTGTCAGATACAGGTGATTTTTTGGGCAAATTACGGTCAGGCGCAGGAGCAAAATCGTGGCACATTCGGTCCCCTCTCCTTGGGGAGAGGGTGAGGGGCGTTTGCGGGAGTTAAAGCGTTTTCAGCATGGTGACTTCGCAGTCGCCGTGGCCGGTATTGCCCATGGCATGATCGATATGCTCGAAGCCCAGATGTTCATACAGGCCGATGGCCTGTTGCAGCGTGGCGGTCGTTTCGAGGTAACAACAACTGAACCCTTGTTGGCGTGCAAATTCCAGCGCCTGCAATGCCAGGCTTTTTGCCAGACCTTTGCCGCGTAGCGTGGGCAGGAAATACATTTTCTGTAATTCGCAGACGTCGATCTCACCGCCTTGCAGCGGCGCAACGCCACCGCCACCGGCAATCTGACCGTCTATCTCCACCACCCAGTAGGCACTGCGCGGTTGGCTGTAGAGCTGGTATAAAGCGTCCAGATTGGGATCGGAAACGGTATAGCCTTTATCCGCCGTCAGGCCATGCTCGGCGGAGACTTCGCGAATGACGTGAGCAATAGCGGCATTGTCGTCGGCCGTTATTGGGCGCACCAGAAGACGCACTGGGGTTGCTGTTGTCATGTTTTTACTCGCCATTTGCCATTAAATGGAGCCTGCGGGGCTCCTCAATTGGGTTGTTATTACCAAAGGTGTCGAATTGGTCAAGCTTTGTAATAACATCTAAGGCTGTCACTTGGCAATGCTGAAAAAAAACAGCGGGGAAAAATCACCCGCTGTTGTTGATTCGGCTTACCGCAGTGATTAGAGCGCGGCGATGGTCGCCTGCTGTTCCTGCAACTTCACCTTGCCTTCCTTGCAGGCTGCCAGACGTTCACGCTCTTTGGCCACCACCGCTTCCGGTGCGCGTGCCACAAAGCCTTCGTTGGACAGCTTGCCTTCGATAGAGGCGATTTCGGTATCCAGCTTGCCCATCTCTTTTGACAGACGCGCGATTTCTGCATCCTTGTCGATAAAGCCGGCCATCGGGATCAGCAACTCGGCACCGTCTACCAACTTGGTGACAGAAACCGGGCCTTTCTCGCCTGCTGGCAGCAGAGTGATCGAGGTCAGGCGTGCCAGGCGCTCGATAAAGCTCTGGTTTTCCTGCACGCGACGCTGAGCGTCACCATTGGCGTTACGCAGCAGCACTTCCAGCTGTTTGCTTGGCGCAATGTTCATCTCGGCGCGGATGTTACGCACCGCGGTGATCGCCTGCTTGATCCACTCCAGATCGTCCAGCGCCTGCTGATCTTCCAGTGCAGTGTCGAAGGCCGGGAACGGCTGCAGCATGATGGTATCGTCAGTAATACCTTTGATCTGCTTAACGCGCTGCCAGATGGTTTCGGTGATAAACGGAATGATTGGATGCGCCAGGCGCAGCAACGCTTCCAATACGGTGATCAGCGTATTGCGCGTACCGCGCTGTTCCGCTTCGCTGCCGTTGGTCACGATCGGCTTGGTCAGCTCCAGATACCAGTCGCAGAACTGGTTCCAGGTGAATTCGTACAGAATGCCTGCCGCGATATCGAAGCGATAGGTGTCCAGCGCCTCACGGTAGGCTTTCACCGTGCGGTTGAACTCGGCCAGGATCCAGCGATCGGCCAGCGACAGCTGCATTTCGCCGCCATTGAAGCCACAGTCGTGCGCTTCGGTATTCATCAGCACAAAGCGGCTGGCGTTCCACAGTTTGTTACAGAAGTTACGGTAGCCTTCCAGGCGCTTCATATCCCAGTTGATGTCACGGCCGGTAGAGGCCAGTGCCGCTAGGGTGAAGCGCAGGGCGTCGGTACCGTGCGGTTCGATGCCGTTCGGGAACTGCTTCTCGGTGCGCTTGCGGATTTTCTCTGCCAGCTGCGGCTGCATCATGTTGCCGGTACGTTTTTCCAGCAGATCTTCCAGCGAGATACCGTCTACCATATCCAGCGGATCGATGACGTTACCCTTCGACTTGGACATTTTCTGCCCTTCGTCGTCGCGGATCAGGCCGGTCATGTATACGGTCTTGAACGGGACCTGCGGCTTGCCGTTTTCGTCTTTGACGAAGTGCATGGTCAACATGATCATGCGGGCAATCCAGAAGAAGATGATGTCGAAGCCGCTGACCAGCACGCTGGTCGGGTGGAAGGTCTTCAGATCCGGGGTCTGCTCTGGCCAACCCAGCGTCGAGAAGGTCCACAGGCCGGAGGAGAACCAGGTATCCAGCACGTCCTCGTCCTGGTTCAGCGCCACGTCGGCACCCAGGTTGTTTTCGCGGCGCACTTCTTCTTCGGTGCGGCCTACGTAGACTTTGCCTTCGGCGTCGTACCAGGCTGGAATACGGTGGCCCCACCACAGCTGACGGGAGATACACCAGTCCTGGATATCACGCATCCAGCTGAAGTACATGTTTTCGTACTGCTTAGGTACGAACTGGATCTCACCTTGCTCAACTGCTTCCACCGCCACTTTGGCCAGCGGTGCGGTACGCACGTACCATTGGTCGGTCAGCATTGGCTCGATCACTACGCCGCCACGGTCACCGTAAGGCACGGTCAGATCGTGAGGTTTGATCTCTTCCAGCAGGCCGAGTTCGTCAAAGGCGGCAACCACGGCTTTACGGGCAGCAAAACGCTCCAGGCCACGGAACTGGGCTGGCAATTCGCCGCTGTAGGCAGTGCTGGCTTCGCCCAAGGTATCGAACACCTCGGCTACGTCCAGGATATCGCCGTCGAAGCTCAGGATGTTGATCATCGGCAGGCCATGACGCTTACCGACTTCGTAGTCGTTGAAATCGTGCGCCGGGGTGATTTTCACGCAGCCGGTGCCTTTCTCCATATCGGCGTGCTCGTCACCCACGATGCGGATGCGGCGGCCAACCAGTGGCAGAATGATCTCTTTGCCAATCAGATCCTTGTAGCGCGGATCTTCCGGGTTCACCGCCACGCCGGTATCACCCAGCACGGTTTCCGGACGGGTGGTCGCTACCACCAGATAGTCTTTGCCTTCTGCCGTTTTCGCGCCGTCGGCCAGCGGATAGCGCAGGTGCCACATGGAGCCTTTGGATTCGCGGTTTTCCACTTCCAGATCGGAAATGGCGGTGCGCAGTTTCGGATCCCAGTTCACCAGGCGTTTGCCACGGTAGATCAGATCTTCTTTGTACAGGCGGACAAACACTTCTTTCACCGCGTTGGACAGGCCATCATCCATGGTGAAGCGCTCACGCTCCCAGTCCACGGAGTTGCCCAGACGGCGCATCTGACGGGTGATGGTGCCGCCGGACTCTGCCTTCCACTGCCAGATTTTGTCGATAAACGCGTCGCGGCCATAATCATGGCGGGTTTTATTTTCTTCTGCGGCGATCTTGCGCTCAACCACCATCTGGGTCGCGATACCGGCATGGTCGGTACCGGCTTGCCACAGGGTATTTTTACCTTGCATGCGCTGGTAACGGGTCATGGTGTCCATGATGGTCTGCTGGAACGCGTGGCCCATATGCAGGCTGCCGGTGACGTTCGGCGGCGGGATCATGATGCAGAAACTTTCCTGGCTGGTATCGCCATTCGGTTTGAAATAGCCCTGGCTTTCCCAGTGATCGTACAGCTTCTGTTCGATCTGGGTTGGGTCATAGGCGGTATCGAGATCGGTGTTGGTCTTTTCCATTTTTATTTCAGGTTCAGTTAGTTGGCGGCGTGGCCGTGGTCAAATGGAAGCCGACGCTGCGATAGGCTTTATAACGTTCGCGCGCCAACTGTTTCAAGGTGTCTTCGTAAGGGACGAAGTCTACCACTTGATGGAAAGCAGTAGCAAAATCTGCAAACTGCGGCAGCAGGGCGATCAGCAGATCGCGCGGAGCATTGCCGCGTTTGCCAGGCCAACACAGTTCGACCGGCGCGCCAAAGTTTGGCCCTTCGCCCGCCAGATTGTGTGGCACAAATTGGTGTGGCTCACGTTGCCACAGCGCTTCGTCCAGCCGCTGGGCCTGCTCCTGGCTTTCACAGGCAATCAGCACCCGCTTGCCTGCGCGCCACTTTTCGGCGGCAACGGCGCAGGCCACAGCCTCGTGCGCACTGAGTGCACCAGCGGGTTCTGCGTGTTCAAGCAGGTAGAACGTTGCCTGTTTCATGATTAAATTCACCGTGGCCAAAAAAGTGTAAGGGCACAGCGTGCTGTGCCCTTGGTGATTATACCTGATTTACCGCGCGGATTTAATCGTCGCCGTTCAACCCGGCACGATTGAGCAGGAACTGCGCCAGCAATGCGACAGGACGGCCAGTAGCCCCTTTAGCCTTGCCGGAGCGCCAGGCGGTCCCGGCGATATCCAGGTGTGCCCAGCTGTACTTGCGGGTAAAGCGTGAAAGGAAGCACGCGGCGGTGATGGCACCACCAGGACGGCCACCGATGTTAGCCATATCCGCAAAGTTGGAATCCAACTGCTCGTAATACTCATCGCTCATCGGCAAGCGCCATGCACGGTCGCCCGATTGCTCGGAGGCACCGATCAGCTCGTGTGCCAGCGGGTTGTGGTTCGACATCAGGCCGGTAATGTGATGGCCCAAGGCGATCACACAAGCACCGGTCAGGGTGGCGATATCAATCACCAACTCTGGCTCGAAACGTTCCACGTAGGTGAGGGTATCGCACAGCACCAGGCGGCCTTCGGCATCGGTGTTCAGCACCTCGACCGTTTGGCCTGACATGGTGGTCAGTACGTCGCCTGGGCGATAGGCCCGTCCGCCTGGCATGTTTTCACAGCCAGCCAGCACGCCGACCACGTTCAGCGGCAGGTTGAGTTCTGCTACCACACGCATGACGCCGTAAACGGTCGCGGCACCACACATGTCGTACTTCATCTCGTCCATGCTGTCGGCCGGTTTGATCGAAATACCGCCGGAGTCGAAGGTCAGCCCTTTACCCACCAGCACGATCGGCTTAGCGTCCGGATTAGGATTTCCCTTATATTCCATCACCGACATCAGCGATTCGTTTTGCGAACCGGCACCGACCGCCAGATAGGCGTTCATCCCCAGCTCTTTCATCTGCTGTTCGCCGATGACGCGGGTGGTGATGTTGGTGCTGAAGGCGTCCGCCAACTGACGTGCCTGTGAAGCCAGATAACCGGCGTTACAGATGTTCGGTGGCATATTGCCAAGATCTTTGGCGGCCTTTATGCCGGAAGCCACGGCCAGGCCGTGTTGGATGGCACGTTCGCCGCTGGTCAGTTCACGGCGCGTTGGCACGTTGAACACCATTTTACGCAGTGGGCGACGTGGCTCGACCTTGTTGCTCTTCAACTGATCGAAGGTGTAGAGCGTTTCTTTGGCGGTTTCTACCGCCTGGCGCACTTTCCAGTAAGTATTGCGGCCTTTGACGTGCAGTTCGGTCAGGAAGCAGACGGCCTCCATGGAACCGGTGTCGTTTAGGGTATTGATGGTTTTCTGGATCACCTGCTTGTATTGGCGTTCATCGAGCTCGCGCTCTTTGCCACAGCCAATCAACAAGATGCGTTCGGAAAGAATGTTCGGCACATGGTGCAGCAGTAACGTCTGCCCGACTTTGCCTTCCAGTTCGCCCCGGCGCAGTAGTGCGCTGATATAACCATCACTGATTTTGTCGAGTTGTTCTGCGATAGGTGACAGGCGGCGTGGTTCGAAAACACCTACTACAATACAGGCGCTGCGCTGTTTTTCCGGGCTACCGCTTTTTACACTGAACTCCATGCACTCTCCTGAATCTTAAAGACAACGGCGAAAGCTACGGCTAGAATGATCGACTCCGCCATGAACTTGCGTCATTGAGTTAACTAACTAGGTTAACCTGAACGGCGTAAATGTTCTGTTTTGGCAACTATAGGTCTGTTCCTATAGGACGGCCAAACAGCTTGATGTTCTAATACTATTTTAGCTGTGAAGGTTGCCACATGATGAGAAAAAATGGCGGATTAGCGATGAAACTATCGATTTTCCTGCAAAAAGACAAGTTTTCACAGGCGTAATAAGCGTGATCATCATTAGATATCTGGTACGGGAAACGCTGAAGAGCCAAATTGCCATCCTGTTTATCCTGCTTCTGATCTTCTTTTGTCAGAACCTGGTCAGGGTGTTAGGTGATGCGGTCGACGGCAATATCCCGACAAATTTAGTCTTATCCCTGCTTGCATTGGGTGTGCCGAAGATGGCGCAGCTAATCCTGCCCTTAAGCCTGTTTCTTGGCCTATTGATGACGCTTGGGCGGTTGTATACCGAAAGCGAAATCACCGTTATGCACGCCTGCGGCTTGGGGAAACGAACCCTGATTATTGCCGCTATGGTGTTGGCGATCTTTACCTCGGCGGTGGCTGCGGTAAACGTCTTCTGGGTCGGGCCATGGGCGGCCAGCCATCAAGACGAAGTGATTGCCGAAGCCAAAGCCAACCCCAGCATTGCCGGGCTGGCTGAAGGGCAGTTCCAGTCTTCACAGGATGGCAACGCCGTATTGTTTGTCGGCAGCGTCAAAGGCAACACCTTCACCGATGTGTTCCTGGCGCAGCTACGCCCGAATGGCAACCAACGCCCTTCGGTGGTGGTGGCCGAACATGGGGTGATCAATCAGGGGCGCGATGGATCGCAGGTCGTTACGCTGGACAAGGGCACCCGGTTTGAAGGTACCGCTATGTTGCGTGATTTCCGCATCACCGACTTCAGCGACTATAAAGCGGTTATCGGCCATCAGCCGGTCACCATCGATAATACCCAGTCCGAGCAGATGTCGATGCGTACGCTGTGGGAGTCGGACGAACCTGATGCCCGCGCCGAGTTCCATTGGCGCCTGACGTTAGTGGTTTCCGTGGTGCTGATGGCGCTGTTGGTGGTACCGCTTAGCGTGGTCAATCCACGTCAGGGTCGTGTACTGAGCATGCTGCCAGCGATGCTGCTGTACCTGATCTTCTTCCTGTTGCAAACCTCGCTGCGCTCCAATGGTGGCAAAGGCAAGCTGGATCCACTGGTGTGGATGTGGCTGGTCAACCTGGTGTACTTCGCGATTGCCCTGGCACTTAACCTATGGGATACCGTGCCGATGCGTAGATTGCGTGCACGCCTGAGAGGAGCGGCCTGATGTTTGGCGTACTGGACCGTTATATCGGTAAAACGATATTCAACACCATCATGATGACGCTGTTCATGCTGGTTTCGCTTTCCGGCATTATCAAGTTTGTCGATCAGCTGCGTAGAGTCGGCCAGGGGGAATATTCGGCGCTGGGTGCGGGGGTATATACCCTGCTCAGCGTACCCAAGGATATTGAACTGTTCTTCCCGATGGCGGCACTGTTAGGAGCCCTGCTTGGCTTAGGTACTCTGGCGACGCGTAGCGAATTGGTGGTCATGCAGGCCTCTGGCTTTACCCGCTTGCAGATCGCCGGCTCGGTGATGAAAACCGCCATTCCGCTGGTATTGCTGACGATGGCAATCGGCGAGTGGGTGGCACCGCAGGGTGAGCAGATGGCGCGTAACTACCGTGCGCAGCAGATGTACGGTGGCTCACTGCTCTCTACCAAGAGCGGTCTGTGGGCGAAGGACGGCAACGACTTTATCTACATCGAGCGTGTGGCGAGTGAAAAAGAGCTGGCTGGCGTCAACATTTACCACTTCAACGATCAGCGCCGGTTAGAGACGGTTCGCTATGCCGGTACCGCAGATTTTGAAGATGGCGCGTGGCAGCTTTCGCAGGTAGATACCTCCGATCTGACCAACCCTAACCAAGTCACCAGTACCCAGACGCTGACCGGGGTATGGAAAACCAACCTGACGCCGGACAAGCTGGGCGTCGTGGCGCTGGATCCGGAATCACTCTCCATCAGCGGCTTGCACAACTACGTGAAGTACCTCAAGCAGAGTGGCCAGGAGGCCAACCGCTATCTGCTGAACATGTGGAGCAAGATCTTCTCGCCACTGTCGGTGGCGGTGATGATGCTGATGGCACTGTCGTTTATCTTTGGCCCACTGCGTAGTGTGCCGATGGGCGTGCGGGTGGTGATCGGTATCAGCTTCGGCTTCCTGTTCTACGTGTCGGATCAGATCTTCGGCCCGTTGAGTCTGGTGTACAGCATGCCGCCCGTTCTGGGGGCGCTGCTGCCAAGCTTGCTGTTCCTGCTGATTAGCTTGTTCCTGCTGCTGAAGCGGAAATAACGAACGTCCCCTCACCCTAACCCTCTCCCACAGGGAGAGGGGACTGTATGTGCCACAATTCTGCTCCTGCGCCTGATCTTAACACGGGCACAGCATGCGGCGCCCCTACATAGCCTGACCGCAACGCCAAACTCGCTCGCTCTCCTTTTGGGGAGAGGGTGAAAAGCGATAACCGAGAAGACAAAAAAGGCGCAACGTTACCGCTGCGCCTTATGAGTTTGAAACCTGCAATCTTACATCTGCGAGAAGATATTCATAATGACGCCACCGCCGATGATCAGCGCCATGGCGAAGATGGCTGGCAGGTCCGGTTTCTGCTTGTATAGCAGCATGGAGACGAAGGTCACGCCGACGATGCCAAAGCCGCACCACAGCGAATAGGCGACACCTACCGGGATATAACCCATCGCCCTGGTCAGGGCAAAATAACATAGGCAGTAAGCGCCAATCACCAACACCGAGGGCCCCAGTTTTTTAAAGTTGTTGGTCTTTTTGATCATCGAAGTCCCGGTAATTTCAGAACCGATAGACAGTGCCAGCCATAAGAAGCCAAGATTAAACATAGTTGATACCCTTATTATTCTTCGGAGGAGCCCATTTTGGAGAAGAGGTTCATAATCACGATGCCGCTGGCAATCACGATCATGCCGATAATGGCTGGCATATCAGGGTGCTGGCCGTAAAACACCATACCCAGCGAGGAGACCAGTAAAATCCCGGTGCCCGACCAGGTGGCGTAGGCTAGCCCAACAGGAATGTATTTCACCGCGTTGGACAGCGAGTAATAACAAACGCAATACAGCACCACAATCAGTCCGAGTAATAACGTCTTGGTGGTACCTTCACTGTTATCAAACATTTTTAGTGTCGAGGTGGCCGAGGTTTCAGAGAATATGACCAATAACATCCACAACCACGCTTTTGCCTTGGTAGACATAATAGTTAGCTCCTGATAAGTAATAATGATATTAAAATTTAATACTGAGTTTATTTCCTCTCACCCAACCCCCTCCCAAAGGGCGAGGGGGTTGGTACGGTGCTATTTTCAGACACTGTATTTAATGGGTGGCACAGTCGATCCCTTTTCCTTGGGGAGAGGGTTAGGGTGAGGGGAGTATCACTGGGGTAATATTCCTCTCTGGATTTTTATTGTTTTTTACCTCGGCTATATTCCAATGCCAGATCCGTCAATCTGGCTCCGGGTGGTAAATGACCGTCGCATCGCTTGAACTCACTCAGTGTGATGTAGCCTTGTGCAGGCGCGGTGACGTCATCAGGTTTGGCGGATAACATCCGATCCAGCGTAGTCAGCTCAATGCCCAGTGCTGCCAGCTTTGGCCGGTGATCTAGCTGGGGAAGGTTTCCCGCTGCGCGGTTTAGCCCTTTCAGCTGATTTAATTCGCTGGCCGGATTGCAATTATAATCCAACGCCATAATCGGCCTGCCGCTTATGCGGGCCAGATGAATAAATCGGGCCGCCTCGGATTGTAATAAACCGTTAGCTACCTCTGCCGCCGTAGCGAAATCAAGGAAAGGGATCAGCACTCGTTCAATATTATCCAGTGCGCCGGTTTGACTTATTTCAGTCAGGGAAGTGATTGGCCCGAGCTGGCCCCAATCTGCTTCTGTATGAAGTTCTCGGGCATTATCGCTAAACAGGATCATCGGCGAGAATGCCTGGCAGCGCTGTAAACGCGTGCGGATAATTTCACGGTAGCCATCCGCCGCGGTTAATAACACCAATGCTGGTGGCCGCATCCGTGAGAGCACTTCATTAACCAATCTGTCGATGATTTCACGCTGCATCATATTGACCGCCTTAGGGAACGATAACCACGTTGTCACCGGAAGCCAGCCCGGCGGCGTTGGCCTCATCGGTATCAATGTGCAATTCCAGGGCAAAACTGGCTTTGATCCGCACGATCACTTCATCAAAGATCAGCCCACGCACGCCTGCCGCCTTCACCCGTACCTTCTGCCCGTTCTGCACGCCCAATCTTGCGGCATCCTGCGGGTTCATATGGATATGGCGCTGGGCGCAAATCACCTGCGAACGCAGCGAAACATAGCCTGCCGGGCCAGCCAGCATGGCGTCGCCGGAGGCGATCAGATTGCCGGATTCGCGTACCGGTGCTTTCAGCCCCAGGGTAAAGCAGTCCGCTTTGGAGATTTCCAGCTGACTGCATTCTCGCGCTGGTCCCAGCACCCGCACTTTGGAGAGCGAGCCTTTCGGGCCGACAATCATCACGCACTCTTTGGCGGCAAATTGTCCCGGTTGGCGTAGCTCTTTGAGCGGGGTCAGCCGATAACCGGCCCCGAACAGTGCCTCGATATCCTGCTGCGACAGATGGACATGCCGGTTAGAAACCCCAACCGGGATGGCGGTGCCGGTGGTTGAAGTAGGGCTCTCTGCCAGGTTATGGCGGATCCTTTCCAGTAACGACTCATTAAACATACTGTTGTTCCTACCCGATCTCAGAGACTGTACGATTATTTAGGTTCTTTCTTGCCGTTGCGCCCTTCGGTGCGGGCGGGTTTGCTGTCCGCTACGGGGGCTTCAACTATCGGTGCCGGGTCTGCCACTTCGACGACTGGCGCTACCGACTGTTGCTGCACCTCGGCAACTGGCGGCGTCAGCTCCTTGCCTTTCAGGCCGGTTAACAGCGCAACCACCTGTTTTTCCGGGCGGGCAATCACCAGCTTGCCTTTGATAAACGCCGGTTGTTTGATCACCGCCACGCCGCTGTCGATCGCCGTTTTCACTGCGCTGATTTCGCCGGCAAAGAACACGGAAACCAGACCGGAACCTATCTTCTTGTACCCCAGTACCGTTACCGCAGCGGATTTACAGGCCGCATCGGCCGCGTGGATCGCGGCGGTCAGGCCAAAGGTCTCAATCACTCCCAGGCTTAAGTTCATTTCAAGCTCCTTAGTGCCTTACCAGGCGGATATCAAAGTCGAAGCGCTGGAAAAAAGCCGCCAGTTGATCCAATTCTTCATCGCTATAACTTGGGTCGTCTTTGATCGGATAGATCATGTCGAGACGCTGGTATTTGTTTTTACCCAATTGGTGATAGGGCAACACGTCGATGCGGCTGATATGGCCGTTGCGGGCCAGCGCCATGACATACTCAATGGCACCGGTAATGGCATCGTAAGAATCGTTGTAGCCGCGCACCAAAGGCATGCGCACCACGATATGGCAGCCAAGTTCTACCAGGCGTTCCAGGTTTCTTTTGACGCCCTCGTTACCGACGCCAAATAATTCTTTATGCCGTGCGCTGTCGATATGCTTGATATCGAACAGGAACATATCGGTGCAGGTCGCCAGCTTTTCATAATTGGCTAACGTGGTGGTGCCGTTGGTTTCGATGGCGGTATTGATCATCTGTTTTTTGCATTCGGTCAGCAGTGCGGCCGCAAAGTCGGTTTGCAGGCTCAGTTCGCCACCGCCCAAGGTGACGCCGCCGCCGGAGGCATGATAGAAATCGACGTCTTGCAGGATGATATCCATCAGTTCCTGCACCGTGACATCCTTGCCCATAATATCCAGTGCGCCGGAAATGCAGACTTCTTCGCATTTGCGGCAGCCGATGCAGTCTATGTTGCGATCGAGGTGGTGCTTGAGATCGCCCTGTGCGTTCTGAATTTGGCTATGAATGCCGACCGGACAGACATCGACGCATTGGCCACAGTCAACGCACTTGTCATGTGAATACATCACCTGAAAATTGCTGGTGAGCCCCTCGGGGTTGGCGCACCAGGCGCAGAGGATGTTACAACCTTTGAAAAAAATCAGGGTGCGAATACCGTCTCCGTCATAGATCGAGTATTTCTGGATATTGAATATCCGACCCTTTTTCTCCAGTGTGTGATCCATATTATTTTTCCCCTTTCTTCGAAGGCTGATGGGGCAAGACATCCCTGTCTTACCCAAGGCTTAAAGTCAGAACTTCTCAATAACGGTACGGCTGATAATTTCGTCCTGAACTTCTTTGCACAGCTCAACGAAGTAGGCGCTGTAACCGGCGACGCGGACGATCAGGTCGCGATATTTTTCTGGCTCCAACTGTGCCTGTTTCAGTACTTCGTTATCCACGTAGCTGAACTGCATCTGGCCGTTACCCAGAATGGAGGCGGTACGCAGCAGGGTGATCAGCCCGTTCTTGCCTTCTGGGGTATCCAGCAGCCCTTTGAGGAACTTGAAGTTGTGCACCATGCCGATGTTCATGGTTTCCACGTTCATCTTGCTGACGGACTTGATGATGGCGGTTGGACCCTGTTTATCCGCGCCCTGCGTCGGGCTGATGCCGTCGGAAAGCGGCATCCAGGCCAGACGGCCGTTTGGCGTGGCGGCAGTCAGTTCACCGATCGGTGTGTTGTTGGAGATCGACAGGGTGCCGTGGCTCAAGGTGGAGTAGAGCATCTTGTACTTGCGGCACTCACGCTCGGTCCACTCGGTGATGTCCAGCGCGTACTGATCTACCGTGTCATCATCGTTGCCGTACTTCGGTGCGTTCAGGCAGTCGCGGCGCAGTTGTTCAAAGCCTTCAAAGTTGGCCAGCAGTGCGTCACGGATCTGCTCCAGGGTGTATTTGCCATCCTGATAAACCAGCTTGCGGATCGCGGCCATGGAGTCGACATAGGTTGCCAGACCGGAGAAGATCAGCCCTGGGCCGTGGTTGACTACTGCGCCACCGGCGGCCACGTCCTTGCCTTGTTCCATACAGCCTTCCACCAGCAGCGACATCAATGGCTTAGGTGCCACGTCGCGGTGCACACGCTGGCTGATCACGGTGCCGATCGCCGACAGTTTGACGATGTGTGCGATCTGCGCCTTTACCGCGTTGTCGAAGTCTTCGTAGGTTTTCAGGGTGTTCAACTCACCGGTATCCAGCCCCTGGTAGCTATCGAATAGCACCATGCGGCCACGGTTGAGCACGAACTCGATGGCGATTGGCCACTGGGTATAACCGGTGGAGGTCCACTGATAGATACGGCCGGATTTTTGCGGCTCCACGCAGCCCATCAGGCAGTAATCGCGTGCGTCTTCAAAGTCGAAGCCCTTGCGCAGCATCATCTTGATGTGTGAATCATCAAAGTGGCAGGCCGGGAAGCCCATACCCGCTTTCACCACGTCGACGATCTTCTCCATATACTTCTGTGGAGACTGGTTGTGGATACGGCAGGCCAGCGACGGCTGGTACACTTTGACAAAGCGTACGGCGTCCATAATCAGGTAGGTCAGGTCGTTACAGGCGTCGCCGCCGCTGCGCTTCTGCCCGCCGATGGTCAGGTTGATAAATGGCTGATAACCGGCGAAGTATTTGGCACCCAGCTCGCTGGACATCCACATCAGTTCGGCACACTTGATGATGAAGGCCTGCAACAGTTCCAACGCCTGTTCCTGCGTCACACGGCCAGAGGCGATATCGGCCTGGTACATCGGGTAGCAATACTGATCCAGACGGCCCAGCGACAGCCCGGTCTGGTTCTCTTCCACTTCAAACAGCGATTCCACCGTCCAGATACTTTGCAACGCTTCTTGCAGCGTTTTCGGCGGGTTGGACGGCACGTTTTCGTTGGTTTCGGCAATGGTCAGCAGTTCGGCACGGCGCGCCGGATCCTGCTCAACTGCGGCCAGCTCACGGGCCTTGTCGGCGATGCGTTTGGCATAGGCCACCACGCCGTCACAGGTTTCGATTGCTGCCTTGTAGAAGTAGATCTTGTCGATATCCGCCGGGTTTTCCATGCTCAGAGCAGCGAGGTGCTGTTGGGCATCGGCCTTGATACCGTTCATCCCCTTGGTGAACAGCAGGATATCGTAGCCTGGGCAGGTGTCACCACCGCCGTTGATCTGGTGGTAGGAGAGGTCGCTGACAAAGGTTTCACCACTGAAGGCCCAAACGCCCGCTTCGCGGTATTGCGCTTCGCAGATCTCATCGAGTGAACGGCCTTCCCAGAACGGCACGATCTCTTCGCGGATCGTCTTCTTGTCGGCTTCGGAGATGACAAATGGATCCTGCGGACGGGTGCCCATGGTATCCAGCTCGTCACGCACCCAACGCCAGGCGATATCCGGTGAAAATGCCCCGGCACGCGGTTTTCCGCACGGATGGCCGACGATCAGCTCATCTTGCTGGATCAGGATCGGCGCGGTTTCGCAGGCGGCACGGAAAGACTTGGCACGCAGCAGGATGGTTGGCAGACCCGGGTTGTTTTTCGCCATTTCGGTAAAGGTAATGGCGCGATAGATCGAAACGCTTGGGCGGGCATCGAGGTAGTTGTCACGCAGGCGTTGCAGGCGTGGCGTCAGCCCTTCCATCAGTTTGTGTGTCGCGACGTCTTGCGGCGAGGCTGCCACGAACGGTGCCGATGGTGCGCTGTACTCTGGACGTACACCGGCAAGGCCGGCGAACAGTTTCACCTGCAGGTTGCTGTTAAGCGTCATCAGATTGCTGCGTGCGGCCAGCAGCATGGCAGACAGATCGTTGATCACCACAGCCGGGTCGTCGAGGCGTACGCCGTGCAGCAGAGCGTCAAACATCGGGTAGCCGTCCAGTTCACGTGGCGCGCGCACTTCGGAGAGCTCACACAGTTTCAGCCACAGGCACTCAACGATTTCGTAGGCCTGTTCCGGCGTCAGCACGCCACGGGTGATGTCTTGCTGATAGAAGCTATACAGCAGCTTGTCGAAGCCGCCTGGGTAAACGGCGTAACTGCCGTTTTCCAGATGCAGGGCCAATTGGAAGAAGTAGAATGATTGGCAGGCTTCTTTAAAGCTGGTGGCGCCGTAGGCTGGCACTTTTTTCAGCATCGCGGCCGCTTCTTGCAGCTCCGCCTTGCGGTACGGATGGTTTTCTACCGCCGCCATGTTCTCTGCTTTGCTAGCCAGTTTCTGGGCCAGATGCATCGCCGCATTGCAGGCGTAGATCATGGCGCGGCACTGGTTAACCTCGTCCAGCCCGGAGCGGCTGACAGCGCTGCCGATGCTTCTGGCGCGGTCTTCCATTTCGGCTTCAATGGCGAACAGCCCTTTGGTGATCACCGCCAGATAGTCCGGCGAAGTCTGGCCTAAGGCGGTGAAGGCCGAAGGACTGCGCAGCTCGCTTTCGCTGTGGAACACGGCGGCGCGCGGGGTGGAGGATTGGCTACCGATGATCAGCTCATCGGGGCCGATATAACCGGGCAGTTGCTTGACTAGCTCATTGAACAGCTTGGCATTCTTGACCAACTGCGGCATGCCGCCCACATCGCCACCCAGCGTCTCCAGAATGGCGGCACGTTCGGTGCTGATGGTGCTGTTTTGGGATAAGAGTCTTTCTGCCAGCAGTTTTACGCGTGGCGTCAGTGAATAATGGGCCATGTTCAAATCTCTCCTGATGTCCTTCGGTTTTCGCTAAATCCGGCAAAAACCGTTAACTAGATGATGAATGCGTTATTGGAGCTGTACCGGGCCGCCGTTGTAGGCGAGGCGGAACAGTTTCTCCAAATCGGCCGCGTTAACCTCGCGCGGGTTGGTTGGCGTGCAGCTGTCGTGTAGCGCCTGCTCGGCCAGTTCACCAAGGCAAACCTGGAAGCGATGTTCCTCCACTCCTGCGGCTTGCAGATTGGCGGGGAGCTGCATTTCCTGTTTTAACGTTTCGATGGCCACCAGCAGGCTGTTAACGCCATCACGTACCGAGGTGCTTGGCAGCCCCAGCAGGCGTGCCAGAGCGGCATACTTGTGCGCGGCCGGGGTGTCGCAGTTGCCGTCAACGTCGGCGTTGAACGCGACCACTGATGTCATCAGCAGCGCATTGGCTCGGCCATGCGGGATGCCAAACATGCCGCCGAGGGCGTGTGCCAGGCTGTGGGTAATACCCAGCGAGGCGTTGGTGAATGCCATCCCGGCCATACATGAGGCGTTGTGCATTTTTTCACGTGCCGGCAGATCGCCCCCCTGCTGGTAGCAGGTCAGCAGGTGGCCGAACACCATCTGCACCACTTTTTCGGCCATCGCATCGCTGAAGTCACTGGCCTTGCGGGAGACATAAGCCTCCAGCGCGTGGCACAGCACGTCCATCCCGGTATCGGCGGTAATGCTGGCCGGTACCGACTTCACCAACTGAGGGTCGAGGATGGCGATGTCGGGCAGCATGAATTCGTCCACCAACACCAACTTTTTGCTGCGGGACTTGATCACCGAGAAGCTGGTGACTTCGGAACCGGTGCCGCTGGTGGTGGGGATGGCGACGAAACAGGGCTTGCTGCGGCCGCTGTCTTTGCGGCAATGCCACAGGGCATACATCACCGCCTTGGCAGCATCGATCACCGAGCCGCCACCCAGGGCAATCACCAGATCCGGATAGTCGTCATCCATCAGCTTCATGCCGCTGACGATGGCGGAGATATCCGGGTCGGAGGCCACGTCGTCATACTGACGGCAGCGGATCTGCTGTTGTTGCAGCAGGTTGGTGACCCGCTCGGCCAAGCCAAACTTCACCATCGCCCGATCGGTGACCAAAAACGCCGAGCGTCCTGGCAGGCCGTTCAGTGCGAGCAGCGCATCCTCACCGAAGTGGATTTTTGGCTTAATCAGAAACTCATTCATGCGACTTCCTCTTACTCTTAACGCTCCCGGTGAACCTTCTCGACAATGGCAACGATCGACATGGCCTTGTAGCGGTCTTTACTCAGTGCGAAATACTCTTCTACCAGCACCAGATCGTTTTCACCGGCACCGACGCTGTCGACGGCCACGTAGGTGCGATCTTTGATGGCTTCCAGGTCGTCACCCAGCGCCGTGACCAGCAGCAGGTTGCTGCCGCGCAGTTCGTCACTCTTCTGTGTGGCCACCACATGGCCGGTTACCTTTGCGAGGATCATGTTTTCACCCTTGGTTGATGTGTTACCGGGACAGGCGTCCAAGCACTTCAGTAATGATCCGTTCGACGTTCTCTTCGGTGATGTCATTGGCCGCGGCGTTAACCACTGCACGGGTGACCGCCCCGAAACGATCGTCGCCTTGGGCATATAGCGGTGCCGGTGCGGCCTGTGGGGCTACCGCCGCCGTTGGGGCAGCAAAGCGGTTATCGTCGAAGATGCTGGTGCCGTGGCTGGTTGGAGCGCTGCACGGCTGAGCTGCCGGTTGTGGCTGGCGCAGATCTTCGATGCTACGTACGCCATAGCCGACTTTGCGTACGTTCAGCAGGTTCATCGGCCCGACGTTATCGGAGCTGGAACCACCGCCAACGGCACCGCAACCGAGCGTTAGCGCAGGTATAAGATTCGTGGTTGCGCCAATGCCTCCCAGCGCGGCGGGCGTATTGATCAGGATACGGTGTACCGGTTTTTGCAGTGCAAACTCGCGGATCACCTGCTGATTCTGAGTATGAATAACCAGCGTATGCCCAAGCCCTTCGTTGGTGAGCAGTTCCACTACGCGGTCGCAGGCGCTCATCCAGTCTTCTTCGATGTACAGACCCAGCACCGGGCAGAGTTTTTCACGGGCATACGGATTTTTACGCGAGACGCTGTTTTGCAGAGAAATCAGCACTCTGGTGGTCGCAGGTACGCAGAACCCGGCGCGTTCGCTGAGGTAGATGGCGGTCTTGCCCACCACTTCAGGATTGATCATGCCGTTCGGACGCAGCAGGATATTGGCCAGGCGAGCCGACTCTTCGTCGTTCATGAAGTAGCAGCCCTGAGTCAGCAACTCGTGGTGGACATCCTGATAGATGCACTTTTCCACGATGATCGACTGCTCGGAGGCGCAGATCACCCCGTTATCGAAGGTCTTGCTGGTGATGATGTCTTTCACCGCCTGCTTGATATTGGCGCTGCGTTCGATAAACGCCGGGCCGTTGCCTGGGCCACCGCTGATGGTTGGCGTGCCGGAGCTGTAGGCTGCACGTACCATGCCCTCGCCGCCGGTGGCCAGGATCAGCGCGACGTCTTTGCTGTGCATCAGGGCTTTGGTGGCTTCCAGCGTCAGCTGGGTCAGGCCGTCAACGATACCTGCCGGGGCACCTGCCTGGAGGGCCGCCTGCTTGACGATCTCAATCGCCCGCTGGCTGCACTGGCGCGCATTAGGGTGCGGGGAGAAGATAATGGCGTTCCCGGCCTTCAGCGCGATCAGCGTTTTATAGAAAATGGTCGAGGTCGGGTTGGTAGACGGCACCAGTGCGGTAATAACTCCCAACGGGACGCCCACGTCCATCACTTTATTCTGTTGGTCGTCACGAATAATACCGACGGTCTTTAAATCCTTAATATGCTCAAAAACTTTTTCTGAAGCGAAAATGTTTTTTAACACCTTGTCTTGCCAATTGCCAAAGCCGGTTTCTTCATGCGCCATCTTGGCCAATTCTTCGGCATGCCGTGCCGCCTCGCTGGCAATATGTTTAATAATGCCGTCGATTTTTTCCTGTGAATATTTGGCAAACAGCAATTGCGCCTGTTTGGCATTTTTAATCAGCGTGCGAGCCTGCTGAATGGATTGTAAATCCGGATCTAATGTGGTCATTAGTCTATCCCCTGAATAGGAGTTTAATTTTTTACTTGTTGCAATCGGGTAGAGTACTTATTTGCCACCGCCGGTAATCAGGCTGAATTACGCCTTATGCTGTGAGGCAATTTTCTCAATATCATTATGAGGGCGCGCAATAACCCGTGATGAAATCACTTCGCCAATCCGGCTGGCCGCTTCGATACCGGATTCCACCGCCGCGTTAACGGCACCCACGTCGCCTTTCACCATCACGGTGACCAGACCGGAGCCGACGTTCTCATAGCCAATCAGTTCAATGTTGGCGGCTTTACACATGGCATCAGCGGCTTCGATAGCTGGCACCAACCCTTTGGTTTCGATCAATCCGAGTGCATCTTTCATCAGTGAATTCCTTGTTATTCGGTGATTTTGTACTGCGAAATGATTTTCTGGATATCATTATGCGGACGGGCAATCACCAGTGAGGTGACCACTTCGCCAACGCGTTTGGCCGATTCAATACCGGAATCCACCGCTGCCTTGACCGCGCCGACGTCGCCTTTCACCATCGCGGTAACCAGGCCGGAGCCGACGTTTTCATAGCCGATCAGCTCCACGTTAGCCGCTTTGCACATGGCGTCGGCTGCTTCAATGCAGGCCACCAGCCCTTTGGTTTCAATCAATCCTAATGCGTCACCCATGATCCGTTCTCCTCTGAAGCGTCTTTACGCCTTGTGCTTAATCACGATTTTATTGATGTCGTTATGTGGACGGGCGATAACCAGTGAGGTCACCACTTCACCCACACGCTGCGCGGATTCCACACCGGAATCGACGGCGGCTTTTACTGCACCCACGTCACCTTTCACCATCGCGGTAACCAGGCCGGAACCGACGTTTTCATAGCCGATCAGTTCTACATTGGCTGCCTTGCACATGGCATCCGCCGCTTCAATACAGGCCACCAACCCTTTGGTTTCGATTAAGCCTAATGCATCACCCATTGTTGTTTCCTCCACAAAGCCGGTTTATGAGTTGTCATCTGCTGTGCCGTGCGGCCATGAAAGGATCAAGGTTTCCGACGGCTAAGGGCACTATACCCCCCTGGCGGTTATTCAAAATATAAATTCAGTAATCCATATCTATTTAGTTTTTTGTTCTGGTTGGTGGTGTGAATTTATCTTCTGTTTATCTGTTTGCTCTGATAATCAGCCTGGTAATAGTTCCGCCCCCTGGCTGAAATCACCCGGTTTTGGCATTCACTCAACGGCGGAAAACAATGTTAAATCTCTGGTTATTAAATGGGTTTTTTAGGTAGCAGGGCGGCTTGCAGACTGTGGAGTAGCGCAGATTTTTACCTTGGAGATAACTTCATGGATTTAGGGTGGGAACAGGTCTAATGGGGCCAATGAGAGGAGGGTCACAAAACCAATGAGGGGTAGGCTTAAGTCAAAGGAGAACGGCTTTACTGGCGAACGCTATGCTGCGCCCAATTAGCTGCCCGGTTTCAGCGTGCAGACAAACAGCGGGGAGTTGATGGAGCTGAGGAGCACGGTGTCGGCATTGATTTTCTCCATTGCCAGTTGCAGGCCGTCATGGCTGTCCGACATTTCCCGCATAAAGTAATCAAAGATCACATCGGGCGACTGATCGATAGAGGACTTGCTGGCGACCCAGCGGTTGATCTGGTAATAGCGTACACCGGGGGAAACGCGTTTACTGGTATAATAGAACTGTACGTAACGTTGTAAATAAAGCCAGCCTGCCGTTGAATCAGAATATCCTTCAACTACGATGGAACCTTTACCTTTGGCACTAAAATTAAAATGCACGTTGACGTTAACGGATTCGGTTACGGTATCTTCAAAATGCATAATGGCTTTCGTCGAGCAGTTTAAAATATCATCGCGCCAGATAACATTATGTTTGAAGGTGACAAAGAGTGAGACCAGTAGCAATATGATAGAGACGGCAAAAAGCCCTCTCCCCCAGCCTATCGTTTTCATAATTTATTTCCATGAATAATAAAAATAGTTATCGCAGTAGCTGAATGCATTATCTTGATGTTTGGCGCAGTGTGCGAGAAACGTTCGGCCTAATCCGTTGGATTGCAGCTTATCACCATAAAAGAACAAAAAACGCTCGTCCTTATCATACTTTATTTTTTTATGATCTTTGACGGCAATAAAGTTTTTCAGGTAATTCTCGCGCATTCTTGGATTTATCATGGTGTCGGTGGACAACACCTCAATGGGTTCTTGCGCGACAGAAGTGAAGGTGAGAGGAGCCAGGTTGCCATTGTTACTCCAGGACCAGCCGATGAGCGCAATGGCCAACAGTGAGATCGTCGCCCCGGCATAACCCCAGTAGCGATCGTTGCTGGTTTTGGCCGCTGCCAGCGGCGCGGGTTCTGGAGCAATCTCTGCCGAGGGTTCGTTTTCACTGGCGTGTATCACCGGGTGCAACAAGGAGTCATCGATCACCTCGATCGTCAACTCCGGGTTGATTTCCAGCCTGCCACGCGCCACGGTGACGATCACGTTCTCAATGCCGTAACGGCGAAAGGCTTTGCGCAGGATGCTCAGGTACTGATTCAGATTGCTGTTGGAGGACATCAGCCCGTTGTCGTCCCACACGCGCTGCATCACCGTATCACGGCTGATCACGCCAGGATGCTGGATCATGAAAAACAGCAGGGCGTTGGCAGTGATGGTGAGTTGACTATCTGACTTGCCGCCATCGTCCAGCTTCAGCGAGCCTTCGGTGGCATCATAAACAAGAAAGGCATTAATTTTATATTTCATTATCGCCCCTGGGTGGTTGGCTGACCGCGAGCCGGGGAGGTTAAAACTCCTCGAAGGTCATTGCCGCCAATCTTGCCACCAATGCCTGCCGTTCTTCCGACGTCATAGTGACTCCTTCCGTGAGTTCTGACAGCCATAGGCCGTCCGCACCATAGCGCACCAGATTACCCACGTAGCTGCGATCAAGTTCATCGGCACTGGCCAGATGTTGCAGCACCCAATCGCGCCAGCATTTACGCAACACGGGTTCATCCGGCATGGCCAGCGACAGCAGGGCCAATTGACGGCTGGTGTCGGTTTCGCTAATGCCAGCCAGATACATCAGGTAGGCCCGGGAGAAGCGCCCGCGTGGATTATCGTCTGCGGCCATCAACGCAATAATGCCGCGATCCATCACGGCCAACAGGCGAATAAACAGCGCGTGGATCAGCTCTTGTCTGCCGGGAAAGTGGTGCAGTAGCCCGCCTTTGCTGACCCCAGCCTGCTTGGCGACGGCGTTGAGGGACAAGGCGGCAATCCCATTTTGGGCGGCAATGATACTGGCGGCTTCAAGCAGCTGTTCTTGCAGCCGTTCCGGATCTTTTTTGCGATGTACGTAGGTGTTCATGCGGCGATCATACCGACCAGTCGGTATGTTATTTTTGATCGAGGTCAATCCGTTTCCCGTAAAGGTCGGACCAATCCCCAATATTGCTAACCAGGTCAAACTATTTTAGTTATCAAGGTATTGGGAAAGTTTTTACTAGCTTAATTAGGCGTTCGAACGGTGCGTTAGGGCTAACATCGGGACGTCGAGGGTATAAAGCAGCTCGGACAACTCCCTCTCCTTTTGGGAGAGGGTTGGGGTGAGGGGCTACAAGATCCAATCCAGTATCAGAATACCAACCAGGCTAATCGCCCAGGCTATGGTGGTAGGCACTGACCAGACCATCATCTGTTGTTTGACGTCCTTGATGCCCATCATTCGGTTCACCACCCAGAACATGCTGTCGTTAAAGTAGCTGAAGAACAGCGCGCCCATGGTAGCGGCCTGCGCGGCGGCGAGCATATTGACACCGGGCAACTGGCTAACGATGGGGGCTGAAATGGATGCTGCGGTGATCATGGCGACCGTGCCTGAGCCCTGGATCAAACGCACCAGCGTAGCAATAAAGAAGGGGATCAATACCGGCGACAGCGGTAGGTTGGCGACGTGCTCTGCCAGCAGAGTGCCGGTGCCACTTTCGCGCAATACCGCTCCCAGCGCACCACCGGCACCGGTCACCAGCAAGATAATCCCGGCGGTCTGTAACCCTTCCTCCAGCCGTTCCAGCGTTTCGTGCTTATCAACTTTCGGCATCAGGGTGTAAACCGCCAGCAGCACGCTGATAGCCAACGCAATCACCGGTGCTCCAAGGAAGGCAAAGGCTTGCCCCCACAGGCTGTCCCCCAGCCAGGCCATCCCTTCGGACTTGGCCAGCATGTTGTTCACCGCGTTGATAAAGATCAGCACGATGGGCGCGACGATCGGCAGCAGCGATAGCGTCAGGCTCGGCAGCGTCTTGGCCTCTTTCTCGGTCAGATAGCGCTGGTGGGCGGCTCGCAGATCTTCCGGCTCCTCCTCCTGGTTATCCGGCATAAAGTCCGGGTAATAGGTGCCCAGCCAGCGCGCATAGATCACGATGCCGATCACGCAAGGAATGGCCAACACCAGCCCCGCCAGCATCATGGCGCCGATATCCACGCCGAAGATCCCTGCGACGCCAAGTGGGCCAGGAGTGGGTGGCACGGCGTGGTGAGTAATAATCAGGCCGCCAGCCAAGGCGACGCCGAGCGTCAGCAGGTTGCGTTGGCCCTTTTTAGCCAGCGCCTTGACCAACGGATAAAGGATCACGAAGGCGGAATCGACGAAGATCGGAATACTGACGATATAACCGGTGATTGCCAATGCCCACTCTTCGCGCTTTTTTCCCAGCCATTTGATAAAGCTGAAGGCGATCTGCTCCGCCGCGCCGGAGACTTCCAGCACGCGACCCATCATCACCCCCAGACCAATCACAATCCCGATGCTGCCGAGCGTGCTGCCAAAGCCTTTGGAGATGGTATCTACCGTTTGCATGGCGCTCAGCCCGCCGCTGATCCCGGCGATAGAGGCCGCTGCCAGCATGGCGATCAGCGCGTGCACCCGGGTGCGTAATACCAGAAACACCAGTACGAACACGGCCACCGCCAAGCCAATGATGGGAGTATAAAGCGCCATGATCAGCTCCCTACCTGTGGCATCTCATCGTGCATAAAGGCGCGGATCACCTGCTGGAAGTTCTCATCGACGCGGAATCCCAACGCCAATGCACGCTGTACGTCGAAGTTACCTGGCCAACTGGCGACAATGCGGTTGATCGCCTCATCCGGCACAAAGCTCACCCTGGCACAAGCCTGCTCACCGGCCACTTCGCCCAGCGCGGCCAGCATCTGTTGCACCGTGACGCTGATGCCAGGCAGGTTGACGATGCGTGAGGTGCCGAACTGCGCGGCGGGCAACGTGGCGGCGTGGATAAAGTTGCTAACCACGGTGCCTGGGCTGGACAACCACAGTGCCAGCTCCGGGGAAACCGGGCAGACCGAAGGCTCGCCGTGCAGCGGTTCACGGATGATACCGCTGGCAAAGGAAGACGCCGCCTTATTGGGTTTGCCGGGGCGTACGCTGATGGTAGGCAGACGCAACACCCGAGCATCGACAAATCCTTTACGGGCGTAATCGTTGATCAACAGCTCACACAAAGCCTTCTGTGCGCCATAGGAGGACTGTGGCTTGACGGCGCAATCATCGGTGACGGTCGCCGGAAGCTGGCCGCCAAACACCGCCAGCGAGCTGGTGAAGATAAACTTCATTGCAGGAGCATTACGGCGAGCGGCCTCCAACAGTTGGCGCGTTGCATCAAAGTTCACCTGCATCCCGAGATCGAAGTCGCTTTCCGCATGACTGCTGACGATGGCGGCCAGATGAAACAACACGCCGCAATCGCTGTCGATCAACTGCTCGGCAGCGCTGGGTTGGGTAAGATCGAGCGCCAGGCAGCGGACTCGAGGATCGGCAATCGGAGCATTAGGCTGCTGGATATCTGCCAGCACCAACTCGTCAAAAGGTAATGTCGTATTGTCTTGCAGTAATGCGGCAGCCAAGCGTTGACCCAAAAAACCGGCTCCACCGGTGATGATGATTTTCATGGTTATGTTCCTTTTCCTGTAGGGATTGTGGTTATCAGAGGTTGATGTTGTGTAGCCGCACTCCACGTTCCTGGAGTTGTTGCAGCGTTTCTGGTGGTAGGGCGGCATCGCAGATAATGTCGTCGAGTGCCGTTAGCGGGCAGACGCGAAACATGCCGTACTTGCCGTATTTACTGCTGTCGGAGACCAGCACCTTGCGCCGGGCCACGTCCAGCAGCGCCTGTTTCACCAGGACTTTTTCTTCGTGCGGAGTGGAGACGCCATGCTCCAGATCCCAGGAACTGGTGCTGATAAAGGCCACGTCGATATTCAGCGTGCGCAACAGCATGGCGGCGCAGCTGCCAACGCAGGAGTAGTTACGTTGATCGACCCGCCCGCCGGTATGAAACAGGTTGAGCTGCGGGCGGTTCATCAGATGCTGGATAATGGAAAAGTCGTTGGTGACTACGGTCAGGTTGAAGCGTTCCGCCAGTTGGCGGGCGATCTCGAAGCTGGTGGTGCCGGCATCCAGATAGACCACCTGGCCATCCTCAACCAGCCCGGCGGCATACTTACCGATGGCCCGTTTTTGCCGGTGATGCAGTTGGGCCTTTTCCTTGTAGGCCAGCTCCTGGCGTAGTGCGTCACTCAAGCGTACGCCGCCGCTGACGCTGATCACCTTGCCTTCCTCTTCCAGTTGATGGATGTCTCGCCTGACCGTCATATGTGAAACGCTCATCAACTCGGCCAGGGCCACGATGGTGACCAACTGATACTCATGTACATAGCGATAGATAAAATCGCGGCGTTCCGATGGGATCATTCTCGTCTCCGGGTCGGTAGCGATGGTGCCGCTGGGGGGCTGTTATTTTTTGTTATGTCATTCATATTTCATCATTTGATTTAACAAATAAACGATGAGTATCACAAAAGCGTTGGTGAGAAGAGAAGGGTAATATCTTTGATATTCATATAGTTGATGGTTGTTACTGTCAGGGAGGGGCTAACAGAAGCTTGTGATGAAAAGTGTGATATCTAACAAAAACGAGCAGGGCCGCTGGCGCAGCCCGGTGGGGAAGGGTTATGGCTGGTCTTGCACACTCAGCAGGGCGATGCCGGCATCCTGGTAATCCGCTGCGTCTTCTGGCAGGCGATCGAGCACGATGGTGTCGATCTGCGCCGGGGTGGCGAACTGTGCCAGAGAGGTGTTACTCAACTTGGTATGATCGCAGACCACGATCACCTGGTTGGCGTGCTCCACCATGCTGCGCTTGGTTTCCGCCAGCATGATATCCGCCACACAGGCCCCTTGCTTGAGCGACAGGGCGTTCACTCCCATAAAGGCCTTATCAATATTCAGCGTATCCAACAGGGAACGGCCATTGATCGCCACCGCGCAGTGATAACCTTTTTTGACGATGCCGCCGAGCAGCACGATCTGGATCGAATCCACATCCTCCAGGCTTTTGGCGATCATAAAGTCGTTGGTGATCACCGTAATATTACGGCGCTGGCGGATATGGCGGGCAATCTGCAAGGTGGTGGTGCCGGTATCGAGCACGATGATGTCGCCGTCTTCCACCAGGCTGGCCGCCAACTGGCCAATCTGCTCTTTGGAAGCCAGGTTCACCTCTTCACGCTGATCGGAGCTGATTTCAAAGCTGGCGCGGGTGCGCAGGATCGCGCCACCGTGGGTGCGAGTGAGCATACCAGCGTCTTCCAGAATACGCAGATCGGTGCGGATTGTGGCACCCGAAACGTTGAAACGTTCGCTCATTTCGCCGACGGACAGCTTGCGCTTCTCTTTCAAAATAGTGAGAAGCTTTTCCTGGCGTTCCTCTGCGTACATACCCACTCCCGGCCTGCTCAACGATGTGCGGCTAATATACCCCGCACATGCGTTGCTGGCAAAAGCGGTATTTCGGCGTGGCAAAGTCGACTCATGTGGTTCCCCTCCATACTTGGGGAACCAATAACATGCAAATTACAGCGGCTGATTAAACTCTACCCGCTCACCGTCTGGCCCGGCGATCATAAAATAGCGCACACCGTTGCGGCCACTGGGTTGCAGCGTAGGGCCTTCCGTCAGCGGATAACCCAACTCGGTTACCCAACGTTGTGCCGCAGCCAGATCGTCAACCCGTAGCGCAACATGGTCGATCCCCAAGCTGGCCGCGTCGCGCGTTTGCCCCTGCCAGGGGAGCTGATACAGTTCCAACGTTAGTTCGCACAATGTCAGAAAGCTTACCTCGATGCTGCCTTGCGGATCTTCCAGCGTGAGCGACTGGCTGGTGGTAAAACCGAGCGAATGATAGAAGCGGGTAGCCCGTTCGATATCCGCACTGCGCAGACCGATATGCGCCAGACCACTGATTGGGTTTGTCATGTCAGATCCCCTTTTTCACGCAGTAGAACCCGTAAAACGCCACGTAAGCAAAGCAGAGCAGCGGTACCGCAAAGGCGATTTGCATGTTGCCGCCGTTGGCATCGGAGATCATCCCCATAATCAACGGCACCACCGCGCCACCGATGATCGACATCACCACGATTGAGCCCGCTACCTGCGTTTCCTCCCCCAGCCCCTTGATGGTGAGGCCGAAGTTGGTTGGCCAGCACAGCGCCATACAGAAGTTGGTGCCCATGATGGCCACTACGGCGAACAGGCTGTGAATATTAACGGCCAACAGCAGCAACAGCACGCAGATAGAGCAGAACACGCCCAGCAGCAGCGCCGGGTTGAATTTCTTCATCAGCGCGGTGGTGACCACTTTCCCGGCACAGTAACAAACCAGCGTGGCGATCAACCAATAGGTGGCCGAGTGCTCGGTGGTGCCATGCTCAATCATCTGCACGAAGCGAATGGTGAAGCTCCATAGCCCCACCTGCGCGCCGACATACAGGAACTGCGAAAGCACCCCAAGACGAAAGCGCGGCAGAGCGAACAGGATGCGCAGTGACTGTGCCAACGGTTTGCCGCCGGAGCTTTGTGAGTTTTGCGTCTTACAAGCGGGGAATTTAACCGCCACAAAGATCAGCGCCAGCACCACCAACACCGACCCGATGATCAGATACGGCGTGACCACCTGCGACACCATCTGGGTGCGAGCTGCCTCGGCCAGTTCGGCGGGCATCTGCAAGAGTTGCTCGTGGGTGGGATCGTTTTTGCCGAATACCAGTTGCTGGCCGATCAGCACCCCGAAGATCACTCCCAGCGAGTTAAAGATCTGCGAGAAGTTGATACGCTGGGTCGAGGTTTCCAGCGGGCCGAGCAGGCTGGAATAGGTGTTGGCGGAGGTTTCCAGGAACGACAGCCCGGCGGCGATCACCCCCAGACAGGCCAGGAAAGCGCCGTAGGTCATGATTTGCGCAGCGGGGATAAACAGAAAACAGCCGAGTGCATACAGACACAGGCCGATCACGATCGCCACCTTGTAGGAGTAGCGCTTGATCACTGCCGCAGCGGGCAGCGCCACCAGAAAATAGCCGAGGAAGAAGATCGACTGCACCAACGCGGTTTGGGTATCGGTGAGGTCGAACCCCTTTTTGAACTGGGCGATCAGGATATCGTTAAGGTTACCGGCCATGCCCCACAGGGCAAACAGGCAACAGACCAGCATCAGCTGTAGCCAGGGCGTGGCGGGGAGGTAGGCACTGCGGTCAATAGCGGGGGCCGCAGCCTGTTCCGCCGTATGGGTTTTACCGATCAGGGAGTCGCTCATAGTGATTTTCCTTGGTCCGTAGAGAAAGCGCTAATGGCATCCAACTGCTGATACAGGGGTTGGGCCTGACGATAGAGCTGTTCGAACAGCTCAAAGCAGCGCAGGTAGTGTTCATGTAAACGGGGATCCGGCATAAATTCCCGTTCGACGCTGACGGTACGGCCGACGCCCTGGGCAAAACTGTCGAACAGGCCAATGCCGACACCTGCGATGATGGCGCAACCGGTAGTCCCGTTTTCCTGATTACGGGTTTGCAGGATCGGCAGGTTGTAGGCCGAGGCTTTGATTTGCAGCCACAGCGCACTGCGCGCACCACCGCCGGAGGCGATCATGGCGTCCGGCTCCGGCGTACAACGCCGCAGCTGTTGCAGATTGCGCAGCGCGGCCAATGCGACGCCTTCCAACACCGCGCGGTAGAGATGCTCCTGGCGATGCTTGCGCTGCAAACCGAAGAACTGCGCCCGGGAGTTGGTGTGCTCTGCCAAACGTTCGCCGGTGAGATAGGGCAGGAACAGCAGCCCTTCCGCGCCCGGAGTCACTTCCGCTGCCAGATCGAGCATCTGCTGGTGGCTGAGACGGCTATCGTTAAGCGCCATCCGTGCCCAGCGCATCGCATCGCCGCCGGCATCCAGAATGGTAAAACCGCCCCAGGCTGGGTTGGCCAGATGCAGGTTATTGATCCAGGGATCGAGCAACGGTTGCCTGGCGACCACGGTCAATAAGGTTGAGGTGCCGGTACTGTCCGAGGCGGTGCCGGGCTGATACACCCCAGATCCCAATAGCGTGGCGGCCATATCGGCCGCACCGGCCACCACCGGGATCCCCAACGGTAAACCGGTAGCGGCTGCTGCGGCCTGGTCGATCTGGCCGATCACATCGCTGGAGAGGTGCAGTTCAGGCAGTTGATCGCGCCGCAGTTGAAACTGGCTGAGCGCGGCTGCCGACCATGACTGCGTGCTGCTGTCCATCAGGTAATAGCAGGAGGCTTCGCTGTAATCAGTGGCACGCACGCCGCATAACCGGAAGTTGATGTAGTCTTTCGGCATCAGTACCGTGGCGACACGCGCCCACAGTTCAGGATGATTTTCCTGCAGCCACCACAGCTTGAAGGCGGGCCAGGCGGCTGTGGGCGGATTGTTTAACAGTGCCAACCACGGCTCCTGGGCTTGTCGCTGTTTAAAGCGCTCTACCTGCGGCTGCGAACGTTTGTCGTTCCACAGCAAGGCGCGATCGACCACCAGTTTGCCATCGGCATCCAGCAGCACGGTGCCATGCATCTGGCCGCAGACGCCTACGGCGGCAATGCGAAGACGATATTCAGCAAAGCGGGCCAGCAGCTCCTGAATACATTCGCAGGCGCTATGCCACCATAACGACGGTGGCTGCTCTGCCCATCCCGCCTGCGGCGTGATTTGATCGTATTCGCGCTGGGCGAAGCCGAGGATTTCTCCGGTGCACATGACCAGCCCGGCGCGAGTGCTGCCGGTGCCGACATCAAGGGTAAGAAGTAAGTCTTTCATTTTATTATCACTCCGGTTAGGGCGACGGCAGTCACCCCGAGAAGCGTCACGCTGGTGCATTAAAAGCACCGCGTATCTGTTTTAGTTATCGTTCAGTTCCGGGAATAGGCCTGGGTCTTGCTCCAACTGCTCCAGCACCTGTTGGGTGGCATTGGCGCTCATACCGAAGCGGCGCACGCCCAGGCGATACAGCGCCCGCACCGTATCCAGATCGCGGATACCGCCTGCCCCTTTGATCTGAATGCGACCCCGCAACTGATCGGCAATGATCGCCACCTTCTCTGGTGTGGCTCCGGTCGGTGCCCAACCGGTGGAGGTTTTCACCCAGGCCATTCCCACTTCCACCGCGATATCGCATACCTTGCGGATTTGCTCTTCGTTCAGGTAGTGCGTTTCCAGAATGACCTTGGCCGGCACTGGCGCAGCCGCTGCCACCACACGGCGCAGATCTTCACGCACATAGTCGTAGTCGCCGGACAGCACCTTGCCGATATTCACCACCATATCCACTTCGCGAGCGCCATCGACAATCAACTGGCGTACCTCTTGCACCTTGATGTCGGTGGCATGCGCACCTGCGGGGAAGCCGACCGGGCCGCCGATCATCACGTCCGCACGGCCCTGTTCTGGCAGCAGGGTACTGAGGAAACGTGTCCAGCACGGCAGCACGTGTACCGAGATGATGCGATAGCGGCTAGCCAACTCGGCACAGTGGCGGACGTCCGCTTCGGTGTTGGTGGCCTGCACCGCGCTGAGATCGATAAGCCGTGCCATGCGTTTTTTTGTTTCATTCATTGTTAATTCCTCTCTTTTGCTTTCATTTGATTTTATGTTTGCACCATATACGTTTTCATATGCATTTAAAAAGGCAATATTGAGTAAATGTGATCTGTTTTGCAGTTTTTTTGATCGCTTTGGCGCTGAGGAGGGCTGGTTCAGGACAAGAAACGAGCGGAGGCAGCCGAGAAAATCGACGAGTGACGTTTTTTTCAACATTCAACTCGTTGAATGCTTGATAAGTGTTGCGTGCGACAAGTGGGAAGGTATAATGCCCACGTTTTCCGCATACTACTTCAGTGCCGAAGTGGCGAAATCGGTAGACGCAGTTGATTCAAAATCAACCGTAGAGATACGTGCCGGTTCGAGTCCGGCCTTCGGCACCATCGGAACATCAATAGACGTCAACGGACGTCTTTTTTTGTGCCTGAAATCCAGTATCCGCAAGGCTTTCCTCGCTTTTTCACTCAACCTAAGTCAACCTGATTCAATCTACATCAACTTACTGATGCGGGTACAACTGCGGGTATATCCCGGTTCGATAATATTTGTACCCATACAGAACCCTTGAAAGGATACTCATCATGGCTCTGAGTGATGTGAAGGTTCGTTCGGCTAAGCCTGAAGAAAAAGCCTATAAACTAACTGACGGTGAAGGCATGGTTTTGCTGGTTCACCCTAACGGTTCCAAATATTGGCGGCTTCGTTATCGCTTCGGCGGCAAAGAGAAGATGCTAGCGTTGGGGAAATACCCCGAAGTATCGTTGGCGGATGCCAGGGCACGCCGGGATGAAGCCCGTAAGCTGTTAGCAAACAGCGTCGATCCCAGTGAGAACAAGAAAGCCGTTAAGGTAGAGCAGGAGCAAGAGGCGATAACGTTTGAAGTGGTTGCCAGAGACTGGCACGTCAGCAATCAGAAGTGGTCTGCATCGCATAGCGCTCGTGTTTTGAAAAGTCTGGAGGATAATCTTTTTGATGCCATTGGTAAGCGGAACATTGCAGACCTCAAGACACGGGATCTGCTTTTCCCCATCAAAGCGGTGGAGTCGTCCGGGCGTCTCGAAGTTGCGGCTCGTTTGCAACAGCGAACTACCGCGATTATGCGCTTTGCTGTGCAGAGCGGATTAATTGATTACAACCCTGCGCAAGAGATTGCTGGTGCGGTTGCTATGGCGAAAAGACAGCATCGTGCTGCGCTAGAACTCAATCGCATTCCTGAATTACTTCATCGCATTGATCACTACTCTGGCAGGCCGTTAACCCGGCTTGCTGTCGAACTTACCTTGTTAGTCTTTATCCGTTCAAGTGAACTGCGATTTGCCCGCTGGTCAGAAGTCGATTTTGAAACGGCCATGTGGACGATTCCGGGAGAGCGTGAACCACTGGAAGGAGTTAAGCATTCTCAGCGTGGTTCGAAGATGCGGACCCCCCATCTTGTTCCCTTATCGCGTCAGGCCTTAGCTATTCTGGAAAAGATCAAAAGTATGAACGGGAACCGAGAGCTGATTTTCGTGGGCGATCACGATCCGCGTAAGCCGATGAGTGAGAATACGGTGAATAAGGCGCTGCGGGTGATGGGCTACGATACAAAAACGGAAGTGTGTGGGCATGGTTTCAGGACGATGGCGTGTAGTTCACTTATTGAATCAGGATTGTGGTCGAGGGATGCAGTGGAGCGGCAGATGAGCCATCAGGAGCGTAGTTCTGTGCGTGCGGCTTACATCCATAAGGCGGAGCACTTGGGTGAGCGTAGGCTGATGCTGCAGTGGTGGGCTGATTATCTTGATGCCAATCGGGAGATAGGGGTAAGTCCGTTTGATTTTGGAAAGTAACACCAAAATATTTTTCTATCATGAATTCGCAAGATAAATGAGAATAATCATGAGGTTAGTGAGCCCATGATGCATAGCGACAATGACATCGTTAAAAAGTAGTACGACGCTACTGTTGCATAAATTCTCTGTAACCTGTTATAGTCTTCTCACTGACCTAGTACGACGCTACTACCTAGGTAAGAGAGGGAGTAAATAGCAGCGGCAACTGCTATTTACCCGAAACATTCTGGCCAAAACCGCTATGAGAGGCTCTAACAAAATGAACGAGAAAAAATATCAATCCCTGCGTAAAAAGTCAATAAGTAAGGGGGGGAATATGGCTTGTATTGTTATGCTGGTACACGCGCTCTCCTTTTCCTCATTGCAGATGGATTTAGATGTACGTGTGGGGGATGTGAATTGGAAACACTCGATTGTGCTTAAAACTACTGGAGGAAAGGGAGAGTAATCTCCCTAACTAACTTATGCATAAAATTGTTACATTAGAGAGTGTTGCTGAGATCCGCTTAGGGATGCCCTTTAAATCGGCAATACAAGATGCTGGTGAGCAAGGCTCCTGTTATCTCATCCAGACGAAAGATATTGGGCTGGACGGCAGTTTAGATCTAGGTGCTTTAACCTCTGTTATCCCAGAGGGTAATCCTGAGAAGCATTATCTTTTCCCTAATGATATTTTATTACGTCTGCGGGGACCTGTGTTTTCAGCTGGGATTATCGAAGGGAATCTAGGCAAACCAATCATTACGTCCAATCAGTTAGCAGTAATTAGATTTAATGAAAATCTAATACTACCACATTATTTACATTGGTATATAAACTCTACTTCTGGAAGTAAATATATTCGCAGTTTGAGTGAAGGTACTAGTATTAATAAGATTAATTCAAAAATGGTTTCTAAAATGACTGTTAAACTCCCAAGTTTGGGGGTTCAAGAAAAGATTGGTTCTATTAATAGAAACTGGAATAAACAAAAAATAATCTATAATTCACTAATACAAAATGGCGATGTGCTCTTTGATGGTATATGTGAAAGTATCATTAATAGCGAGGAGTTAGAAAATGAGTGAAATGAAGGTGCTTCATAAATCACTTTTACTTGCTTGTGATTTGTTTAGAGGTAAAGTTGACTCATCTTCTTATAAAGATTATATATTTTCAATGTTATTGCTGAAATATATTTCTGATGTTAAGGCTGATTATGGATACGATTTAATCAATGAAGAATATTCTGGGTTGTTAGAAATTGTTTCTCGAGTACCAGAGGATGCTAGTTTTTATAAAATATATCATGATGCTAAGAATCATGGTGATTATCTCGGAGAGAGGATTGATGATTCTCTGAGATTAATTGATCAGGCTATTGATTCGGTCTGCCAAAGTAGAGGTGGTTATTTATTCGAGTCGATAAAATTTGCGACGGTTAATTTTGGTGCAAAATCAGAAAGAGACCGGATGCTTAATGAATTACTCGATATTTTTGCAAGTCCTGAAATGAAATTTGATTATACCCAGGATGGTAATAAAAAGATAAAAGCAGCATGTAGATATCTTTTTGAAAAAATTGCATCTGACTCGGCTATGAGGGGGGCAGAATTTTATACTCCAGAAGGTGTTTCACTACTATTTGCAGAGTTATTGCAGCCTAGGGATGGAGATAGTATTTGTGATCCTACTTGTGGGTCTGGTTCTCTTTTAATTACCCTAGGGGAAAAAATAAAAAAATCCTTTAGAAGCAATAATTATACTTTATTTGGTCAAGAAGTTAATAGATCCATTTGGGCCTTGGCTAAAATGAATATGATTATGCATAACGAAATTAATAGTCGGATAGAATGGGGGGATGTAATATCTAACCCTCAGCTTCTGGATACAGATAATAGATTGATGCAGTTTGATGTAGTTGCTTCTAACCCTCCGTTAAATATTATCGGTTGGAATCATGATGATTTAGTACGTAATGATTATGGTCGCTTTAATTTAGGTTTCCCACCTCAGTCTAAGGGTGATTATGCCTTTATTTTGCACATGGTTTCAACACTTAAAAGTGCAACTGGTAGAATGGCCATACTGGTATCTCACGGGGTATTGTTCCGTGGAGGTCAAGAGGAGAGTATAAGGAAAAATTTAATCAGTGAAGGGTTGTTAGATGCGGTAATAGGTCTACCAGATAGGTTGCTTCCTGGGACAGCGATACCAACCGTCATTTTGATATTCAGGAGAGATAGAAAAAATTCTAATGTCGTGTTTATTGACGCATCTGATTTAGCTAAACCAGTAAAAGGGCGCAATTTAATAACAAATGAAATCATTGAAAAAGTATCAAAGTGCTACTTTGAAAGGAGTAGTGTTGATGATTTTTCACATGTGGCTTCTTATGATGAAATACAATTAAATGATTTTAATTTAAATATATCTCGGTATGTTAAGAAGCATGAGGAGCAGGTTTTTGTTGATCTTGAAAGATTAAGTAAACAGCGTGAAGAACTACTATCAACATTGCACGAATTAGAAAGAGAAATGAAAGATTTTATTGATAATTGATGGAAATGGTTGATGCAATAGTATCAACCATTTTCTGATTGAATTTCAATATCCCCAATGATTATAAGCCAAGGGCATTTTATTCAACTTAGCTCTGTGTTCACGCCAGTTTGGCAAATGAATACTCATCAGGCCGATAAAACGCTCATTGTGCTTGCGTTCGTGTAGATGAACTAGCTCGTGAACCACAATGAATTCAAGGCATTCAGGTGGTTTTTTTACCAGTTCGAGATTGATCCAGATACGTGCTGTCTGTGGATTACAGCTACCCCATTTAGTCTTCATTCGCTTGATGCCAACATAACTGGCTTCAACTTTAATTTCCTGCTGCCATTTTGCCATTAACTTAGGCAGTCTTTGTTTTAAAATACCGCGATACCACTGGTTGAGAACAGCTTCCCGCTGGGCCGTATCATAATGTGGAGGTACTTTCATGCGTATCCAACCACCCTGAAGTTTCACTTCAGCGGGCTTATCTACTAAAACTACATCCAGCCGATATCCTCTTCCCCAAAGGTAGTGTGTTTCGCCACTACACATTTCTCGTTCACTCTGGCGCGGCTGAGCCTGAAATTGTGCTTGCTGCTGTCGGATCCATACCAGCCTTCTGACAACAGCCATCCTGATAGCTGTGTCTGACAGTGAGACGGGGGCCGATACTCTCACTCGGCCATCCGGAGGCAGTACGCTGATATGCAGGTTTTTGATTGGCTTACGCTGCAAATCGAGAGTGAGCTCACCAAAGGTAACCAATGGCATCAGCGATACTCCTTCTGTGCCTTCACCAGGGCCATTACATCTGCGACCGTCACTGAATAACCTTTGATCTCTTCCGCGATAGCGAAACTAATCTCGCGTTCTTTAAAACGATCCCCATACCAGTCGGCCTTTTTGGTGTGACGCACTGCAGCATCTATCTTTGTCACCAAGACTTCATCCTGCCCGAGGTTGTCAAACAACGCTTTCTTGGCGAGGGTATCAATACTTGCTGGATAAGTACTTTTACTACCTGACTGCGGATGTTTAACCTGCTTCGCCAGTTCACGTACGTGCTCCAGATACTCCTGATAAGAGATAGCCTGTTGACGACGAAGTGCGATCAGTTCATCAAGCAATACCGACATTTTTTCGTAGTATTTCGGGTTGACGGGGTTTTCATCAACAATAGTTCTGCGAACGTTATTTTCAATCGCTTCAGCCATGGCCTCCTGGTTGCCACGCATGTCGGCTGGAAGTCCATCCAGTGCTTCTTCTCCGCGTTCAATAATCAACTCAAGCAGTCCTAGTTCCTCAAAATCCATAAGGGTTTCACTAGGATCGGCATCCACCCAAAGATCCAGCATCTGACGCATCCCTGGCTCGAATTGCTTCATGTCCACGAAATCGCCACTGGCTATTTTGATTTCATCGCGGACTTTTGTATAAAACTCAACATCAATGCGGATTTGATTTGCCTGCTGCTCGCTATAACCAGCATCTGTTAGCTCACCTGCCAGATTGGTAAAAGCACGGATAAGCTTCGCCACGGATTGATACAATGTTAGACGTAAAGCTTCTTTCTCAGATAACTGCTCTATCGACGCCCCTGATTCCCCACAGAAATAATGCTGATAATCAAGTTGATTGCGTGGCATTTTTACTGGTTCGCAAAGGGTGCGAACGGCATCCAGAGCACCATCAAGATCGATTTTGGCTTGTTGCAAACGATCTTTCAGTAACCCGGCTACATCTTCTTTGTCGTAGCCGTCAAAGGCTTCTGCGGTGTAGTCCTGAACTGTTTTTTCCAATGAGCGGAAAAGGTCTTTATAGTCGACAATATAGCCGTATTCTTTATCTTCACCATCCAACCGGTTAACGCGACATATCGCCTGGAAAAGGTTGTGATCGGCCATTTTCTTGTCGATATAAAGGTATGTGGCTGACGGAGCATCAAAGCCAGTCAATAACTTATCAACGACTATCAGAAGGCGCATCTGGCCTGGTTCTTTGATGAAGCGTTGTTTGACCTCTTTTTCGAAATCACTCACACGTTTGGCTGCTTCAGCCTCAGGTTGTTCAAAATATTCTGCAAGCATTTTGCGGTAGATGTTGTACTTGGCTAGTTTCTCAGTCAGTCCTTCACCGCTCTCTTCGCCTTTAATCTCACTGGCATTTGGCTGGTAGCTCGTCACAATCGCACATTTACCGGCAAAACCTGCGTCACTAAACATCTCATAGCATTTGCAGGCCTGATAGACGCTGGAACAGACCAGCATGGCGTTACCTCGGCCGTCGGCGAGCCGTGGTTTTTGTTCAAAATCGAGAAGGATGTCAGCCACAATTTGTTCCAGCCGCGAGCGGCTCGACAACAGCTTCTGCATCGAAGCCCATTTCTGCTTGAGTTGCTGTTGGCCAAGGCGAGAAAGTTTAGATGTCTTAGCATCAAACCACTGGTCGACTTTTTTCTGAGATTTGACCCGCTGATCAATGTCACGAGCTTCGTAGCGCAGGTCCAGTACAACCCCATCATTGACTGCTTCATCAAATTTATAAGTGTGGATATAAGGCCCGAAGACCTCTACTGACTTCTTCTTATCTTTCTTCATCAGCGGGGTACCGGTGAAACCGATAAATTGTGCATCTGGCAAAATGCTTGTCATTGCCGCATGCAATTTGCCGGATTGGGTTCGGTGGCACTCATCCACAAACACGAATAATTTTCCCTTCGGGCTAAAATCGGCAGGGATATTTCGTTTTATTTGTTCGATAAAATCGTCTGTGTCAGCGTCTTTGTCATCCTCCTCCTGACGACCAAACTTATGCACTAACGAGCATATAAGCCAGGGCTTGGTTTGATTCAGGCGAGTCACCAGATCCGCACCGCTCCGAGTGCGAAGGATCTCTTCTTCCACACCGTTAAACACTTTCTCAATCTGTTCATCAAGTTCTGTACGGTCGGTAATGATTAAAACTCGGCTGTCGGTAATATTTTCTCTGATCCATTTTGCTAGCCAAACCATAGTCAGACTTTTACCACTGCCCTGGGTATGCCAGATAATCCCGCCTTCATTGCGTTGAATAAAAGGTTTCGTTGCAGTGACGCCAAAATATTGGTTATGACGGCAGGTTTTTTTCACTCCAGCATCGAAAACGATAAAGTCGTGGATCAATTCCAGCAGGCGCTGTTTATTGCATATCTGAGCCAGGTGACGATCAAGCATGTAGGCGTGAGGTGATTCCGCGGCTTCTTTCCATTGAAGGTAATATTTCTCCGGCGTTTCGATTACACCATAGCGAAGCCCTTCTAAATCATTACCGGCCATCACCAGTTGGATGGTAGTGAAGAAGTTGCGGATGAAGGCTTTTTGCTGATTATCGAGGTTTTGGCGGATGCCCTCTGAAACTGAAACTGTAGAACGTTTTAGCTCAATGACACCAAGCGCAATACCGTTAACATACAGCACCAAATCCGGGCGCTTTTTATTTTCACCGTTGTAGGTCACTTCTTCAGCTATAGCAAAATCATTGGCTTCTGGATTTTTCCAGTCCACCAACCACACGGTTTGATTCTGCTCACCAGCACCTTCTTTATCCTTCACGCCGTAGCGTAGCAGGCGATACACCTCTTTGTTTGCATCATAGAGGATACGGCCTTCACCAAGACTTGCGGCTCGATCCAGTTGCCGTAATGCTCTGGCTATTAGTACTTCTGAAACGCCGCGTTTTGTTAACCAGGCAGAAACTAAGCCTGGTTCAATATTCCGGTTGTCTTCTCGTTTATGCCAGTTACCAAGATAGTGATAACCGAGATGTTTGGTGAATAACTGGATAACACGTTTTTGTGTTATGCGTTCACGTTGGCCAACACTGTTCATAACACCTCCCTTAATACGCTATCACTACCATCGACACTGCTTAACACTGCCAGCATTTCCGCTTCGTGAGTGGCGATTTCTTCTTCCCCCCACTGATTGTTCTTCTTCATCAGCTCGATCATGGCGAGCAGTTTCAGATTATCAATTTCATTCCGTTCCAGACTCGCTTCGAAGTGCTCTTGCTTTTGTTTTGGCTGGAAATTACTCAATCGCGAATTCTTGCTGTGGCTAATCAGACTGAGGTTGCCGAAGGTATGCAACGATGTATCTGGTAATGTCCTATAGCCATCCATGGGGTGCTGGGGATAGAAATGCTCTACTGAACTCCGGAAGGTAAATTCGAAACGTTTGACTACTTCAGCTTTATGTCTGTCACGGCACCAGAGTAAGTAGTCCAGGTAATTGAATACCAGGTTGTTTGCTACCATCCCAAAGCGCATCTTCTTCTTAATCTTGTCCGACAGTACCACAGGTTGGAGATGTAGCTCTTTACCGTAGATAATCTCAAAATATGATTTTGGTTCTTGTTCTGCCAGGAAGTTTTGAAAGACAAACGAGGAGGCGAGATGCTCCAGATACCCGAGGTACTTCCTTGCATCTATCTGGTTTTCAGCGGAATAGGCATTAAACAGATAGTACAAGGCCCCATTCAACCAGTGTTTATAAACCAGAGTAGGGGTCGAAACGTGGAATGCGGAAAGTAACATCAAAATCTGCCGGTTGATGCCGGTATTGTTACCCTCATCTTCATTAAACGTATTGGTATAACTGGTACTCTTCTCCGAATACCAACGCAGGCGCTTCAAACTCCAGCCATCGCTACCTTTGGCGAACTCTCGTTTTATCACGAACTGATCAAAAAGATATTTGCATTTGAGAAGTGCAAAGACGAAATCCTGTACCGCTTTAACCGGGTCATTCTGCTTTAATAACCGAAGTTCGAACTGTTCGATTAATTGTTTGTCGTCAAGCGGAACATCTACTTTGTTCTTACCTGTGTTGCTGCAGACACGCAGCACATGGAGCAGGAAGTTGGAGAAGTTGATAACACTATTAAACCGATCTGAGCTACCTTCATCTTCATCACCTCTATCACCACTTATGGTTGAAGATGACTTGATAATGTCAGCCAGTGTGCGGTTTGTTTGGTTCTCTGTTGTACTAAGCTCCGAAGCCGATGAGATAAGCATGTCAGCTAGCGATTTAAAATCAGCAGGCACAAACTCCCCCCAATTTTCCTGACCAAATAAACGATGACGCTCGGCTGGTGTGAAACCGTATTGGACGTAACGTTCCATGTTGGAGCTGGCATCCCAAACTCGTGAGAGGGTGTTCAGGCTGCTCTGTCGATCTTGCTGGTCCGTTATCTTGTTGAGCGCAGCCATGAGTCGCGCTTTCACCACTTCATGCTTTTCAAGTTGCTCGCCTCGATTGTTCATTACCTCAAAAAAATGATTGAGGTCGGTATCGGCAGGTACTTCTATTCGGGCAATTTGTACATAGTCGAATAGATAGGTACAAAAATGGTTTAATGGCTCTCCAACTAGCTTCAAGTCGCGCAACACTTTGCCAATCAGCTCATAGCCATTAATCAACCCTTCGTTAAACTCCTTGCTTCGAAGTTTATGTGGTTCGACGCCTTGCCAGAGGCGTGCAAAGGTCTCACTGGATTTTGGTCTACTCTCGAACCCCAGATTAATGCCCTGGTACCAGCTCATATCCAGCGTGGATCCCGCTTGTTTTTTTAACCAGGTAGCAAGAAGGGATAGGGTAGTGAAACGCTGCTGTCCGTCGATTATCTCTGACTGCCCATCAGGGCGAGTGAACACGACCAACGTACCGATGTAGTAAGTTTGAGGGAGTGGGCTATGAAGGCTTTTTCGCTGGTAGTCGAGTATGTCCTGCACAAGTTGAGTGATCTCACCTTCTCCCCAGGCATAGTTACGCTGGTACATGGGGATAAGATAATGAGATGCATCACCCAGTAATGATCTTACAGTGAAGGATGTTACCTTTGCATCACTCATAGTAGTTCATCTCCTTGAACAGCCTCACCAATTCATCTTGTTCATAGTTACCTTTTAGGCGGTTATTGTGATTTTCTGATGCCCTAACTGTGAGTAATGGCATAGATAGCACATCACCAGGTACTCTGGCCTCTTTGATTACCCGGAACAGATTATTTTCCAGCACATACTTATCCATAGTAGCTAGCTGTACCACCTGCTGTCGGATTCGGCATCTATAGGCCCAGATAAAGCTTTTTTCAATCGCTGCAGATAAGGACTGCCCACCAAATTTATCGATATAAAAGATCAGAGCACAATCAAACATAGTGCGTATATATTGATCTCCTGTCCGATAGCGATTGTGATAGCTATTTAACGTTCTTAGTATCTGAGTCGCCATTTCACCAAGGGCTGCGCCTTGAATCATTAACGGTTTTTGAGTATGAGTGCTGGCATGCTCACTGGAGATAATTGCCGATACCTGTTGCTGGTAATGTTCTGCCATCTCGAAAAAGCGTCTTCCATTGATAATCATCTGATCGAGATGGAAAGGGAAACGCATTTTCTGGCCATCAATCTTGCGCTGGTACTGATTGTTATAGTCATCTACAAAATGGTGCGCTATGCGCAAAGATTCCACATAAGGGAACTGACCAATCTGATCAAGGTTGATCCCTTTGAATAGGCCGACTTCATCCTTACCAAAGAAACGAGCTGAATTTCCCTGCGACCACTGACGTACCCTGTAGAGATAGGATGCGAAAAGATCAGCCAGCTCATCGCTGGGTAATCCCTCCCAATGAGCAACGGATGCAGCTTTCAGTTCTGCCTCATGGCTGGCGAATTCACGTAGATGGAAGGCTTTAAGCAGATCGTGAGGATCCAGATCCCGCCCACGAGCATTTTGTGAGTCGAAGAACTGAAAGGTTTCAGAAAGCTCAGTCAGCACAAAGACCACGATCTGGCAGCGATTGAGAAGAAAATTGATATGCTCTTCGCTGAATTCTCGATGGCTAACCTTACGTTTTAACTCCTGATAATTCTGGTATAGATTGTATTCCGATACCTGACTGGGAAAGCGTTGCCGTCCCATAAAACCTTCAACGGAGGGCTTTAGCTGGGTTAGCGCTTCCTGCAAATCCTGACGTTCTAACTCAGCAAGTCGGGTTTCGATAATGGCCCATACTGCCAGCATTAATGTCAGAGTTCGTTGCTGACCATCGACGATATCCAGTCTATGTTCTACATTGCTCCTAGGCTGATGAAACACTACTGAGCCCAAGCGGTAGGCTGATTTATCGAGATGACTGTTTATGTCCGTAAACAGTTCGCTGATATTTTTTACCGTCCATTTATAAGGACGCTGATAGGCCGGAATGGTTACGTCAGTCAGGCTCAGTAGACCCTTGACCGACAGAACTGTCTTATCAAGGGCATGTTTCATGGCTGCTGTTCCAACGGTAAACGGATACGGCCGGTCAGCAGTTGTTGCATCATTCCTTGTTTTATATCGCGGAATTTGGCGAGCTTTTGCTCTAATACCTCGAGTTCAGTATCCATATCTGAGAGGATGGTGGCGATGGCAGTTTGCTCTTCTAAGCTCCCTGCAGGAAATTTTAAATTTTTGACATCAGTACTATTTATCGCCGGATAATTAGAACCGGTTATTAACATATCTATTTGCTTGTTTATTACAGAGTGAAATAAATGCTGGTATAAATAAGCTGCACAGAATTTTTGCTGCTTGCATCTAATTACACTGAAACCAGTTGAACCGATAAAATTCTGAATCTCATTAGCAATAAAGTAATGCGACATGAGATTTGGCCTCACTGTTGAGACAAGCAAATCGTTGAACCGCAGGACACGTCTGGCCCTTGACGGAGCTGTCGAAAAGGTATGTTTGGTTGTCTCAAGTAAAGAGCCAGCTTCAATACTCTCAAGAGAAATATAATTAAACTCATAGTTTTTTTGAGTGTTAACGGATAAATTTTCTGGGTCAACAACTCCAACTTCTTGAATACATACGATGTTCCAATCTTCCGGAATTAGTCCAAAATCGCTAGGCTTATAACCTTTAAAAGTTCCATCTGGATATTTAGAAAATTGCGGTAGGCGAGTATGACCAGTCAGTAGTTGCTGCATGGTGGCGGTTTTGATGGAATGCTTTTTGGTGATTAAATGCTCAAGTTCAGTAATCAGTGTATCGGTATCAGAGAGCACATTTGCGATGGCTGTTTGTTCATTCTTTGGCGGGATTGGAAGCGGGGTGTTTTCAAGATCACCTTTTTTTACATGAACGAAAGATGATTTAAATCCATGAGCCATTTTTTCAATTTGCTCCTGGACCTTTCGAAGTACGTAATAGGAATAACTTGCTGTAACAAAGTTTTCATCAGGGATGACTTTGAATATATGCTGATTTAGTATTGCTTTTTTCCCTTGCCATACTCTAGCTCCAAAAGAAACTCCTTTTGAACCAGACCAAGCGAATAGTAAATCGCCTTTTTTTATATGAAATTTTGTATCAATAACCCCGGTAAAATAGTTATACGGTGCATGTGAGTCATTAAGATTTTGAATTCTAATTATTGGTAAGCCTTCTTTTTCCCATTGTGATGGCTTGAAACCATAACCATTAATTAATTTCATAGTTTTGGCTATATTAATTACCATCCAATCCTTAGGTATTATCCCCACTTCTGTTTGTTTAAAACCAAGTGGAACTGCCTCCTGTTTCATCGACATTGTTTTCTCGTTCAGTGTCATTTGCGGATTGCTCATTGTACTCACTCTATGCCCATCGCCTGCAGATGAGCTATGACTTTGGCCTCTAGCTCCGTTACGTTTTTTGTTAGTTCAGACAGAGCCGCGCTATAACGTTCTTCCAGTTCTTTAACACGGTTTGCTAGTCGCTGAGTGACACGTTCAATCTCGGTGTTTAGAGCTCCGGAAAGGCTAACCTTCCATTTATCTTGTACCAGTAGAACTTTAATGTCGTTATCAGTGAGTTTTGGGTAATGAGAAAAAACTGTAAGATCCAATTTTTCCTGAGCATCCTTATGCGCTTTTTTGGTTTTGGTTTCAGCATCGAACAATGCCTGAGCAGCTTTTAGTACTGCCTTTTCCTCTCTATCTGTGGCAATTTTAAATCGTGCCTTAATGCTGGCAGCAGTGACTTTGTCTTTATCATTTACCGCATCGGCAAGTAACCCATCTTCATCGCCGTTTTCTTCAAGGAAACTTTCAAGTGCTTGGGCAGCTTCATCATGAGCGACCTGAAGTTGATCAAGTTCCAGCTTCTCGGTAGCAAAATAGCGAGTTACTAAAAGTACTGGCGGCAAAAGTTCAGCCGTATACTTTTTCTTGCCAATTACCAGATCCGGTGTTTCTTTGAGTTTTTCTCCTTTTTCGACAATAAGTTCACGAAGCACTTTGCCCGCCTGCCAGCCATCCTGACTCAGGACATAAACGTCGTCCTGCATCACATCCATCCAGTAGTCCATTAGTAACTGATAGATAGCGTAGTTCTCGAGCAACGGAGTGTCAGCTGTAGCTTCAGAAGCATAGGCAGCGAGGAGCCGCTCGCCAATTTCTTCAATCAGCTGTTTCGGTGAGTCTCCACGAGCAATTTCTTCAAGCTGACAACCTGCAAACCACTTTTCAAAGGGTACCAGTGCTCCAGCTCTGAAAGCGGCAAATTCCGGGTGTGCCAGTATGGTGGTCTTAACTTCACTTGCTTCGACTCGAGCATCGCTGTAACCAGGCCGGGCAGGTTCGAACAGATCCTGACGTAAAGTCGGGAAAATTTTCCAGTAAGCACTGAGAGCATCAATATCGCGATCGGGAATACCTCCAGCCAAATGGCCAGAAAGGTCATGCAGATCTTCCGGATCGCTGCTGTCGATATAGCGAGGGATATTGAGGTTGAAGTCGTTGGCTGCAATTTCTGACAGCGGTACCATGCGACTGAAGCGGGGGATTTCCTGCTCACGATTAAATACATCAACAATTTTATGGATGTCCTGGGCGCGTAGGCGATTTTTATTGCCATCCTTAATAAAGCCATTACTGGCATCGATCATAAAGATACCTTGTTGACTCTCACCATTAGCATTGAACGCTCTGAGTCGAGCATCTTCTTTATCGATGACAATAATGCATGCCGGGATACCCGTGCCGTAGAACAAGTTAGCGGGCAGGCCAATGATGCCTTTGATGTAACCTTGCTTGAGCAGATTTTCACGAATACGTGCTTCGGCATTGCCCCGGAACAGTACGCCGTGTGGCAGGATCACTGCGCCTTTAGCTGTGCTCTTGAGACTCTTGATGATGTGCAGCAGGAAAGCGTAGTCGCCGTTCTTTTCGGGTGGGGTCCCCCAGACAAAACGGTCAAAAGTATCGTTTGCAGCATCCAGCCCGCTGGTCCAGTTTTTGTTGGAGAAAGGGGGGTTAGCTACAGCAAAGTCGAAGGTTTTAAGGTTATCGTTGCCATCCTTCCAATGTGGATCGGCTAAGGTGTTACCTTTCCAGATTTTAGCGGTGGCGTTGTTATGCAGGATCATGTTCATGCGTGCCAGTGCGCTGGTCGCATAATCCATCTCTTGGCCATAAATGGTCAGCCCTTTCGGACCGGCTTCGTCACTGGCTTTCAACAGCAGTGAGCCTGAACCACAGGTAGGGTCATAAACGGTAGCATCTTGTGGTGTCTGTTTACTGATGCCAATCACTTTCGCCAGAATGCGTGACACCTCTGCCGGGGTGTAAAACTGCCCCTTGGATTTACCTGACTCTGTAGCAAAGTGACGCATTAAATATTCGTAGGCATCACCCAGCAGATCGTCTCCATCAACGCGGTTGGCTGAGAGATCCAACCCTTCGAAGATTGCCACCAGCTTGGAAAGGCGGTCGATCATCTCCTTGCCTTTGCCCAGCTTGTCTTCATCATTGAAGTCGGCAATGTCGATAACACCTTTCAGGTCATTAGCTTCAGCAAGTAATCTGATGGTTTTGTTAATTTTTTCGCCAATTTCTTTGTTGCCCTTGAGAGCAACCATATCGTCGAAACTTGCACCTTCCGGCACTTCAATCATCGCGTAAGGGTTGCCCTTAGCTTTGTCAGAGACGTACTTCATAAACAGTAGGGTCAACACATAGTCTTTGTACTGTGAAGCATCCATTCCGCCACGCAACTCGTCGCAGCTCGCCCAAAGGGAGGAGTAAAGTTCGTTCTTCTTGATAGCCATATGGTGTCCGGTAAAAACAAAGCATGTAACGCGGCAAAGAGGTGACGACACAATCGTCCAAATAGTTTCTGTCGCGTAAGAATTTACCAGAGAGTTTATCAAGTTGGTGGGGCTTCGACCATGGACGTCTGTACATCAAATTCAGATATTGCTGTAGATAAAAAGGTAAGTTTTACTTAGGCGTGCAGTAGGGAAATTATGGTAAAGGCTATTCGGAAAGGGCTGTACTACATGTAGTGGCGTCCAATTAGCCGAAAATTACTTTCACCAAAACAGCCCGCATTGCGGGCTTTATGATGTAAAGCATACTTCATAGTGAGGGGAGCTATTCTGCATTAATATTCGAACTGTTCACTATCCCTTTTGTTTAGTCTCGCGCTCCTCTGCTGGTCTCTGTCGAACCGTTCTTGCACTTCGTCCATCATCCGCGAGGCTGCAAGCGCAAGCTCCGGACTTCCGCTGTTGCGAAGCTCAGCGAGCAATGTCAATTTATCCTCTGCACAGGCTGCTCTGGAGCCTAAGTCGTCATCTGCAGAGGCATTATGCACCAAGCCCGATAGCACCGGTTCGGGTGAAGGAGCTCCTGCAATCAGGGCGCTGGCCAGGGCGGTCCACACGAGATGTTCCCCGGATTTTTCATACGGAGAAATCAGTGTTGCCAGGCATGGATAGCGGGTCCGAGGATCCTGCTGACACCAGGCCATTGTGACTGCCATTGGCAGTACCGTCAGAGGCTGGTCTTTGCTGTAAGACCGCTGTGAAACAACGTCACGGAAGGCTTCATCAACGACGCCGGGTGCAGGACATAAGCGGTCAAGAATAACTTGCGGCTGGTAGTGACAGATGAGGCCGAGCACCTCGGTGAAGTCATAATCATGCAGAGTATAGCGTTCTGATGACCGGACAATGGCTGCCAGCAGGTCGCGAGCCTGCTCAGCAGAACACGCCTGAAATGCACGTTTCGCGATCGCAGAGATGTTATATTTGGGAATATCTCTGGTCGGTACCGGATGCCCATAGATGATGGCGCAGATCCACCTACGCGCGAGCTCCAGCAGAGGCTCACTGCAGACATAGCCGTCGCGACCGTCATCATGAACCCGCATCGAAAGGATATCGAACGCAGTGGAGGGGCCATTTTGATGGCGCCACATCAGTTGCAGGAGTTCGATGAGCGAACTGTCGGGGATAATGGCATGCCGCCTGCCACTGGCTAATATTCGGTAGCCACTCACATCTTTTTCCGGGTCCTCAAGATGGTGCATAACTCGCTCAATGCTGTTTGCATCCATCGGAATGTGCGCCTGTATTATTGCAAAGTGCTTCTCCATCTTAGGCATGTGCAGCCAGGCATCCAGAACGGCATGACAGAGCGCGGAATCCTGGTGATAAATTCCCCGTAACGAACCACAAAGAAAGACATTTTTAATGTTCTCTGCGCCTAGTCGGGTTATCTGGGTATTAAGTTTCTGGCAGAAATCCTGAGGATCTGAAATCTCTTTGCCCAACACGGTCGAAAATTCCATCATCCGTCCATAGTCGCTGTCCTCAAGCAAGGCACGGTAAATAATGCTGTCCCTGAGGTCTGGCAAGCAGGATGCTACGTCTCTGCCGAGGGCAGCAGCCAATTTGTTGGCAACGTCATATCCGGAAGTGTGATTTTCCCCGTCCTCATCCTTTTCCCCGAGGCCATAAAAACTCTGTTGCTGTGAAAAAATAAAGATGTTGAGTTTCTGTGCTAGGCTATCCGGTCGGGTCAGTTGTTCGAGCTGCTGCAGGGCTTCCCATTCTGCTTCGGTTTGTTTCTCGACGTCGAAATGAATGACCTGTTTGACGGTCGGCCACAACACTTCATCACCCGGCGTTCCGATGAGTTTTTCAATCAGCGTGACAAGCTGGACTTGTGCGGGTTTGATCTTCCATAACGATCTGAACGAGCTATGAACTAACCTGCATGCCTCCCGGGAAAACTCCGAATGCCTATTACAGCTGGCGATGAGAAAGTCCAGAACTCTGCAGAACCAGGTTTCGTAGTCGTTCATCGTCTGAGGAAGATAACCAAAGTCACGAACCTGAGCCCCGAAGTCGAAGCCTTGGAAAGAAGTAAAATGCGATGATTTAAGCAGGCTTTGTAGCAGGCGAGATGCCAGACCCGTGCGCTGTTCGAGGAGCAGTGTATCGATGATGTTCAGACGCATCGTTAACGGCGCATGGGTGCCGGAAAGATGGATGTGGAACAGGGTGCACAGAAGGTCGGTACTGGAGGCATTGTTTTCGTTTGCCTTCTCATTGTCGGCAAAGCGGCACAGCAGCCAGACGCACTGCTCAAAATAGCGTGCCTCATAGGCCAGCGAGCGAAGCAGACGAGCAATCACGGTAAATGCCGGATTGTCACGCGTAAAGAACCCGCCGTCAGGCACTTGGTCACCGGTTCGTGTAATGAAGTCTAGGGTCTGCTCCTGGGCTACCGGGGCGACACTGGCAATCAGGGAAAAGATCTCAGTGTATCGGTCCTTCCCCCGGGCGAGCATCCTGTCAAATAAGCCGTCAGAAGTCAGCATTTTATCTGCCATGGCTGCCGCTTCCCGGGAATCCGAGAGATAACCCAGCCGGCGAGTAAATGACCTGAACAGACGTTCATGTTGGTCCGGATCCAGAGCCGATAGGATCTGTGCGTGCGGAATGTCTTCCAGTGCCCGCTGGGCGAGTCCATTCGCAACAGGATGCGGAAGAATGGCCATCCAGTCTCCCCGCACCTGAGCCAGCCCGCGCCGCTGAATTTCCTGCGCGCTAGCATACAGGTCGTTATGATGAAGACGGGCAAGACGGGCCATTACGGTCAGTTCATCGCTGTATCCGTCCCCGGCGGTAAAGCGGAAAGAATAGACCAGTGAGAGGAGAGAGCCTGCCCGCATCAACTCCGGGCTGGCTGAATGGCGTTGATCAAAGAGCCTGCTGAACAATTCGCTGCTCCTCAGTCTGGAAATATTCTCTCCCCGGCCGATGGTGGCAGCTAGCGCCAGTGCAACACGGGCATTCCCTCCCGAGAATTCTGCAATGGTACTTCGACTAGCCTGGCTGATGTCAGGGAAATAGCCAGATATTAAGGCCTCAATCAGTTCTCCAGAGCTGGCCTCCATCGAGATAACATCGGTGTTATCTGGAATATCATCCCGAACATCATACTCCACGGTCAGAAGACGGGAACGCGCAGGCCCAGGATCGGCGTTTAACACACTGTTCAGTGAGTTATGCAAGGCCGGGGCACAGTTGTCGACGACAACCACCGCCTCCTGGGCCGTGGATTTGAGTTTTTCCAGCAGAGCATCTGGAGCTGGAAACGCTTGGCCTCCGGCATCGGTATAAAAAACAGTGTCGGGGGAGAGAGCTGCCCGACCGATGTTTGTTTCAAAGAGGGCCTGTACAAAGCGGGTCTTCCCGACCCCAGACAGTCCGACCAAGCGGAGTACCGCACCGGGCACAGCGAGCTTTTGTCTGATCGCGTCCAGCATCTCTTCAGCCGTGATTTTCCTGCCAGCATCGATAGTCGCATCGCTGAACTTGACCTTATCATCAATAATATAACGTCCATCAACGTCTTGCGTAGCGCCTGACCAGTTCTGGTATCCGCGCCAGCCACTGACCTGACTGCCAAAATGCTTCATTAGCCAGAGATGCTGTGGGGTGATTTTCGCCGACTTAACAAAGTTCAGCACATGCTGATACACCTCATTCTGCCTCGAATCAGGTTTGCAGATCCCGTTATGATCAGCATCGACCATAACCATCTCTGCTTGGATTCCCGGGTCTGCACTGTCTGGTTTGACAATCTTAGCAAGCCCGTATAATTTTCGGCTTTCGCCGAGGACCAGACGCTTACCGGTAAAGGTGCGGTCCCAGTTGCGATACCAGACGTTGAGTTCGCGCAAATCGGGGTTGTTGCGGTAAAGATAGGCCGTCATGGCTGACGGTCGTCCTCCGAGGCAGGCAAATGTCAGCAATCTTGCGGGTAAGGAATTACCTAAACTCGAGACATCAGAACCCTGATGGGGGGTACCAAGAAAGGCAACGGCGGTGATACTATTCAGCAGTACGCTGACCTCAGGCTCATCCTTTCGGTCACAAGCAAGCCGGATTATTTGTTTAATCAGCAATCCGCCCTGACTGTGACCGATGAAAATAACTTCTCCGCGAGTGATGTCATTCTGCAGAAGTAGCAATTTAAATATGTTCTGAGCCCGATCCTTCAAGCCCATGTCGGGTTGCAACCAGGTCAGGAGACTGGTTTCATATTCGACAGCCCAGATTCGCAGATCCGGATCATCCTGCTGTAACCATTCAGGCCAGAACTGACGTTTATCCTTTCCGGCAGTCCAGGTTTTACGGTAATGGCCACCGAGACCATGTATCAGAACAACATTGCGTTTTGCCCCTTCAGTACCTGCTATTAAATGAATGGTAGCCATCTTCCCACTGTTCCTTGCGTATGTTTAATCTAAATTCACGCCAGATAAGGTCATTCTTTGATATTTGTTTAACGCTATTTATATCAGTATTCAGGCTTCTTGAACCGCTATCAAGTTTAGATATAGCTGTCAGCCCGACGAATAAATCAATGGGGCAGGCCATTGTCATGGTCTAAGTTCGTTGCCTGAAAGTCATAACAGAACTAAACAGGAAGGGGAAAGGACCCGCATACAGGATTGCTTATGTCAAAAGGAGCCTACTTTCAACAGGCTACGAGCCATATACAAAATTGATAAGAGCTGATTCCAGCTGGCTTCTTGCTGCGCTATAAATTTCAAATTAGTGGCTGTGATGCCCGATTATAAGTTTTGGCAGTGGTATGTTGACGAAGGAGTTCTGCTGAATAAACCCACCGTAAAAGTTTGCCTAAACTGCAGGGTTAGCGGCAAAGCCCCAAAGCCGAAGAGTCTTTTAGGAAAAAAATACGACAGATAGTGGATAGCGACCTGCAACTCGTCGCTATTAACGCTGAGGTGTTCACTTCAGTGCGTTTCCCCAGTGCTCACAGCACCGTTACGGTTTCGGGGCACCCGAGATTTCCACATCGGCAAAGTTCTTTTTCCCTGTGATGCGCCAGTGGCCGATTTCGCCAAATCCACTACCGCTGGTGACAACAACATGGTCCTCAGTTTATTGTCCTTCGAATTTACTTTTACCTCTGGTTCCAAGTGCGCGCAGTTCAACAGCCGCTTGCTTGTCGTATTACGCCGGTCGAGTTCAAACCACGGCGCTTCATACTGTGAGCCCACATGAAGGATGAGTCCAGAGCCGTATGATATGCAGCTCCAGGTCCTGGCTCCTTTACTGACAGCCTATCAGCGGTGATATAATTACCCAGTGCGTTGGTGGCGAGAAACACTTCAACATTATCATGATGTCACCCATTTTGACTGGCTAAAGTCTCCGGTACGACAGGTTAGGCAGTAACGTTCACCATAGTAACTGGTCTTGCATTGTCTGCACTGCCAGTCGGCTTTACTGACCCGGGAGTAGCATCGGGGAGGAGGCGCTGTAACCGTCTGACCAGTTGCTGTTCACTAGCATCCGGATTGGCATAGGGACAATGCTGTCGACCATTGTTGGTGAGACCCGTTTCGGTGTGCTCAAACCACGGACATTCGGTGTCGAACTCAGGGTGGTATTGCAGCACTCTGTTGCAGAGAGGGCTGGTATAGTGATCGTAAGGCGCTGTCTGCGCGGTACGAGCCCCGCCTAGGCTACCGTTACCGTCGAGAGCGGTAACGGATTTAGCAAACATAGTCATGTTCCTGCAGGCAGGCGTAAGCCGTCCCTGAAGAGTAGACAGACGCCATGCGGTTGAATGGATTAAAGGGATTGAAAGGGGACCTGCGGTGTGGTTGTCAGACTGTGGCATTGTGGCGTAAATAAATCGCCATCAGCAAAACGGATGCAGGGAATATCAGCCCTGACTGCAGCCGAATGAGCGTTCGGTACTGCTGTATCGCTTGGTGCGATGCTTTGCCATGTAGCTCAGACGGAAAGTCAGTGCATCCACTTTCTTTCTGAAATCCGGCTTATTGATTTCCAGAAAAGCCAGGGGGTTACCCGGGAAATGGACTAACGTCAGATATTCATACCAGTCTCGTTTCTTCATCGCACTCAGCCAGGCGTTTTGAATCAGGGATGCCAGACCTTTCCCCTGTTCATCGTAGCTTCCCAGAGCATTGAACGTGTCGGTGTTGACGAGGAGAGCCAGGTGATAATGCTTCTTGCCGCCCAGTTCCGGTTGCTCCAGCACCCAGACGTAACGTACTGAAGTACGGTGGCTTCGTTTCCCTTCCTTGGCTCTTCTCTGCCGATAAGCGACTATCTGAGCTTTCAGTGAGTCGATAAACCGGGACATCAGTCCCGGGCTCAAATCAGCATCGCTGGTAATACTGTCTCCCAAATCTCCGTTTTCCGGTAAGTGCAAATCCACCCTGATAACTGTGGTTTGTGGATGCTCCTTCAGTGCGTGGCAGAGCACTTCAGCGGTTCTTTGTAGATAAGCCACATTGAAAGGTGCCTGGCTTGGGTCGAGCTTCATAGGGTTAGTATTATCGAAAATAAACACAGTGGTTTCCTCCACCTGTCGAGGAACATCAGGCATGGTGCTGCTATCCCGTAAAGCAGGCTGGCATAAGGTTTGGTTGGGGGAATAGATGGGATGCTGATGTTCTTAGTTGATTGACCAACGACTGCCATGGCTGCACAGCATCATTCACAACATAAGTGTTAGTAACTGATTGTATTGAAGTAATATATTACCTATCCGACAGTATCCTCATTCAGAGAGTCCTTTTGGCACAAGGCTTAACTGATTGTTTTACCGTCAATAATCACTCCGAAGTTAGCTGTCTCATATAACATGCATTTACAACGGAACAACGATGTTTCCTGCCAATACTTCAGAAAGTTAAATCAGTGGATCGACAACTGTGCGATACGCGAAAGTAACGTATTCATCCATTACGCTAGTTATCATCAAATTCTCCTCCTGCCTCCCGATGATCCAGTTGCAAAGCTCCTCATAGGTTCTGCGTTTCAGATTATCGGTCCAGTCATCAAGACAGTTTCCTAGCATTAAATCGTACCAGCATAACCAAACCATCTTCAGACGTAACTCAGAGCCACTGAACTGCCGAAATAAACTGATGAGTTTATTTGCCAGAGGACGCTGTTTTAAACGTACACACTCAGACAGCAAAATCCCCTCCAGCATGGGATGGTGAGCCAGCAGATGCTCTTGAGTTAATAAACTGACGTTCAGATCGTCATTGACGGTCATCGATGCTGCGGCTCTGCCATAAATAATACGGTGCAGGCATTGTGGGACGATGGAAATAACCTCTTCTTCTCCTGGAAACTTAAGGCTGCCAACCGTCAGGGTATGATGGTGACCTATATTCTGGTGACACATACCCGATCTGATCGCCAGCTTCGTGAAATCTGTCAGCTAGGTTTGATAATATTTATACAGCTCCTCGTAGCGTGGCTTGTAGTCTTTCATGGTTTATATTCCTTATGGCTTAAATTACAGGTAGCAGAAAACCGCCGGAGATACCGGGAAGTTATTAGTCTGCTGAGGGTTTAGTCGGAGTGGAGGTTATTTACGGGACTGGTCGACACGTTCCTGGAGCCAGGCTTCCACTCCACTTTTCAGCCATCGGGAACTTCGCCCTAGTTTGATAGGTTTGGGAAAGGAACCATCTTTAATGAGCTTATAAATCCACTTATCTGTCATCTGAAGAAGCGTTGTGATAAATACCATGTCAACGAGTTGATCTTCGGTAAGCAAGGTAGGGGTATTCATGATTTGTCTCTCCGGTTTTGAAAGGTAAGCCGGATTAGTGAAGTTTGATAACGACGACTGCTCCGGGACATATCCATGTGGAGATACGTAAAAAAAGCGAGTTATGTTTACCTCTGTTCCTGCCTTGGTATCAATGCTGGAGTTTTTCAAAGATAGAAGATAATGAGATGTTATTTCTAGGGCCATATTTTTCCACTCCAGATAAAATTAACCGTTACGTATAGTGAAAATGGTTAAAAATATAAATGAAGAAATGCAAGATGATTGTGGGCTTGATAAAGGCTGCAATAATCTCTGTATAACTTTGGAGAGAGAATGAAAATCATCATCCTCATTTGCATATGTAAACCACATCACATAACTGTCATTTCCCCCCTAGATCTTACACATGAAAGTTATTGATATACAGCGCGGGGTTATGCTAAAAGTCATTGATTCACTGTAAATCACTTAGTGATATCAAGGAAGGTGCCGGTATGGTTAAGCTAGTGGGAAATGAGAGTAGTAAGATACGCAATCTTGAAAATAAACTTATTGCGAATAATTATCGTTTTCAATCTGGTGGAATAGATAAAGATTACCGGGCATATCAGGTGAGGGTTTTCAATTATCTTATTTCATTAAATATTCCAGAGCAAAAAATTAGTGATTTCCTTGCTGAAGTAGATAATAGCTATACAAGCGGCTTTCCATCAGAAAATGAACTGGATTGGTATCGTAATGATCCACGAGCAAGTTTGTGGTTGGCTTGTGTATTATATGAAAAATTAAAATCAGAAACTCCTGAATACAATAGCGATTTTTTATCCCCTACGTCATTACAACCCAGTCATGATGTAAGAATTGATGCAATACGTCGCTGCATGGACGAATGGCCTATATTTTATATAACACAGTCTGACTTTATGAAGGATCAAAGTATTGAGTGGGCAGGGTTACTTGATCAACATGATTTATTTAGGGGTGTTAGATCCAGTAAAGTTGATGTCTGTTCCTGGTTAAGGGATTACTTAAAGGGGAATACATCAATTGGACTGAAACGTATTTGTGGTAATTCTCCTGAAGAAATAATGTCGTGGTGCTATGCCAGTTACTTTATGTGGAGAAAAAACAGCCTGCACTCTCCGGATTCTGTCGAGTTGTTCATTAGGAAGTTTAAGAGCGCCTGGTCTACACAGAAAAACAGGAATAAAAATAAAGAAGAGAAAAAGCTTGTGACAATGAGTGTAAATATCTCTCAGCAAGCTCATGATATGCTGAGAGATATGTCTATGAAAGATACGATGTCAAATAACGCAATTATAGAGAGTGCCATTCTTAGGCTATATAAAAGTAAAAATACTAAAGAACACTCCAAATAATTTCAGACAGATATTATCTCAGTGAATCACCCGCATCCTTTACCGGATTGCGGGGCTTGTTATTTTTCACGCTGAGATCTTCGTATGCAAAAATTGGACGGCCTTAAGGCCTTTGAGCAACCTCTGGCTTCACTGCCACACCCGTTTCGCAACCTTATCCTTGAACGTCTTCGCAGTCTCACTCAATACGAGCCGGTAATCGGCATCATGGGTAAAACCGGAGCGGGTAAGTCGTCGCTCTGTAACGCGCTGTTCCAGGGAGAGGTAACACCTGTGAGCAATGTTGAAGCCTGCACCCGCGACGTGCTGAGCTTCCGGATCAGTAGTGGCTCTCACAGCCTGTTATTGGTCGACTTACCCGGAGTGGGGGAAAGTAAGGAACGTGACGAGGAGTACACCACGTTATACCGTCGGATCTTGCCCGAACTGGATTTGGTGTTATGGGTAATCAAAGCCGATGACCGGGCACTGTCAGTGGATGAACACTTCTATAGCAAGGTGATGCTGGCGTATCAGCATCGGGTGCTGTTCGTGGTTAATCAGGCTGACAAGGCTGAACCGTGCCATCAGTGGAATGCCACCAGCAATACACCATCTCATAGCCAACAATCGACAATTGAGGCCAAGCGGAGCGCGGTGCAGCAGCTCTTCCTGCCGCACCATCCAGTCTGTGTTGTATCGGCCCGAACGGGTTGGGGGCTGGATGCGATGGTAGAGACGATGATGCGCAGCCTGCCTGACCGGGCCACCAGCCCACTGACAACACAACTGCACGGAAGGCTCTGCACCGAGCCGGTAAAAAAGCAGGCACGCGAGCGCTTTGGTCATGCCGTGGATGAAATGATTGGCACTGTAGAGTCATCATCTTTTCTGCCAGCGCCTGTAAGGGCTGTGATTCGGACGGTGCGAGAAGCTGTGGTGACCGTTGCACGTGCCGTCTGGGACTGGATCTTCTTCTGACAACAACTTATGACGGACACTTCCTGTCCTTTCCTCGCTCAATTAATGAGCGATTAATTCACCTTCAACGCGCAAAGGCGCATTACAGCTGCAATTCTCGCACTGAAAAAATACGCCTTCCCATGTCCATACCCTGTCCGACCCCTTCGTTACACTAATCACTTAATTTTCAGCCTGTTAACGGGATGGAGAAACTCTAATGTCCCAGACTGAGCGTCGCCATGAGCGGCTGGCGGTTCGGCTGTCCCTCATTATCAGCCGCCTTGTTGCTGGCGAAACACTGGATATGGGCCTTCTTGCTGCTGAGTTTGGTGTATCGATCCGTACCCTGCGCCGGGATTTTCGTGAGCGACTAATGTACCTGGACCTGGAATATCGCGATGGCACCTGTCGTCTGCTCTCAGGTAGCCATCAGCGTGAACTGGCTGTACTGACTTTTGCCCGTCAGTCAGGTGTGGAGGCCCTGTTTCCTGACATGGATAACCACATGGTCAGCTCACTGCTGAGTGGGCCCGGTGAGTCTCCTTGCCTCATATGGGCAGGGGCAGAGTCATTGTCGCCACCCAGGCCAGGTATATTTACACGCCTTGTCAGGGCCATATCAGAGCATCGCCGTGTGACGCTGCTGGCTGAAGGTTGTCGCTGTTCAGGGCTTGCACCATACCGCCTCGTACTCTGCGGCAGGCACTGGTATCTGACTGGAGAGCATCATCATCGCGTGGCGGTGTTTCCGCTGAACGATATCCATGCGGTTACCTTGCACCCGGAACTGTTCGTGCCTGACCTTCAGATTCGCAACGTTCTCGCCGAACCGGAATTACTCAGAGCCCTTCCCCATTTTCACGTTTTTCACTCACTGCTCGCCAGAACCGGCGACGGTCTTTTACCTCATAAGGAATCATGATGAAGAAATTACTGACCACAACGGCGCTGGCCGTCAGTCTCTGCGCTGGCGCTGTCTTTCCGGCGTCTGCCGAAACTGTCGTGGGTACCGTCAAATTCTGGCAGTACATGCAGGCGGATGGCTGGAAATCGGCCGATGGCATGGACAATGACACGCTGAACAACACGCTCTACCAGGCCAGTGTCATTGGCAATTACCCCTGGACTAAACAATTTCTGCTGCGTCAGCGCGGAGGTGGAGCTTATTTTCTCGCCGATAAGAAAACGCATACCGTACGCAGGCTGAATCTGAAACCTGCCAGCGGTTATTACTCCGATCTGACATCGGTCTACCAGGGCGAAGACCAGGGGAAAGGGTGTTACTTCACTATCATCGACACCCAGTATCAGCTGGAGCTGGCTGACGAACCTCACAGCAACCAGGTGCTTGCTGCATTCCCGGAAAACTGTGTTAACAAACAGCAGCAGGCTGCCCTGGCGGCGAAGCGTTCTGCCTCAGAGCAGAAACTGCAGCAGTGGGTAGCCCAACAGAGTCTGGCAGAGTTGTGCCGACGCACCGGCAACTGCTGAAAGGAATCTGCACCATGAAGAAATTGTATCCACCTGTGCTTGCCGCTCTGACAGTTATCGGTGCCATGGGAGTCTCTGGCTGCGACAGCATGGAAGATGCTGGCGTGAAAACGATAGCCCGGTTTAAGGACCTGGCTCCGCCACCGTTCAGCAAGATTGTGTCGCATAAATCCGATATTGCCCAGGAATGGGTAAAAAAGGATGCCTTTGGTACACCGCAATACACGGTGATGAAAACCCGTCAGTCGCCGGAAGGCTGTGAGTCAGGTAATTATTACTACATTGCTGACATGCAGCAGAAAACGGTGCAGCCGCTGATAGCAGCCCTGTGCCTTGCCGACAATATCACTCTGAGCTTCAGGATTGAGACCGACAGCTACACGGGTGAAAAATCAGTGGTGTATTCGCACGATGGCAAGGAAATGGGGAAACTCTATCTGCCGGAGAATCAGGAGAAAAATCCATGATGAAGCTGAAAGGCGTTATCTCAGTTTTCGCTCTGAGCCTCTGTCTGCTGTCACCTGCTCAGGCCGAAGAACAGCGTTACATCAGTATCCGCAACACTGACATGGTCTGGGTGCCGGGTAATGTCTGCGTCTGGCAGTTTCGCCTGGACAACGGCGGAAGTGGTGTAGGGGTCGGGCCTTTGACACTTTCCCTGCGTCTGAAAGATAAAGGGGGGAACACGCTGGCAATGGGGGATATGGCGGTGGCTGCATTTGGCGACAGCGATGCCACTCGCTCTCAGGAGGCCTCGCTGGAGAACGAATGCGTGGAAAACGTCAGCTCCGTCGAAATCATGAAGGCAACGGAAGAGCGTAATGGTTATCAGATTGACCTGCCACTGTCCGTTTTCGACCCGAAGTACTACCGGCCGGTACAAGTCACGGTTGTCGGTGGTAAGGCATCCTAGCTGCTTGATTGCCCGCTTGATTCAGCCCCTGTCGCTTATGCCACAGGGGCTTTTTGTTTTAAGGAGCCTGTATGACTGAACTCACTGAATTGCCTGATGGACCGTTTACGCGCCAGCAGGCGGAGGCGGTTGCCTCTCAATATTCCAACGTTGCTATAGAGGACGACCAGGGGACACATTTCCGTCTGGTTATCCGTCATGAGCGTTGCATGGTCTGGCGAGCCTGGAACTTTGAGCCGGATGCCGGTTACTGGCTGAACCGGTATATCACTCGTTATGGCATCCGCAAATTTCCTGCATAACCACCACCAGCACATCACCGATATAAACAAAGTCAGGCCACACCTCCTTCGGGAAGTGTGGCCTTTTGTATTTTTACCCACTGTATAAGGAGTTATCCATGCGATTAGCCAGCCGCTTTGGCCGTATAAACCAGATACGCCGTGACCGGCCTCTGACCCACGAAGAGCTGATGAGCAATGTCCCCAGTGTGTTCGGGAGCGACAAGCATGAATCTCGTTCAGACCGTTATACCTACATCCCGACCATCACCATCCTTGAGAGCCTGCAGCGTGAAGGCTTTGAGCCGTTCTTTGCCTGCCAGACAAAAGTTCGCGACCAGAGCAAGCGGGAGCACACCAAACACATGCTTCGCCTGCGTCGTGCCGGTCAACTGACCGGACATCAGGTGCCGGAAATCATTCTACTTAACAGCCATGACGGCTCATCAAGCTACCAGATGTTGCCGGGGTTATTTCGAGGCGTCTGTACCAACGGTCTGGTCTGCGGGCAGTCATTCGGAGAAGTGCGGGTACCGCATAAAGGCAATGTCGTCGAGAAGGTGATTGAAGGGGCTTACGAAGTGCTCGGGGTCTTTGACCGGGTGGATGAGAAACGCGATGCAATGCAGTCGCTGGCGCTGCCAGCCCCGGCCCGTCACGCGCTGGCAAATGCCGCACTGAAGTATCGATTTGGTGAGGACCACCAGCCGGTCACGGTATCGCAGTTGCTGACCCCGCGTCGTCGGGAGGACTACAGTGATGATCTGTGGACTGTCTACCAGCGCGTGCAGGAGAACCTGATGAAAGGTGGATTGTCAGGGCGAACCGCTCAGGGGAAAAGCAGCCGCACCCGTGCTGTTACCGGTATTGATGGCGATGTGAAGCTCAATCGCGCCCTGTGGGTTATGAACCGCCCCGGTTTTCTTG
>NZ_AYMQ01000034.1 GCF_000633355.1 Serratia sp. H1w
CCTCTAAACATACAAGGGGCGCAGCATGCTGCGCCTGTTTGATTAGCCTATCAGGTAATACTTCAGCGTATGCTTCATATCCGGGCTGAGATCGTTGATGGATTTCAGCATCCAGCGCAGATAGCCGGGATCGTCCAGCGCCACCTGCTCAATGGATTGCCCACGGTATTTACCGAACTTGAATTTTTTCAACAATACCGGCTGCTCGGTGATTTCCAGCATCTGTTCGGGCGTCCAGCCGGAGTCCTGCATAATACGTTGCAGCAGGGCCGCGGTGACGTAACAGTCGTACAACGCGCGATGGGGATAAAGCGTGGTGTCCTGCGGCAGTTGCACATCCAGGTTCAGCGCATAGCGCAGGTATTGATTACCATATTTAATGTCTGGATACAGCGTACGCGCCAGCTTGACGGTACAAATCCAGGCGCCATTCATTTCCGGCAGCATGGCCCGATCAAAGGCGGCGTTATGCGCGACATAGTATTGGCTGCCCTGATAGCGACCAATCGCGACGGCGATACGCGGTTTGCCTTCAACCATCTGCTCGGTGATGTGGTGAATGGCCATGGCGTCAAGGCCGATTGGCCGGTCCGGGCTGATCAGGTCGCTCATCGGGTTGCTGATGCGTCCGTCGATCAGATCAACGGAAGCCACTTCCACCACGCCGCCATCCAGCCCGCAGGTTTCGGTATCGATTACACGTAATATCATGATGTCCTCGGCAAAAGTCTCTTGCCTTAGCTTAACGAGGTGAGGAGCTGATGCCAACCTGCCTTTTCGCAGACAACAAAAAACCCGCCTTGGCGGGTTTAACTACGGTCAGAAGCTGATTTATTTACTCACCAGATGCAGACGTCTGTCCTTTCTTGGAGCGTTTCTCCGCCTTTTTCTCGGCTGGAGTTTTCAACGGCTTCTTCTTCGCATTTTTCTTGCTGTCCATTCCCTTACTCATGATGGCCTCTTGGTTACCTATGGTTGGGTGGCTTGCCGAACCATTAACCGCCTAACGGCTGACAGATGCAAGCGGCAAAGGGTATGGAAACGTCAACGCCTTGTTTAACCAATGATTATTTATTATTAAGCTTTTAGGGGTTAAAAATGTTATAATGTAACAAACCTATGTACACGGAGTGTGCCATGACAGTCATGACATTATTGAGCGAGCAACAACTGCTGGCGATGCCAGAATCTGATTACATGAATACAGAGCAGCGGGCGTTTTTCCGCCAGCGCTTATTGGACGAGCAACAAAAACTCTGGCAGCACATCGAAGTGCTAAAACGCGATATAGACAGCGGCGATATAAGCGGTGATGAAGCGGATAAAGCCGCGCGCGAAGAAGACTTGCGCCTGCTGTTCCGTCAACTGGATCGGGAAACTCGTCTGCTGCCCAAAATGGCCGCCGCCTTGCAGCGTCTGGAAACCGGCGATTTCGGTTATTGTCTGGAAACGGGTGAGCCTATTGGCCTGCCACGCCTGTTATTACGTCCTACGGCAGAGCTGAGTATTGAAGCCAAAACCGCGCAAGAAATGCGCGAACCCCATATGCGCAAAAGCAAGTCGACTTCATTTTGAGCAAACGCACGTTAACTTGTTGGTATAGGCGGAGGTTTTAGCGTTTTAACGTTGACCTGATGAGCGGCTTCGGCTTTGATGAAGGTATCACTCACAGAGAGACGTCGCGCCATGGAACAATTACGAGGTTTGTACCCACCCATCGCCGCCTATGATAGCGGTTGGTTGGATACTGGAGATGGGCACCGGATCTACTGGGAGCTGAGCGGCAATCCAAACGGTAAGCCTGCGGTATTTATTCACGGCGGGCCTGGCGGTGGTTGTGCACCTTATCACCGCCAGCTGTTCGATCCGCAGCGCTATAAGGTATTGCTGTTCGATCAACGGGGCTGTGGCCGCTCCAAACCGCATGCCAGCCTGGACAATAACACCACCTGGCATTTGGTTGCCGACATCGAAAGATTGCGTGTGCTGGCCGGAGTGGAACAGTGGCTGGTGTTTGGTGGTTCCTGGGGCTCTACGCTGGCGCTGGCTTATGCGCAGACGCACCCGCAATGCGTCAGTGAGTTGGTGCTGCGGGGGATCTTCACGCTGCGTAAGCAGGAACTGAGCTGGTACTATCAAGACGGCGCTTCTCGCTTCTTCCCGGATAAATGGGAGCGGGTGCTGTCTATCCTCTCGGAAGAAGAACGCAAGGATGTCATTGCCGCTTACCGTCAACGCCTGACGTCACCGGATCTGCAAGTCCAGCTTGAGGCTGCCAAACTGTGGAGCGTGTGGGAAGGGGAAACGGTGACGCTGTTGCCAAGCGATGCGGCCGCCTCCTTTGGTGAAGATGACTTCGCGCTGGCCTTTGCCCGGATCGAAAACCACTATTTTACCCACCAAGGCTTTCTCGACAGCGACGACCAACTGCTGACCAATGTCCCGCGGATCCGCCATATTCCAGGGGTGATCGTTCATGGGCGCTACGACATGGCCTGTCAGGTACAAAACGCCTGGGATCTGGCCAAGGCGTGGCCAGAAGCGGAGCTGCATATTGTGGAAGGGGCAGGGCACTCAACGGACGAGCCGGGCATTTTGCACCAGTTGATGCTGGCTACTGATCGTTTTGCGGGTAAATGAGCAGAGGTTAAGGTCCGCTTTTCCCCCCTCACCCCAACCCTCTCCCCAAAAAGGAGAGGGAGTTAGTGCGGCTATGTGTTCAGGTGCAGAGATCATGGTCGAGGGGGAGGCAGAATGCGGTGATCAATAGTGGCACGTTCGATCCCCTCTCCCTTTGGGAGAGGGTTAGGGTGAGGGGCATTACTTCATTTTTGGCTCATACGGCAGGCGAGAGAATTTGTGTGATTCGGCACGATAGTGCATCACACGCTCGCGGAAGTAATCCTGCAAATGTCTTGGCTGATCGCGTTCCACCACTTCAGGGATCACCGGCATATTGTAGCGTTCCTTGAATGCCACACCCGACGCGGCCAGATCAACGTTCACCTTGTCCATTTCGTCTTTGGAAAGCTCTGCCAGATTGTAACCCATGGTCTTCTCCTCTAGTGTGCAACAGCAAATCAGGGCAGAAGGTAATCTACTGTGCCGCGCTTGGCAAGCCTCAAACCGAAGTCATTATATCCAACAGGGTTATATAATAGCTGGGCACAATGTGATTTATTTATTTTATCAAATAAGAATGATTCGCTTTTTGATTAAATACAAAGATGAAAATGATTATCATAATAATTTAATGTTAAATATCGGTGTAATCATAACGGCCTGAATTTAAATAAAATAATAAATTAAAATTAATGAATGTAAATCAACTGTTTTTATTTTGTGTTAATCAAGGCATAATGCGCTCAATTAAGTTTATGACCTGCAAAAAATAAAAGGGATCCTCATGCTAACGCAAGAAATGACCAACAAGCTGAATGAGCAACTGAATCTGGAATTCTATTCTGCCAATATGTATTTGCAGATGAGCGCCTGGTGTAGCGATAAAGGCTTCGAAGGAGCCGCTGCGTTCCTCAAAGATCATTCGCGTGAAGAGATGCAGCACATGCAGCGTCTGTTCGACTACCTCAGCGATACCGGGGCATTGCCACTGATTGGCAGCATTTCTGCACCACCGGTAGAGTTTGAATCACTGGCTGACGTTTTCCAGCAGACTTACGAACATGAGCAACTGATCACTCGCCAGATCAATGCGTTGGCACACGTGGCCATGACCACACAAGATTACTCCACCTTCAACTTCCTGCAGTGGTATGTTGCCGAGCAGCACGAAGAAGAGAAGCTGTTCAAATCCGTATTGGACAAGTTGGCTCTGGTGGGCAGCAGCGGCAAGGCTCTGTTCTTCATTGATAAAGATCTGAAGAGAATGGGTGCTGCGGCAGAAAGCGCTAACGGCCAGGCCTGATAACCCGCTTTTACTATCAATCTAGAAAACCGCGTACTTTCCTCGTACGCGGTTTTTTTTTGCGCCGAATTGATGCTGACATGTAGGGGCGTTGCATGCTGCGCCCGATCATTTTTTACCGTACGCAGTTTTTTTTCTGGCACGGTTTTCAACGTAGGGGCGCTGCATGCTGCGCCCGTTCAGCTAATGTTATAGCGATACGTGCTGCCAGATCGCAAAAAATCAGTGATGTCCTCGACTTGCCGATTCACCGTCGTTATGATTTAACCCGATACGCGACGGTAAGTAGCGAGTTTTAACAGTGAGTTAACAAGCTTCTGCTGCTGTTTTACCCGTAGCGCAATCATTGTGGTGGGTTGAGGCTGCGGAAACATCGCTCCGCATAACCGGTCTTGGCCCTTATCACCTCTCTATAATGATAAAGGACTCCTCCGTGATCGCTAAAATTCGTTCCTCCTATCGCCTGCTTTCAACCGTTTTCGTGCTGTTCGTCGGCCTGTCTTCACAACAGGCGTTGGCGCATGCCCATCTGAAAGTACAGACCCCGGCGGCAGACGCTACCGTTAGCTCCGCGCCAAAAGTATTGACGCTGAATTTCTCCGAAGGCATTGAGCCTAATTTCAGCGGTGTCAAAGTGACTGGCCCGGACAACGCCGTGGTGAAAACCGGCAAGCTGGATCTGGAGCCAAGCAACAACACCCAGATTAACGTACCGATTGAAGCTGAACTGGCTGCGGGCAAATACCAGGTCAGCTGGCATGTGGTTTCCGTGGATGGACATAAAACCAAAGGCCAGTACAGCTTTACCGTAAACTAAGATATGACTCTGGCGACCCTGTTTGTACTGTGTCGCTTTGTGCACTTTGCGGCGGTGATGCTGATGTTTGGCGTCAGCCTGTTCACCGCCGTTCTGTCGCCACAGCGCCTCTCCCCGATCATCACCCGCGATTTGCGCCCACTGCTGCTCGCCGCGACCTGGACCTCTGCATTAACCGCCGTGCTGATACTCGCCATTCAGGCTGGATTAATGGGTGACGGTTGGGCGGATACCTGGCAATTGAGCATTTGGTGGGCGGTGTTGGGCACCACCTTTGGCGAGGCCTGGCGCTGGCATCTGGGGTTTTCCCTGCTGGCATTGCTAGCCTTGCTGCTGCCTGCGAGCAAGCGGGGGCAAGCGCTGACTCTGTGTTCGGTATTGCTGTTGGTCAACATGGCGTTTATCGGCCATGCGGCTATGCATGCGGGCGCACTGGGAATAGCACACCGTGTTAACCACTCCCTGCACATGTTGGCCGCAGGCTACTGGTTCGGCAGCCTGTTACCGTTACTGCTTTGCCTGCGTTACTTGCCACAACCGCAGTGGCGTGGCGATGCTATCACCACCTTGATTCGTTTCTCCCGCTGGGGCCATATTGCCGTGGCATTAGTGATCGTGACCGGTATCATCAACGGCTTGATTATCCTCGGCCATTGGCCGGTCGATCTCGGCTCTGCCTACCAGCGTTTGCTACTAGTTAAGGCTGGATTGGTAGCGTTGATGGTGATGGTGGCATTGGCCAACCGTTACGTAATCGTCCCTGCTATGCACACTACACCCAATCTGGCGCAGCGCGGGTTGGTGATAGCCTGCTGGCTTGAGGTGGCATTGGGGGCAACGGTGCTGCTGTTGGTGAGTTTGTTTGCAACCTATGCGCCGGTATGACATTGCGCCTTGCCGGATGCCCCCAAATTGCGGGAAAATCGAATCAAATCGCAACTTAAGGCCAAAAAAATGAAATCTTTAATTGTGGGTATTGCGCTGCTGGCAACGGCGACAAGCGCGTTGGCGGCGGATAAGCTGGTTAACATCACCAAGTTTGAGTACGGCAAACAGTGGGCGTTCACCAAAGAAGAGGTCACTCTTCAATGCCGCAAAGGGGAGGCTCTGTTTGTACTGAATAACAGCACCCTGATGCAGTATCCGCTCAATGAAGCGGCAGAAGCTCAGGTGAAAGCGGGGCAGCAGCGTGCTCAATCGCTGGATGTGATCTTGTTGGATGATGCCAACAACCCCGGTCACAAAATGAGTGTGCAACCTTTCCGCGAAAGAGCAGAAAAATTGTGTGCGGACTAATCCGCTAACCACTCGATAGTTATGCAAAAGTTTACGGCGGGTGACGAGATGTACGTAACTAATTTCAGTTTGTAACTATCACCGTGTGCGCGGAGCTGGCAAAACTTGCACCTTAGACTATTCTTAGAAAGCACGGTTGAACAAACCTTGCATAAATGCCAACTTTTAGCGCACGGCTCTCTCCCAAGAGCCCTTTCCCTAGACCAAGTATAGGAATCGTACTTGGTCTTTTTTTATGCTTTTGATTTGTAATCTTTTTTATGCTCTTCGCGAAAATTGTTGCCCCTCACCCCAATCCTCTCCCCGGACAGATCGTCGGCAACATGAGCATTTCTACAGGGAGAGGGAGCGAGTCCGTGGCCGTAGTCAGGCACTGTATCAACATGTGGCACGTACAGTCCCCTCGCCCTTTGGGAGAGGGTTAGGGTGAGGGGATAATCACCGATGCAACATTGACCACCATCCCCTTCAAACCTTCGCCCAACCCCGCTATACTGTATAAAAAATCAGTATGGAGAGTGCGATTGACCAGACGTTATGCCGCGCCAAGGCTTGAATTTGAAGCGGAAGCGATTTACCAGTATCCAGAACACCTGCGCCAATGGTTAGAGGGTTTACCTTCGTTACCAGGGGTATACGTGTTTCATGGCGAGAGCGAAACCATGCCGCTCTATATTGGTAAAAGCGTCAACATTCGCAGCCGAGTACTATCACATTTGCGCACCCCAGACGAAGCCGCCATGCTACGCCAAGCGAGGCGTATCACCTTTATCAGAACGGCGGGGGAAATCGGGGCCTTGTTGCTGGAGGCACAACTGATCAAGCAGCAACAACCGTTGTTCAATAAACGTCTGCGCCGCAACAGGCAGCTGTGCGCATTACAACTCAATGATGACAAACCCACCGTGGTGTATGCCAAAGAGGTCGATTTTGCACGGCACGCCGGATTGTTTGGCCTGTTCGCCAACCGGCGCGCGGCATTACAAGCGTTGCAGTCTATCGCCGACCAACATCAGCTCTGCTATGGGCTGTTAGGGCTTGAACCATTGAGCCGGGGTCGCGCTTGTTTTCGTTCGGCATTAAAGCGTTGTGCTGGCGCATGCTGCGGCAAAGAAAGCCTGGCCGATCATCAGCAGCGCCTGATTGCAGCGCTAGAGCAAAGCCGTTTAGTGTGCTGGCCGTGGAATGGCCCGATAGCCTTGCGAGAGCAGGGGAGCGATATGGCGCAATACCATGTTATCCACCACTGGCTGTGGCTGGGCGCCGTAGAGAATCTGGATGAAGCGGACGAGCTAATGATTGCCGCGCCGGGTTTTGATAGCGATGGCTATAAAATATTGTGCAAACCCATCATCGGTGGGGAATATGAGATTATCGATCTGCACGGCAAAGCATGAGTTTGCCAAACCCCCGCATCAACGGATGGTGCCGGAACCGATGCCAATCGTCGCCGTTGAACGCCCCGAACTCCCGCCAGAGCCAGAAACGCTGACCGAAGTGCACCCTGCCAGCAGGATGACTAAAAGCGTACCCGCAATAATTTTCATTCAGCCACCTCGTTAGCTAACACCGCGTGAATCTAATATAACCTAACTATAGGATGAATCCATCTTGCCCGGCAGATTGGTGAGGGATAGATTCAATAAGTATCCCACCATAAAGGTCATTTAACATGCGTAAACGTCGCTGCTCGGCCATCGCACTCGCGTTGATTGCGGCTGTGTCTTTATCTTCAGTCTCTGTTATGGCCAATCCAGGAAATGGCAACGGAGGCGGGCATGGGAATTCAGGCAACCATGGAGACAATCATGGGAAGGGAAACTCGGACAAAGGCAAAAAAGCCAAGGGGAGCCATGACGATCTGGTTACCGTGAATATCAATTATGACCGGGTGCGGCCCCTCGCGGTGAACTACGGATTAACGGGGTATCAATCTTTACCGCCCGGCATCGCCAAGAACCTGACACGGGGTAAGCCATTGCCGCCAGGTATCGCCAAGAAAATGGTACCAGCTTCAATGCTGGGGCAACTGCCATCGTATCCGGGCTATGAATGGCGCATCGCTGGGAATGATTTAGTTCTGGTGGCCTTAAGCACGGCGATTGTCGCCTCGGTGATTAATGGCGTCTTTGATTAATTGCTGGTTAGAATCAGGGAAAGAGAGCTAACAACTTTCTTTCCTTAGCGATCATACCGATATCATTCACGTTGAAAATCGTTCTTCCCCCAACCATTGAGCATATCTATACTGTATAAAAACACAGTATCAAGGTTTGCCGTATGAAACACTTTGCTCCAACCCCAACACCAGAAAAATTGTACCTGCCACTGTTTTCCGATCGAGTGCCTGCCGGCTTTCCCAGCCCGGCACAGGACTACGTCCATGCCAGGATCGATCTCAATGAGTATTGTGTTAGCCATCCGAATGCCACTTACTTTCTCTACGCCTCCGGTGAAAGCATGCTGGAGGCGGGCATTGTCGATGGTTCGATGCTGGTGGTCGATCGCAGTATTGGGGCCGAGCATGGCGATATCGTGATCGCCAGCATCGCAGGGGAGTTCACCGTTAAACGGCTTTGCTTGCGGCCAGTTCCACAGCTAGAACCGATGAACCCCAACTACCAACCCATCCCTCTACACGACGGTGCCGATGATTTAGATATTGTCGGCGTAGTGGTGTCGACCATTACGAGATTGAAATAATGTACGCGCTGGCCGACGTGAACAGCTTTTATGCCAGCTGTGAATTGTTGTGGCGGCCCGATTTGCGTGGCCGCCCAATCGTGGTGCTATCAAACAATGATGGCTGCGTGGTTGCCCGTAACCAAGAGGCGAAGGCATTGGGGATGGCAATGACCGGGCCTTATTTCAAGGTCAGGCAGCAGTTGGAGCGGGCTGGTGGCGTGGCGTTTAGCAGCAACTATGAGCTGTATGCCGATATGTCCGCCAGAGTGATGACGATATTGGAAGCGTTGGTGCCGCGCGTTGAGATTTACTCCATCGATGAAAGCTTTCTCGATCTGTCTTCGCTGCCAAGTTGCCACAATCTGGAGCAGTTCGGGCGGCAGCTCAGGAAGAAGGTGTTGCGTGAGACGGGATTAACGGTAGGTGTTGGGATAGCCCAGACCAAGACGCTAGCCAAGCTGGCAAACTTTGCTGCCAAAAAGTGGGAGCAGACCGGTGGTGTGGTCGATCTTTCCAGCCTGGATCGGCAGCGTAAATTGATGAATAAGGTACTGGTAGAAGAGGTCTGGGGTATCGGGCGGCGCATAGCCAAAAAGCTGAACGCGATAGGAATTGAAACGGCGCTACAACTGGCCGATGCCAGTACCACCATGATCCGCAAACGCTTTAGCGTAGTGATCGAACGAACGGTACGGGAACTGGGTGGTGAGCCTTGCCTGGAACTGGAAGAGTTTGCGCCGACCAAGCAGCAGATTATCAGCAGCCGCAGTTTTGGCGAGCGGATCACCGAGTACGAGCATATGCATCAGGCAATCTGTCTGTATGCCACGCGGGCGGCGGAAAAGCTCAGGGCGGAACGGCAATATTGTCGGCATGTCAGCGCCTGGATCAAAACCAGTCCGTTTGCCACTCACGAAGCCTATTACGGCAATTCGGCCAGCATCAAGCTGAATACGCCAACGCAAGACACCCGCGATATTATTGCTGCCGCGATGCGTTGTCTGGATACCATTTGGCAACCCGGTCATCGTTTTGATAAAGGAGGGGTGATGCTGCAGGATTTTTTCAGCCAGGGTATCGCACAGCTCGACATGTTCGATGAGTATCAGCCGAGGAATGGCAGTGACAAGCTGATGCAGGTGATGGACTCGATCAATAACTCGGGTAGGGCCAAGCTGTGGTTTGCTGGCCAGGGAACGCAGCAGGTCTGGTCGATGAAGCGCGAGTTATTGTCACCAGCTTATACGACAAGGTTAAGTGATCTACCCCGTGCTCGGGTATACTGAACGGTGCTGTTCAACGGGCGCAGCATGCGGCGCCCCTATGGTGGAACATGCGCGACCCCGACAAATTGGGCAACCAATGTTTTTTCTAATAGTTAATGGATTAACGCTATGCGCAGACCCGTATCATCATATCACCCGCTGCTTTATTGGTTGAGAGTCCGGCAAAAGCGGGTTTTGCGTCATCTTGCGTGGCAATGGTCATCACGCTGGTATGCCAGTGAGAAAAGGCCGCAGCAGCGGCTGGATCACCGTTTTATCAAACACACCTCGAAGCTGATCCGCAAGTTGGGCAATAGTGATATTGGCCTGCAGCATAATAAAGTGATTAATTTGCGGCTGGCGGTGGAGGCAACCAGCGGGATTATTATCAGGCCGGGTGAATATTTCTCGTTTTGTAAGCTGGTGGGAAAACCGACCCGCGCGCGTGGTTTTGTTGAAGGCATGGAGCTGTCGTTTGGCGAAGCGCGCAGCGGCGTGGGCGGTGGTATTTGTCAGCTAAGCAATTTAATCCATTGGATGGCGATCCACTCACCGCTGGTAGTGATCGAACGGGCAAACCACAGTTTTGATCCCTTCCCGGACGAAGGGCGGATCTTGCCTTTTGGCTCTGGAGCCGCCATTTTTTACAACTATATCGATCTGGTGTTGCATAACCCGACTCAGGATAGTTTTCAACTGGTGTTCAACGTTGCAGAGCATCAGTTGGAAGGCGAGTTGCTGTGTTCAGCCCCGCGTACGGTTAAATACCATGTCTACCAAAAATCCCACCGATTTATCCGTCGGCAACAGCGTATTTACCGGCAGAATGAGATCTGGCGTGATATCTCAACCAAAGGTCAGGACTCGGTGGTGTTACATTCCGAACGGCTATACCAGAATGATGTGGTAGTTAAATATGATGTTGAAGAACAAAGACTGACTGAATAATCACAGCTAAAGCCTGGCTGTATGGGGCCGACACTGGTTCGGCCCCATACAAAACGTGGGCTACAACCGTGCAATCCTTATCAACTCATCCTTGGCTCCGGGGGCAACGGCCAGCACCGGACCACCGTGTAACAGATGCGTCTCTCCAGTATCAAACGGATGCGTCCAGCCGCCAGCCTCGTTCACCAGGCAATATCCCGCCAGACAATCCCAGGCGTGCATATAAGGTTCGTAATAACCGACCAGCCTGCCTGCGGCGACCCATGCCAGCATCATCGCCCCGGAACCGTTGCGGAAAAAGTTGCCGCCCACCGCCGTGATCTCGGCGACGATTTCACCGACGCGCTCGGGGGCCACATAGCTGTTGGCACCAAAACCGGTAATGTGATTTTGCAAGGTGCGTGCGGGATCGACGCGCAGCGTTTTGCCATTGAGCGTTGCGCCAGCACCTTGTGCCGCGATAAAACATTCCTGCTGGCAAGGAGCCATGATCACGCCAATCACCGGTTCGCCGTGATGAATGACGGCAACGGAGACGCACCAGTTGGGCATGCCGTTGACGAAGGGGCTGGTGCCATCGATCGGATCGACCACCCAGCTATAGCCCGAATGGCCGGGTTGCAGGCCAAACTCTTCACCGAGAAAACCGTCGTCCGGGAACTGCTTGGCGATACGCTCGCGGATCAACAGTTCCACCTCACGATCGGCGATCGAAACCACGTCCTGCGCATCACGCTTGGTTTCAATCACCAGGCTCTCGCGGCGGTTGAAATAGTCCAGCGCCTTGGCTCCCGCCTCACGTGCCACCTGTTCGGCCAGCGTCAGGCGCTGGGAAATCTGCTCATTCATGTTGAGTCCTTTAAGTTGGGGCGATCACTGGGCAATCAGCGCCAGCCCCTGAGGTTTAAAATCTATGGCTACGCGCGTCATCGGCGGCAGTTGGCGTTCCATCTGTACGTCGACGATAAACAGTGCGCCAAGGTCGGTTTGCACTTCATATTCGATATGGTCGCCGAGCCAGATGCTGTGGATCACCTCACCGTTCAAGGCACCGGCCTGATCCGCATGCAGGGTGATAAACTGCGGGCGTACCGAAAGTTGGGCGGTGCCAGGACGGGCTTTGGCTCCTGGCACCCGATACTGACGGCTGCCCAGGCTGATCAATGCTTCATTTCCTTCTACCCGTTCGATCGCGCAGGGAAGGATATTGGCCTCGCCCATAAAGTCGGCGATAAATACCGAAGCGGGGGAGTGATAGAGTTCCTGCGGCGCACCCTGTTGAGCAATATGCCCGTCTTTCATGACGATAATCTTATCGGAGACTGCCAGCGCCTCTTCCTGATCGTGGGTGACGTACACCGCCGTGAAGCCAAGGCGCTGTTGTAAATCGCGGATCTCGGTGCGTACCCGGCGGCGCAGGCGTTCATCCAGATTGGATAGTGGCTCATCAAGCAACAACACCTGCGGTTCCAGCACCAGTGCACGCGCCACGGCGATGCGTTGCTGCTGGCCACCCGACAGCTCAGAGGGCAGGCGTTGGCCCATGCTTTCCAATCCAACCAACTTCAACACCTCGCGCGCCCGATCCTGCGCCTCTTTACGCGATAGCTTGCTGGCGAGTAGGCCGTACATCACGTTGTCCAACGCGTTCATATGCGGGAACAGTGCGTAGGATTGGAACACCATCGCGATGTCGCGCTCGTTGGCGGGCAGATGAGTCACGTCTTTGCCGCCAATCCGGATACGCCCCGAGGTCGGGTGCTCTAGGCCAGCCAGCAGGCGTAGCGTAGTGGTTTTGCCACAGCCGGAAGGGCCGAGCAGCGTCACCAACGTACCGGGTTCCACGGTCAGAGAAAGGCCGGGTAGAGCGACAAAATCGGCAAACTGTTTGGTGACATTTTCAAACACCACCGAGCCGGAGCGAATGGCAGTCATACGGCATTCTCCTGTTGTAAGGTTGCAGGCGGGATCGCCGGCGGTATGGCAACGCGAGAAACGCGGCGTAGGCGGCGTTCCCCGACCAAGAGTTGGAAAGTGAGGATTACGGCCATCATTACCACGATCAGCACCGAGGAGTAGGCGATAGCCACGCCGTATTCGCCGTTTTCAACCAACCCGACGATGTAGGAAGTGGCCATGTTGTACTGGGCGCTGACCAGGAAAATCACCGCGCTGATAGAGGTAATTGCCCGCACAAAGGCATATACCAGCGCTGCACTGATAGCAGGTTTCAGCAGCGGCAAAATCACTTTACGCAGAGTGCGGAAACTGCTGGCGCGCAGCGTGAGCGAGGCTTCGTCCAGGCTGCGATCCAGTTGGCTCATGGCGGCAATGCCACCGCGTACGCCAACCGGCATATTGCGGAACACGAAACAGGCAACCAGGATCAGGGCCGTACCGGTGATCTCCAACGGTGGCAGGTTGTAGGCCATGATGTAGCTGACGCCGATCACCGTGCCGGGGATGGCAAAGCTGAGCATCAGCATAAACTCGAAGGTCTGACGACCAACGAACTTTTGCCTCACGATCAGCCAGGCGGTCAGCAGGCCGACGATGGCCGTCAGCGGCGCGGCAATCAGTGAGATCTCCATGGTGGTCCAGAACGAGTTCCAGGCCACGCCGGTCCAGACGATCTGGCCTTCGTTCCAGTGGAAACCGAAGGCGCGGGCGTAATGTGCCAGCGTCAGGCTGCTGTCCAGCCCCCAGGATTGGACAAAACCGCCGATCAGGATCATGCCGTAGACGACCAGCGTGAACAGACCCCAAGGGATCACCAGCAGATACACGCCATAGCGCAGCCTACGAGGTAGACCGCAATGCGTGCCTGCATCTCCCTTGCCGGTGACGGTGGCAAAGCTTTTTCCTGCCAGCCACAGACGCTGCAAAATAAAGGCGCTAAGCGTAAAGCACAGCAGGATGATCGCCAGCACCGCCGCGCGGCTCGGATCGTTCTGCGCCCCAACCACCGAGAAGAAGATTTCGGTCGACAGTACGCCGTGGCTGCCGCCAAGCACCATCGGGTTACCGAAATCCGCCATGCTTTCGATAAAGCCGATCAGGAAGGCATTCGCCAGACCGGGTGCCATCAACGGCAGTGAAACATAGCGGAAGGTGCGCCAACGGTCGGCACGCATGGTTTGCGAGGCCTCCTCCAACGAGGGACTGACGCCTTCCACCACGCCAATCAACACCAGGAAAGCGATCGGTGTGAAGGAGAGAACCTGAGCGATCCAGATCCCGGTCAGGCCATACAACCAACGGCCGGGCTCGATGCCGAACAGGGTGGAGAGCAGTTCGGTTACCACGCCGGAGCGGCCAAACAGCAGCATCAGCGCCAGACCAATCACAAAGGGCGGCGTGATGATTGGCAGTACCGACAGCATGCGCAGCCCTTTTTTGAACGGCAGCGGTGTGCGGGTGGCGGCCAACGCAAAGGCCAGACCGAGCAGCGTGGAACCACTGGCGGTCATCAGTGCCAGCCACAGGGTGCGCCAGGCGGTACCGCAAGTGCCACCGCTTAAACAACTGAGGCTCCAGATCGCCGGATCGCGCATATTGGTGAGCAGACCGTTTGGCTGGAAGGAGCCGTCTACATCCTGCACCGAAGCAACAAACATGCTCAGCACGGGGTAGAGCACGAAGGTGCTGACCAGCGCCACCAGCAGCACAATCGAGCCGACGACAAAGGCATCGCCCTTCAGCACGCCACGCTCGGCGAGCCCAAAAGCGAACAGCAGCAAAAACGTGGTCAGCAACAAAATAGCGCCAGCCCCAAAGGCGGGTTGACCATCGCTGAGCGTGCCAAACAGCTGTTCACTCCATTGCCAGTTCCAGCCGCTGTAGCCGATGGCATGGCCTTCAAACAGCAGGAACAGTAAGCCAGCGGCACTGGCATACATCAGCAGTTGCGAGCGCCCCCGGCCAATGGGTAGCAGACGGCCTAATGCGCCAATCAGCAGCAATAGCAGGGCAATCGCCAACCAGGGGCGCTGAAACGCCAGTATTTGCCACAGTGCCGGGGCACTCTGCCCATCTTGCCAGAGCGTACTCAGCCAGCCAAAGTCGAAAAATCCGGCTTCCTGGCTGTACCTGGGCAACAGCAACACGGCCAGTGCTCCCAGTACCAAAGCCCCGTCCAGGCGGCGGTTTTGAGCATTCATGGTAATTCCTCTTGGAGCCTTAGCAAACGCCTCAACGCGGGCGAGGAGTGGAAGTTATTGAGCACTGGCACCAATCTCTTTATCCCAACGGCTGAGTAGCTCTTTACGTTTGGCCGAGTCACCATAGGTTTTAAAGTCGTAATCGATCAGTTTGATGTCCTCGAAGCGCGGTGAGTATTCGGAGATCGCGGCGTTACGGTTTGACGGCAGTTGATAGGATTTGGCGTCTTTCATGTGGGACTGAGCATCCGCGCTCAACGCCCAGTCGTACCATACTTTGGCGCTGGCGAGGTTACGCGCGCCTTTGACAATCGACATAGAGCCAATTTCAAATCCGGTGCCTTCGCAAGGTGCGACGGCTTTGACGGGGAATCCATCTACCTGCATGGCAACGGCATCATGCATAAAGACGATGCCGATGGTCGTTTCACCACGCGCCGCCGCTTTAACCGGGGCGGAACCTGACTTGGTGTACTGCGAGATATTGGCGTTGAGTTTTTTCAGGTAGTCGAAGGCTTTTTCTTCGCCCATCAGCTGTACCAGGGTAGCCAGGGTGTTGTAGGCGGTGCCGGAAGAGTTCGGGTTAGCCATCTGGATCTCGCCCTTGTAAGCCGGGTCTAGCAGATCGGCCCAGCAGCTCGGGGCTTTGATTTTTTTGTCTGCCAGCAATTGGGTGTTGTAACCCCAGCCGAGTGCACCTGCGTAGATGCCCACGGTGCGGTAGTTGGCACTTTCGGCCTGCTTGCGCGCCCAGTCTTGCTGTTGATCCAGCAGCGGTGATTGATAGGCCTGGGTTAGCCCTTCGTTGGCGGCCTGCATATGCGGATCGCCAGTGCCTGCCCACCAGATATCGGTGCGTGGGTTGCGAGCCTCGGTGCGAATACGCGCATAGGCCTCCCCGGCGGAGAGGCGCACCATACTGACTTTGATGTCCGGATGCTGTTGCTCGAACAAATTGGTCATTTGCTCGCAGACCACGACGTCGGCGGAACAGATCATATTCAGCTTCCCGGCAGCGTGAACAGAGAAGGCTGAGAGTGCGGTGCCAGCGGCAATGGCCGCCATCAGAGTGACTCGATGCATGGTGTTCTCCTGGTTGGTGTAGGGTGGCGATACGTTGTCGCCATTTTTTTTGCACGTGTGTGCAAATAACTAGAGGATAAAATTGCACTGTCAATTGCGATACGAAATAATTCAACCTCTCCGTCACAAAAATGGAAAAATTGTGCCAACATAAATTTGCACAGCTTTGCAAAGTGCGGCAAACTTTTTACCAACGCGCAATGGATGAGTGTGAAGATGGCGGTAGACAAGATGATGATCAGTGCGAAAGACGTGGCGGAACTGGCCGGGGTCTCCCGATCGGCGGTTTCACGTACCTTTACTCCTGGTGCCAGCGTTTCGGCGGTAACCCGTGCCAGGGTGATGCGGGCCGCTGAAGAACTGGGTTATCACGTTAATCATCTGGCGCGGGGGTTAGTGCGCAATCGCAGCGGGATTGTGTGCCTGATCGTTTCGGAGCTGGCGACGCCGTACCGGGCCAGCCTGGTAAGATTACTGACTCAGCATTTGCAGGAGGCGGGGAAAATTACCATGCTGATCAACACCGATCGCCCCGACGACAGCGTATCGCAGGCGTTGCAGCAGGCCATTAACTTCCGGGCGGATGCCTCTTTTGTTCTCTCCGGCATGCCGGACAGCGCGATCGCTCGTCTGTGCCACAAGCACGGCCAGCGGCTGGTGCTGATTAACCGTAACGACGCCTTGCCAGGGTCACTCAGCATCAACCAGGATAATGAAGAAGCGGCGGGGCGGATTGTGATGGCGTTTGCCCGTGCGGGCTGCCAGCGGATCGCGTTTGCCAACTCATTGGCGGGGACGCCAAGCCTGATGGCTCGTGAACGCGGCTTTATCCAGGCGGCGGAAGCGGCGGGACTGGCGGTGACCGTTGAGCGCTTTGGTACCACCTCCTATGAGAGTGGGCAGATCCTGGCACATCGGCTGTTAACCCGGCGGGAACGTCCTGATGCCGTGTTCTGCGTAACCGATCTGTTGGCCTGCGGTTTTATGGATGAGGCCCGCCATCGCTTTGCTTTGCGCATTCCAGAGGATCTTTGTGTGGCGGGTTATGATGATATTCCACAGGCGGCCTGGTCTTCCTACAATCTCACCACCTTTACCCAGCCGGTGGAAAAATTTGCCCTGGATGCGGTGGCGTGGCTGATGGCGGAGGAGGAAAAGGAAGAAACCATGGAGTCTGAGCAGGGCTTGGAAAGCCCGGGTGAAACGCGGATGTATCATGCCGATTTTATTTGGCGGGGCACGATCCGCGGGGGTTAGCACTATCCCCGTCCTGCCGTTGACACCACAACGGTAACAGAAAGAACTCTTATCATTAAGTGGGTGGTATTTAATTAAGCAGAATAAGTGCTGAGAATTAAATTAGGTGGGAAATCAGGCCTACTCAGCTCTTATTGAGGTAGAGCGAATGGTAGTGTGATATACACAATTATCCTACCTGCGTAGCCTCCATCCGTCATTACAATAATCCCTGTCTTATATTATCGATTGCACTTAGTAGCCACTATACCTGTTGAAAAAAAATCGGCTGATAAACAGTATCTCAATCGTGTAATAAATGTATGTCTAAAGGATGTCGTAATGAAAAAGATTTTCGCCCTTACACCTGTCGCTCTGATTTTTGGGCTTGTCGGTACCATTCAGGCTGCTACTCAGACTGATGTTACTCTGCAAGGGGCTATTGTGGAAACGACTTGTGAAGTGACTGCAAACGACGGTAATGCAACGTTGTACCTGGGTTCTTTCCCCAAGACTGATTTTATTGATTCGAGGACAGCGGACACTCAGCCCCTGGTCATTACCCTGAAAAACTGCGCCGAGTATGAAACAGGTGTACTGCAGATATCTGGCATTGATAAGGCGGGCTTGTTTGTGAGCGATGCTAGTCAGACTGCAGGCTTCCAGGTGATATCACCCGAAGGTATCTGGTTAATGAATGGCCACTCCGTTGATATTTATGCTGATGCAGATGGCTCGCAGGTCCTTAATTTCGAAGCAGGTCTAAGTGTGGTATCGACTTCTAACGTCCAGGCTGGCTTTTACCACGCACCGATCAAATTTTCTTTCATAAGCAACTAATAGTAAATAACGCATGGCTAGACGCTAGTCGTGTAGAAAGGGGTATGGCACGATCCGCGGTGGTTAACACTATCCCCGTCCTGTCGTTGACCCCACAACGGTAACAGAAGGAATCCTTATCATTAAGTGGGTAGTATTTGATTAAGCAGAACAAGTACTGCGAATTAAATCAGGTGGGAAATTAGTCCTACTTTGCTCTCTTAATAAGATAAGGATATTTACTATGAATAATACCGTGACTGGAACCATCAATTTTTCTGGTGAAATCGTTGGCCAAACTATGGGCATTGAGGATGGCGGCCTGATCATCCATCGCCCACGGAGTGCAGGCCTCACCGTCAGCGTGAATGGCAGCGAGACGCAAAATGGCTATGTGCAGCTTGGTGCCGTCAGTGAAGTGGCGCTGGCAAACCCGGGTGATACCGCAACGGCAACTCAATTTAACATTCGTGTTGCTGGTATCTCCGAGCAATATACTCACGCCTTGGTATTTTTTGAGGGTGGGGCCACGGTTGATGCCGTAACCGGCGGCCTGATCAATATGGCTGAGGCGGGTAATGTGCAAATTCAGTTGCGTGACCAGCAAAACAATATTGTGCAGGCGGGCAGCAACGCTCAACTGGTGAGCTCGGCGTTTGTCCCGGTGATGAATGGTGAGGTATATACCGACTTTACCGCCCGCTTCTGTAGTACCGGGCGAGCAACGCCGGGCAATGTCGCCAGCAAGGTCGATTACACGCTCTATTTATTTGAATTGGCTTCATGATGCGGTAACAGCGCTATTTAACCCACCGCCCGGTGGGTTTTTTAATCTTCGGCGATCGCTGTTTTCCCCTCATCCCAACCCTCCCCCAAAGGGCGAGGGGGCTGTATGTGCCTCAATTTCACCCCAGTGTCTGACCTTGACACGGGCGCAGCATGCAGCGCCCCTACGCAGTGCAGCTTCGGAAAGCTCCTTGGGGTGAGGGGGCGTCGCTCGGGCCTGAATTAACGTGCAACCAGTCCCTCGGCCTTTAGCCAACCCTCGGTTTTATCACCGGTTTTGGGGTGAATATAGCTGACGAATAAAAATTGCTGATAGGCCTGACTCTGCTTGGCGGCAACGCTATCACCGCTGACAATAAATTTCCCACCCTCATCCTGGCAGAGCGGGTCTGGTGAGTCGTAGAAGTAGAGTTTCTTACTCTTCACCAGATATTTCGCCGCAGGGGCAGCGGTTTTGGCCATCACAGCTTCGGCATTGGCCTGGGCATCGTGGCAAATCTCGTCGAGTGGGGCCAGACGATCAACGTTTATCCAGCCGGAGGCATTGCCATAACCGACCAACAGATAATCATTTTTCTCGCCCTCGACCGGCTCAAACGCGGCAAAACCCACCACCTGCACCTTATCATTCGGGATCACAAATTGGGATTCATTGACGCATTGCTCGGTGGGGGCCACGTGAAAATACGCCCGGCCCTTACCACGCACGACATATTTGGGGGAGCCGGCAATGATTGCCCCTAATTTCATCTGGTCCAGAATGGCCGCGCAGCGTTGCTCCTTCTGCAGGCACTGCTGATATTGTTTGCCGTATTGCGGGCTAAAGGTGAGTTGCTGCGGATGCTGTTCATCGGCACTATTGTCCAGCAGTTGGCCGCTGTGTGGATCGTACATGACCCAACCGAGGTGCCCGGCTCCCGGTGTATCCGGTGATGCTGGCTTTCGGCGATCAAACAGCTGAATGGCCTGTACGCCGTCTGCCCGTGGCTCAATATTGATCTCCAGCTGATCCGCAGGCACTTTCTCCGCCTGGATCATCACCTGATTGCTACTGGCCAACAGCTTGATCAGCGGGACCTCGCAGTCAAACAGCGAAGCTGGCCGGTCAGGAGTGAAACCCGGCCCGACTGGCGTCATGGCCTGTAGCGTTGTCCAGGGGGAAAGTATCAATAATCCAACTACGGCTACAGTGGCCTGCTTATCCATGTCTACCCAATCTCCGGCAAAATCGTCTACCTGTCAGCCGCCATCATACTCGGCCAGCCGTGGGTTATGCCACACCGGCTAGCCGTAACAGCGTCGTAACTGCTGCCGCTGCCAGCAAGACAACGATCAACGGCGTCTTCCTCCAGGCTAATAATGCCCCGACGGCCACGCCGCCCAAGCGAGCATAACCGGCAAAGTGCTGCCCTTCGAACAATGTCGCGATCACCGCGACGGCCAGCAGCAGCGTGGTGGCTGAGTCGGCGAGCAAGGCCTGGACCCGGTCGGAAAAGCTCAGGCTGCGGCCCAGCAGGAAACCAGCGAAACGAAACGCAAAGGTGCCACTGGCCAGGATCACAATGCCAAGGATGATAGTTTGATGGTCCATTATTTTTCTCGCTTTCTGATGAACAGGCCCAACAGTGAAAACAGTACCGGCATGCCAATGGGCACAAAAGGCACGCTAACCAGGGCAATCAAGGTGCCGGAGCAGGCCGAAATGCTGGTGCGCAGTTTTTTCAGCGAGCCGACAATCAAGGCCAGCAAAATGGTCGGAAACACGGCATCCAATCCGATAGCATTGATATCGGGAATAAAGCTGCCGATGGTGCCGCCAATAATCACGCCCAACGGCCAGCAGGCGGCAATCCCCAGCCCACAGAGCCAGTAGGCGGCTCTTTTTTTGGCCAGCGTCGGTTGGGAAATACCGAACACCACGCTTTCGTCGTTCATGATATGGCAGCCCAATAGCTTAAAGCGGCTGCGTTCGATCACCTCTTTGACCGCCATACCGAACGGCAGGTGGCGGGCATTGACCAATAATCCGGCTGCCGCTGCCGCGAAGGGGCTACCGCCGCTGGCGACGATGCCGATAAACAGGAATTCGGAGGCGCCCGCCAGCACCAGTAACGACAGCATCAGCGGAACCCAGAGCTCGAAACCCAAGCCGGTCGCCAGCGAACCATAGGAGATCCCCACGATGCCATCCGCCAGGCAGACCAGTGCGATCCCTTTGATTACGCCCTTGTCGAGTGCGGGGAAACGGTTTTTCACCATACTATTTTTCTCACTGTCTTTCTCAAAACGAACGGTTGGTCTATTATAATGAACACTTCAATCTCGATTTACAAGTCGAACGATCGTTCGTTATAAGGTGAGCTACGCGGCCTATGAAACAACCCATCAATATCATTGCGGAAGCTCTGGTGCGCGAACGTCAGCGTACCGGCCTCTCTTTGGCTGAAATTGCCCGCCGGGCCGGGATTGCCAAATCAACGCTTTCCCAACTCGAAGCGGGGAATGGCAACCCAAGTCTGGAAACGTTGTGGGCACTTTGCGTGGCGCTGGATATCCCCTTTGCGCGTTTGATGGAGCCGCAGCAAAGTAAAACTCAGGTGATCCGGCGTGGAGAGGGGGCAGCGGTGGTGTCGGAGGTGGCTAACTATACGGCGGTGCTGCTGGCAACCTGCCCGCCTGGCGCGCGGCGGGATATTTATCTGCTGACGACCCAGCCAGGGGCCGACCGTCTTTCGCACCCGCATCCGTTGGGTTCAGTGGAACATATCATTATCACTCAAGGGCGGGCCTTGGTCGGCTTGGTGGAAGAGCCGGCCGAACTGAATGCCGGGGATTATATTTGCTACCCGGCCGACCAACCGCATCTCTTCCGCGCCTTGGAGCCGGATACGCTGGCCGTGCTGGTTTCAGAACAAAACTAGTATTCCCCTCACGTTCCCCCTCACCCTAACCCTCTCCCACAGGGAGAGGGGACCGCATGTGCCACAGATTGACCCCCGTTCCTACCCACAACACCGTACCCGCTCCCTCTCCCTTAAACAGATGCTCATGGAACTCCTGATTTTACTGTGGGAGAGGGTTGGGGTGAGGGGGCTAAGTGGTCATTTCGCATTCATTTGTTAGATCCCTGTCATATTTTTGTTATTTGCTCATTCCAAAACACACGTTTCGCTTGTTTGGGTTAAAAAATTTCAATAACCTCAGTTTTGAAACAAACGTTTGATATTGGTGGTGTGGCATACAACGCAACGTCATGGGATTATGTCAATCTATTGTTTTATAAATTATTTAATACAGAGATTAAGCGTCTTGCCGTCTGTTTTAGCGAGTGAGATGCGATCCAGATCAGGGTTTTAAGCCGATACTAACCAGCGGGATGTTGTTTGAATGTAAAAAATATTTTTCATTAGCCGTCAAATCAACAGGCCTCTTCACTCTAACGAAAAAGGGTACCAAACATGAAGCTGAAGAAATTGATCGTCACCTCGCTACTGATGTGCATGCTGCCAGCCTCGGTGTTAGCCAAAGATATCAAGATCGGTGTGTCGATGGCCTACTTTGATGACAACTTCCTGACCATCCTGCGCCAGTCCATGCAGAACAAAATGAAGCAGGAAGGCAACGTCAGCGGCCAGTTTGAGGATGCCAAAGGCGATATCGCGCAGCAGATCCAACAGATTGAGAACTTTGTCAGCCAAGGGGTCGACGCCATCATCCTTAATCCGGTGGATACCCAGGGCGTCAAGCCAATGATCAAACTGGCAGAAAGCGCGCATATTCCCCTGGTGTTCGTCAACCGTCGGCCAGAAGCCACGCTGCCAGCCGGTATGGCCTATGTCGGCTCAGATTCCAAACTGGCGGGCAAGTTACAGATGGAAGAGTTGGCCAAGCTGATGAACGGCAAGGGCAACGTGATGATCCTGCTCGGCGAGCTCTCCAGTGAAGCCACCCGTGACCGCACCAAGGGCGTCGAGGAAGTGGCCGCCCAATACCCGAATATTCATATCATCGATAAGCAAACCGCCAAGTTTTTCCGCAAAGAGGCGGTAGACGTGACCACCGATTGGATCCTCTCCGGTCAGCAGATTGATGCTATTGCCTCCAACAACGATGAGATGGCAATTGGTGCCATTCTGGCGTTGAAACAGGCGAAGAAAACCGGGGTGCTGGTGGCGGGGGTTGATGGCACGCCGGATGCGCTGGAATTTATCAAGAAGGGCGATTTAAGCCTCAGCATCTTCCAGGATGCCAAAGGTCAGGGGGAAGGGGCGGTACAAACCGCCATTCAACTGGTGAAAGGCGAGAAGGTCGAAAGCAGCGTCATGATCCCATACCAACTGATCACCAAAGCCAATTATCAGGATTTCGCCGACAAGAATAAAAAGTAATGTTCAAACAGCCCCTTGCCGCAGGGTCGGGGGCCTATCAGCAGGATATTGGCGGAGGTGAGCAGTATGTATCCTTATGTGCTGGAGGCGGAAGGTATCAGCAAGCAGTTCCCGGGCGTAAAGGCGTTGGATAACGTGTCGCTCAAGATCAAACCGGGCAGCGTGCATGCGTTGATGGGGGAAAATGGCGCAGGTAAATCGACGCTGATGAAATGCCTGATCGGCATTTATCGCCCCGATGGCGGTACGATCAAAGTCAAAGGGCAGCCGGTGACGTTTAACGATACGCAGGCGGCATTGCACTCGGGGATCTCGATGATCCACCAGGAACTGAACCTGGTGCCCCATATGACGGTGGCAGAGAATATCTGGCTGGGGCGTGAACCCGCCAAACTGGGCTTCGTTAATCATGAGGAGCTAAACCGTAAAACCCGCGAGCTGTTGGCGCATCTCAAGATTAAATTAAACCCGGAAACCCCACTGGGGACGTTGAGCATCGCCAACCAACAGATGGTCGAGATTGCCAAGGCGGTATCCTATAACGCCGACGTATTGATTATGGATGAGCCGACCTCGGCATTAACGGAGGGGGAAGTGGTGCATCTGTTCGCGATCATTCGTGAACTGAAGCAGCAGGGCAAAGGCATTATCTATATCAGCCACAAGATGGACGAAATCTTTGCCATCACCGATGAGGTCAGCATCTTTCGCGATGGTACCTCGATCGCCAGCGATAAAACCGAGAATCTGACCAAGCAGTCGCTGATCACCATGATGGTGGGCCGCGAGCTGACCCAAATGTTCCCCAAGTTCAATAACAACATTGGCGAAGAAGTGTTGCGCGTGGCCGGGTTACGGCGCAGCGGCTGGTTCCACGATGTCTCCTTTGCGGTTAAGCGCGGCGAGATCCTCGGGGTGGCCGGGCTGGTAGGCGCAGGGCGTAGCGAAGTGATGGAGAGCCTGTTTGGCATGCACCCGGCCGAGGCTGGGGAAATTTATATCGAGGGCTTGCCGGTAAAAATAGACTCTCCCGCCAAGGCCATCGAGCAGGGGCTGGCATTCCTGACCGAAGATCGCAAAAAGTCCGGGCTGTTTCTGGTGCTGTCGGTGGTAGAGAACATGAGCATCGTCAACCTATCCGCCTACACCAGCAAAAACGGTTTTGTCAGCCAGGCACAGATGGCTAAAGACTGCATGGAGCAAATTAACCGGCTCAATATTAAAACTCCGACGATGGATCAGATTATCAATAACCTCAGCGGCGGCAATCAGCAGAAGGTCCTGATTGCCCGCTGGCTGTTGGCGCAGCCGAAGATCCTGATCCTGGACGAGCCTACGCGCGGTATCGACGTGGGGGCCAAGGCAGAAATCTATCGTTTGATCAGTGAATTGGCGCACCGTGGCGTCGCCATTATTTTGGTTTCGTCCGAGCTGCCGGAAATACTCGGCATGAACGATCGCGTCATGGTGATGCATGCAGGGCGCATTACGGGGATCCTGGATAAAGCAGAAGCCGATCAGGAAAAAATCATGGCGCTGGCCTCGGAATAACGCAAAGGTAAATCACGATGAATAACGTAAAAGTGGACACTCAGCCAGTCAAAGCCTCGCCGTTTGCCGGTTTCAGCGGCAAGCTGCCAAAAGACACCGGTATTTTTATCGTCATGATCGGCATTGCGCTGATTTTTGAAATGCTGGGTTGGTACGTGCGCGATCAGTCGTTCCTGCTTAACCCGAACCGCCTGCTGCTGATCGTGTTGCAGGTAGCGATTATCGGCATCATCGCCGTTGGCGTCACCCAGGTTATCATCACCACCGGTATCGATCTCTCTTCCGGCTCGTTGATTGCTCTGACGGCAGTCGTGGCGGCCAGCCTGGCGCAAACTTCGGAAAGTATTTCGCCAATGTACCCAGGGCTGCTGGATCTGCCTGCAGCGATCCCTATCGGGGCAGGGATTGGGGTTGGGGTGATTTGCGGTTTTATTAACGGCTTCTTGATCACCCGCACCGGCATTCCGCCGTTTATCGCTACCTTGGGGATGATGGTTTCCGCCCGTGGTTTGGCACAGTATTACACCAAAGGTAATCCGGTCAGCTTCCTGTCGGATGGCTTTACCTCGATTGGCCAAGGTGCCATGCCGGTGATTATCTTTGTCGTGGTGGCGGTGATTTTCCATATCGCCCTGAAGCACACCCGTTACGGTAAATACGTGTATGCCATCGGCGGCAACATGACCTCGGCCAGGGTTTCCGGGATCAACGTCAATAAATATCTGGTAACGGTCTATACCATCGCGGGCGGTCTGGCCGGTTTGGCGGGCGTAGTGCTGGCGGCACGGGTCAGTAGCGGGCAGTCGAGCATGGGAGTGTCGTATGAGCTGGACGCCATTGCCGCCGCAGTGATCGGGGGCAGTAGCCTGATGGGTGGCGTGGGGCGCATCACCGGTACGCTGATCGGCGCGGTGATCCTCGGCCTGATCAAGAGCGGCTTTACCTTTATTGGCGTGGATTCCTACATTCAGGACATCATCAAAGGGATGATCATCGTGGCCGCCGTGGCTATCGATATGCGCCGCAACCGCAAGAAGGTATGATCCATGCCTTGGCCGCCGGTGTGATGACCGGCGGTTCGGCCAGGTTTACGCACCGCGGCTATTGATACGCCGTGCCAGTTCGTAACGCGCACCCCAGTACTCGTTATCCAGGCTGGAAACCGTTACCCCTTGGCTGGTGGAAGCGTGAACGAACTCACCATCACCGATATAAACGCCGACGTGGCGCTGATGGGATGAAGTTCTGAAAAACACCAGGTCGCCAGTGTGAAGCTGGCTTTTGGCTACCCGAGCACCCAGTTTCATCTGTTCGCCAGTGCTGCGTGGCAAGCTGACTGCGAACTCATCTTGAAACACGCGCTGCATATAGGCCGAGCAATCGATGCCTTTGCGCGAGTTGCCCCCGAACTTGTAACGTACGCCTTCCCAACGGTCATAATGCTCCAGGATCTTTTTCAGCTCCTGAGTATCGTTATGGTCGGAATAAGGCTGAGTGACCTGATGTTGCATCAGCGATGAGCGGAAAAAGGCCAGGTCGGAATAGGCTGAAGCGGAAAAACTCATGCACAAAGAAGTGCAAGTGAGAAGTATGGCAAAGAACATAAGCATAAATGGTTTCTGAAAGAGCAATTGAACGTCTATACCCGTGATCATTGAA
>NZ_AYMQ01000035.1 GCF_000633355.1 Serratia sp. H1w
AAAGCTCCACTGTTCATCGAGCTCGCAGATAAGCGCCACGTCTGCATGAGTGACCGGAGAGGAGGTTATTCGCTTTGGCGCGAGTTTTTTAAAGTACGAATGACGGTGTTAATGCCGATTTTGAGCGTCCTTGCGGTATCGCGGACACCAGCTCCGTTGAACGCCATTGCGGTAATTTGTTCTTTGACGCCGGGCTTGCGTGCTTCATAGGTATAGGTGAGCAGAAACACGCGGTGACAGTCACGACAGCGAAACCGGTCACGGCCTTTAGGGTTTTGCCCATGACGGTAAACCTGAGCAGACCGACAACGGGGACAATGAACAGTAACGCTGGCCATGAGAAAACCTCAAAAGCGGGCATTATACATCAATTCAACTAATTAGAGGCATTACC
>NZ_AYMQ01000036.1 GCF_000633355.1 Serratia sp. H1w
CCACTGTTCATCGAGCTCGCAGATAAGCGCCACGTCTGCATGAGTGACCGGAGAGGAGGTTATTCGCTTTGGCGCGAGTTTTTTAAAGTGCGAATGACGGTGTTAATGCCGATTTTGAGCGTCCTTGCGGTATCGCGGACACCAGCTCCGTTGAACGCCATTGCGGTAATTTGTTCTTTGACGCCGGGCTTGCGTGCTTCATAGGTATAGGTGAGCAGAAACACGCGGTGACAGTCACGACAGCGAAACCGGTCACGGCCTTTAGGGTTTTGCCCATGACGGTAAACCTGAGCAGACCGACAACGGGGACAATGAACAGTAACGCTGGTCATGAGAAAACCTCAAAAGCGAGCATTATACATCAATTCAACTAATTAGAGGCATTACCAAAAAAGCCACCTTGTGAGAGATGGCTTATTATCGCAAATTCTTGTACTTAGGCAAATGCGAATCTTTTCTGCAGTTTGGCAGATGGCATCAATTGGCCGAACTCTGATCGAGGAACAAATGGTACTGCGTCCCGTTCGCCAGCTTCAATGAGCTGCAGTTCTTCATCATAGAGAGCATGTTGCTTCTCTTTGATACTTTTTCCTGAAGAGTCTGCCATCGCATTCACCTGTAAATTGTGTTTTCTAACATAACCTGAATCAATGTATGAATTATGCTCGTATTTGATGCTGTCGTCAAACTTTCGACGTTGTGTTTGTGACAGGTAAACCTCAGCACGCCACGGGCTTTCCGTTCTCTGCCATTTTCGGAAGGTGACCTTTCTGGCCAGGATCGGCCTTTCCGTTCTCTGCCCTAGTCGGAAAGCCTCTTACAGATGCAATTTGTCGTTCATGCACCGTACTGGTTAGGATGCCTACTCTTCCGTGAGCATGGCATTTATCTTTTCAGCAGGAGCTACGTCTTCACACTGCATGAGTGGTAAAGTAGAAAGCCAGGTGCTTAAACGGTGGTGACAACGAAGGAGATCAGGAGATGACCAAGACATTTTATCTGAAGAATTTAGTGTATGGTGCTCTATGGGGTTGCCTGGCGGCGTTTATCTATTACAGCGGTTTCAATCAGGGGCACTCGATAGGCATGTATCTCATTTTTGCTGTTTCAGCCTTGCTCTTCCCCTTTGCTAAATGCCTGGTTGAGACGCTGGCCCTAAAATACACCACGCGTGAGTTCTGGTCGAGGGGACTGTTTGTTGAGACACCGGCAAAGAATGGCCTCTACGCTTTGTACCATATGGCTTGCTTCGTGGTTTCCATCCCGCTTGGTCTTCTCTATCTGCTACTCAATAAAAACGCCCTACAGGGTTAAGTGTAGGGCGGTAGTTTTAGCGGAAGATTGTGTCGTTAATTTTTTGGATCAACTTTTCATCGATAAGCGTGGCCATGAGGGCGAGTATCAAGCCATACCCCAGAATGCCCAACGGGGTAGCGGTTAACACCGCAAAGGCGAACGCTGCGATGGCCGATGCAGACTGAACCGCCCCGGTTTTCT
>NZ_AYMQ01000037.1 GCF_000633355.1 Serratia sp. H1w
GGGGGTGACCATAGATTTTTATGGGCGGGAAAAGCTGCCCGCAAATGGGCTCAACGCTATTGAGGCAACAATACCCACTCACCTACAGGATGGTTGTCAAAAACGCCGCACAAGCCTTCTGCGGCGCTTCTGGCATGATATCACTCAGGTTCTTTGATCGCTTCCTTGTAGTGTTTGCGGCATACCGAAACATAGCTTTCGTTACCCCCGATCACCACCTGCTCGCCCATATGCATCGCCTTGCCATCTTCACCCAGGCGCAACACCATATTGGCTTTGCGCCCACAGTGACAAATGGTCTTCAGTTCGACCAGCTTATCGGCCCAGGCCAGCAGATGATGACTGCCAACAAACAGCTCCCCAAGAAAATCCGTGCGCAAGCCATAACACAGCACCGGAATATCAAGCTGATCGACCACCTCGCAGAGTTCTTCAACCTGCTCTTTGGTCAGGAACTGGCTTTCATCCACCAGCACGCAATGTACGGGCTGCTGTTGATGCTCCTGGTTAATCATGGCATACAGTTGAGTGGCGTTATTATAAAGCTGTGCTTGCGACGACAGCCCAATCCGCGAACTGACTTTGCCCACACCGAAGCGGTGGTCGATCTCAGCGGTGAACACCAGCGTGCGCATACCACGTTCTTGATAATTATATGAAGATTGTAACAGTGCCGTCGATTTCCCGGCATTCATTGCGGAATAATAAAAATAAAGCTGAGCCATGTGGCCGCGACTCCATTGGTTTAAAATATATACCCTAAGACTTTCTTGTAGCAGCCGGGCAACTCGTTGACTCATCCTTTGTCTCTTGCAGGCGCCCTACAGGCCGCGCCTGCCAATCAGCAGATGATTATATTCCCCCTGCAGATGAGTCTGTTACGGTTAACAACGCTGCAGCTTGAGTGACGACGGGTATATACTGTCGAAAGGTGCAGGTTGACATTGTAACATAGACCATGGTCAGACTCAGCAAGCGGGCAGACATTATCCCACCCTAAGGAAATAGCCATAAGCCGAGTTTCAAGTGAAGCATTTTACACGCGCACCGGCCAATTTTACATCTATTTACAGATTGCTGTGGTTTATCAAGCACAATTAATTATTGTTAATGATTAACTAAATTCATTAATGCTCATACAGATATGTCCCATCAGCGTGCAAACAGCCTCAACCGCCCCTACCCGCCGACAATGCAATTAAATGCGCTTTCAGCGAAACGACCCGGTTAATTGGAACGTTTAACAACTTACTCTCTGCCTGCCGCCTGTATAGCGCTATACCCCCATGCTTTACGGTACTAGTCCTTTTGGGGAAGTGATTATGGACACAAATCCTTGCCGATAGCGTTATAGAACATAATTATGCCGAGCTGGCAAAAATGACTTTAAGCTCGGCGATTATGCCTTCCGGCTGAAGAATTTGGCTTAAAAAGCGGGGGCGATAAAAGTGTACTCCCCCTGCGTTATTAGTCGGACAGTTCTCAATATCGGTTTTTTAAAGATAAATTTAGTCACTCTTTCAATTTGGCTATTGCAGAAAAGAAAAGACCACTCTATTATTATCGTCACGCCCCCCCACCAATATAATTTGAGACTTGAACAATGAGCGAAGCATTGAAGATTTTGAACAACATCCGTACTCTGCGTGCACAGGCAAGAGAATGCAGCCTGGAAACTCTGGAAGAGATGCTGGAAAAGCTGGAAGTTGTTGTTAACGAACGCCGCGAAGAAGACAGCCAGGCGCAAGCAGAAATTGAAGAGCGCACTCGTAAACTGCAACAATACCGCGAAATGCTGATTGCAGACGGTATTGATCCAAACGAACTGCTGCAAACCATGGCTGCTACCAAAGCCGCTGGTAAAGCAAAGCGTGCTGCACGCCCTGCTAAATACCACTATAAAGATGAAAACGGCGAAATGAAAACCTGGACTGGCCAGGGCCGTACTCCAGCCGTGATTAAAAAAGCTATCGAAGAGCAAGGCAAATCCCTGGACGATTTCCTGCTGTAATAGCATTTTAGTTGCCGTTAAAAAGGCTCCCGAGGGGAGCCTTTTTGTTTTCAGCCCGGCAACCACCGAAATCCTCACCCACTTTATCCAGACTTACTAGCAAAATTCTGACTTTCAGCAAAAGAAAAAAGAGGCCTAAGCCCCTTTATTTTACCCGCCTATCGTTCGGTTACTGAACGTTATAAAACGCCCTATACCACTCGACAAACCGTTTAACCCCTTCTTCGACACTGGTCTCAGGTTTGAACGCGATAGTCTGGTACAGCTCCTCTGTATCGGCGCTGGTATCCAAAACGTCACCAGGTTGCATTGGCAGCATATTTTTGTGCGCAGTGATGCCTAACGCAGCCTCCAGAGCACGAATATATTCCATTAACTTAACAGGGCTACTATTGCCGATATTATAGACATGATAAGGCGCAGAGCTGCTGGCTGGCGTTCCTTGTTCTACCGTCCAATTAGCATTGGGTTGAGGAACAATGGCCTGCAAACGTACTACTGCCTCGGCAATATCATCAATGTAAGTAAAGTCACGATGCATTTCACCATGGTTATATACATCAATGCTCTCACCGGCCAATATCGCCTTGGTGAATTTAAACAGCGCCATGTCAGGACGCCCCCAAGGACCATATACGGTGAAAAAGCGCAGACCGGTGGTGGGTAGACCGTATAAATGCGAATAGCTGTGCGACATCAGCTCATTGGCTTTCTTGGTCGCCGCATACAGCGATATTGGATGATCGACCGAGTCATCCGTCGAAAATGGCAGCTTGCGGTTAAGACCATAAACCGAGCTGGAAGACGCATACAGCAAATGTCCGACCTTATTATGCCGACACCCTTCAAGGATGTTCAAATGGCCAATCAGGTTGGAATCCGCATAAGCCAAGGGGTGATCGAGCGAATAACGCACTCCGGCCTGAGCGCCGAGGTGAATGACTCGTTCAAACCGATGCTCAGCGAACAGCTCGGCAATTCCATTGCGATCGGCCAAATCCAGTTTGATAAACTGAAATGCTGGCTGATTAGCCAGCATCTCGAGCCGTGCCTGTTTCAGGCTGACATCGTAATAATCGTTCAGGTTGTCGATACCAACAACCTGATGCCCCATGGCTAGCAGACGCTCCGTTACGTGAAAACCAATAAACCCTGCAGCGCCTGTAACCAGGAATTTCATGCTCACCTCTTAGATGACCGGCTTAATCGATGCGCCGCGACCAATACCATAATAAGTAAAGCCGCGCGCTTGCAGACGTTCTGGATCAAACAGGTTACGCCCATCAAAAATAACGGGTTGCTTCAAGGCAGCTTTAATCGCATCAAAATCCGGTGCACGGAAATTCTGCCATTCGGTGCAGATCACCAGCGCATCGGCACCCTGCAACGCCGCCTCTTTGGTACCCATCAGTTTCAGATCGGCACGCTGTCCATAAATACGCTGCGCTTCGGCCATGGCTTCCGGATCATAGGCTTGCACGGAAGCACCTAATTCCCACAGGGTTTCCATCAGCACGCGGCTGGAAGCCTCACGCATATCGTCGGTATTAGGTTTAAATGCCAGGCCCCACAGCGCGAAGGTTTTCCCTTTCACATCATTAGCAAAATGATGTTTGATGAACTGGGTCAGCTTATATTTCTGCTGGTTGTTCACCTGCTCTACCGCCTGCAGCAGTTTCGGTTGGTAACCGATATGTTCTGCGGTGCGAATTAACGCCTGAACGTCTTTCGGGAAACAGGAACCGCCGTAGCCGCAGCCTGGATAAATGAAGTGATAGCCAATACGTGAATCAGAACCGATCCCTTGACGCACTTTTTCAATGTCCGCACCCAGCATCTCTGCCAGATTGGAAATTTCGTTCATAAAGCTGATTTTGGTGGCCAGCATGCAGTTGGCGGCATATTTGGTCAGCTCTGCGCTGCGGATATCCATCAGGATCATGCGGTCGTGATTACGGTTGAACGGCTCATACAGCTCACGCAATGGCTCGATGACGTCTTTGTTGTCGGTGCCCAGCACGATGCGCTCAGGGCGCATACAGTCGGCGACAGCGGCCCCTTCCTTGAGGAACTCAGGGTTGGACACCACATCAAACGCCACGTCGCTACCACGCTTGCGCAGCGTTTCGGTCATCACTTCACGAACTTTATCCGCGGTGCCCACCGGTACGGTTGACTTGTCGATCACCACTTTGCGATCGGTCATATGTTCGGCGATGGTGCGGGCCACGGCGGTGACATATTTCAGATCGGCAGAACCGTCTTCGTCCGGTGGCGTACCTACCGCGATAAACTGGATCGCGCCGTGAGCCACACCGGCTTTGGCATCGGTAGTAAAGTGCAGACGACCGGCTTCATAGTTTTGCTGTACCAGCGAGGTCAGGCCCGGCTCAAAAATGGGAATGTTGCCTTTTTTGAGGTTTTCGACCTTCTGTTCATCAATGTCAATACACATGACATCATGGCCAACATCAGCCAACACGGCTGCCTGCACCAGGCCAACATAACCAATACCGAAAACGGTTACTTTCATCGGGAAGTCCTAATTTTCAAATTTAACAAAAAGTTATCGAGCTATTTCCGTTTGTCTGCCACCCTAAGTAGCAACCAAACCAACAATTTTACCCCAATGGGGTCGTCTTTTTCGGGCCTGCATACTATTCGTCGCAGAGCTAGCCGTTGCGGGTTTATCACCCACCAATCGCTACTGTGGCACTGACGATCTAAATGGCCCTATTTCGCTTGCGATATACGCTCAAATTGTGCGCATAATCCGCCATACGAAAAACCCTCAAAGTATACCAGCTTAAATCCGCAGAGTATTACTCCAAGCTCAAATAGCAATAAATTAAGACAACTACCTATGGAAATGGCGATGATGAAATAGGCAGAGACAATTGCAGGCGTTCCATTGATGATTTATTCAGCACTCAACATCAGGCGTAACCGACCGCCGCTGCCCCATACCTGACACTGCCAGGCCTCACAGCGTTGGCTAATTTGATTCATGTAAGTGGTACCCAGCGTCCCCAACGGTACGCCATTACTTAATTGGATCAGGTTATCCCCAGTATTTACATTGGCATGCAAACCGGCTGAGGCCAGCACCAGATTCTTATATTCGGCATGATAATAGCCCACCAACAACGGAAATTGCCCTTCCAGCTTGCCTTGGCGCAATAATTGGTTAACTTGCTTTAACAATGCCGACATTTGCGGCAGGCGGTGTTGTTGATTGGCTAAATGATCTTGCAGTAACCCGTTGAATAGCGCGCGTAATAACAAGGCAGCCATCACGCCATTATCTCCCGCACGGGTAACATCCAGACAATAAAACGCCAGGTCTTTATCCGACAGTGCGGCGACATCCAGCACCAACCCCGGATTTTCGCTGGTGGTTAATTGCCGATAATTAATACGGCAACCGGCAATAGACTGCTGCACCGGCGGTTGCAACTGCTTGAGTAATCGCACGGCTTCAGAGGGGTTTTGGCTTAATGCTTGCCAATCCTGAAACAGCTCGGCCTCTTCGATCGCCTGCGAAGTAAACATATTGGGGTAGAGGCAAGCCAGCACGGCTTCACGCAGACGATTGAGGTCGGTCAGCGGTTTCAGCAGCACATCCTGTACCCCGAGCCGCAGGACCTTGGCGATGTCTGCCATCTTATCGGTCGCCGAAATCACCAGCACCGGGATCTTGATCCCTTGCAAACGCAGGTGTTCGACAAACTCGATACCGTCCATTTCCGGCATGGCGAGATCGCACAGGATCAGATCGGGAACGATCTCCTCTACCGCGCTCAACGCCAGAAGGCCATTGGCCGCCTCGCTGGTTTGCGCCCCCAAGGAGGCGAGATAAGTTACAAGCACAGAACGAAAAACCTGCTCGTCCTCCACGATTAAGATGCGCTTGTTTATCAGTGGTAATGCCATCGACCCAGCCTCTTCCCTTTTGATGTTGTAATAGTGGCTCATAATGAGCACTTGTGCTTGTCGAAAATACGCCCGATAGCATCATTCCACCCTAACAAAGGGTAATCATTTATTTTTTATCAGCGGAGCCAAAACATCTATCTGCTTTTCGACCGCCAGGCGGCCTGCTTCTATCGCCTCGCTGGCGCGATGGAAATCCAGGGTAGATATTTGCGGGCAATACGGCTGTATCAGCACGTCCGGCGGATCGCTGGCCATGCGGGTACGCTTCACCCGATTCTCCAACATCTGAATCGAGGTGCTCATGATTTCCATCGCTGTGGGAGTGAAGGTCGTTTTCTTCAGCATCATTTTATTCATGCGCTCCCGCAGGCGTTCGCGCCAGTTAGCCGCATCGCTAGTGCTGGGCTCGCTAGGATTGCTCTGCACCGAAAACAGGTCCTGCTGCATCAAGTGAGCGTCATGTTGTAAATCCACGGCAATCACTATGTCTGCCCCCATCGCTCTGGCCAGCGAGATCGGAACCGGATTGACCAAGGCACCGTCCACCAACCAATACCCGTCAAACCATACCGGAGCCAGCAAACCCGGCATACTACAGGAAGCGCGAATGGCCTGGTGGATATCTCCTTTGGTCATCCACAGTTCGCGGCCGGTGCTGAGGTTGGTCGTCACCGCCCCGAATTTGAGTGAGCAGTCGGTGAAGTCATTAATCTTCAGCAATTGGCCGACGACGTTAAATACGCGCTCACCGCGCAGTAACCCACCGCGCTGCCAAGAGAGATCCATCAGCCTGATCACGTCCCAATAGCTGAATGAGCGTACCCATTGTTCCATCACAGGCAGCCGATGGCTGGCAAATGCGGCCCCAACCAGCGCCCCTACGGAACATCCTGCAACAATATCGGCTTCGATGCCCAGTTTGCGCAATGCGTTAATCACGCCGATATGCGCCCATCCCTTGGCAGCACCGGCCCCTAATGCCAGCCCGATTTTAACTTTCCGCATGCTTCGCCTATCCTTTGCACGGTGAATTCACTCAACCCAGTAGCAGGGTACATTGTCATCAACGAATGATGTTAGGTAACATATGCGTTAAATTCATTTTAGCTTCCACTTTGCATCACGCGAGCTAACCATTGAGAGGCGTTATTTTGACTGAGCTATGCCCCTGCGGCAGCGGGCTGGACTACAGCGCTTGCTGTGCGCCCTATATAACAGGTACTCAATACGCCAAGTCTCCGGGCATATTAATGCGTTCGAGATATTCCGCCTATGTAAAACGGGATGTGGATTATCTTATTGCGACCTGGCACCCAAACTGCAACCCTGAAGAGTGGCGCAGCGCCATCATTAGCAGCTTTGGCAATACCGAATGGCTTGGCTTGACGGTCATAGCGGAAGCCGCGGGTAATAGCCCCGATGAGGGATTTGTCGAATTTATCGCCCGTTCGCGCGATGGAGGAAGCGAGAGTGCCATGCATGAGCGTTCCCGCTTCCTTCGCCTTGAACAACGCTGGTACTATATCGACGGAACCAAGCCTCAACCGGGCAGAAATGCCGTTTGCCCCTGCGGCTCAGGCAAAAAATATAAAAAGTGCTGCGGGCAGTAAGCCTGCGGATTAAGAATCAGACGGGATCGACACACTCATGCCACAGCAAAACGTACAAAGAAAAATTTTACGCACCATCTGCCCCGATGCCAAAGGGCTGATCGCCAAGATCACCAACATTTGTTACAAGCACGAATTGAACATTGTGCAGAACAATGAGTTTGTCGATCACCTCACCGGTCGCTTCTTTATGCGCACCGAGCTGGAAGGGATTTTCAATGACACGACGCTGTTGGCCGATCTGGACGGCGCGTTACCGGAGGGGTCGGAGCGTGAACTGCACAGCGCAGGCCGCCGCCGCATTGTGGTACTGGTCACCAAAGAAGCACACTGTCTGGGCGATTTGTTGATGAAAAGCGCCTATGGCGGCCTGGACGTTGAGATCGCCGCCGTCATTGGCAACCACACCACGTTGCAGACGCTGGTTGAACGCTTTGATATTCCTTTCCATCTGGTCAGCCACGAAGGACTGACGCGTGAGCAACACGATCTGCAGATGATCGCCCAGATTGACCAATACCAGCCAGATTACGTGGTGTTGGCCAAGTATATGCGCGTGCTCACCCCAGCTTTCGTTCAGCACTACCCGAACCAGGTGATCAATATTCACCATTCGTTCTTGCCTGCCTTTATCGGTGCACGTCCTTATCATCAGGCTTATGAGCGTGGCGTGAAAATCATTGGGGCGACGGCGCACTATGTTAACGACAGTCTGGATGAAGGCCCAATCATTATGCAGGACGTGATCCACGTCGATCACACCTATTCGGCAGAAGATATGATGCGTGCCGGGCGTGACGTAGAGAAAAACGTGCTAAGCCGCGCGCTGTATCGGGTGCTGGCTCAACGCGTGTTCGTGTATGGCAATCGTACGGTGATCTTGTAACTGTTTAACAAAGCGGTGTCTTTCGTTCACGGAAGCACCGCTAAGAATAAAAAAGCGACAAACAATTCATTTTCTGCATTTCAATGCTTTACACCGGCGTTTCATTTGATATGATGCGCCCCGCTTACCGAGACAGAGGTTTCGCAAGCAAGGCCAGTGGTGGGGTTCCCGAGCGGCCAAAGGGAGCAGACTGTAAATCTGCCGTCACAGACTTCGAAGGTTCGAGTCCACGTAGTGGACAACGCGCTTACGCGGTCATCCTTCCCTCACCACCGTAACAATAGTGAGAAGAATACAGTGCATCATATTGTATTTTTGACACTACGATGAAGTATCAGAGGACTTTAGCCATTTCTCTGTAAAAGTAGTAAGCCATGAACATCATGGTGGGGTTCCCGAGCGGCCAAAGGGAGCAGACTGTAAATCTGCCGTCACAGACTTCGAAGGTTCGAATCCTTCCCCCACCACCATCCTTGTTTGCTACGTAACAGTGGCTAGATGGAAAGATTGTTCAGCACTACCAGAAAGATTTTGCCAACTTTCTGTTCAAAATTAGCAACCATGAATACCATGGTGGGGTTCCCGAGCGGCCAAAGGGAGCAGACTGTAAATCTGCCGTCATCGACTTCGAAGGTTCGAATCCTTCCCCCACCACCATCTCTTTATATACCTCCCAATTTAAAAAACTCCATTCATTCCCATGCAACACCGAACAGGGAAGGATGAGAAACTTCGAGCAAAATAGCTGTTCCTTATTGCGCTACAGCTGGAACTCATGCAGAACGCCGACACGCCGTGAATCCATCCCTGGAGGCTCGCAATCGCGCATCCCGCGCTCAACGGTCGGCTAACCTGCAATGACTCCCACCTGTTTCAAGCTTGAGTGTCGCGGTATTAAACACTGATACTCAGGCAGTTGGCTTCATCTGCACGAAATCATCTTTCTCGCCATCACTACACTACCAATTCCCCTTGAACTGAAATCCACAATCATCTATACAAACCACTTCTTGAAAGCAGCAAGGGGAAATCAATGCGTAACAACATCTGTATCTTTTGTGGTGCCAGCGAGGGTAATGATCCAGTCTATGTCGAACAGGCCCGTCAGTTAGGGCATTTGCTTGGCTCCCAAGGGCGTCGCCTGGTCTATGGCGGGGGTAAGAAAGGGTTGATGGGCGTAGTTGCCGACGCGGTGCTAGAGGCCGGTGGTGAAGCGATAGGTATTATTCCCCAACGCTTGGTAGAAGCCGAAACGGCGCATCGCGGCCTGACCGAATTGGAAATCGTCCCCGATATGCACACCCGCAAAGCACGGATGGCCGAACTGGCCGACGGCTTTATTGCGCTGCCCGGTGGTATCGGTACGCTGGAAGAGCTGTTCGAAATCTGGACCTGGGGGCAGATCGGCTATCACAGCAAGCCGGTCGGTCTGCTGGATGTTAACGGGTTTTATCATCCGCTCAGCCAGTTTTTACAGCATGTCGCCGATCAAGGCTTTATGCGGCATGATTATCTCAAAACCCTGCATATCAGCGATTCCCCGGCAGCCTTGATCCAGCTATTTGATGACTATCAGCCACAGAATTACGATCGCTGGGCAAAATAATCCCCCCCAGCCACCAGCGGCAGACCGCCGCTGGTCCACGTTACATTTTCGGTCAAACTCTGCTACTATCTGAACACATTTTTTCGGATAACAACGGCAGCGCTCATGAAGTTTGTTTCTTTTAATATCAATGGACTGCGTGCACGTCCGCATCAACTGGCAGCCATTATTGAACAGCATCAGCCGGATGTGATCGGCCTGCAGGAAACCAAAGTCCACGACGATATGTTCCCGCTGGAAGAAGTCAGCCAACATGGCTATCACGTGTTCTATCATGGGCAGAAAGGCCATTACGGCGTCGCGATGCTGACCAAAGCTGAGCCTCTTGCCGTACGCCGCGGTTTTCCTACTGATGAAGAAGATGCGCAGCGTCGTATCATCATGGCCGACCTGGCGACGCCACAGGGCACACTGACGGTGATTAATGGTTATTTCCCACAGGGAGAAAGCCGCGACCACCCTACCAAATTCCCGGCCAAAACCCGTTTCTATCAAGATCTGCAAAACTACCTGCAATCACTGCCGGCAGAGTCGCAGGTCCTGATTATGGGCGATATGAACATCAGCCCAAGCGATCTGGACATCGGTATCGGTGAAGAGAGCCGCAAACGCTGGTTACGCACCGGTAAGTGCTCATTCCTGCCAGAAGAGCGTGAATGGATGGGCCGCCTGTTGGACTGGGGGCTGGTAGATACCTACCGTCATGCCAACCCGGAGCGTAACGATGAGTTCTCATGGTTTGACTACCGCTCACGCGGTTTCGATGAAAACCGTGGGCTGCGCATCGATTTGCTATTGGCTAATACCGCATTAGCTGCGCGCTGTACCGCTACCGGCATTGATTATCAGATCCGTGGTATGGAAAAGCCTTCCGACCATGCTCCTGTCTGGGCCGAGTTCACTCTGTAGAAATCTCTCCGCCCCGATGCACATCGGGGCAACGTTGAATATGGGTTATGAAAATCATTGATGTTGTGGCCGCCATTATCGAACAAGACGGCAAAATCCTGCTCGCCCAGCGCGATGGCAACAGCGATCAGGCTGGCCTATGGGAGTTTCCCGGCGGCAAGGTCGAAACGGCTGAGAGTCAGCCCCAGGCGCTGGCGCGTGAGCTGCGGGAAGAATTAGGTATTGTTGCCCAGGTGGGAAGCTTTGTGGCCAGCAATCAGTGGCAGCAAAGCGAGAGAACGATCCGGCTACATGCCTGGCGGGTCGGCGCCTTCAGCGGAGAATTACGGCTGCATTGTCATAGCGCAACTGTCTGGGTAACCCCCGAACAGGCGAGAGATTATCCATTAGCACCCGCCGATATTCCCCTGCTGGAAAGTTATATTCGTTTGTTATCCCCTCACCTCAGCCCTCTCCCGATGTCACGTTCAGGAATACCCTACGCACAGCGATAGGGAGAGGGGGCTAGTCCGGAGCCGCAGGCAGGTACCGATGTCAATTTGTAGCACGGACGGTCCCCTCTCCCGGTGGGAGAGGGTTAGGGTGAGGGGTCAATCACCGCTTGAGGCGGATCCAGATTAACGGATTGGTGCCCGTCACATTAGGATCGCGCGCGCATTGCATCAGTTCGTCACCGACTTTCAGCAACGCACCTTCAGAGTAGTTTTGATTCTGATAGATGCAGCAACGGTTGCAAGGCGGCGTGGTCGTGGTACGTACGCTACCCCATATTTCAGGGGAAACCGGCACGACGACGTCAACGTTGCCACGGTTAGCCATTACCCCGGTGGAAAACAACGCCAGACAGCCAATCATCAGAGTTATGCGGCTCATTCACTTTTCTCCCGCGCCTTACCGGCACTTTTTTTACGCTTTTTCGCCCCCGCTGACGGAGCTGGCGATAAGCCACGAAACGCTATACTGGCCCGGCTCTGCTTAGCCTGATAGATCAACTGTTGCAGGGTGCCCTCCAGCGGCTGCATAAAGTCCTGATAACGGCAGGATTTTTCGCTGATTTGCGTCAGCGTAGACTCCCACTGTGCCGTCATATCAGGGCGTGCCGCCAGGTCTGGCAATGAGTGGATCAATGCCCGGCCGGTTTCGCTGGAATGAATATAGCGTCCTTTCTTGTAGAGAAACGCCCGCTTGAATAGCAGCTCGATGATACCTGCGCGCGTTGCCTCTGTTCCTAAACCATCGGTCGCTCGCAGGATTTTCTTTAGTGCTTTATCTTGCACAAAACGTGCGATCCCGGTCATGGCTGACAGCAGGCTGGCATCGGTAAAGGGCCGTGGCGGTTGCGTCTGGCGTTCAACCACTTCACCACGCTCACACAGCAACTCATCGTCTTTGGCAACCACCGGCAGTGGTGCGCCTTCGTTTTCCTCATCACGCTCTTTGCTGCCCAGCAAGGTACGCCACCCCGCCTCGGCCAGGAAGCGCGCCTTGGCGATAAACTTGCCACCGGCGATATCTAGCTCAATAACACATTTGCGGAACATCGCATCCGGGCAGAACTGCATCAGATATTGCCGGGCGACCAAACCGTAAACGTTCAGTTCATCCTGGCTCAGGCTGGCCTTGCTGGCACGCGCCGTTGGAATAATCGCGTGGTGAGCATCAACTTTTTTGTCGTCCCAGCAACGGTTACGACGGTCACTATCGATGATCGGCTGCGGATAGAGATCCGGCTGATGCACGCTGATCGCATTCAATACCGCATGACGCCCGGCAAAGTGTTCCTCTGGCAGATAACGGCAATCAGAACGCGGGTAAGTGATCAGCTTGTGGGTTTCATACAACCGTTGGCACACGTCCAACACTTGCTGAGCACTGAGGTTGAAGCGTTTCGACGCCTCAATCTGTAACGTGGAGAGGGAAAACGGCAGCGGAGCGGTATCTGATTCCCGTTTATCATTATACGAGGTGACCAGCGCCGGGGCGCCTTCGATACGCTTGACCACGTGATCGGCCAATGGCCGGTGCAGTAAACGTCCCTCTTCATCCTGATAAGGCTCACAGGATTCACTCGGCTGCCACAGAGCGACAAAACGCTCGTCCTTCGGTGTGACGATGTGTGCCTTCACCTCAAAGAAGTCTTTCGAGACGAAGTTTTCGATTTCTTCATCACGCCTCACCACCAAGCCCAGCACCGGCGTCTGTACCCGCCCCACTGACAGTACGCCATCATAGCCCGCATTACGCCCTAACAGCGTATAAGCACGGGTCATGTTGATGCCATAAAGCCAGTCTGCACGCGCACGTGCCAAAGCGGAAACGCACAGCGGGATAAAGTCACGGTTATCACGCAGACGCTGCACCGCACGTTCTACCGCCTGTGGGTTGAGATCGTTAATCAGGCAGCGTTGCACGTTCTGCCGCTTTTCCTGTGTCAACGCCAGATAATCCAGCACTTCATCCACCAGCAACTGCCCTTCGCGATCCGGGTCACCCGCGTGGATCACCTCATCGGCCTCCGCCAGCAACTTCTTGATCGCATTCAGCTGTTTGCTGACCGAAGGGCGCGGCTGCAACAGCCACTTCTGCGGGATTATCGGCAAGTCGGCCAACGACCAGCGTGCGTAACGGCTGTCGTAAGCGTCCGGTTGGGCCTGTTCTAACAGGTGCCCAACGCACCAGGTCACCACATCGTTGCTGCCACAGGCAATAAACCCGTCACCCCGGCGATGAGGCTTGGGTAATACATCAGCAATGGCGCGGGCCAAACTCGGTTTTTCGGCTATAAACAGTCGCATTATTCACCGTTATTCTGGCTGTACGTCATCAGGAACTCTCTGACCTCCGCATAGTTACCACGGAAGATCATACGTTGGGTTTTCTTTTCTAATTGGTAACGGTACATCGGATCGTAATAGTGTTGCAGCAGCGGCACCAGCCATTGCTGATGCGCTTCACTTTGGCCACTGAGACGTTGCACTTGCAGCGCCGACTCCAGCAACAGCGTCAGTTGCTGGAACAGCTCCAGCCCCAGGCGGCGACGGATGGCAAACAGGCCATGATGCAGATATTCATCATATTGCCGCCAGCCTTCTTGCTCGCCATAGGCCTGTTCGAAGGCTATGCGCATCCGATCGATGTACTCATCCTGCAACCGTGCCACGCGCACATCAAACGGATCGTCGATGACAACCAGAGCAGCCTGTTGCATGCCGTTGAACAGCCCCAAGGGAAGATTGTTGGAGCCGATAATGCGGCTTTCATCCTCCAACACCCAATGGCGGCAGCCGTCGTGCTGTTTCTTTAGCATCTGTATGGCTAGCTGGTTCTCAAAATCAATCTGGGTAGACTGTTTCACCAAGGTTCTGCCAAAGGAGGAACCACGGTGATGAGCGATCCCTTCCAGATCGATACCCGCCGCCATTTCATTAATCAGCAACGTTTTGCCGCAGCCGGTATTACCGCCCACGATCAGCATAGGCAACGCAGCGGCGGTATCAAGCGCACCGAGTAAAAAGTTGCGTAACGCCTTATAACCACCGACCACGCGCGGATAATCAACGCCAGCCTCTCGCAGCCACTGTTGCACCAGTTGCGAACGCAATCCGCCACGGAAACAATAGATGTAACCTTCGGGTTGCAATGCACATTGCTCGATCCAGGCTTGGGTGCGTTGCTCCCGCAGCTTGCCGTTGACCAGGCTATGCCCCAAGGCAATAGCTGCCTGTTGGCCATGTTGCTTATAACAGGTCCCGACCGCCTGGCGTTCACTGTCATTCATCAGAGGCAGGTTGATTGCCCCAGGAAACGCGCCCTGCTGAAACTCTATCGGTGCGCGCACGTCAATCAACGGCACATCCTGTAGAAATAGGCGCTGGTAGTCTTGCGTATCCTGCCGGGTCTTTACCGTTGACACTAGACAACCTCGATCAGCGGTTTGCCTGGCTGTGCGGCCTGCAATTCACCAATCGTATTCAGCGTGATGCCGTGACGGGCTGCAATTGCCTGCACTTCTGCCTCGGCCTCCGGTAATACCGCCAGCAGCAAGCCGCCGGAGGTCTGCGGATCGCACAGCAATTGGCGTTGCAGATCGCTCATAGCGCCAACCAGATGACCATAGCTTTCAAAATTCCGCCCGGTACCGCCCGGCACACAGCCTTCGCCGATGTAACGTTCGACATCCGGCAGTTTCGGTACGCTGTCAAACCACACCTTCGCCTGTAGGTCGGAACCTTGGCACATCTCGCTGAGGTGGCCTAGCAGGCCAAAGCCGGTGACGTCGGTCATTGCCGTTACGCCGGCAACTTCGGCGAAATCTGCCCCTGGCTTATTTAACTGGCACATGATCTGAGTGGCCAAGCCTTGGTGTTCCGCCAGCAGTTTGCTTTTCTTCTCTGCGGTGGTCAGCACGCCAATGCCCAGCGGCTTGGTCAGGAATAGCTTGGTACCTGCCTGCGCTGCACTATTTTTCTTCACCAGTTCGGTTCTGACGATACCGGTCACCGCCAGGCCAAAAATCGGCTCTGGAGCATCGATCGAATGGCCACCCGCCAACGCAATTCCCGCCTGCTGGCAGGCATAGCGACCACCGTCGATCACCTGCTGGGCCACTTCTGCGGGTAATTTGGCAATCGGCCAGCCGAGGATGGCAATCGCCATGATCGGTTTACCGCCCATCGCATACACGTCGCTAATGGCGTTGGCTGCCGCAATACGGCCAAAATCAAACGGGTCATCGACGATTGGCATAAAGAAGTCGGTGGTGCTGATAATGCCTACGCCGTTACCGATGTCATAAACCGCGGCATCGTCACGCGTTTCATTACCTACCAGCAGATGGGGATCGATAAATTTTTCCTGCTCGCTGTGCAGGATCGTTTCAAGCACTTTGGGTGAGATTTTACAGCCGCAGCCAGCGCCATGGCTGTACTGGGTCAATCGAATGGCCGGCGATGTCATAGTCCACTCCCTTTGGGTTACAAACGAACGTAAGGATATCACAATGGGATATAGGGTAGCGCTTGCCGAGGGGATTGATAAGAGCAGGTTGGCATTATGCGTGCGACCTGCTCATAAACAGTACAAAACTGCGGGTTATCGCGCATTCTATGGCGAGTTCCCGCATGTCGGATCAGAAGTAGCGGACGAAAGGCGTACTGTCCGGGGCGACCACTTTTGTCGAACCTTTCAACTGCGGCGTCCCCAGATAGAGGAAACCGACGATCTCATCCTGCTCACGGCAGCCAAAGGCTTCACGTACCAGTGGATGCTCTGTCCAGGCACCGCTACGCCAGATACCATTAAAGCCCTGCGCCAAGGCGGCCATTTGCATCGCCTGCACTGCGCAACCGGCAGAAACCACCTGCTCCCAGCGCGGCACTTTCGGATTTTCGCTGCAATGGGCAACCACGGTAATAATCAGCGGCGCGCGAAACGGTGCCTGTTTAGCTTTTTCCACCGCGCTGTCATCCAGCTCATCATGCTTGGCCGCCGCTTGCAGCAGTTCGCTGAAGCGTTCCAGACCCTGATCCTCGATCAGTACAAAACGCCATGGTTGCAACGTCCCGTGATCCGGTGCGCGCAGCCCGGCGTTGATAATATTCTGACGTACTTCACCTGTAGGGGCTGGGGCGGTCAGGCGTGACGCAGAACGACGATTCAGTAACAGATCCAGTGCATCCATGATTAACTCCTGATAACAATTTTCATTTAAATCACGTTAACATAGCCCAACATAGAGTTACAGCCTCTGTAATACTGTCTATACCCGTCGCTTTGCAAGCGGTAATGGGATAGGTGGCAGGTGATTTAAAGCTGACTTTTCTTCGGCCGCTCATTAGGATAGCGGAACATTCTAGACTCTTGTTGGAGAGCACATGCGCACATTGGGGCGAATTATTGCAGGCATTTTCAGATGGACATGGCGTCTGCTGAATTTTGTCAGGGAACTTATCCTCAACTTGTTCCTGATTTTTTTGATCCTGATCGGGGTCGGTATTTATCTTTCACTCCAAGGCAGTTCTTCGGTAGAAACACCGCGTGGCGCACTGCTGGTCGATCTCAGCGGTGTGGTGGTCGATCAACCTTCGGTAAACAACCGCGTTCGCCAGTGGGGCCGTGAACTGCTGGGCGCCTCCAGCAATCGTCTGCAGGAAAATTCACTGTTTGACCTGGTGGATACCATTCGCAAGGCCAAAGATGACAAAAACATCACCGGGATGGTATTGCAGCTGAATGACTTTGCCGGGGCCGACCAACCTTCTCTGCAATATATCGGTAAAGCGCTGCGTGAATTCCGCGACAGTGGTAAGCCGATCTACGCCATCGGCGATAGTTATAACCAGACGCAATACTATCTGGCCAGCTACGCCAACAAGATCTACCTGTCACCGCAGGGTGCCGTCGATCTGCATGGTTTCGCGACCAATAACCTTTACTACAAATCCCTGCTGGAAAAATTGAAGGTCACCACCAATATTTTCCGTGTGGGCACTTATAAATCGGCCGTAGAGCCGCTGATCCGTGACGATATGTCACCAGCAGCGCGGGAAGCCGATAGCCGCTGGGTCGGTGGGCTGTGGCAAAACTACCTGGATACGGTGGCGGCTAACCGTCAACTCACTCCAGCTCAGTTGTTCCCTGGCGCGGCAGATATTCTTGTTGGCTTAAAAGCGGCCGGTGGCGATACCGCGCAGTTCGCTCTCAACAGCAAACTGGTCGATGAACTGGCATCCCGCACTGCGATAGAAACCCAACTAGTGAAAACTTTCGGTTGGGACAAGCAGAGCAACGACTTCAATGCAGTCAGCATCTACGATTATCAGCCGCAACCAGCGCCGGATCAGGGCGGTGAGATCGCCGTTGTCCTGGTCAACGGTGCCATCATGGATGGCCAACAGACGCCAGGTTCGGTCGGTGGCGATACCACGGCGGCACAATTGCGTCAGGCTCGTCTGGATCCGAAAATCAAAGCCGTCATTCTGCGCGTCAATAGCCCTGGCGGCAGCGTCAGCGCTTCAGAAGTGATCCGCTCCGAGTTGGCCGCAGTACGTGCCGCAGGTAAACCGGTAGTCGTTTCCATGGGCGGGATGGCCGCATCTGGCGGTTATTGGGTTTCGACCCCGGCAGATTACATTATTGCCAGCCCGAGCACCCTCACCGGCTCCATCGGCATCTTTGGCGTCATCAACACCTTTGAAAACACGCTGGACAGCGTTGGGGTACATACCGACGGCGTGGCAACTTCACCACTGGCCGATCTGTCAGTAACCAAAGCCCTGCCACCAGAGTTCTCACAGATGATGCAGTTGAACATCGAGAACGGTTACAAAAACTTCATCAACCTGGTGGCAACCGCACGGAAGATGACGCCGGAACAGGTAGACCAAATTGCTCAGGGCCATGTCTGGATCGGTAGCGACGCCAAGAAAAATGGTCTGGTCGATCAACTGGGTGACTTTGACGACGCCGTGAAGAAAGCGGCCGAACTGGCCAAGCTGTCGCAGTGGCAACTCAACTGGTTTATTGATGCCCCAAGCATGACCGATATGATCCTCAGCCAGTTTGGCGTGTCGATCCACGCCATGCTGCCTGCGGCGATCCAGTCAATGCTACCAGCCCCTCTGGCATCGGTGGCGTTGGCGGTGAAAGAACAGCCTGGCCTGTTTAATAACCTGAACGATCCGCAGCATCGTTATGCCATATGCCTGACTTGCGGAGAGGTCCGTTAACAAATAAATCTCTAGCCCGGCATCTGCCGGGCTTTTTTTCTGCTGCTTTCTCCCTATAATTCAGCCTATCTGACAGCCACAAGATCGAAGCCATGCAAAAGAAATCCATTTACGTCGCCTATACCGGTGGCACTATCGGTATGCAGCGTTCCGAACAGGGCTACATCCCGGTTTCCGGCCACCTGCAGCGCCAGTTGGCGTTAATGCCCGAGTTCCATCGGCCTGAAATGCCGGATTTCACCATTCATGAATACGCCCCGCTGATCGACTCTTCGGATATGACGCCCGAAGACTGGCAGCATATTGCCGACGACATCAAACAGAATTACGCCCTCTATGACGGCTTTGTTATTCTGCACGGTACCGACACCATGGCGTTTACCGCCTCGGCGCTGTCCTTTATGCTGGAGAATCTGGATAAGCCGGTTATCGTGACCGGTTCGCAAATCCCACTGGCGGAATTGCGCTCCGACGGCCAGACCAACCTGTTGAATGCGCTCTATCTGGCCGCCAACCATCCGGTGAATGAGGTCAGCCTGTTTTTCAATAACAAGCTGTTCCGTGGCAACCGCACCACCAAGGCACATGCCGACGGTTTTGAAGCCTTTGCCTCCCCCAATCTGCCGCCGCTGTTGGAAGCCGGGATCCACATCCGTCGTCAGACCGGCATTGCCTCTCCGGTGTGCAACGGGGAATTGATCGTGCATAACATCACACCGCAGCCAATCGGTGTGGTGACGATTTATCCGGGAATTTCCGGTGCTGTGGTGCGCAACTTCCTGCTGCAACCGGTTAAAGCCCTGATCCTGCGCTCTTACGGTGTCGGCAACGCGCCGCAAAAGGCGGAACTGGTGGATGAATTGCGCGATGCCTCCGAGCGTGGCATCGTAGTGGTCAACCTGACCCAATGTATCTCCGGCCGGGTCAATATGGAGGGCTATGCGACGGGTAATGCCCTGGCCCATGCCGGCGTGATCAGCGGTTTTGATATGACGGTAGAAGCCGCGCTGACCAAATTGCATTACCTGTTGAGCCAACCCTTAACCCCGGACGAGATCCGCAGCCTGATGCAACAAGACTTGCGTGGCGAACTGAGCGCTGCTGGCTAATCGGAGTGGAACAATATATGAAGACAGCCCTGTTGCTGATCGATTTGCAAAACGACTTTTGCCCTGGTGGCGCTTTGGGTGTGGTTGAAGGTGATGCCACCATTGCCGTCGCCAATCAGGCCATTGCAGCCTGCCTGGCCCGTAACGACACGGTGATCGCCAGCCAGGATTGGCATCCGGCGGAGCATCGCAGCTTTGCGATCAACTCCAACGCACAGGTTGGTACGCTTGGGGAGCTTGAAGGCCTGCCCCAGGTTTGGTGGCCGGTGCATTGCGTTCAGGGTAGCCTTGGCGCAGATCTTCACGCTCAGCTTGATCGGCAATCTATTGAGGCGATCTTCCGTAAGGGTGAAGACCCGGATATTGATAGCTATAGCGCCTTCTTCGACAACGGCCATCGGGCGCAAACGGCGCTCGATGGCTGGCTGAAGGAGCGAGACATTACGCAGCTTGCCGTCATGGGGCTGGCCACCGATTATTGTGTCAAGTTCAGCGTGTTGGATGCGCTACGCTTGGGTTACCAGACTCAGGTCATTATTGATGGCTGTCGCGGCGTCAATTTGCAACCCGATGACAGCGAGCAGGCATTGGCGGCCATGCAATCTGCTGGCGCACAATTAGTGACGCTGTCACAATTTATTCAACGCTAATCGTTTCTGGGGCAGTTTGAGCTTAGCTGCCCCATCCCCCGCATTATTTCGACGCTGCTCACATTCTCACCATTCTTCTGCACTGCGGTCTTGTCCCCTCCCGCCTCTTTTGCTGTTATGGCTGCTGATGCCTTGGCATCAACTAGTTATACGCATCCGGGGCCATCAGAGCCCGGCTTTAATGATACCGCCCTGAGCGGTTCAGGTCAGCCTTGCTGACCAAAGGAGATAACATGGCTTTAACCCGTAAACTGCTGCCCATGCTGGTAGCGGTGCAACTCAGTATGGCTGGTGCAGGCATTGCGCACGCCGCTTCTTATCTTTCTGTCGGCTACTTCAATGGCGGTGGCGACGTAACCGCCGGGCCTGGTGGCGATATCAACCAGTTGGACGTCAGACAGATCACTCATCTCAACTATTCTTTCGGCCTGATTTATAACGCAGAGAAAGAGGAAACCAACCCGGCGCTGCAAGATCCTTCACGACTGCACCAAATCTACCTTTCCCCTAAAGTGGAGGCAGACTTAAAGTTGCTCCCCATATTACGTAAGCAAAACCCGGAGTTGAAGGTGTTGCTTTCCGTTGGTGGCTGGGGAGCTCGTGGTTTCTCTGGCGCAGCGGCAACGCCGGAGAGCCGAGCGGTGTTTATCCGTTCGGTGCAGGACGTGATCGCCAAGTATCAGCTCGATGGTATCGATCTCGATTGGGAATACCCGGTGAATGGGGCCTGGGGATTGGTGGAAAGCCAGCCTGCTGACCGCGCCAACTTCACCGCCCTGCTGGGCGAATTGCATCAGGCGCTGGGTAAAGAAAAACTACTGACCATCGCCGTGGGAGCCAACGTCAAAAGTCCGCAGGAATGGGTGGACGTCAAGGCTATTGCGCCCTATCTGGACTACATCAATCTGATGACCTACGACATGGCGTACGGTACCCAGTATTTCAACTCCAATCTCTATGATTCCAAACAGTGGCCGACCGTGGCCGCTGCCGACAAGTACAGCGCTGACTTCGTGGTCAACAACTATCTGGCCGCCGGGCTGAAGCCCGCGCAGCTCAATCTGGGGATCGGTTTCTATGGCCGGGTACCTAAACGCGCCACCGAACCGGGTATTGATTGGGATGTGGCAGATGCGGCCAAACATCCCGTCACCCAACCCTATTTCACCACGCGTGAAAAAGACATCTTCAAGTCGCTGGGCGTGGATTTGGATAAAGACACCTACATCAAGTACAACGATATCGTAGGCAAGATGCTGAAGGATCCACAGCGGCGTTTCAGCGCGCATTGGGATAACGACGCCAAAGTCCCCTACCTGATGATGAAATCAGCCGAAGGCAAGCCGCTGTTCGCGATTGGCTATGAGAACCCGCGCTCGGTAGCCATCAAGGCCGAGTACATCAAGAGCAAAGGATTGGGAGGAGCGATGTTCTGGGAATATGGTGCCGACGACAACAACCGCCTGGCCCATCAACTGGCCGAAACCTTGGGCATAAGCCCGCCGAAGAAATAAAACCGGCGGGGCGATGGCAACATCGCCCCGCCAGCAAGCAATTACTGTGGTTTCAGCTTGACCAACGGCTCAGCGATAAACTGCTGCTTCAGCTCCTGTTTGCTTTTCATCACGATTTGCCCGTCGGTGCCAATGCTCATATGCTGCGGGTCCGCATTGTTCATCGACTGCCACAGCATCACCGCTTGCAGGCTGTGTTCTTTTTGCTCTGGCGTTAATGCCACACCATCCGGCCACTTGCCCAGTTCCACGGCCAGCACCAGTCGCTGGTAGATTTCCGGCGTCATGGCCGCAATCAGATCTTTTACTTCCATCAGAGCATTTCCTCACCCACGGATGAATAATTAGCTGAATCGATTTTGTTGGTTTAGTTACAGCCTAGCCTGCCGTCTGCTCGCCATTCTCATCGTCGGTGAAATTCAGTGACGCGGAGTTAACACAATAACGTTCGCCAGTTGGCTGCGGGCCATCGGGGAACACATGTCCCAAATGCGCGTCACAGCTGCCACAGCGGATCTCAACGCGATGCATATTATGCGAGTTATCATCAAGATAGCGAATAGCGTCATCCGAAACCGGTTGATAGAAGCTTGGCCAGCCACAGCCTGAATCAAACTTGCTGGCGGAGAAGAACAGCGGCGCATTACAGCACAGGCAATGGTACACGCCCTCACGCTGGTTGTGCAGTAATTTACCGGTATAGGGGGCTTCAGTGCCACGCTCTTGCGTCACATACCGTTGGATTTCATTCAGTTCGGTGCGCGGAGAATTAGGGGTTATCTCTTTAGCCATTTGTGCTATTCCCGGAATGTGGATAATGTCAACGAAAACAATGAGTAATAATAACAAAAAATTAACAACGTTGCAGGCCTTTTTAGCCTAAACTGTACGGCATAAAGGTTACGCTGCCGCCATATGTGACTTTGATCACATATCCTGCACGTACTGACTTTATACTTGGCGGTTTGCCCCCATATGTATTGGAGGCCAAACGTAAATGGAATGTGCGATTTGTGGGCAAATCAGGGCTTCTGATTTGACTTGCAGCAAGAATTGACACGATTCCGCTTGACGCTGGGTAAGGTTTTTGTAATTTTACAACCAACCTTTTATTCACTAACAAATAGCTGGTGGAATATATGACTATCAAAGTAGGTATCAACGGTTTTGGCCGTATCGGTCGCATTGTTTTCCGTGCTGCTCAGGAACGTTCTGACATCGAAATCGTTGCAATCAACGATCTGTTAGATGCAGAGTACATGGCTTACATGCTGAAGTATGACTCTACTCACGGCCGTTTCGACGGTACTGTAGAAGTTAAAGACGGCCACCTGGTTGTTAACGGCAAAACCATCCGTTGTACCTCAGAAAGAGATCCGGCTAACCTGAAGTGGAACGAAGTCAACGTTGACATCGTTGCTGAAGCAACTGGCCTGTTCCTGACTGACGAAACTGCACGTAAACACATCGCTGCAGGTGCTAAGAAAGTTGTTCTGACTGGTCCATCTAAAGATGACACCCCTATGTTCGTTATGGGCGTGAACCACAAATCTTACGCTGGCCAAGAAATCGTTTCCAACGCTTCTTGTACCACCAACTGCCTGGCACCACTGGCTAAAGTTATCAACGACAAGTTCGGCATCGTTGAAGCTCTGATGACCACTGTGCATGCAACTACCGCAACTCAGAAAACCGTTGATGGCCCGTCTCACAAAGACTGGCGCGGCGGCCGCGGCGCATCCCAGAACATCATCCCTTCTTCTACCGGTGCTGCTAAAGCAGTAGGTAAAGTCATCCCAGAACTGAACGGCAAACTGACCGGTATGGCGTTCCGCGTTCCTACCCCGAACGTGTCTGTAGTTGACCTGACTGCCCGTCTGGCAAAACCAGCTTCTTACAAAGAAATCTGTGCTGCTATCAAAGCCGCTTCAGAAGGCGAGCTGAAAGGCGTGCTGGGCTACACTGAAGACGAAGTGGTTTCTACCGATTTCAACGGCGAGAAACTGACTTCTGTATTCGATGCTAAAGCCGGTATCGCGCTGAGCGACACCTTTGTGAAACTGGTTTCTTGGTACGACAACGAAACCGGCTACTCAAACAAAGTACTGGACCTGATCGCTCACATCTCCAAGTAATGGCATGATGCGAAGCTGATTATCAAGGGCGACTCTAAGTCGCCCTTTTTATACCCGTCGTCTTTCAAGCCACAGCGTTGTTACCTGCGCAGCTATTCGCCCCATCCCTGGGCCTCACCCCTGCGGGGCCGCTGTGTACAGCGTTCAAATCTGTTCCAAACAGATTTGTCACACCCCAGTCACAATAGTAAGCTCCTGGGGATGAGTAATCTTGTCGCCTAGCTGTGACTTGAAATCCATAGGGTAACTTTGTTTTTTGCGGTGAAAAGAAGGCAACAACATGAACGAAAAAATCTTCACGCTACCCGTTACCGAACAAATCTCTCCGTTTATCAGCCAACGTCAGTTGGACGAACTGCCCGTGGTGGTAGTTTCCCACCCGAAAGTCCGCGCAGCAATTACCCTGCAAGGGGCGCATTTACTGGCCTGGCAGCCAAGCGGTGACAAACCGGTTCTCTGGCTGAGCAACAACACTCCATTTAAAAACGGCGTGGCGATCCGCGGCGGCGTTCCGATCTGCTGGCCTTGGTTTGGCCCGGCAGGCAGTCCTTCCCACGGCTTTGCTCGTAACCAGCCGTGGCAGTTGACCGCCCATGATGAAGACGAAAACGGCGTGATCCTGACCTTCACGCTGCAAGATAACGAACAAACCCGCAAATTGTGGCCACACGCTTTCACGCTGATAGCTCGCTTCAAGCTGGGTGAAGAGTGTGAGATGGAACTGGAGTCACACGGTGACTACCAGGCTACTGCCGCGCTGCATACCTATTTCCAGATCGGCGACATCGACAAGGTGAAAATTGCCGGCCTGGGCGAGCATTATATCGATAAGGTCGCCAAGGGGATTGAGGCACGCCAGATTGGCGAGCTGGAGTTTACCGGGCAGACCGATCGCATCTACACCCAGGCCACGCCTTGCAGCCTGATCAAGGATCCGGTATTGCAACGTACCATTGAGGTCAATCACCACCATATGAGTGATGTGATCGCCTGGAACCCGGGCGTTGAGCTTTCATGCAGCATGGCAGACATGCCAAACGATGGTTACAAAACCATGGTCTGCGTTGAGACCGGGCGTGTAAGCAAGCCGCTGATCGCTTCCGGGGAGCAACCTGCCCGCCTGGCGATGAAAATCCGTAGCATAAAAAACAACTGATCACACAGGGGCGAACGCGCCGCCCCTTTCCTCCGATCATCCTGCACCTCAGATGTGCAAAAGGGGCGTTTCCGCCCCTTTTTGATGCATCCGGCGCACCAGAATAATGCACTGCCCGGCTTAGAAGGTGTAAGTCACACCCGTCCACAGCATACCGGTATAAGTTTCATCCACCATTGGGCTGTCTTTAACTTCACTCGACAGGCTAGAAAGGCGACCAGTGAAGAAGGCATTCCAGTTGGCGTTGATATTATAGTTGGTAGAGATTTCCACATAGGGCGACCAGCTATCGCTTGGCTTATAGCTGTCGAAAGTGCTACGGCGAGATTCCTCACCGTTGATGCCATAGTAGTATTGGTTCTGGTTGGAGCTGTTCCAGTTAACCCCGACGCCAGGGGCAAAGCTCCAGGAGCCCACTCGGAATTTGTACAGATAGGCAATATCGCCCACCAGACCGTTACTGTTATCCAGAACATCACCGGAGAAAGCGGTACGGATCGTCCCCCACTCGGCATTATGTGTGAACGCCACACCGGCCATAACGGTGCTGTGACGCTTGTCCAACTGCTTCATGCGGTCGTCGTCACTGTCGCCTGGCTTATAGTGCAGCGGCGAGTAATACGTGATCAGGCTCAGATGATTTTGCTTATCTTTCCACAGGTTGTAACCCGCCAACAGCGTATGGAAGTAAAAATCATCACCATCGTAATTGATAATCGGAACGGGATAGACACGATCCTGATAACCACGGTAAGGGTCCGGGCTGACCAGCGCTGAAGCGCCGAGTGACCAGTTGCCTGCCTGAGCACTGTGCGCACAAACCATTGCGGAAGCGAAAATTGCTAGCGTTTTGAGTTTAGATATCTTCACAGGTTCTTTTTCCATACATAACAAGGGACAATTAATGGCGATAGTTTATGTGAAAATGTGAATTATTGCCGGATCTTTACAATATAAAACGATGAAGATCGAATAACTTAGAACGGAAACATGAATTATTGATGGCAAAATGATGACGATTTTTGCCGCAAGCCGCGCCAGACAAGGCATTTGCCGCCCCTCCTCCCAACTGAGTCATTGAAATGACTTAAAAAAGACCGTTTCTCTTGCAGGAAATTTTCCAGTATGCAACTAAGCTTAAAATCAGAAGGTGAAATTAGCCTGAGCCCAGTGGCAATACAGCGCAACTCGCGATAATAAGCGCACCAAGTTGGCATACGAGTTGCTGTACTCAGAGATAGCTTCACGCTTTCGGGAGCCAGAATACCAACACCAGCTCCTTTATTAACCTGTGCTAATAACGAAAGGACGGGCATCGCCATGAACATATTTGACCACTATCGCCAGCGCTACGAAGCTGCCAAGGACGAAGAGTTCACACTGCAGGAATTTCTTACCATCTGCCGGCAAGATCGCAGTGCATATGCCAATGCGGCAGAACGTCTACTCATGGCTATCGGTGAACCAGTAATGGTGGATACCGCGCTTGAGTCGCGTATGTCTCGCCTGTTCTCCAACCGCGTGATCGCACGCTATCCGGCATTCGAGGAATTCTACGGCATGGAAGAGGCTATCGAACAGATAGTTTCTTACCTGAGACACGCCGCCCAGGGCCTCGAAGAGAAAAAACAAATTCTTTATCTGTTGGGCCCGGTGGGTGGCGGTAAATCCTCGCTGGCAGAACGGCTGAAAGCCTTGATGCAGCGCGTACCGATTTACACCCTGAGCGCCAACGGCGAGCGCAGCCCGGTCAATGACCATCCGCTGTGCCTGTTCAACCCGCAGGAGGATGCCACTATTCTGGAAAAAGAATACAACATCCCGACGCGCTACCTTGGCACCATTATGTCGCCGTGGGCCGCCAAACGCCTGCATGAGTTCGGTGGTGACATTACCAAATTCAAAGTGGTGAAGGTTCGTCCTTCGATACTGGAACAGATTGCCATCGCCAAAACCGAACCGGGCGATGAGAACAACCAGGATATTTCTGCGTTGGTCGGTAAAGTGGATATCCGCAAGTTGGAAAACCATGCGCAGAACGATCCGGATGCCTATGGCTACTCCGGTGCACTGTGCCGTGCCAACCAGGGGATCATGGAGTTCGTGGAGATGTTCAAAGCGCCAATCAAGGTGCTGCATCCTCTGCTGACTGCCACCCAGGAAGGTAACTACAACGGCACCGAGGGGATCTCTGCCCTGCCGTTCAGCGGCATTATCCTGGCTCACTCCAACGAATCGGAATGGGTGACCTTCCGCAACAACAAAAATAACGAGGCCTTCCTCGACCGTGTTTACATCGTCAAGGTGCCTTACTGCCTGCGGGTGTCGGAAGAGATTAGAATCTACGACAAACTGCTGGATAACAGCGAACTGACCCATGCGCCTTGCGCCCCTGGCACGTTGGAAACGCTGGCTCGCTTTACCGTGCTGTCGCGGATGAAAGAGCCAGACAACTCCAGCATCTATTCGAAGATGCGTGTCTATGATGGTGAAAGCCTGAAAGACACCGATCCGAAGGCCAAGTCGTATCAGGAATATCGCGACTATGCCGGGGTGGACGAAGGGATGAACGGTCTTTCGACCCGTTTCGCCTTCAAGATCCTGTCACGGGTATTCAACTTTGACCATGCCGAGGTGGCGGCCAACCCGGTACACCTGTTCTACATTCTGGAACAGCAGATCGAGCGCGAGCAGTTCCCGCAGGATCTGGCTGAGAAATACCTGGAGCACCTGAAAGGTTATCTGATCCCGAAATACGCCGAATTTATCGGCAAAGAGATCCAGACCGCCTATCTGGAATCCTACTCGGAATACGGTCAGAACATTTTTGACCGCTACGTGACCTATGCAGACTTCTGGATCCAGGATCAGGAGTACCGTGATCCAGATACCGGACAGCTGTTTGACCGCGAATCGCTGAACGCTGAACTGGAGAAAATCGAGAAGCCTGCGGGTATAAGCAACCCGAAAGATTTCCGCAACGAAATCGTCAACTTTGTCCTGCGTGCCCGTGCCAATAACAGCGGCCGGAATCCGAACTGGACCAGTTACGAGAAGCTGCGTACGGTCATCGAGAAGAAAATGTTCTCGAACACCGAAGAGCTGCTGCCAGTCATTTCCTTTAATGCTAAAACCTCAACGGATGAGCAGAAAAAACACGATGACTTCGTCGACCGGATGATGGAGAAAGGCTACACCCGCAAGCAGGTTCGTCTACTGTGTGAATGGTATCTGCGGGTGAGAAAATCTTCATAAACCTGCGCTATGACGTCATAGATAGCCTGTATACCCAGTGGCTTTCGGGTTGTAGTCTCGCGGCTACAGCCTGAAAGACTCAGGTAGAGAAAGTTGGCAACGTTGTTTGGGGGATGTATGGCGTATTTCATTGACCGACGGCTGAATGGCAAAAACAAGAGCATGGTGAACCGCCAGCGCTTCTTGCGTCGCTATAAGTCGCAAATCAAACAGTCGATTGCCGAAGCCATCAACAAGCGTTCGGTCACCGACGTGGATAGCGGGGAGTCGGTATCGATTCCCGGTGGCGATATCAACGAGCCAATGTTTCATCAAGGGCGCGGCGGTAAACGCCATCGCGTTCATCCAGGTAACGATCACTTCGTGCAGAATGACCGCGTTGAACGCCCGCAGGGCGGCGGCGGAGGGGGTGGCGGTCAGGGTAATGCCAGCCAGGATGGAGATGGCCAGGACGAGTTTGTCTTCCAGATCTCCAAAGATGAGTATCTTGACCTGCTGTTCGAGGATTTGGCGCTGCCTAACCTGAAGAAGAATCAGTATAAGCAGCTGACGGAATTCAAAACCCACCGTGCTGGCTACACCGCCAATGGCGTGCCAGCCAATATCAGCGTGGTGCGTTCACTGCAAAACTCGCTGGCGCGTCGAACCGCCATGACCGCCGGTAAGCGACGAGCGTTGCATGAGCTTGAAGATAGCCTTGCCCAGTTGGAAAACACCGAACCGGTGCAACTGCTGGAAGAGGAGCGCATGCGTAAGGAAATTGCCGAGTTACGCAAGAAAATCGACAGCGTGCCGTTTATCGACACCTTCGACCTGCGCTACAGAAACTACGAACGTCGGCCCGAACCCTCCAGCCAGGCGGTGATGTTCTGCCTGATGGACGTCTCTGGCTCGATGGATCAGGCCACCAAAGACATGGCCAAGCGCTTTTATATTCTGCTGTATCTGTTCCTCAGCCGAACCTATAAAAACGTCGAGGTGGTCTATATTCGCCACCACACTCAGGCCAAAGAGGTAGATGAACAGGAGTTCTTCTACTCACAGGAAACCGGCGGCACCATCGTTTCCAGCGCCTTGAAGCTGATGAACGAAGTGGTCGAAGAGCGTTACGATCCAGCGCAATGGAACATCTATGCGGCCCAGGCTTCGGATGGGGACAACTGGGCGGATGATTCTCCGCTGTGCCATGAGCTACTGTCAAAAAACATTCTGCCGATGGTGCGTTATTACAGCTATATCGAAATAACCCGTCGTGCTCACCAGACGCTGTGGCGCGAGTATGAGCATCTGCAAGCGACGTTTGAAAACTTCGCCATGCAGCATATCCGCGAGCCGGATGATATCTATCCGGTGTTCAGAGAGTTGTTCCACAAGCAGACCGCGTGAGTCGTGTTCATCAGCGAAAATGGCCAGCAACGAGAGTTAGCTGGCCGTTTTTTATGCTGTTGAGTCACCTTCGGCTTCAATGAATGTTTCTTAAGCCTCGTTGCCACTCAATCAATGCGTCGATCCTTGATGAGCAGATATCAAACTCACCCTGACTCACCTGCAAAGCCATAACGGCATCGCCAAAAGTCTCACCGGTAAACGGTGTCTTATCACAGTGCTGAAGCAATACCGCCGGCGGGTAAACGTAGATCAGTTGCGGAGCCGGTGGGACTGGCTTTGCTTGCTCCGCGCAGGATATCGAGAGCATCAGCAGGCAGCCGCTGATTGCTACAGTCGTTATCCTCCAACGCTTTGCGTAACGTTCTGTTCTCAGCATCCGCCTTTTCCCTCTTTTGCTGCTCAATCTTTAACTGTTGTTCGGTCGCCCGGCGATCGGCATCAGCGGCACCTTTTAGCGCCTGGATGGTTTCATCCCTGCCGAGCAATGCTGCGCTCAACGCCTCGTTATCTTTCTGAGACTGCTCTATGCCCGTATTCAAAACACCAATACGCTGGTGCATGCCAAACAATAGGGCCGCAAGCAGGCAGACCAATAATGGCTGCCAATGACCTTTGGAAAACTGAATTACTCCTGAAAGGCTCATGACAGCAACACCTCACGATCGGCAACACCTTGTCTATTTTTCTGCATGTGAATTCCTCCGCCGAAGCCATGCTACTGTTTGGATAAACAGTATCTCAAAGGAGAGGGATCAGGGATATTCACGAGGATTGTACTGGCCATGCCACAACTGGATGTCAGGGCTCTAGAGGCAAAAAATCTCACCGCAGCGAGATTTTTGGTGGTTCAAAAAAAGGTTTAAGCGCCGATGTTTAGCAGTCACAACAAATACCTGAAATCACGGATATCAGGGAACAACCCCACCGTTCTGAGATGCCGGTTACAGATAAACCAGATTTCATCGCGGTCATTAGAGAGTATGAAGTACGCGTCAGCGGTTTCCGAAGGGTTATACATTCCCAGTGCACGATAGGCCGTATTCGGGGTGAAGCCGCTCTCCAGCGGATAAGGTTTGGGCGCATTGTCCATCTGCACAACGCTTAGGTACAGCCCCTGCTCAATCCATATCATAACAACCCCTTTAACGACTATTGATGACTTGATTATGGTCGTTAAAAGCCATTATTGAGGCCGTTAGCAGAAAAAACATCGGCATAAAATCACAGAGACGTTAGCTGGCCGCTATACAACACGGGTCCAGTAGGAAGACCGGTAGGCGAGCCACCTGCCGGTTCCAGACTGATGGCAATGGTCATGCCCTGCGCCAAGGTCATAGAATTCAATGCTAGTTCGGTCGGTTTCTCTGCGGCAATCAGCCCTAAGGAACGAGGTTTTTCACCCGGCGGGATCGCCCACAGTTGCAGACTATTGGCTACGGCCAGCGATTGCGGATTAAGCGGGGTTAGTTTCAGATAACGTTTGGCACTGTCCATACTGACGATCCATTGTCCACCGCCCTGCTGCCCAGCATTGAGCACCACTGCCGGAGCAAAATCCTGCGGTTGAATGATAAAGCGCGGCACCAGCAGCAACGCCGCCAACCCAGCAGCCAACGCCCAACCCACATAACCCCAGGTCTTACGCCGCGCCGTTGCCTGAATCGGTAAGCTCAGACGAATCTTTTTCCATACACGCTCCGGCGGCGTTACCGGCGTCAGCGCATTGTCCAGTGGCGACAGCAGCGTTTGCCAGCGAGCAACCAAGGCAGCCAAGGCAGGCTCACGCTGTATACGCTGTTCAAAGTTCAGCCGCGCAGGGCCTCGCAACGTGCCCAAGGCGTATTCGGCGGCTAAAGCAGAGTCGTACTCCCCGGTGCTTTTCATAGGCCCACGCAGTCTTTCAGATGATCCAATGCCCGACGGATCCAGCTTTTTATCGTGCCGAGCGGCTGTTGCAGATGCGCCGAAACTTCGCCATGAGACAGCCCTTGATAGTAAGCCAGCACGATACTTTGACGCTGTTCGACATTAAGATGATTCAGACACTCGGCCAGCTTGCCAGCCTCCTCCCCCAGTAGCAGTTGGCTAACGGGCTCCTCCGTGCTATCCCCTTGGTCATCCAACCACTCATCTTCCACTTGCCCCGCACGGCCACCTGCTCCGCGTAACCAATCAATGGCCCGGTTACGAACAATATGCGTTAGCCAGGTCAACGGCGCACTGAGCTCAGGATCATAGCTGGCGGCACGATTCCATACGCTGATAAAGCTTTCGTGTAATACCTCTTCGGCCCACGACTGACGACGCAGCAAGCGTAAAGCAACGGCGAACAAACGCGGAGAGGTCTGCCGGTAGAGTTGTTCAAACGCGTTGCGGTCGCCAAGCGCAACGGCCTGCATCAATGCGACATGTTGGTCGGGGAGTGCTTTGCTCATGTCTTATCCTGTCGAGGTGCGGGCAGCCTTGTGGCAGCCTGCCTGCACCTAGTATAGACGGGATTTATTTTGGCAACAGCACGCTATCAATGACGTTGATCACACCATTTTTCTGATACACATCATAGGTACTGATATTGGCAATATGGCCTTGACCATCTTTGAGCTGAATATTGTGCGGGCCGTTGTTCATAATCCACAGCGGTTGACCATTCACTGTTTTCAGTTCGGCCGTACCGTGACCTTCCTTGATTTTTTTCTCCAGTTGTTTCATATCATAACGGCCTGCCACCACGTGGTAAGTCAGTACCCCAGTCAGCGCCGCCTTATTCTCCGGCTTGAGCAAGGTGTCTACCGTTCCGGCAGGCAGTTTGGCAAAGGCCTCATTGGTCGGGGCAAATACCGTAAATGGCCCCGTACCTTGCAGCGTATCGACCAAACCGGCAGCCTTCACCGCAGCAACCAGCGTAGTGTGATCTTTGGAATTGAGCGCATTTTCTACAATATTTTTGCTGGGATACATGGCAGCACCGCCAACCATTACCGTGTCGGACATCATGGCGGCCATTGAAACGCTACTGAACAACAGTGATGAACACAGGGCAGTACAGAGAAGCTTTTTCATGATCATATCCTCGAAGGGTGATGTGGGAAGATGTCCTCACATAGCCATATACGTAGTGAACGAGAATATTGGATGCAGCGATCGGAAAATATTTTTCGGACGAGGAAAAAAGACGTAAAAAAACCCCGGCGAGAGCGCCAGGGTTAGCAAGTAGTGCCGGTCGCTTTCCCGGCTGTCATGCTGCGGCGCAAGCGTCCATCGAACACTCCAGCATTGCACGGCCTAAGCACGACCTGGTCACAACAGAAAAACAGACTTGTGCGAAATCGGCTTTTCTGTCTACCCTCATTGCAAGAGGACAGTGTCAACCCCGGCACCAGGCCGGGATTGATGTGGTAACGTGATTATCGCTTGTCTGCTCCGGCTTATGCCATCATCGCTATTGCAAGTGTCAACCACGCTACCCAGTTACATTACAGTGCTGTAACGTTAACTGCTGATGGGCCTTTGGCGCCATTTTCGATGCTGAATTCAACCTGCTGGCCTTCATCAAGAGTCTTGTAATCATTACCCTGGATTGCAGAGAAGTGTACGAACACGTCTTTGCTGCCATCAGCAGGAGAAATGAAACCAAAACCTTTACCAGCGTCAAACCATTTTACTAAACCAGTCATTTTATTAGACATAGATACTTCCTTCATTATTTTTTAGGCCGCCATAATGGCGAATGAGGTCTGTAATTCAGTGGAAACTTATGGGGGCACTAGAAAAAAATTCGCGGAAGAAGAGGTATCTGTCGGATATCGCTAATACTGAGAACTACTTTACTAAAACTGCTTTCATAAGGTCTGTACTTCAAACCGATGGCGCTATTTACTCATAACCCAGAGTTATTAGCAAGTGCTATTTATAATTAATTTCAATAAAGCGGCATACCATCAAGGCAGCCAACCGCCCTGCGACCGCGTTTTTCGCTGCGTTAACGCATTGATTAGCACCGCTGAGCCGCCTAGAATGGGGCCAAAAATAACCGGGATCGTTTTCATGTCATCGCTGTGGGTAGTCACGCAATACGTTTATGTTATTGGTCTGATCGTTTCGATGATTTTCACTTTTCTGGTCAGCCGCGACACTCTTGCCATTCGCTTGCTCAGCGCGCTGATTATCGGCCTGACCTGGCCTCTCAGCCTGCCTGTGGTGCTATTATTCTCGCTGTTTTAACCACTCATCCCGCCAGCGTTCAGCGGGATGAGTCGGTCTAGCCGTTAAAAATCATAACCCACGGTAGCAACAACGGAGCGCCCTGCTCCCCAGTAGCAGTAACCGGTGCCATAGCAGCCAGCGACATATTCTCGGTCCGTCAGGTTGTTGGCGTTCAACTGCACATAGGCCCCTTTTAGCGACGGTTTTACGCTGTCCAGATCCATGCGCACCGAGGCATCCAACAGCGTTACCGAAGGAATACGCAGGGTATTCTCATTATCCGCCCACTGTTTACCAATATAACGTACGCCAGCACCCAGGTTGACGCCGAGCCCAGCATTATATTGCCCCCACAAAGACGCCATCTGATTAGGCGCCAGATAAGGCGTATTGCCATCATTACCGTCAACGGCGTCCTTGAATTTCACCTTGTTGTAGCTATAACCGGCAATCACGTTCAGACGCTCGCTCACCTGGCTGCGGGCCTCCAGCTCAATCCCTTGTGAATGCACCTTGCCTGCAGGCACATAGTAGCTGTCCTTCACAACGCGGTTGGCTACGTCATTCTGCGTCAAGTCGTAGAGGGCAATGCTGTAGATCGAGCTGCTGCCCGGCGCCTGGTATTTTAGCCCGGCTTCATATTGCTCACTGGTGGTTGGCTTGAGCAGGTGGCCCTCTTTATCGGCTAACACCGCTGGCGTTACCGCCGAGCTGTAACTCATATACGGAGAGAAACCGCTGTCAAAGTGATACAGCAGAGAGGCCCGGCCCGTGAAGTGGTCATCGGTACGAGCATCGGTGGCATCGGTATTGAGCACGGTGTTCTTGGTTTCCAAACGGTCAACGCGCCCGGACAGGTTGAGATACCAGTTGTAGAGGCTGACTTCGTCCTGCAGATAGACGCCTGTCTGCTCATAGAGCCGTTTGGAGTCGGTATGGCTGAGAATGGTGATATTTGGCCCACCTGAAACGCCGGTGAACGGGTTCAACGGCGTGGCCGAGCCAGACTCCTCCCACAGGTTATTGGTAAAGCGCTGGTAGTCCAGCCCCAACATCACCTTATGTTCCAACGCGCCGGTGGCGAACTCCGCCGCCAACTGGTTGTCCACAGCATACGCATCCAATGAGGTATTGGAGCCGCTGTACCAGCGGTTCAGCTCGCTGCGATCGGCGTTCCAACCAATCTGGTAAACCTGCTCCAATTCGACGTTGGAGTGGGTGTAGCTGGCGTTCTGACGGAACGACCACACGTCGTTAAAACTGTGCGAGAAGTCATAGCTGTAGATTTGCTGCCAGCGTTTGAACACGTTGCGGCTGCTCTCACCGTCAAAGAACCCACGCCCCAGCTTGTCTCCCGTGGTGGTGTATATGCTGCCATCTGACGGCACCGCACTGTGGTAGCCACCGGAAGGATCTTTTTGCAGGTTGGCCTGCAACAGCAAGGAGGTATTTTCATCTGGCTGCCACAGCAGCGAAGGCGAAATCGCATAGCGCTCTTCCCGCTGATGGTCATACATGGTGTCGCTGGTGCGGGTAATACCGGTCAAACGGTAAGCCCATTGCTCGTTCAGCGCTCCGGTCGAATCAAACGCACCGCCTTTGGTATTGTTATTCCCGGCCATCACATTCACATGGTTTTCACTGGCAAACTGCGGCCGTTTGCTGGTCATCGCCACCAGCCCACCAGGAATACTTTGTCCGTACATCACCGACGACGGGCCTTTAATCACGTCGATGCGTTCCAGGAACCAGGGGTCGATCTGCAAGGCGTTATAACTGCCGCCGTCGCTAAGCAGGCGCAGTCCGTTCAGGAAGGTGTTATTGACATCACCACCGTGGAACCCGCGCAGCGCGATGGTATCGTAACGCGTTGCACCACCTGAGAAGTTAGTGAACACGCCAGGGGTGTATTTCAGCGCATCATTAACCGTTAAAGCCCCTTGATCGCTCATCTGTTGGCGAGTCACTACGGAAACGGATTGCGCGGTCAGCACCAATGGCCGATCCGTTTTGGTGGCTCCCTGGCTGGTGCTGGCCTCGTAGCCATGCGTCGCCGTTTCTGCCGTATCGGCGGGTTTTGCCGTGACCACGAGGGTATCTTCGGCAAAGGAGGTCAGTGGCAGGAAAATCGCTAACGAGCAGTAAAGAGCACAACGACTGGCAGGAAAAAACGCAGGCATACCTGTATTCCCCATGGGATCCATTGAAATTGCACCGAAAACTTACCGCGCCGGCAACGCTGGCCGGTTTGGCGTACCGAGGTAACGGTGCTCTGATGTTGTTAGATAACAAATACTAATAACAATGATAGTTATTATCTTTATCATCAATGAATTCAAGCAGCAAAAGACCGTTGTTTGTCGGGTTGATCTGCCCTAATTCCCGGTAAACATTGCAGGTATTACACTTTTTCGGTTAACGGCTTACTGCTTGATGTGGGGTTCGGAGATGTCCACCATGCGGCAGATTTTACTTAAGTTGTAGGAGTTCTCGCAGATTTTATCGGTAACGTAAACGCCAAAGTAGCCTAATATCAGCAAGTAGCCGATCATACATAGAATAAAAATAAGTGTTCTCAACGCAAGCTACCAACTCAGGCAATATGACCAGCAACATCATACCGCGAACGAACCATTTTCGCCTATTTCAAACTGGCCGTATATTCTGCCAGACTGTGTTTATTGCCCGCTTTTCCCCAGGAGATACTCATGAACCATTTGATGTTAGATATTGAAACGCTGGACATTGCCCCCAGCGCGGTGATCCTGGTCGTTGCCGGCGTATTCTTTAACCCCAAAACCGGCGAGTTGGGGGCTGAATTTGAAGCGGCAGTCAACAGCCAGCAGGAACAACCGGGCCGCACCATCAGCCTCGATACCGTTGCCTGGTGGGCAAAACAGTCTGACGAAGCGCGTAAACTGGCCTTCGGAGGCAGTGAAAGCCTTAAGCGGGTGCTGACCAATCTGAGCCGCTTTATTCATATGCACAGCACCGATACGGTGAAAGTCTGGGGCAATGGTAAAGAGTTTGACTGTTCGATCCTGGAACATGCCTATCGCCAGTTAGCCATGCCCTGCCCCTGGAAATTCTGGGATACCCAGGACGCCCGCACTGTCATTACGCTGGCGGAACTGAATGGCTTCAATCCCAAAAAACAGCGCCCATTTGAAGGCACGCCACACCGGGCACTGGATGATGCCAAACATCAGGCGCGCTACGTTGCCGATACTATTTCGGCCCTTTATTACCGTCAGCCCGCAGTTAAATGATTACCGCGGGAAAAAGCGACGCAAACGGTTTCCTGTCTATCATCAAGACGTTATCGCTTCCCATTTGCGGTCAGGATCTCTACTCTAGCTCTCTTTGTCATTCGGATGTGCCATTTTTGTTATGCAAAAATTTCTATTTCTCCTGCTTAGCCTGGTGCTGCTCGGCCCGCTAGGCATCGATCTCTATCTGCCCACCATTCCTGCCATTGCCCTGGGTCTCAACAGCAGTGAGGCCCTGATCCAATCCACCATTTCGCTGTTTATTCTGGTGTTGGGACTTGGCCAGGTGATCGCTGGCCCGCTGGTGGATAATTACGGTCGTAAGCCGGTGGCCATCGCAGGGATCCTGATTTATATGGTCGGTGCTGCCATGGCGGCGTTGGCAACCACGGCAGATATCTTTGTCGCTTCACGCCTGATGCAAGGCGTTGCGGTATGTTGTACCGCCGTTGTCGCCTTCAGTGGCGTGCGCGATCGCATGAATGGCGACGACGCCGCACGCGCTTTCGGTTTCCTCAACGGCACGTTGAATATCATTCCTGCTCTGGCTCCGCTGCTTGGCGGCCTGCTGGCAGAAGCCTTCGGCTGGCGCGCGCCGTTCTGGTTCCTGGTCGGTTACGCCGTAGTAGTGCTTTTGCTGGTCATCTTCTACCTGCCGGAAACCCGCCCCGCCAGCACCGTGGCCGTCAAAGGGCTACCGGTACGACAATATCTGCGTATTCTTGGCGACCGGCGCTTTATGTCCTTTGCAGTGGTGAATGCGGGGGCGATGGGGATGGCGCTGACCTATGTCTCATTGGCACCTAACGTACTGATGGGTACCGCCGGGCTATCACCGCTACAGTTCTCTTTGGTCTTTGGCGCCAACGGCTTCTGGATCATGCTGGTCAGTTTTGTGGCCAACCGCATTATTCACAAGATTGGCCGCCCGTTCTGTCTGGCGACTGGCGGCATACTGATGGGATTAGGCTGCCTTGCTTTGGTGTTGGGTGTAGTGCTGTTGAGTGAGTCGGCACAGAGCCATTGGCTGGCGTATATCCTGCCCGTCGCCTGCGCCTGCGCCGGACTGGCTTTTGTCATGGGGCCGTCAACCAGCTATGCGTTGGAACCTTACTCTAACGAAGCAGGTGTGGCTTCGGCACTGGTAGGCTTTATTCAGATGGCCGGGGGCGCTGCACTGGGCTTGATCGCCATGGCGTTACCGCTACAGCCGAAACTGTCACTGGCGTTGGTGATGCTGGTAGGTTGCCTGCTGGCGCTACACGCGCGGCAGCGCAGCAAGCAAATCAAAGGGCAGTTGAAAAAGATCGGCTGAGGCTACTGCTCAATACTTATCGCTACCCGTGCCGCCAAGGCCGTCAGCAGTTCGTAACCCAAGGTTCCGGCTGCGGCGGCCACATCATCAACCGGCAGTTTCCTTCCCCACAACTCGACGTCAGTGCCAATGGTGGCCTGTGGACATGGCGTCAGATCGACCGTCATCATATCCATGGAAATCGACCCAACCGTATGCGTCAGCACGCCGTCCACCCACACCGGTGTACCGGAAGGGGCATGGCGAGGATAACCATCCGCATAACCGCAGGCTACCACGCCGATACGCTGCGGCCCATTGGCGGTATAGCGCCAGCCATACCCCACACGATCGCCCGCTTGCAATTGTTGCAGACCAATGATCTTACTGCTCAGCGTCATTACTGGTTGCAGCCCCGTTTCGGCTACGTCCTGCCAGTTACCGCTTGGCGAGGCGCCATAGAGGATAATCCCCGGCCTTATCCAATCCCCCTGCGTTTGCGGGTGCCATAAAGTGGCCGCCGAGTTGGCCAGGCTGCGCGGCAAATCAATCGCAGCGGTGGCACGCTCAATCACGGCCATTTGCTCCGTTACACCTTCAGCACCGCCGGCGGTGGCGAAGTGGCTCATCAAGGTTATCGAGCCAATATTACGCAGCTCCTTTGCCGTTAACCACACGCTATGCAGCAGCTCTGGCGCAAACCCCAAGCGGTTCATTCCGCTGTTCAACTTAAGATAGATATCCAGCGGGGCCTGTAAGCGAGCGTCGGCAATCACCTGTACCTGCCAGTCACTGTTCACCGCCGTGGTCAAACGATAGCGATCGATCAGCAGCAGATCTGCAGGCTGGAAAAAACCCTCCAGCAACAGGATCGGCCCCTGCCAGCCAGACTCACGCAGTAACACCGCCTCGCCCAGATCGAGCAAGGCAAAACCGTCGCTATTCTCGGCCATACGGCGCCAGACATGCTGTAAACCGTGGCCATATGCGTTGGCCTTGACCACGGCCCAGACTTTAGACGAAGGGGCAAAACGACGAACGACCTGCAAATTATTGGTTAATGCCGCCAAATGCAGCGTAGCGGTAATCGGGCGAGGCATGAGTTCTTCCTGTCACATTGGGGTTTCAGCGTGCCGGGTGCACGTCATTCAAGGGAACCGCAGGCATCTGCCGGAAGTCGGCACGGTAACGCGCTACCGCCAAGTCGTCCGACGCAATGGCCGGCGTAACCCCAGAGATCAAATCGGCAAGCAACTGGCCGGAGCCACAGGCCATCGTCCAGCCCAAGGTGCCATGGCCGGTATTCAAATAGAGATTTTTTAACGACGTCCGCCCCACGATCGGCGTGCCATCCGGCGTCATTGGACGCAGGCCCGTCCAGAACGTTGCCTCTTCAACCCGTCCACCGTTCGGGTACAGATCCCGTACCACCATTTCCAACGTGGCACGGCGCTTCTGCTCCAACTGGGTATTGAAGCCAACAATCTCCGCCATGCCGCCCACGCGAATACGCTGATCGAAACGGGTAATGGCAATTTTGTAGGTTTCATCCAGCACGGTGGAGAACGGTGCGGCCGCCTCATCGGCGATCGGGATGGTTAACGAGTAGCCTTTCAACGGATAAACCGGAATGCTAACCAGATCGCGCAGTAGCGCGGTCGAATAGGCGCCAAACGCTACCACATAGCTGTCGGCAGTGATGATTTCACCATCGCACTGCACGCCGGTAATGTTATCCCCAGCCACCAGCAAGCGCTCAACGTTGCGGTTAAACTGGAACCTGACCCCGGCCTGCTCCGCCAGCTTGGCTAGCTGCTGGGTGAACAACTGGCAATCCCCGGTTTCATCATTCGGTAGCTGTAAACCACCGGTAAGTTTGTGTGCCACCTGCGCCAACGCTGGTTCAACCGTCGCCAACTGGCTGGCCTCCAGCAGTTTGTAGGGCACCCCGGCATCTTCCAATACCGCAATGTCCTTGGCTGCGCTGTCAAACTGTTGCTGGGTGCGAAACAGTTGTAACGTGCCGCCTTGGCGGCCTTCGTACTGAATGCCGGTTTCCTGGCGCAGCGCCTTGATGCAGTCACGGCTGTATTCCGCCAATCGCACCATGCGGCCTTTATTGGTCATATAGTGGGCGGTATCGCAGTTTTTCAGCATCTGCCACATCCAGCGCAGTTGGAAACTGCTGCCATCCAGGCGGACGGCCAAAGGAGCGTGACGCTGGAACATCCACTTGATCGCCTTCAACGGTACCCCTGGTGCAGCCCAAGGTGCCGCATACCCTGGAGAAATCTGCCCGGCGTTGGCCGCGCTGGTTTCCAAAGCAGGCCCGGGTTGACGGTCGATCACCGTGACCTCATGGCCCGCTTTTGCCAAATACCAGGCACTGGCAACCCCTACTACTCCACTACCTAAAATAACCACTCTCATCGCTGACTCCAGCCCAAGGATCGATAAAGCACAATCTACCAATAACAGGAAATTAACTCAGTGGAAAAAACTACTCAACAACTCAATCATTAATCGTGACAATATTCACAATTATTTTATCGTTGATGCACCTGGCATTGGCAATAGCGCGCCAAAAATAACGATAAGATACTGTTAAAGGGCATTTTGACGAAAAATCAGCCTTGCAATGCGCCAATAACATAAGCAAAAATCTCCAGCGGCAAGCATGATAATCACCACCTCGAATCAGAATATTAGTTCGTTTAATTAAAAATTTTAGGCTAATAATTCCAACAACACCGTTTGTGCATCAGTTTCCTCTACCGAACCGCGTGAATGCCTGATTGAGTGCCGCCGCCGGGCAAAAAGCCGGTTTGAGCAAGACCACCGCGCGTAGCGTTCAATGCACGGCACGGATGATTTCAAACGATTTATTACGACTTGGACTATCATTGTTAAAGGGTCTGCCAAAAGAGCCGACGCCGTTCATAATGAGGGTGCGCTGATGACTACTTCGACACATAAAAAGGTTAAGGAAGATAAACGTCTGAGCGATGGACCGGACTGGACATTCGACCTGTTGCAGGTGTATCTGGAACAGATCGACCGGGTGGCCAAACATTACCGGCTCGACACCTATCCGCATCAGATCGAGGTGATTACCTCCGAGCAGATGATGGATGCTTATTCCAGCGTCGGGATGCCGATCAACTATACCCATTGGTCATTTGGCAAGAAGTTCATCGAAACCGAGCAGCGTTACAAGCACGGCCAGCAAGGGTTGGCCTATGAGATCGTGATCAACTCCAATCCATGTATTGCCTATCTGATGGAGGAAAATACCATCACCATGCAGGCGCTGGTGATGGCTCATGCCTGCTATGGGCACAACTCGTTTTTCAAAAACAACTACTTGTTCCGCAGTTGGACCGATGCCAGCTCGATCGTCGATTATTTGCTGTTTGCCCGCCATTACATTAGTGAGTGTGAAGAGCGTTATGGCGTGGAAGAAGTGGAAAAGCTGCTGGACTCCTGCCATGCGCTGATGAATTACGGGGTCGATCGCTACAAACGGCCGCAAAAAATCTCGCTGGTGGAAGAGAAAGCCCGTCAGAAGAGCCGTGAGGAGTATCTGCAAAGCCAGGTCAACTCGCTGTGGAAAACCCTGCCGCGAGTCGATCGCGAAGCCCTGCCAGAACAGGCCGTACGTTTTCCACGAGAACCGCAGGAAAACATTCTCTACTTTATGGAGAAAAACGCCCCGTTGCTGGAATCCTGGCAGCGGGAAGTGCTGCGCATCGTGCGTAAGGTGAGTCAGTATTTCTACCCGCAAAAACAAACGCAGGTGATGAACGAAGGCTGGGCTACCTTCTGGCACTACAGCATTCTTAACCATCTGTATGACGAAGGGCGCGTGACAGATCGCTTTATGCTTGAGTTTCTGCACAGCCACACCAACGTGGTCTACCAACCCCCTTACAACAGCCAATACTACAACGGCATCAACCCCTACGCGCTTGGCTTTGCCATGTTCCAGGACATCAAGCGGATCTGCCAGTCACCGACCGAAGAAGATCGCTACTGGTTCCCGGATATCGCGGGTAAAGACTGGCTGGATACGCTGCACTTCGCCATGCGTGACTTCAAGGATGAGAGCTTTATCAGCCAATTCCTGTCACCAAAGGTGATGCGTGACTTCCGGCTGTTTACCGTGCTGGATGACGATCGCAACAATTACCTGGAGATATCAGCGATCCACAATGAAGCGGGCTACCGGGCAATACGCCAGGAGCTGTCGGCTCAGTACAACCTGAGCAACCACGAGCCTAATATTCAGATTTGGAATGTGGATCTGCGTGGCGACCGCTCATTGACGCTGCGTTACATCCCGCAAGACCGCGCACCGCTGGATAAAAGCCGCAGAGAGGTCATGAAGCACCTGCATCGTCTGTGGGGGTTCGACATTATTCTGGAGCAGCAAAACGAGGATGGCAGCGTAGAGTTGCTGGACCGTTGCCCACCAAGACCCAACGCGTTATAAAGCGACAATATGACAAAGGGGCGCCTAGAGCGCCCCTTCAACTAGCTGAGTTCACGGATTAACGACGCGCTTCGGTCAGATCGCTTGGCATAGTGCCCTGCATACTCTGCCAAATGGCCCCGCTGTCCTTACCGTAGTTACGTACGCAATCCATCACCTGATCGTACATCTTCTCATGGCACAGGGTAGACAGCTTGCTGTAGAAATTCAGTGCCAGCTTACGCGCTTCCGGGTTGGAGAAGTAATAACGACCAACGCGGGTATACAACCCTTTCAGACCATTGAAAATCAGGCCATAAATCGGGTTGCCCGAAGCAAACGCAAGACCACGGAAAATTTCATAATCGAGGTGATTGAAGGCATCCGCCTGATCGTCAACCAGCGCCGCTTTCGCCAACACTTCCTGCGCCTGCTCCGGGTGGTTACGCACCGCCGCACGGATAAAGATCGAGGCAATATTGGTACGCACAGACAGCAGATTATCAATCAACTGTGGCACGCTGTTATGATCGAGACGGGCCAGCGTTTCCAGGATATTAAGGCCGGAGGTTTCCCAAAAATTATTCACTTTGGTCGGTTTACCGTGCTGAATGGTCAGCCAACCATCACGGGCCAATCGCTGTAGAACCTCACGTAAGGTGGTGCGCGTGACGCCAATCAGTTCTGAAAGCTCACGTTCCGCGGGCAAAATAGAGCCGGGAGGGAAGCGGTTATTCCAAATACTTTCAATGATATACTCTTCCGCGAAACCGGCAGGACTCTGCGCCTTTATAACCATGTTTTTGATGTTCCGTTACGACGATAATCAGTAATTGTAATCAGCAGATCATACCAGATCGCCGGGGCATCACATAGCGTGAGCAAAAAACAATAAACGAAAGTGTGCATAAACCGGCAAAAAGGGGAAAAAATCTGCTTCGCCGAAATTTCAGTCTATTAGGTCGTAGTTATTTGCATCGGGCCCACTGCCGTTGTTAGGGTATGGCGCGCCAACTCACATTAAGGTTTCGCAACAACAGGCATGGATATGACAACACGCTCGGCATTGATCAAGAACTTTCTCGGGACGTCCCCCGACTGGTACAAACTGGCCATCATCAGCTTTCTGGTGATCAACCCCTTGGTATTTTTCCTGGTCAGCCCTTTCGCGGCAGGCTGGCTACTGGTTATCGAGTTTATCTTTACGCTGGCGATGGCGCTTAAATGCTACCCGTTACAACCCGGTGGGCTACTGGCCATTGAGGCGGTGCTGATCGGCATGACCAGCCCGGCACACGTTAGCGCGGAAATTGCCAGCAATCTTGAGGTGCTGCTGCTGTTGGTGTTTATGGTGGCGGGTATTTACTTTATGAAGCAGTTGTTGCTGTTTGTGTTTACCAAACTGCTGCTGAACATCCGTTCAAAGATGCTGTTATCGCTGTCGTTCTGCGTTGCTGCGGCGCTGCTTTCTGCCTTCCTGGATGCCCTGACGGTGGTGGCGGTGGTGATCAGCGTCGGCACCGGTTTCTACTCGATCTACCATAACGTCGCCTCTAATCAGACCAGCGATATCAATGATGACAGCCTCCTGGACAATAACGACCATAAACAGACGCTGGAACAGTTTCGTGGTTTCCTGCGCAGTCTGCTGATGCACGCCGGTGTCGGCACGGCGCTCGGTGGCGTAATGACCATGGTTGGCGAACCGCAAAACCTGATCATCGCCAAAAGCGCCGGATGGGGCTTTAGCGAATTCTTCCTGCGTATGACTCCCGTCACGCTGCCGGTGTTCGTGTGCGGTTTGCTGGTTTGCCTGCTGGTAGAGCGTTTTGCGGTATTTGGCTACGGCACCAAACTGCCAGAGCAGGTGCGTAGCGTACTGAAAGAGTTCGATCGCCAGGCCACGGCCAAACGCAGCCGTCAGGAAAAAATGAAGCTGGTGGTACAGGCATTAATCGGCCTCTGGTTAGTGATCGCATTGGCCTTTCACCTGGCGGAAGTGGGCCTGATTGGTCTGTCAGTGATCATTTTAGCGACCTCGCTGTGTGGCGTAACCGATGAGCACGCTATCGGCAAGGCTTTCCAGGAGGCCCTGCCCTTTACCGCGCTGCTGACCGTGTTCTTCACCGTCGTGGCGGTGATTATCGAACAGCAGCTGTTTACTCCCGTGATCCACTACGTGTTACAAGCGCCGCCGACCTCCCAGCTTTCTCTGTTCTATCTGTTCAACGGCCTGCTTTCTTCCGTTTCTGACAACGTTTTTGTCGGTACGGTTTACATTAACGAGGCGCGCGCGGCATTGGCAAACGGGGCTATTTCACTGCAACAGTTCGAACTGTTGGCGGTCGCGATCAATACTGGCACCAATCTGCCTTCGGTAGCTACACCCAACGGGCAAGCGGCCTTCCTGTTCCTGCTGACCTCGGCCCTGGCACCGTTGGTACGTCTGTCCTATGGCCGCATGGTCTGGATGGCGTTGCCTTATACGCTGGTGTTGACCCTGGTTGGCCTGCTGTGCGTGCAGCATACTCTGGCACCGGTAACGGACCTGTTTACTCAATGGCAGTGGTTAACGCCGCTACCCCTTGACGCGGTGGCCCCAATCGCTGCACATTAAGCGCCATCACCATCCCCGCAAACGATGATATTTTTCACGGAATCGTCTTTAGGTAGCTGGCAGCGGGGATGAATTGGTTTACACTGCCGGTTCAATTGCTTACTGCATGGAAGAATATAGATATGTTGCAATTCTTTAACCGCTGCTCGCAGGGGCGCGGTGCTTGGCTGTTGATGGCTCTGACTGCATTGGTACTGGAGTTGGCGGCCCTCTATTTTCAGCACGTGATGCTGTTGCAGCCTTGCGTAATGTGTATCTACGAACGCGTCGCGCTGTTCGGGATCTTGGGAGCGTCGCTGCTCGGTGCGTTGGCACCGAAATCGCCGTTGCGCTATGTGGCGATCCTGCTGTGGGTCTACAGCGCCTGGGAAGGCCTGCAGTTAGCCTGGAAACACACGATGATCCAGCTGCATCCATCGCCGTTCAATACCTGTGATTTCTTTGTCAGCTTCCCTTCCTGGCTGCCGCTAGACAAATGGGTGCCTGCGGTATTCCACGCCTCGGGTGACTGTTCAGTACGTCAGTGGCAGTTCCTGTCATTGGAAATGCCACAGTGGTTGGTGGGGATCTTTGCTGCCTATTTGCTGATCGGGATTGTGGTTCTGCTCAGCCAGTTTGTCCGCCAGCGTAAACGCGATCTGTTTGGCCGCTAACGCTAAACATCGCAAAAACGGCGCCTGAGGGCGCCGTTTTTTATTGCATCGGATGTGCTGAACCGACGTCACATATGAGTAAAGTAATACACGAGCACGATCAGTACTCCGGCCACGGCAAACAGGCGCACCATCTTCATCACTAAATTCTCATCACAGGGCGGAGGTGCCGACAAACTACCTAAGATTTTGTTTAAAAAGAAGCGCTCACCCGGCCATTACGGCGTAATTTACATAACATTAAGTTTTGTTGCGTCCTCTCAGCGGTATATCCCTCACCTTTGACAATCCCCTCACGGCCGAGCAGAGATATATTGGCTACACTTAATGGCAGGCTGGTCGTTTTTCATTCGCCGAATTAATACTTTAGGGGGGTTATTAATACAATGATGACGTATATAAGCCACTCCCCACATCCTCCCTGATTTATTTACCCACTCGTTTAACTTTCGTTTAACCTCGCCGCCAGGTTCGCACGCTATTTCGGCTATGATCTGCATGATTTAGCGCCGCAGGGGTTCAACCGCTGGACGGTAGCAACCAATAAATAGACCGGGTATTTTGTGCAAGGGATCACTATGTCAGACAATAACATCAATCTGCAATCGGCTATCGTGACGCTTCCCTATTCAGACTGGAGCGCCACTTCTCCTTCCACTTTAGATGCCGTTGCCGCGCTAGAAAGCGGTAAGGTACTCTATTTCCCTCATCTGGCGTTTAATCTGAGCGAAGAAGAAAAAACTTTGCTCACCCCGGAGCTGGTTGACCCCAAGCGCAAGAATATTAGTTATCAGCCCGAACAGCAAAAGCTGACAGGAGTTGCCCTTGAGGCCAAGCGTGAGGCGGTGCATAAATTACTGGCTCGGCATCATCAGGCCTGCCAGCATTTAATCAAAGCCGTGTTGCCCGAATATCGACACACGGTGCAAATGCCCACCAATAGCCTGCGTCTGCACCCCATCTCTGCATGGACAGCCGCGACCTCATGGCGTAAGGACGACAGCCGTCTGCATGTCGATGCATTCCCTTCGCGCCCCAACTATGGCAACCGTATTTTACGTATCTTCACCAATATCAATCCTCATGGTGAAAGCCGCCTGTGGCGCGTTGGCGAGCCGTTCCCTGAGTTGGCGCAACGTTTCCTGCCACGCCTGAAGCGTTATTCGCCCCTGGCCAGTTGGTTGCAAGACAAGGTCGGCATTACCAAAACGCGCCGCAGCCATTACGATCACCTGATGCTGCAAATGCACGATGCGATGAAAGCAGATAAAGACTATCAGGAAAGCGGCCCACAGCAGGCCGTTGAATTCCCCCCTGGCAGCAGTTGGATCTGTTTCTCCGACCAAACGCCGCATGCCGCCATGGCCGGGCAATTTATGTTGGAGCAGACTTTTATTTTGCCGGTGAACGCCATGAAGACACCGCAGAATGCACCGCTGAAAGTGTTGGAAACGTTATTACACCAACCGCTGATATAAATGCCGATATCCTTATGGGGTTGCCACAACTTCGATCTGTGTCACCCCAACGTTCTTGCAGATGTAGTATATTGATCGCGCAGTAGTTATGCACATCACCGACTGACTTAGGAGGTTGTATGTACAAGACTATCTTGGCGCCGATTGATTTGGCTGAAATCGAGTTAACACAGAAAGTCATTCCCCCGATTAATTCACTGGCAAAAATGGACTACCCACAGATCCATTTTCTCGCCGTACTCTCCCCCATGCTCTCTTATTATGAATATGGGCTGTCACACCCCGAGCGGCTACTCCCCAGCGATGACGAGCGGATACAGATCGCGCTGGCGGAGTTAAAGAAAGTCGTGATGGCGTTTGATATCCCAGAAGGTCGGGTGCACTGTTCGGTAGAAATTGGTGCGCCGAGGGATCGGATATTGAATTTTGCCGAAGAGATCAACGCCGATCTGATCGTTGTCGGCTCCCGCAGACCAAATATCACCACCTTCTTACTTGGCACAACGGCGTCATCGGTGGTCAGGTATGCCAAAACGTCGGTCTTGGTGGTGCGGTAATTCTGCGGCTCACATTGCCTTTAACCGCTACACCTAAAGCTTGAGACAGGTGGGAGTCATTGCAGGTTAGCCGACCGTTGAGCGCAAGGATGCGCGATTGCGAGCCCCCGGGGACGGGTTCAAGGCGTGTCGGCGTTCTGCATGACTCTCGCCTGTAGCACTATGAATACAGCTACTTAGGCTCAGGTACAGTAGGGAACTACTTCTTATCTGGCCCAGCTCGGTTTGTTGAGAATGTGGTCTTGCCAATCCACGACTTCGCTTTCACGCACCGCGATATGGCGCACGGTGATACGCTCGCCGTGCATAGCTGCTTTTGATCCGCTGACTAACGGGTGCCAGTCGAATAGCGGCTTACCTTCGCCGATCAGACGGTAGGCACAGGTTGGCGGCAGCCAATCGAACGTAGTGAGGTTTTCGCGCGTCAGCTTGATGCAGTCTTCTTCCAGCTCAAAGCGGCGCTCGTAGTTGCGGCACTGGCAGGATTTGATATTGAGCTGATCGCAGGCCACATTGGTGAAATAAATCTCATCGGTATCTTCATCGATCAGCTTGTTCAGACAGCATTGCCCACATCCGTCGCACAGCGATTCCCACTCTGCCTCAGACATTTCGTCCAGCGTTTTCTGTTGCCAAAAAGGGAGTTGTGACATATCGACTTCCGAAAATAGGTAAATGAACAAACCACCTGCAAGCAGGTTCAAGGGGGCACACTATATAGACACTCGGCGCAAAAGGAAATGTTTCCCCGGCTTGCGGCCCCCGCATCGAACGTCGTTAGTATCAGTGTAAGGTACTTAAGAGGATCCTGCCTGCGGCCCACGTTAGGCCTGGCAGGCAGAAAGATAGCGCGGAGTTAAATCACTCGGGTACTGAGGGTTTTACCGTTAAGCGAAATTTTCAGCATATCGCCGGAAACCATTGGCCCGACCCCCTGCGGAGTGCCGGTCAGAATGATGTCGCCTGCACGCAACGTGAAAAAACGGCTCATATAGGCGATCAACGGCAAAATGGGGTTGATCATATCGCGGGTATTGCCCTGCTGACGCAGTTCGTCATTGATCGACAACGACAGTTCAGTATTTTGCGGATCGCCAAACTCAGCCACCGGAATAAAACCGGAGATCGGGCAAGAACCATCAAATCCCTTGGCCTTTTCCCAAGGTTGGCCCGCTTTTTTGAACCCAGCTTGCAGATCGCGCAAGGTCAGATCCAACGCCACGCCGTACCCTGCAATGGCACGGGCCACGCGGTCTTCATTGGCCTGCTTTAACGGGGTCCCGATCAGCACCGCCAATTCGACCTCATGATGAATCGAGCCCAGCCCCTTGGGGATGGCTACCGGTTGCCGAATGTCACACAATGCCGTCTCGGGTTTGATAAACAACACCGGCTCAGACGGGGTTGAACTCCCCATTTCCTTGATGTGATCGCTGTAGTTGCTGCCTACACAAACCACTTTGCTTACCGGGAAATCAAGCAACGCACCTTGCCAGTCTCTATGTTGATACATACCGCCTCTCCCAACTACAGTTTAAGGGCCAGTCAACCTTAGCCCATTCTATGTACGGGGTGCCGTTCCAGGCACCTTACCGGTACTGATCTCTTGGCCAATACCGTCGGCCATCATTCCCACACTGATTGCGAAATAGTACGAACGATTCCAGTGCATGAGAGTACGGAAGTTATCATAAACCAGGAACGCGCGTCCTTGCATATCATCTGGAGCGATTACCCAACTGCGCAAGCCAGAAGCCGGTAACGGTGAGCCATCGGCTAACACCACTCCTTTGGCCGCCCACTGCTCCTCGCGATGCCCCTGGGCATCTTTCAGTCCCAGTTGGTCAGCATTGAATTTCGCGGGCAGTTTGACCTCACGGCCCCAACCCACTCCGGCTTGCCAGCCCTCGGTAGCCAGATAGTTGGCCGTGGAGGCAAACACATCGTCAAGGTTATTCCAGATATCGATTTTACCGTCGCCATCCCCGTCTGCGGCATAGGTCAAAAACGAGGTAGGCATAAACTGGCTCTGCCCCATCGCCCCGGCCCAGGATCCTTTCAGATTGCCCGCATCGACATGGCCTTGCTCAATAATCTGTAAGGCCGCCATCAGTTGCTTGGTAAAGAACGCTTCGCGCCGCCCTTCAAACGCCAGCGTCGCCAGGGCAGAAATGACGTCTTCCTTACCCTGTATTTTGCCAAAAGCACTTTCCATGCCCCAAAGCGCGACAATATAGGGTTCCGGAACACCGTAACGCGCGGTCACTCGCGCCAATCGTGGCTGATATTGCTGACGCATCTCACGACCCCGCTGGATCTTCCACGCGGGCAACACACGGTTAAGATAGTCATCCAGCGTGATTTTCTTTTCCAACTGATTGCGGTCGGCATTGATGACCCGATCGACAAAATGCGCGTTGGCGAAGGCGTTCTCAACGATAGCTTCAGGGATCCCCTGCTTGATGGCCTTCAACTTAAGCTGTGCCACATAAGCCGGAAACTCTGCCGGATCACGCCCGGTTTCCGCCAACGTAGTCGCGGCTGGCTTTACGGCAGGAGCAGTAGCGGCCCCCACCTGGTGAACACCGCCCGCCAAAAGGAGCAGCGTCAGCATCATCGACATCTTCTTCATGATTTTCCCTACCTGTGACGACCTGCCGCCAGCGGCAGATAATACTGACATGCTGGCGTTAACACAGGGTTGAAAATCGACGCCACGTTATTTGTTGGCATCCGATAAATGAAGGTTTAATAGGTTTTCCACCGGCGGCGGGAACTGCAGATAAAACCCTTCCTGCTGCAGGGCCTCTTTCACCTTTTCGATATCCGCTGACGCCAATTTCTTGCGGCCGTCGAGCGACAGCATCATGGCATACTGCGGAGTGCCGAAACTTTTCATCAGATCTTCCGGCACCCGAGAGAAATCGTCCTTTTTTTCGACATAAAGATAAGTCTGATCGCGTTTAGCGCTTCTATAGATGACACAAAACATTTTTAAACTCTATTTAATTGAGGCAGCGACTTGCCTGGATATAACTCTGACTATAACATGCTTATAGTACTTCGGAATATCGCACCCCGAGTGGTATTCCGGGGATTTAAGTTGCTGAGACTGAGTCAGGATAGATGTCACAATCGCCAATTGAGCTAAAAGGCAGCAGTTTTACCCTATCGGTGGTTCATTTACATAATTGCGAACCCGAGGTAATACGCCAGGCACTACAGGAAAAGGTGGATCAAGCTCCCGCTTTTCTCAAAAATGCCCCTGTCGTTATCAATGTTGCTACGCTAGACGGCGACGCAGACTGGAAAGAAATTCAACGGGCTGTCACTGCGGCTGGGCTGCGCGTGGTCGGCATCAGTGGTTGCAAAGATGAACGGCAGAAGCGCTCCATCGCCCGTGCCGGTTTGCCGCTACTCAATGAAGGCAAAGGCCAGAAGGCGGCCCCACAGGCCCCGGTGATTGCGCCGGTACCCGATAATGCCCCGGCCAAAACGCGTATCATCAGTACACCGGTCCGTTCAGGCCAACAGATTTACGCCCGTAACAGCGATTTGATCGTCACCAGTAGCGTCAGCGCCGGTGCCGAGCTGATTGCCGACGGCAATATTCATATCTACGGTAGCATGCGTGGCCGCGCACTGGCCGGCGCTTCTGGCGATACCCAGTGTCAGATTTTTTGCACGCATCTGGGTGCTGAGCTAGTCTCTATCGCAGGGCAGTACTGGTTGAGCGATCAGATCCCGTCCGAGTTCCTCGGGCAGGCAGCAAGGCTCAGCCTGTCGGATAATGCTTTAACCATACAACCTTTAAATTAAGCCCTTTTGACAAGGAATCCATTTCATGGCACGCATTATTGTTGTTACATCGGGTAAAGGGGGCGTTGGCAAGACCACATCAAGTGCGGCCATTGCTACCGGCTTGGCCCAGAAAGGCAAGAAAACCGTGGTGATCGACTTTGATATCGGTCTGCGTAATCTTGACCTCATCATGGGGTGTGAACGCCGGGTAGTTTATGATTTTGTTAACGTTATTCAAGGTGATGCCACGCTGAACCAGGCGTTAATCAAAGACAAGCGCACCGATAATCTCTACATTCTGCCCGCTTCGCAAACCCGTGATAAAGACGCCCTGACCCGTGAAGGTGTGGAAAAAATCCTCGGCGATCTCGATGAGATGGGCTTTGAATTCGTGGTGTGTGACTCACCGGCGGGGATCGAAACCGGTGCCTTGATGGCGCTGTATTTTGCCGATGAAGCCATCATCACCACCAACCCGGAAGTGTCTTCGGTACGTGACTCCGACCGTATCCTTGGCATTCTGGCGTCCAAATCACGCCGTGCCGAGAGAGGGGAATCCCCGATCAAGGAACATCTGCTGCTCACCCGTTACAACCCGGGCCGCGTCAGCCGTGGTGACATGCTGAGCATGGAAGACGTGCTGGAAATCCTGCGTATTCCGCTGGTTGGCGTGATCCCGGAAGATCAGTCGGTATTACGTGCCTCTAACCAGGGTGAACCTGTTATTCTTGATGGTGAGTCCGATGCCGGTAAGGCCTACGACGATACCGTTCACCGCCTGTTAGGAGAAGAACGCCCGTTCCGCTTCATTGAAGAAGAGAAAAAGGGCTTCCTGAAACGCCTTTTTGGGGGATAAACCATGGCTCTGTTAGACTTCTTTCTGTCCCGCAAAAAATCGACAGCCAGTGTAGCCAAGGAACGGCTGCAAATTATCGTCGCAGAACGTCGTCGTGGGGACAGCGAGCCCCACTATCTGCCTGATTTAAAGCGCGATATTTTAGCGGTAATTTGTAAATACATTCAGATCGACCCCGAAATGCTGCACGTGCAATTCGAGCAGAAAGGGGACGATATTTCGGTACTTGAACTTAACGTAACGCTGCCGGAATCGGAAGAACCTGCTAAATGATTGCGATGCAATGAGTGCCCCCTGTATATTTTTATACAGGGGGTAACTGTGTATTTATCCAGTTATTAACGCGCCCGCAATAATAAAAACCCCGCCCTATTGAGACAACTCTCAGTTCTTTTTGCCGCAAATGTCTTTATGGTAAAGGCTGGCGGTAAAAATTTTCCTATTCTTATTTTTGGCGAGATAAAACGGAACAGTTTGATTAAAACTGCCCCGCTTCACCTTTAACGATTAATAATCCTGTAGGATCGCCTGCAATGGAGCCGCCAATAGCTCACCGCGCCAACCACTGATTAACTCTGGCAGGGACTCGCTCTCTTTCAATTTCCAGTGCCAATTCAGCAGCTGATTAATTTGCCGACGCGAAGCCAGCAGCTCGGCGCTCAGGCCACTCTGCTCGCTCGCCAAGGTAATGGCGGCTTTAATATCCTTGAACACTTTCTTGTAGCCAGGATGGTCGACCAGATTGCTCAACGGTGCCGGCAAGGCGGATTCTTCCAGGGCATTGGCTTGTGCCACCAGCGCCACCAGGGTTTTACCATGATAGCGGATCTCTGGGCCACTCAGCCCCAGCGCTTCCAACTCACCCAGCGAACCCGGCATATAACGCGCCACGGCCCACAGGTTTTCTTCACGCACCACAAAGTTTACCGCCAGATCGCGTTCACGCGCCTGACGCAAACGCCATTCGGCCAGCAGTTGCAGGCAACCCAACTGGCGCGGACGTAACTGCCAGGCATTGGTAATTTCACGATAGGCCAATTCCGGCGCCAGCGCCTCGCTACGCCGTTGGCAGAGCAAGCGGCACTCGTTCTCGGCTGCGGCGGTCCAACCCGCCTCCTCGGTCTCCTGCACCAGTTGTTTGGCCATCGGCAACAGATAGAACACGTCGGCCGCAGCATACACGCATTGGCGTTCGGTTAATGGACGCGCCAACCAGTCGGTACGTGATTCACTCTTATCGAGGTCGACCTGCATATACTCGGTGACCAGCTTGGCAAAGCCGCAGGACAGCGTATGGCCGCTGAAGGCCGCCAGGATCTGAGTGTCGACCATCGGTGTCGGCAGCGTCTTGAAGGCGTTCAGAAACACCTCCAGATCTTCGCTACCGGCATGCAGAAACTTCACGACGGCGGTATCGGCCAGCAGATCGATAAAAGGCTGCCATTGCTTGATGGGAAGCGGATCGATCAGGGAAAGTTGTTCACCATCGTATAACTGGATCAGGCCTAGCTGCGGATAATAGGTACGCGTACGGACGAACTCGGTATCCAGCGCCACCTGGGCGTAGTTTCTTGCCTGCTCGCAGGCCTGCTGCAACCCGGCGTCGGTAGTGATCAACTGATAATTCAAAACGTCATTCTCTTCATCGTTTTTAAGGTTCAAACACAACAACGCCGGCTAATCACCGGCGTTGTTGAAAAGGGGGCAACAATTCAGCTAGGCAGCATCAGCTGCCTTGGGCTTTTTCTGTTCGTCACGCAGTTCCCGTCGTAATATCTTGCCGACGTTCGACTTCGGCAACTCGTCACGGAACTCAACAATTTTTGGCACTTTATACCCTGTCAGGTGCCGACGGCAATGGGTTAGCAACTCTTCTTTGGTGAGTGACCCATCTTTCTTCACTACGCAAATCTTCACTGCCTCACCCGAGGCCTCGCTAGGCACCCCGATTGCCGCACATTCCAGCACTTTAGGATGCTGGCTGACGACCTCTTCGATCTCATTCGGGTAAACGTTAAAGCCGGAAACCAGGATCATATCTTTTTTACGATCGACGATGCGGATAAAGCCCTCATCATCCACGGTAACCACATCCCCGGTTGCCAGCCAGCCATCGCGCAGCACTTCGTCCGTCGCCTCTGGCCGTTGCCAATAGCCTAACATAACTTGCGGCCCTTTGACCCAAAGTTCACCCGGTTGACCGACCGGCACATCTTTGCCGTCATCATCCACCAGACGAATATCGGTGGAAGGCACCGGTAGGCCAATGCTGCCGCTGTAATGCTTCAAATCATGCGGGTTGCCGGCAACCAGCGGAGAACACTCCGTCAGCCCGTAGCCTTCCAACAAGTGCTGACCGGTCAGCTTTTCCCACTTTTCCGCCACCGACTTTTGCACCGACATGCCACCGCCGACGGAAAGCCGCAACGTGGAGAAGTCGAGCTGCCGGAAATCTTCGTTGTTCAGAAGCGCGTTAAACAGGGTATTTACCCCGGTCATGGCGCTGAACGGATATTTTGCCAGCTCCTTCACCGTGCCGGGTATATCACGCGGGTTGGTGATCAGCAGGCTACGGCCGCCCAATTCGATAAACAGCAGGCAGTTCACCGTCAGCGCAAAGATGTGATACAGCGGCAAGGCGGTAACCACCAGCTCTTGCCCCTCACGCAGCAACGGAGCATAAGCTGCCTTGGCCTGAACCAGGTTGGCCTGCATGTTACGGTGGGTCAGCATCGCCCCTTTGGCCACGCCGGTAGTGCCGCCGGTATATTGCAGGAACGCCAGATCGGTATTGATAATATCCGGCTTCACGTATTGCAGGCGACGACCACGTTGTAATGCACTGCGAAACGAAATGGCATCCGGCAGATGGTATTTAGGCACCAGCCGCTTGATGTACTTCACCACAAAGTTGACCAATGTGCCCTTGGCTGCGGAGAGCTGATCGCCCATGCGGGTCAGAATGACGTGTTTGACCTGGGTCTTGAACACCACCTTTTCCAAGGTGTGGGCAAAGTTGGACACGATAACAATCGCACTGGCACCGCTGTCGTTCAACTGGTGTTCCAACTCACGCGGGGTATACAGCGGGTTGACGTTAACCACCACCATCCCCGCCCGCAAAATGCCGAACAGGGCAATCGGGTATTGCAACAGGTTGGGCATCATCAGCGCCACGCGGTCGCCCTTCTTGAGCCCCAACTCGTTTTGCAGGTAGGCGGCAAACGCTCGGCTGCGCTCTTCCAGCTTGCGGAAGGTCATCACCTCACCCATGTTGATAAAGGCGGGTTGATCCGCATAACGGGCGGCCGCATTCTCGAACATTTCGATCAGGGATGAGTATTGATCGGCATCGATTTCTGCCGGAACATCCGCCGGGTAACGTTTTAACCAGACCTTTTCCAAGCTATTACTCCTGAAATCATTACTAATTATCATCGTAGCCCCCAAAATTGCAGCCAAACTTTAACAATATTTTAACTCAGCGTACCAGTTTGGGTTTTAAACAATATTCAGGTTGCGATGTACGTCACTAATTGCCGACGTAACCGCACAACAAAAAAAGTTAAGGCGGCCATTAAGCCGCCCTAACGTTACTAAAATTGCCTCACTACCGCGCCCTACTCCGTGACGAAGGTCTGCACCTGTGCCGGACCTGGATTATACCAACCATAACCCCCGCCCCAGCCTGGACCCCACGGGCCATTGTGCCAGCCCCACGGCCCCATCGGCTGCGGTGGCATCACGATCTGCTGAGCAATGCGCCAGCGTTTGAAGCCGGTCGCATCCATGGTGACAAAGCGGTACGGCGTCATGCCAATCTTGCCGTCGCGCAGACCGGTGATCGGCCCGACCACGGTGACCAGTTGGCCTCTGAAATCGACCGGATCGAGGAAGCCGTTAACCGAGGCCAGCAAACGGCCTTGCGAAGGTTCCCCCAAGATCGGACGAGCTCCCGAATCCAGCGGCACCGCCGCAATCTCCAGAATGGTACGCCCGCGTTCGTTAGCCACGCCAACCACGGTACCACCGAAACGCGCTTCCGCACCGGTAAACTGTTTCGGTGCATTTTGCACCTGAGACAGTTGCCCAACCGGCGTGGGACTGGTTCCTTGAATGGCATCCGGAATGGTCACACAGCCAGAGAGGGCCAGCACGCTGCCTGCGATTGCCAGGGTTAACAGCTTTTTATGCAAAGTACGGGTTAACATCATCGCAATCTCCTGAATTAGCTGTAACTTCGACAACGATCCTCAAAGCAAGTTGCAGGCAGAGCGGTTTTCTCTAGCGGCCAACTTTAGAATAACTATAGGAAACTATTCGCGTCCCGGTAGCTTCTTCCAGGTAACTTCATTACGTAAATAGGTTGGCTCAGCGTTTTCTACATTGACCGCCAAACCTTGTTGCCAGGCAAGCACTGCCAGCGGCAACATATCTTCGGCCTGCGGCAACAGCATCTGCCCGTCGGTAACGTTAAGCGAGGACCCGACAACCAGATCCGGGTAGGTTTGCCAACCGGTGCCAACATGCGCCCAGTCGCCCTGCAACTGCTGCGCACGTTCCAACGCCTGCTGCGGGGACAAGACCGCTTCTCCGGCGCTTTCCAGCCACTGGCCATCAAGCTTGCGTTCAAACTGGCCCCAATAGACCTCGCCCATCCGGGCATCGATCGCCGCCAACACCCGTTGTGCGCCAGTCATGCGCCAAGCGCCTTGTGCCATGGTTTGCAATGTGGAGATGCCAAGCATCGGCAGTTCAGCACCGAGCGCCAGCCCTTGGGCAATACCAATGCCGATACGCACGCCGGTAAAGCTACCGGGGCCACGGCCAAAGGCCAGGGCATCGAGCTGTGAAAGGGATAATCCGGATTCGGCCAGCACCTGCTGTACCAGCGGTAAAATGCGCTGGGTGTGCTCACGTGGGCACAGTTCAAACAGGGCGTGGACTTCGCCTTGATTCCAGATAGCGACAGAACATGCTTCCGTCGCCGTATCGATCGCTAAAATTCGCGTGGACATGCCAAACCTCAGGCGGGAAATATCAGTGGTTTCATACAGGGCGCGCATTGTAGCACACCCCCGAAGTCGCGCCTATTCGCCCTTAAGGAAGGCAATCGCCTGTGCCAGATCGCGGGTACGCGGCGTTGGCGGCAAGCTGTTAAGGAACACTTCACCATAAGGACGCATCACCAGGCGGTTATCACAAATGACCAGCACGCCGCGATCGTCGGTATCGCGGATCAACCGGCCGACGCCCTGCTTGAGAGTGATCACCGCATCGGGCAACTGCACATCATTGAACGGGTCACCGCCACGCAAGCGACAATCTTCGATGCGCGCCTTGAGTAAGGGATCGTCTGGTGAGGTAAACGGCAGTTTATCGATAATCACGCAGGAGAGCGCATCGCCACGCACGTCCACACCTTCCCAGAAGCTGCTGGTAGCGACCAATAGCGCATTGCCTGCCTCGACAAACTGCGCCAATAGCTGGCCCTTACTGGTTTCCCCTTGTAGCAACACTGGTAACGTCAACGTCGCGCGGAACTCTTCGGCCAGTTCACGCATCATCTGATGTGAGGTGCAAAGGAAGAAACAGCGTCCTTGGTTGGCTTCGATCATTGGCCGCAGCATACGGGCCAGTTGGCGTGCGCCTCCGGGTTGATTCGGCGAGGGCAGAAAACGCGGAACGCACAGTAGCGCCTGATTGGCATAATCAAACGGGCTGGGTAACAATAAGGTTTTGGCCTTATTCAAGCCTAACCGATCGGTAAAATGGCCCATCTGCTCATTCACCGACAGCGTGGCCGAGGTGAAAATCCAGCTGCCCGGCTTTTCATCAAGCATTTCGCGGAAACGGTCTGATACCGTCAGCGGCGTCAGCGCCAACACAAAGTTGCGTGAGTTGCATTCATACCAATAGCTGAAACCGGGCTCATTGACCTCTTTGAGCCGTTTAAGCCGCGCGCGGAACTGTGTCGCGCGTTCAAAGGCAGCATCGAGCAGCGCCGAACGGCCGAGGGAAAGCTTGACCACGTCGTAACATAACTCCAACGCATCATCGAGCAGCAGCAAGGCGCGCTGGACGTTAGGCTGTGTCAGCACTTCACGCAGATTGCCGCGAAAACCCGGCTCCCCCAACGCCAGACGAAAATCCTGCGTGCTCTGGCTGAGGCGGTCGGCGCTTTTTTGCAATTGCGCGCTATCACGCACCTCGGTGCGGTAGGCAATGGTGATATCTTTTGCCAGATCCATCAGTTGCCGGCTGGTCAACTGCTTGCCGAAGTATTGGCTGGCGATATCCGGGATCTGATGCGCTTCGTCGAAGATCATCACCTCAGCTTCCGGGATCAGTTCGGCAAAACCGCCCTCCTTGACCACCATATCCGCCAGAAACAGATGATGGTTCACCACCACCACGTCGGCATCCATCGCCCGGCGGCGAGCCTTGACCACGAAACACTCTTTATACAGCGGGCAGTCACTGCCCAGGCAGTTGTCGTTGGTACTGGTCACCAGCGGCCAGACAAAGCTGTCTTCCGCCACATCGCCACAGGAGCTGATGTCCCCTTCTTCCGTCAGGGTCGACCAGGTACGCAGACGCACCATATCGATCAGCGTCTGGCCGGCCAGTTCACCACCGGCCATGGATTGCTGCTCCAGCCGTTCCAGGCACAGGTAGTTGGAGCGCCCTTTCAGCAGCGCCAGCTTGCCTTTATATTTTAATGCCTTGGCCACGGTGGGCAGATCGCGGGCATAGAGCTGATCCTGCAACGCCTTGGAACCGGTAGAAATAATCACCTTGCGCTTGGAACGCAGCGCCGGTGCCAGATAGGCATAGGTTTTCCCGGTGCCGGTGCCAGCCTCGACGACCAGTTCCTGTTTAAAATTGATCGCTTCGGTCACCGCCTCTGCCATCAGTCTTTGCGGTTCACGGGGTTTGAACCCTTTAATTGCCTGCGCCAATGCGCCTTCTGGTGCGAAATCGTCTGCCACGCTATCTCTCTGCCGGTATCATTCAGCGGTGATTATGCCAAGCCTGCCACCTCGCTACCACCGACTTTATCCACACGCACATCCGTTCACGGCTGTGATACCCTTATGGCGTTGATGATTAGGAGATAAATGAATGAATATTGAACGAATTGATCCGGCACAGCGTTGGTCAGAAGCGGTGATCCACAACGAGACCGTGTATTACACCAGCGTACCGGAAAATCTGGATGATGATGCCACGGCGCAAACCGCCAACACCCTGGCCGCTATCGATGTGTTGCTGGAACGCGTGGGTTCGGACAAGAGCCGGATTTTGGACGCCACCATCTTCCTGGCCAACGGCGACGACTTTGCCGCCATGAATGCCGCCTGGGATGCCTGGGTCGTTGCAGGCAGTGCGCCGGTACGCTGTACCGTAGAAGCTCGCCTGATGAATCCTAAATTCAAAGTCGAAATCAAGATCATCGCGGCGCTGTAAAACAAAAATCCCCCTCACCCCGGCCCTCTCCCCAAAAAGGAGAGGGGGCTGGCCGGTGTCTGTAGGTTAGGCTGTGCGGCTTCGGAAAATGTAGGAGGTTTCAGCGAGCTCGATCGGTCCCCTCTCCCCGTGGGAGAGGGTTAGGGTGAGGGGCGGCATTAGGCCAATTTGATAATGACCATCCCCGTCAGCAGCAGGGCCAGCCCCATCCAGCCTTTGGCATTAAGTCGTTGACCGAACAAGATCCAACCGGCAGCGATGGTAGCGGCAATACCGAAACCACCCCACAGCGCATAAGCGACCGAAAGATCGATCCCTTTGACCGCTTGCGCCAGCGCACTGAACGCCCCTAATACCGACAACAGCGACAGCAGCCCCAGCCAAACCTTGCTAAAACCGTCCGACATCTTCAGAAAGATGTTGGCCACAATCTCCAGTACGATGGCCAAGGCCAGAAACCCGATGTGGTACAACTCAAGCTGTTGCATGGTTGTCACCTCGTGGGCTGACCTGTTTTCGTGGCTTGCGGGTACCGGATTTCACCAACAGGATCCCGGCAATCAACGCCGCCAGACCCAGCACTTTCAGTGCGGAAATCGGCTCATCAAACAGCATCACGCTGAACAGGGTAATAAACAGGATACCGATCCCTTCCCATAAGGCGTAGGCGACGCCCAAGGCCACGCGTTTTACCGCTAATGACAGCATGATGTAGGACAAGGTGATCATGACGTACATGACGATGTGTCCGGTCATACCGCCGCTGACGCTAGCGTATTTCATGGACAGAGTGCCGATAATTTCGGCGGTGATAGCAAAACCTAAAAAGATCCAATAAATCATAATATTTCTCCCAAACGGCAACTAGCGCACGCTAAGGCGTATTTATCCCAATCTATCTCATCAAACAGGCGCACGGCGGCGCTTGAGATATAGAAATCTCTGGGGATAAACCTACCCAAACGTAATAAAGAAGTTTGCCCGGTTACGCCAAACGACGGGAAGTCAGCCCTGTCATCAGCCCCGGTTAAAGGAGAAAGACGCTATAGCTCGCTACACCAGTGATGCTCACTGGCCAGGATGGCAGAAAGGAAAAGTTGGCAACAAGATGTTCTGAGAGGCATTCCGTTAAGTATCATCATAATATTCTCTATCTTCAGCCGCACACCGTGCGATTTGCCCAATATCCTCATGAATGTAAAATTTTCAGCTGCAATAGTTTTACCATAGCGAAAATCAGAAAGCAAACCGCCGTTTTCACATTTAGTGAAAAAAAATGGGTTATAAATAAGAACGTTAATGTTTTTAAAAATTAAAAAAGGCTCGGATTTTCACCTGAGCCTTGTGAGAATTTCGGCTGCCCGAAAGTGCGGCAGATTCAGGCGCCATGCACCTTAGCGCAGGATCTGTTTGATGCCTTCCAGCAGCATTGCAACCTCTTCGGCACGGGTCTCTCCGCTGTGGGGATCAATGATGGAACTGTAAACATGTGGCATCACCTTCTCCACTCCCGCGTCAAGACAGGTTTCCAGTATCGGCAGGAAGTTTTGCGTATCGATCCCGCCGGTCGGTTCGATCATGGTCATGCCATTACGTACACAACTTTCCGCCAATGCACGCAGTTCTGCCAGCGAGGCCAATCCGCCCATCGGGAAGAACTTGGCCGCATGACCGCCCAGATCGAGGATCATCCGCACCGCGCTGTCACAGCTCACCACGGCAGGCTCGCCTTGGCTGCTGTGGACACCGGTGGAGATAATCACCTTTCCTGGCGTACCGGTCGGCGAGATCAGGGCGTTAATGCAGGTATTGCTGATACCCCGCGCTGCCAAGGCTCCAGCGGCAAAACCACAGCCGGTGAAGGTCTGGTTGACGTGTGCAGGCGCGGTGGCCGCAGCAATCATCGCCGCCTTATAAAACTGCGCCGCCGAGCCGGCCCCCAAGCCAACCGAAATGGCCGGGATATGCTCCATCCAACGCTTCACTTCGGTCACGCCCTGCTCGACGCTGCTGAATTGCGCCGAGATCACACCGATCGCAGCGTGCCCCTCGGCAGCAAGGTGTACCTGTAACGCGTTAGGGATATCTTTCGCCAGCACGTTGATTGCCACGCGCCCCTGGTAAAAATCAAGCTGTTGCATGCTGCCCCCCGGCCTGTTGCACAATTTCCTGCAGACGCGCCACGATAAGCTCAAAGTCGTCATCGCGCAGCGCCCGTGGGTCGAAGCTGAAAATGCCCTGATTCAGCCAATAGTGACGGGTATAAATCGCGATCTCGCCGGTACGCAGTTGCTCTTCCACCTGATAAGCGGTTAGCCCCAGCCTTGAGGCGTCTACACTCACCCGTACCCGATAAATCGCCCGCCCGGCCTCATCCTGTTCGATTTCTGCCTGTAAACCTGTCATGGCGGAAATCTGCTGTGCCAGCTCACGTAATGCCGGTAATTGGCGGCTCCAGTCAGGTTGATTTTGTTGATAATGATCCAACGCCATCACCAAGCCCACCATGTTCTCTTTTCCGATCTTCATCGCCCGCGCAATGCCGTTATGCTGTGCCTTGCAGCAGGCGATCCATTTCTGGTCACCGGTGACAAAACCGGAGGTCGGGGTATCCAGCGCTTTGGCCCCGCTGTACACCACCATATTGGCCCCGGCCGCCACGTAAGCCCGTAAATCCTCCTCTGCGGCAGCATCCACAATCAGCGGCAACCCGGCATCCCGAGCCACGGCGACAAAGTCGCTCAGCGTAACCATGCCTTTTTGCACACAGTGATGCGACTTGACGTAAAACAACGCCGCCGTCTTTACCGTGATGGCCTTTGCCAATTGCCAACGAGCTGCCAGGTTACTTTGTCCCACCTCAACCACCTTACCACCCCCCAAGCGGATGGCGGTGGTGATCGGTGCGCCATAGTCAATATTGTGGCCACGCAGCAGGACGATCTCATTTGCCAGGCCCTCACTACAGGGCATCTGCGCCACCCGGTCAGGCTCTCCTTGGGTGATAGCCGCCGCAACCGCGATAGCCACCCCAGCGGAGGCACAGGAAGTCACATAGCTGTCCTGGGCGCCGGTATGCTGCGAGATAAGTTCGCCAACGCGATCTACCAGCGCATCAATCTCGACGAAGGCTGACGCCGCCTCTGCCGTGGCCGCCATCACCTCATGCGGCACCGAAGAGACGCCAAGGATGGTCATCTTGCCGCTGGCATTGATCACCCGTTTCAGTCCGAGCCGTTGATAAATATTCATCATTGCTCCGTTACAGAATGCCCAACAGGGAACACACCACGCTCAACACCACCACCGAAAGCAGAATGGTGGTATAACGCGGCCCTTTTTTGACCAGGTAGAAGTAGATTGAGAACACGGCAGCCAGGGGTAACAAACCAGGGGCGATAGAGTCCAGGATCTGCTGAACCACCACCTCGGAGCCTTCCAGCGCACTGATTTTCAGCGGCGAGGTGATCTTGACGTAGCTGGCAGACAGCGCCCCCATCATGATCAGTCCGAGCACGTTAGCCCCGTAGATCAGTTCTTTTATCTTGCCCCCTTGCAGCAGGCCGATGATCGATTCCCTCCCCAGCGTGTAGCCTTTGTGGGCCAAGCCATAGCTGATTGCCATGGTGATGGCGGTATACAGCACCACCGGCATAATGCCGCCCATGGCGCTGCCGTTGGCCGCGAAAGGAATGAAAATGGCGATCAGCAGCGGCATGATCGCCGCCCAGACCACCGAGTCACCGATGCCGGCCAGCGGCCCCATCAGGCCGGTTTTGATCCCGGTGATGGACGAGTCGGAAATCGGCTCGCCGCGGGTTTTCTGCTCTTCCATGGCGATGGCGACGCCCTGGATCACCGCACCAAAGGTCTGTTCGCTGTTGAAGAAGTTCAGGTGGCGTTTCAGCGCCTCAACCTGTTCTTCCTTCTGGGGATAGAGCTTTTTGATAATCGGCGTCATTGAGGCGCAGAAGATCAGGCTCTGTAAACGCTCATAGGAGTTGGAGACTTCGGCTCCCAGCCAGTAAATAAACCAGGCTTTGGTGATGTCCCGCTTGGTCAGCACGTTGGTTTGCCGCGCTCTTTCCACCAGTTCGTGTTGCATGATGTCGCTGCTCATGATTAAGCTCCCTCGCCTTTAGCCATGTTTTTAACCAGGAATGCCGCGCAGGTACCGAAGATGGCCATCGCCATGATGTCGACCTTGAGGTACAGCACCGCGAAGAATCCGGCAATGAAGTAAGGCAGCAGGCTTTTCTTGCCGATCACCATGATGGTGATGGCGAAGCCCAGCGCAGGCAGGATCCCACCCATGATTTCAAACGAGTGGGTCAGCCAATGTGGCATCAGCGCCAGGAATTTCTCGACCACGCCCTGGCCGAAATAGTTGGCAGCGAACACCACCGGGAAGCGGATCACCAGGCCAAGCAGCGCCGGGTAAAGGAAGGCGCAGCGCATGATCCCGCTGATGTTGGCTTCTTCCGCGTGTTTATCTGCCATGTGCACCCAGACAGCGTTCACGGTGCGGCGTAATTGGTCGACAAATACGCCGATCACCCCAAACGGGATCGCCAGTGCAATCGCCAGGTTGGGATCCATCCCCGCTTTCACCGCGATAGGCAGTGCGATACAGGCCGCCAGCGCTGGATCTGAAGGGACGTTGCCGCCCGGCGTAGACGTGACGCCCAGATACACCAACTGCATGCCAGCACCGATAATCATCGCCGTTTTCATATCCCCCAGCAGGAAGCCGACGAATACCGCAATGGCAATCGGTTGAACCAACATGCCGGAGAGGGTGTAACCCAAACGCAGGCGGGCAAACCAGTAATACAGCCCCATACAGATGGCAACGGTCAAGTTATCCATGTTTTGCTCCTAATCGATCAGATGCCGAAAATCAGAACTTCTTCAAAATATCTGCCAGCGCCTGCGGCTTGTCTTCCGGGATGGTCTGGAAGAACACCGTCACGCCGCGTTGTTCCAGATCGCGCAGGATCGCCACGTCGGCCTCATCCAGCGTGATGTTCTGGAACACCGCTTTACGGTTCGGTCCACCACCTAACCCACCTACCTGGATAGTCTTGACGTCAAACCCGTCAACAACCGCTTGCTGTACCGTAGCCAGGTTCGGGAACAGCACCAGGACGTTACCCTCACCCAGTTGGTTCTCCTGCCACGCGGCTGCAAAACTCTGGTTGCCATAGCAATCCACTTTCACATTCGGTGGCGCTGCCATCAGGTAGATGCTTTTCATAAACGGATCGGCTTCCAGCTCATCGCTAACGACCGCGATACGATTGGCCTGCGATTGCCCTACCCACTTGGTGACCACCTGGCCGTGGATCAAACGGCTGTCAATGCGACATAACACGATTTTAGCCATGATTAATTTTCCCCTGATGTTATTGATTTGATTTGTTTAACGACGTCGAGGCAGCTGTTGCGCCCCAATTCAACCAACTCATCGAGATGGCCGAGAAGATTGCCCTGTTCGCGTAAATCGATAGCGGCCAGCAACAAGGTGGCATTGAGACCGGAAATCACGCCGATGGCGTAGTCACGACTCAGTCTCGCCGCCACGTTGGAGGTGGTGCCGCCGATAAAATCGGTGAGGATCAACGACCCTTCCGGCATGGTTTTCACCTGCTGTTCCACCCGCTCGTGGAACTCAGACAGCGTATCGACCGGCATCAGCGCGATATCAAACACCCCGCTGGTTTCGCCAATCACCATGCGCACGCTTTCACGCAGTTGCTGGCCCCAGCCGCCGTGGGTCAGTAGTAAAATTTGAGGTAATGCCGCCAAAATGGCCTCCTGGCAATCTATTGAAAGTCATTGGAAATTTTCTCTTCAATAGAGATATAGCAATGCCTGTGCCAACTTTGTGGCACGCCGGAGGGAGTTCAGGAGAGAGCGGGCCCTCAAGGCCCGCTATGGCAGGGTTTAGCGGTAGAGGAGCTCGTAGATATAAAAATATTCCGCATCAGACAGGCGAATTGAATAGGCACGTTCAATCGGTGAAAACGCATCTTTGATGACAGAAAACGCCTGTTGGTCGATATCCTGCTGGGCGTCCAGGGCAATCTGTAACGGTTTGTGGCTTAAAACGATACGCTCCACCATGCAGCAGCAGTGGATCAGGAAGCGAAGTGTCACTTGCCTTGAGGGCTGCAGATCCAGCGTGCGGCAAATCTGGTGTAACACCGCCTCGATCTCTTGCAGGATACGCTGAGGATTGAGCACGGAAATGTGGTTGATGATGCTTTCCAACGTCAGCGCGCTGATAAAGCGCATCGAACAACGCTCGACTTGCAACTGGCGTTCGGCGCTGCCCAGATCAGGGTTCAGCAGGCTGAGCACCAGCTCTGGCCCCTGTTCGGAGAACAGCTCTTCCAGAGCGATAAACGGAATATCCGGCAAACCGGGCTGGAAAGTACCGACGATCCCCACCAGGCGCTCGTTACCCCCGATGGCCTGACGTAAACGCTCCAGGCTGCGGACTTCGTTGTAATCCACCAGCACCATGCGGGTATCTTCCGCCATCAGTTCTCCGAAGCTCTCCTCCAGCACCTTTTTGATCTTCACCGCCGTACCCATGCCGGTGATACAGGAGATTGCCAACACCTTGCCGGTCTCATCCTCACGCTGGTCGAAAAGCTGATGGGCAATCCCTTTGCTCACCATCAGCTCCATCAAAGGGGCGAAATCGCTGGTTTCGTAAGTCAGATCCAGGCCAATCTCCAGCAGCGCTCCCATAGTGATGTTCTGGATCAGCAGCACATCAATGTGGAACAGTTTGCTGACGGTGCTGGCAAAATGCACCAGTGAGCCGATATCGACGATCAGGATCAGGCGCTGATAGCGTTTTTCCCGCAGTGTCGCGATCAGCAATTCCAATGTGTCATGCACCGACTGCTCAAACGGCATATCGATGGCGGTAAATAGCTCACATTCCAGCACCCGATTGACATAGTGCGCCATACTGCTGGCGGTGGTGGCCCCGTGGCCGATCAGCATGGCACCACAGTCAGGATTAACCGCTTTGCGCTGGCGGAAACTACGACACTCTTTCAGGAACAGGCACAGATAAACGATTTCCGTCGACGGGCATTGGATGTGGAAGATTTCGTTGATCTTGCGGCACAGTTGGTTGGCGTTGTCGTACTCATCCTTGCAATAATCGAGGATCAGGCTGGAGGAGTACAGATTGGGGATCAGCCCTTTCTGCACATAGGAAAGCAGTGCCAGTAGGTGTTTACGCAGATGGCCCGCCATATTCTGCGGCAGCGGAAAGCCCAGGACCTGTTCAATGCAGCCGATCAACAAGGTAATACGCTGCTCTACCTGACCGCCATAATAACGTTCCTCACTCTCCGCGCCGCTGCGGCTGTAAAGCCCATACTCAAAAATAGTCCGCAGCTTGTTCTTCAGGATCGACAGGGTTTCCTGCGGCGGCACGTTACTGTTGCGCAGATTGACATATTCGCACGTCAGGTAGGTGTAGAACAGATCGCTGTCCTGCTCGTTACTCAAGGCGCTCAGATGTTGCTTGAGCTGCTCCATCGGCTGCGAGGTAATATCCAGATACTCCTGCTGGCCAAATAGCGCGTCCACCAGCAGGCGGCTGCTTGCACTGGCCGAGTGCGGCACATCCATCAGCCGCTTATCCAGCAGCAATCTTGGGCTACTGTGCCCCATACCGCTGGCCCAGGCCTGCGCACAGAGAAACTGGATATCGCTTTTGAGTTGGCCAATATTGCCACTCAGCGGTTTCTCCAACAGGTAAAGCAGTAGTCCCTTATCCAGCCGGATGGTGCGCGCAATCTTGCGGCTCTCTTGCTGGAGGAAGCCGGTAATGATTTCCACCTGTTCCTCCAGCGAGCGTTCCCGTAGCGCCGGTATGGCAATCGACACCTGAATACGCCGCAGAAAAGTGCGTAACAACGTCGAGTCTGGGCTTTCGGTGGTGGCGCATATCAACCGCACGCTGATAGGCCGGGCCTTATCGCTGGAACCCAATGGGCGATATTCGCCTTTATCAAGGATCGAAAACAGCTTCTCCTGCCCTTCATAGGGCAAGCGGTGAACTTCATCGAGCAGCAGAAAACCGCCGTCCGCCTGTTCGATCAGGCCGCGTTTACTTTCGATTGCGCCGGTAAATGCGCCCTGCTTGTGGCCAAACAGATGGGACGAGAGCAGTTCCGGGTTATGGGCATACTCGGCACAGTTGAAATACACCAGCGGGATCTGGCGTTGAGGCTGCTGCACCACGGCAAACTGGTGCATGACTTCAGCGAAGAAGGTTTTCCCCACCCCGGAAGGCCCGGTGAGCAACACATGCAGTCCCCCCGGGTAGAGCACCGCCGCTTTCCCCTTATCTACCGGCAATCGTAGGCTACGATCATAGCCAATCACCGTATGAAAAGGATCATCACTCTGTGGTTGCGGCAACGCTTTAACAGGTAACAGTTCCTGCAAATCCTTGGCTTCCAACCTTTCGTCTGGTAACGATTGCTCAATCAACTGCTCGCATACAGCTCGGTGCAGGAACAGCACCGGACGGGATTTAATCTTGATCACCAACCGCTCGCCGTGCAGCTCGTTGAGATCTTTGCTGACGGAGTTACGCGCCAATCCCAGGTTGAAAGCGATGGTCTCCGCGGCGAAACCGCCTTCACTCTGTTGTAGCGTCTCCCGGGTAAATGTCAGGGTAAGGCGTTCCAGTTCCTGGCGAACCGCATCTTTACGTTTCATTTTAACCTGTTGTTATTATTAGTTATAAATAAGAAAAACCAGGTGAGTGGCAAGCTGGTAGCCAATCTAACCTAAAACCATCCTAATACAGGGTCAGGGTTGGCAACCACCGTAAAATGGGATGTTATGGATTTTGCAGGCAAAAAAAATGCCAATCACAGAGGATTGGCATCAGCAGGAGTGAAAGCAGAGTTAAGCGGTAGCACCCTTGACGGCTTCGCGTGCCAATTCGGTGATACGGGCATAGTCACCGCTTTCCAGCGCATCTGCAGGGACCAACCAGGAACCACCGATGCACAGCACACTTTTCAGCGCCAGATAGTCACGGTAGTTGTTTGGCGTAATGCCACCGGTTGGGCAGAAGCGCACCTGCGAGAACGGCCCGGCAATGGCTTGCAATGCCTTGACGCCACCGTTGGCTTCCGCAGGGAAGAATTTAAACTCACGCAAACCATGATCCATCCCCATCATCAGCTCGGAAACGGTGCTGATACCTGGGATCAACGGAATGCTGCCAGCGGTAGCGGCTTTCAACAGATCGGCGGTCAGGCCAGGGCTGATAGCAAACTGCGCACCAGCCTCGGTCACTTCCTGCAACTGCTGTGGGTTAATCACCGTACCTGCACCGATAATCGCATCAGGAACTTCTTTGGCGATCGCACGAATGGCGTCCATTGCGCAGGCGGTTCGCAGCGTCACTTCCAGTACGCGCACCCCACCCGCAACCAGTGCTTTAGCCAGCGGCACGGCGTGTTCCAGTTTGTTAATCACAATCACCGGAACTACGGGGCCTGCCGTCAGGATCTGTTCTGCACTGGTTTTCCAGTTTTTCATCGTCATTATCTCCATTACTTTCGGTTGGTGTATGGCACGCCCCTGCCACAGGGCTCCGCGTGCTTGCGGATTCCGATCGCACCGGTAATCTTTTGAGAAATCCCATCTCACCCCCAGGAGTCTCTGCGTCCGCAGAAATAACACTTGGGCTGCAACGACCTCGATCGGTCCCCTCTCCTTTTGGGAGAGGGTTAGGGTGAGGGGATAAATTAACTACGCTTTATTCGAACTCGTTCCAGGAACGGCCATCACGCGTGATCATAGCGACGGAAGCCACCGGCCCCCAAGTGCCAGACTGGTAAGGCTTAGGCGCTTCGTTGTCCGCTTTCCAGGCATCCATGATGGAGTCGACCCATTTCCAGGCTTCCTCCACTTCGTCACGGCGCACGAACAGCGCCTGGATGCCGCGCATGGTTTCCAGCAGCAGGCGCTCATAGGCGTCGGCCACGTGCTCCTGGTTGAAGGTTTCCGAGAAGCTAAGATCCAGCTTGGTGGTTTGCAGACGATGTTTGTGATCCAACCCCGGCACCTTATTCAGTACCTGGATCTCGATCCCTTCGTCCGGTTGCAGACGGATGGTCAGTTTGTTCTGCGGCAGTTGCTGATAAGAATCACGGAACAGGTTCAACGGTGGGTTTTTGAAGTACACCACCACTTCTGAACATTTGGTCGGCAGGCGCTTACCGGTGCGCAGATAGAACGGCACCCCGGCCCACTGCCAGTTGTCGATATCGACACGGATGGAAACAAACGTCTCGGTGTTGCTGCTCTTGTTTGCCCCTTCTTCTTCCAGGTAGCCCGGCACTTTCTTACCTTGCACAAAGCCTGCGGTATACTGGCCGCGCACAGTGGTTTCCCGAACATTGGTCTGATCGATACGGCGCAGCGAGCGCAACACTTTCACTTTCTCGTCACGAATACGGTCAGTGGTCAGATCCGCCGGTGGTGACATGGCAATCATGGTCAGGATCTGCAACAGGTGGTTCTGGATCATGTCGCGCATCTGCCCGGCCTGATCGAAGTAACCCCAACGCCCTTCAATCCCCACCTCTTCCGCTACGGTGATCTGCACATGATCGATGGTGCGGTTATCCCAGTTGGAAGCAAACAGTGAGTTGGCAAAGCGCAGCGCCAACAGGTTCAGCACCGTCTCTTTACCCAGATAGTGGTCGATGCGGTAAACCTGGCATTCGTTAAAATACTCGGCTACCTGATCGTTGATCACCCGTGAGGATGCCAAATCCGTACCGAGCGGCTTTTCCATCACCACGCGCGCCGGATCTTTATTCAGCTTGGCCTCGCCCAGACCCTTGCAGATGGCGCCAAAGGTGCTTGGCGGCATGGCGAAATAGTTGATGGTGGTACGATGTTTCTGGTCCAGCATCTTGCCCAATTCGACGAAATGCTTGCTGTCATTGACATCCAGATTACAGAAGTCCAGGCGCGCGCTCAGCGTGGCCCAGAGCTCATCGTCCAGCTCTTCTTTCATAAAGGTGCCCAAGGCTTCCTTGACCACCTTGGTATAAGCTTCTTTATCCCACTCGGCACGGCCTACCCCGATGATACGGGTATCCGGGTGGATGTGACCGGCTTTCTCTAACTGGTACAGGGAAGGCAGCAGTTTACGACGCGCCAGATCGCCTTTTGCGCCGAAAATAACCAGGTCACAGGCCTGGGCTGTAGAGGTTACCGCCATGTTCATCTCCTCGATGCAGGATATTTGTAATTTTCTTACATTACTAATGTACTCTCTTTAGCTACGGCCAGTAAACCCAGATCAAAAGCAGAAAAAAAGCCCCAGAAACTACAGCGATATCCCAGACGTAGCGCCAACGCGGCTGGCAACGGGGAAAACTGTAATTTTCTGTCTTTTTTGACACTCTTTTACCATTATGAAAGTTAGACACAGGTCATGTTCTGGTGAAAAAAACCAGCTTATCCCTCGTCGACACTGCCAACGGTTACCGGCACGTAGTATATTTTCACTAAACCGGATTGATTTCTCCTTTGATTGAAATCGTCATACCCGATGGATCGGCCACGACGGCTGTTGTCCGGCAGGTAGAAACCATGAGTGACTCCCGTTATATGAATACGCTGGAAAAAATCCAGAGCCATCTGGAGCTCCTGAGCAAATCGGAAAGGAAAGTCGCCGAGGTGATCCTGGCCTCCCCACAAACCGCTATTCACTCCAGCATCGCCCGGCTAGCCAAATTGGCCGATGTCAGTGAGCCTACCGTCAACCGCTTTTGCCGCCGCCTTGAAACCAAAGGATTCCCGGATTTCAAGCTGCATCTGGCACAAAGCCTGGCCAACGGTACGCCCTATGTAAACCGCAACGTCGAAGAAGACGACACCGTTGCCGCTTACACCAGCAAAATCTTCGAATCGGTGATGGCCAACCTGGATACAGTAAAGGCAAATCTCGACATTACCGCCATCAATCGTGCGGTTGATCTGCTGACCCAGGCGAAAAAAATCTCGTTCTTCGGCCTTGGTGCCTCGGCCGCCGTAGCGCATGACGCCATGAACAAATTCTTTCGCTTCAATATTCCGGTGGTCTATTTTGACGATATCGTCATGCAGCGCATGAGCTGTATGAACTCCACCGAGGGCGATGTCGTGGTACTGATCTCCCACACCGGACGTACCAAAAATCTGGTCGAGATGGCGCACCTGGCACGAGAGAACGACGCAACGGTTATCGCCATCACCTCCAAGGATACACCACTGGCACAGGTTGCGACCCTCCCCCTGCTGCTGGACGTGCCGGAAGATACCGATGTTTACATGCCAATGGTGTCGCGAATTGCCCAGCTAACCCTTATCGACGTGCTGGCCACCGGATTTACCTTGCGCCGGGGGGCAAAATTCAGAGATAACTTGAAGCGGGTCAAGGAAGCATTGAAAGAATCGCGCTTTGATAAAGGGATCGTCCCCAACAGTTTCGACTGAAAACGGATTTAAAAACCGCCGGGCAGATCACAAGTTGACCCGCGGGTTTATAGTTGTACCCTGATAGCTCGTTCATACAGATAACCCAGATGAATTTTTGGCAGGCTAAAACCGCCGGCCGCGATCGAAGGTTTCGTTATCTGACGTTCAGCAACACCAATACTTGCGTCACAAGTCAACGGAGTAATACATGACCAGACGGCTCAGAAGAACCAAAATCGTTACCACCTTGGGTCCGGCTACCGACCGCGACAATAATCTGGAAAAGATTATTGCTGCCGGTGCGAACGTAGTTCGGCTTAACTTTTCCCACGGCAATGCAGAAGACCATCAGGCACGGGCAGATAAAGTGCGTGAGATTGCGGCCAAGCTGGGGCGTCATGTCGCTATCCTGGGCGATCTTCAAGGGCCAAAAATCCGCGTATCCACCTTTAAGGAAGGCAAAATCTTCCTTAACATCGGCGATAAGTTCCTGCTGGATGCCAACCTGACCAAGGGCGAAGGCGATAAAGAAAAAGTCGGTATCGACTATAAAGGCCTGCCTGCGGACGTGGTTCCTGGCGATGTGCTGCTGCTGGACGATGGCCGCGTACAGCTGAAAGTGCTGGAAGTTCAGGGCATGAAAGTGTTCACCGAAGTCACCGTGGGTGGCCCGCTGTCGAACAACAAGGGCATCAATAAACTGGGCGGTGGCCTCTCTGCCGAAGCCCTGACAGAGAAAGACAAGGCCGATATCCTGATCGCCGCCAAAATTGGCGTTGATTACCTGGCCGTCTCCTTCCCGCGTACCGGCGAAGATCTGAACTATGCTCGCCGCTTGGCGCGTGACGCAGGCTGCAATGCCAAAATCGTGTCAAAAGTAGAACGTGCCGAAGCCGTCAGCAGTGACGAAGCGATGGATGACATCATCCTGGCCTCCGACGTGGTCATGGTCGCCCGTGGCGATCTGGGCGTCGAGATTGGCGATCCGGAGCTGGTGGGGATCCAGAAGAAACTGATCCGTCGTGCCCGTACTCTGAACCGTGCGGTAATCACCGCCACGCAGATGATGGAATCGATGATCACCAACCCGATGCCAACCCGTGCCGAAGTGATGGACGTGGCAAACGCCGTGCTGGATGGTACCGATGCGGTCATGCTGTCTGCCGAAACCGCTGCGGGCCAGTATCCTGCCGAAACGGTAGCCGCCATGGCGCGTGTTTGCCTGGGCGCAGAGAAGATCCCCAGCATCAACGTCTCCAAGCATCGTCTGGACGTGCAGTTCGACAATATCGAAGAAGCCATCGCCATGTCGACCATGTATGCCGCTAACCACCTGAAAGGGGTTACCGCCATCATCGCCATGACCGAATCTGGCCGCACCGCACTGATGATGTCGCGTATCAGCTCCGGCTTGCCGATCTTCGCCATGTCGCGCCATGAACACACGCTGAACCTGACTGCGCTATATCGCGGTGTCACTCCAGTCTACTTTGGCAGCCACAGCGATGGCGTAGCCGCCGCTAACGATGCCATCGCACGCCTGCGTGATAAAGGCTACCTGGTGTCTGGCGACCTGGTGCTGGTTACCCAAGGTGACGTGATGAGCACCGTGGGCACCACCAATACCAGCCGTATCCTGCGCGTAGACTGATTAGCGAGCAAAACGGTTAAAGCCGGTCGGTTTACGCTGACCGGCTTTTTTATTGCCATCGTGGGAAACATCACCATGCTGCATCAGCATCAACCATCATATTTGTCACAATCCCAAGAGACGCTGGATCTTGATGGCAGACAATTAGACAATCTGGATAACGCCTCCCTTAGCGGCACAAACCTGCAAAAAATCAGCCTGTACAATAATCGCCTGACCACCTTCCCCCGCGAAATCTTTAACCATCGCGATCTCAAGGTGCTGAATATTTCCTGCAATCGGCTTACTCAACTACCGGCCGAAATCGGTTTGCTCAATCAGCTGGCAATGTTGGATTTTGGCCACAACCACGCAACCTCAATTCCTGCGGAGGTTGGGGAATTACGGGAGTTAAGATATCTGTATTTGAGCGATAACGGCTTTAGCCAGCTACCCGATTCATTGCGTCAGTTGCAGGCATTGCGCTATCTGAATCTAACGGATAATCAACTGGTGGAAGTCCCCACCGCACTCTGCGCGCTGGCTGCATTACAGGAACTGCGTCTCTATAACAATGTCATCACCGCGTTGCCTGCCGAGATCGGACTACTGGGGCAACTGCGTGAATTGCACCTGATGAAAAACCGGCTCACCACGCTGCCAGCCGAGATCGCTCAGTTGTCTGAGTTACAGGTGATAGATTTGGAAAACAACGCCATTGCGTACTTACCCGATCATTTTGCCCAGCTACCCAAACTGACCACGCTTAATTTGCGCTTTAATCAGCTAACCCAGTTGCCCGAGAATTTTGGTGCATTGAGTTCGCTGGTCTCACTGGATTTACGTGCCAATCGATTAAGCACCTTACCGGCAAGCATGGCGCAGATGAAAAACCTGCGGCGGCTTGATCTGCGTTGGAATGACTTCGGCCATTATCCTCCAGTGCTTGAACCGCTGATCCAGCAGGGCTGCATGGTACATTGGTGAGTTGGGGGCGCTGCATGCTGCGCATTTGATCGGCAACACGGAGGTTGTTTGTCAGTTAAAACGCTCGGTCACCCTCACCCCAGCCCTCTCCCGATGCAGCGTTCTGGGATCTTATGAATACAGTGATGGGGAGAGGGAGCAAGGACGGAGCCGAGGTCAGGTGCAGATGTCAATTTGTAGCACGTTAAGTTCCCTCTCCCTGTGGGAGAGGGTTAGGGTGAGGGCAGATTAACGGTATAAATCGTCCCGCGAGTAAGGCTCGATCTCGCCTTCCTTACGCGTTTTCAGCAGCTTCAAAATCCAGGTGTATTGCTCCGGATTAGGGCCAACCAGGTTTTCCACTTCTTCATTCATGCGTCGGGCAATGCGCAGATCGTCGGCTTCCGCCAGATCGTCCATCGGCTCACGGATATAGATATCCAGCATGCTGGTTTTACCGTTATACACCGGGAATAGCGGCACGATCGCGGCTTTACACACTTTCATCAGGCGGCCGACGGCAGGCAACGTCGCTTTATAGGTCGCAAAGAAATCCACGAACTCGCTGTGCTCGGCACCGTGATCCTGATCGGGCAGATAGTAACCCCAATAACCGTGACGCACTGAACTGATAAAGGGTTTGATACCATCGTTGCGAGCATGCATACGGCCACCAAACTTGCGGCGCACGCTGTTCCACAAATAGTCGACCAGCGGATTACTCTGGTTATGGAACATCGCCGCCATAGGTTGCCCACGTGCAGCCATCAACATCGCAGGCACGTCTACGGCCCAACCGTGCGGCACCAGGAAGATGACATTACGGCCTTCAGCACGGATTTTATCCAGCACCTCTTCACCGTGCCAACGCACACGCTTGAGCACTTTCTCCGGTTTGGTACAGGCCAGTTCCGCCATCAGGATCATCGATTGCGGCGCGGTGGCAAACATCTCATCAATGATATGTTCGCGTCGCTGTTCTGGCAGTTCCGGCATGCAGTAGAGCAGATTGATACGGGCGCGGCGTCGTGCCCCTTTGGCAACCTTACCCGCCAGTTTACCGATGGCCCCCAGTAACGGATCGCGCACCCGTGCCGGGACCAGAGCAATGCCGGCCATCAGCCCGGTTCCCAGCCAAACGCCCCAGTAGCGCGGATGATAGAAGGCTTTATCAAATTGTGGGATGAACTCTACGTTCGATTTTTTCTCTTTTTGCATGACCTGCTCTTCATTCAACGCGTCTGCCCGGAAGTTATAAACTATATACCTAGTTGCCGTCAGACGGAGGGTTCGGGCTAAAACCGTTACCGTTCACTGACAAAATACAGCTAGCTTTCCCGAGCAGGCACTAATAAAAACATCGGCCCGAAATCAGGCCGATGGAAAATCATAAGCAACAGTGATGATTAATCCAGCTGCAACTGTGGCACCACTTCCTTCACCTGCGCCAGGTAATCGCTGCGGTCTTTACCCATCAGCCCTTCCGAACGCGGCAACTTGGCCGTCAGTGGGTTAACTGCTTGCTGGTTAGTCCACATTTCATAGTGCAAATGTGGGCCAGTAGAACGGCCGGTATTACCGGAAAGCGCGATACGGTCACCACGTTTCACCTTCTGCCCTGGCTTGACCAACAGCTTTTTCAGGTGCATGTAACGGGTGGTGTATTGGCGACCATGACGGATCGCCACGTAGTTACCTGCCGCGCCGCTGCGCTTGGCAATCACCACTTCACCGTCACCCACTGCCAGCACTGGCGTCCCCACCGGCATGGCGAAGTCGACACCTTTGTGCGGTGCAACACGCCCGGTCACCGGATTGACGCGGCGTGGATTAAAGTTGGAGGAAATACGGAACTGCTTCATGGTCGGGAAACGCATAAAACCACGCGCTAACCCAGAACCCTGACGATCGTAGAACTTGCCGTCTTCGGCGCGGATGGCGAAGTAGTCTTTGCCGCTGCTGCGCATGCGTACGCCCAATAGCTGGCTCTGTTCGCTTTTGCCGTCAAACTCTTCGCGAGACATCAATACCGCGAACTGATCGCCTTTACGCAGCTTGCGAAAATCGAGTTGCCATTGCAGGGCTTTGATCACCGCATTGATTTCGGCACGGCTCAGGCCCGCTGCCGAGGCGCTGCTGACAAAACTGCCGTTCAGCTTGCCGCTCAACACGCTGTTGCGCCATTCGCCCTTCTGGGTTTCCTTGGTTTCTTTAAAGGTATTGCCCACGCGATCGTAAGTACGGGTTTCACGACGTGAAACCTCCCAGGTCATGCGCTTGAGATCGCCATTTTCGTTCAACGTCCAAGACAGCTGTTGACCGATTTTCAGGTTACGCAAATCGCGGTTCTGCGAAGCCAGCAGCGAAACATCGGACATTTCGATACCGTACTGGGTCAGAATACTGCCGAGCGTGTCGCCGGTAGAAACCACATATTCATGCACACCTTCCTCTCCGGCGACCTTCTGGTCCAGCTCATCCTCAGGGATGTCATCATCGGGGGTAGGTTGGTCAGCATCGATCGGTTCACTGGCTTCGGGCTGCAATGCCCTTAACTGGTTGGCTTCCAGCTCGACGCTTTTAACGATAGGGTTATGTTCTGGGTGATAAACGGAAGGCCGCCAAACAGCGACGGCCAACGTAACGACTGTCAAAGACCCCAGCATCACGCGGTGGGGTCGAGGCAGGTTGTTATACGCCAGAGTGATAGTTCGGACTATCTTCTGCACTCAATAATATCCTCATAATCTTTACTTCAGGCAGCTCACGTACTGGTTGGACAGCGCTGTCAGGAAGTTCCCGTAGCTGTCTTTCCCCAGTGCGATACCGGTGCCCAGCGGGTCCAGCGTTCCTGAACGCACAGAGGTACCCTTGGCAACGGCATTAATTACGGCCGGTCTGAATTGTGGCTCAGCAAAAACGCAGACTGCTTTCTGCTCAACCAACTGTGTTCGAATTTGGTGTAAACGCTGTGCGCCAGGTTGAATTTCGGGGTTAACGGTAAAATGGCCCAATGGGCTCAAGCCGTAGTGTTTCTCAAAGTAGCCATAAGCGTCATGAAAAACAAAATATCCCTTACCTTGCACAGGCGTTAGCATCTTAACAAGATTTTTATCAGTTTGCGCTAGCTGATCCTCGAACTGGCGCAGGTTTGCGTCTAATTTGTCCTTATTTTGCGGCATAAGTTCCAATAATCTGTCGTGAACCGCGATCGCGGTCACTTTTGCCACCTCTGGCGACAGCCAAACGTGCATATTATAGTCACCGTGATGATGGTCGTGTCCATCGTCACCGTCCGCATGACTATGCGCTGCGTCTGCATGTTCATGTCCGTGATCGTCATCATCATCGCCTTTCATCAGCAACGGCTGCACCGCCGGCAGTTCACCGATCGCCAACTGCTTGTTGGCAGGCAACTGCGTCAGGGATTTGGTCAGAAAAGCTTCCATATCTGGCCCCACCCACAATACCAGGTCGGCGCTACGCAGCCGCTGAATGTCCGACGGGCGTAAAGCGAAATCATGAGGCGAAGCACCGTCCGGCAGTAAAATCTCGGTAGGCGTTACCCCATCGGCGATAGCGGAAGCGATAAAGCCCAACGGGCGGATAGAGGTCACCACGGCAGCCGTTGCATTGCCAGCCATGATCAGCGCCGTTGCCAGCAGAGTGCGTTGCAACCATTTATTTTTCTGTACCATCATCAGTAATCCCGTCGTTTTCAGCAAAGAAGCGTGATATTATAACATTCGGTTAGTTCTGCAAAATGTAATCACGACATGTCTACACTGGCAACGCTAAAAAATATCTCTGTGTCATTTGGTACCCGCCGGGTACTGACCAATATCTCTCTCAACCTGCAACCGGGTCGGATCTTGACGCTCCTCGGGCCTAACGGAGCGGGCAAATCAACGCTGGTACGAGTGGTGTTGGGTTTGATTGCCCCAACGGAAGGCACGCTGGAACGCCTGCCGGGGCTACGCATCGGCTATGTGCCGCAAAAGCTGCATCTTGATGCCACCCTGCCCTTGACCGTCAACCGCTTTATGCGGCTCAAGCCTGGGGTAAAAAAAGCCGACATCCTGCCAGCGCTCAAACGCGTGCAGGCGGCGCACCTGCTCGATCAGCCCATGCAAAAGCTGTCCGGCGGCGAAAACCAACGGGTATTGCTGGCACGCGCGCTGTTGAATCAGCCGCAATTGCTGGTGCTGGATGAACCCACGCAAGGGGTGGACGTTAACGGCCAGTTGGCGTTATACGATCTGATCGACCAATTGCGTAAAGAGCTGGGCTGCGCGGTACTGATGGTTTCCCATGACCTGCATCTGGTGATGGCAAAAACCGACGACGTTCTGTGCCTGAATCAACATATCTGCTGCTCTGGTACACCGGAAGTGGTGTCGATGCATCCCGAATTTATTGCCATGTTTGGCAATCGGGGCGCTGAGCAGTTGGCGATCTATCGTCATCACCATAATCACCGTCACGACCTGCAAGGCAGAATTGTGCTGAAAAAAACCGGGGGCCGTGAGGCATGATTGGACTGTTATTGCCCGGCTGGCTGGCCGGTGTGCTGCTGGCTGCGGCTGCGGGCCCATTGGGTTCTTTTGTGGTGTGGCGTCGGATGTCCTACTTTGGCGATACCTTGGCACACGCTTCATTACTTGGTGTCGCCTTCGGCTTATTGCTGGACGTAAATCCATTTTATGCCGTAATTGCCGTCACGCTGCTGCTGGCCCTGGTGCTGGTTTGGTTGGAGCGCCGCCCACAACTGTCGATCGATACGCTGCTCGGCATTATGGCGCACAGTGCGCTGTCGCTGGGTCTGGTGGTCGTTGCGCTGATGTCCAACGTGCGTGTGGATCTGATGGCGTACCTGTTTGGGGATTTGCTGTCGGTCACCATGAGCGATATCTGGATGATCGGTATCGGCGTGGTGGTTGTGCTGCTGGTGTTGTGGTGGCAATGGCGCGATCTGCTGTCGATGACCATCAGCCCGGAAATGGCCCACGTGGATGGCGTTAACCTGCCCCGTGCCCGCACCATTTTGATGCTGGTCACCGCCTTGACCATCGGCTTGGCCATGAAGTTTGTCGGCGCACTGATCATTACTTCGTTGCTGATTATCCCGGCGGCCACCGCGCGGCGATTTGCCCGCACGCCTGAACAAATGGCCGGTTTCGCGGTATTGGTAGGGGTAATTGCGGTAACCGGTGGGCTGACCTTCTCAGCGTTTTACGATACGCCTGCCGGGCCTTCGGTAGTGTTAAGCGCTGCGGTGCTGTTTGTGCTGAGCCTGTCGAAAAAGCAACAGGCTTGAAAAGTGGCAATGTTGCTGCATTCGTAGGGGTCGAACATGTTCGACCCTGGTCAACCTACTGATTATTCAGACGGGCGCAGCATGCAGCGCCCCTACGCGGTGAGATCGGCGAAGGTTTGTCAGCCGCCTCGTTGCTACTTTTCTTCGCGCTCAATGCCAAAGTGCTTATAGGCATGATTGGTTGCCATGCGACCGCGCGGCGTTCGTTGAATAAACCCCTGCTGGATCAGGAAAGGTTCAATCACGTCCTCTATCGTTTCACGCTCTTCACCGATCGCCGCCGCCAGGTTATCCAATCCGACCGGGCCGCCGGTAAACTTGTCGATAATCGCCAGCAACAGTTTGCGGTCCATATAGTCGAAACCTTCCGCATCGACATTGAGCATATCCAACGCCTGCATGGCTACCGCGCCATTGATCACGCCATTGGCGCGCACTTCGGCAAAGTCACGCACACGGCGCAGCAAGCGGTTGGCAATACGTGGCGTACCCCGGGCACGGCGTGCAACTTCATGCGCCCCATCGGTAGAAAGATCCAGGCCCAGACAGTTGGCACTGCGGGAAACGATGTGTTCCAGATCGGCCACCTGATAGAACTCCAGGCGCTGTACGATACCGAAACGATCGCGCAACGGGGAGGTCAATGAACCGGCACGAGTGGTGGCCCCAACCAGGGTGAACGGCGGTAGATCGAGTTTGATTGAACGCGCCGCCGGGCCTTCGCCGATCATGATATCCAGCTGATAGTCTTCCATCGCCGGATACAGGATCTCTTCCACCACCGGTGAGAGGCGGTGGATTTCATCGATAAACAGCACGTCGTGCGGTTCGAGGTTGGTCAGCATTGCCGCCAAATCCCCTGCCTTTTCCAGCACCGGGCCAGAGGTGGTACGCAGGTTAACGCCCATCTCATTGGCGACGATGTTAGCCAACGTGGTTTTACCCAGCCCCGGCGGCCCGAAGATCAACAGGTGATCCAGAGCATCGCCACGCTGTTTGGCTGCCTGAATAAAGATTTCCATCTGCTCACGCACGTGCGGCTGGCCAACGTACTCCGTCAGCAGCTTGGGACGGATCGCACGATCCAGCACCTCTTCTTCTGTGAACGGTTCGGCAGAAATCAGGCGGTCGGCTTCAATCATTATCTACCCCTTTCCACCCTACAGCGCGGCACGTAATGCATCGCGGATTAATGCTTCACAATCCGCGCCCGGCTTGGCAACCTTACTCACCATACGGCTGGCTTCCTGCGGTTTGTAGCCCAAGGCCACCAACGCTGAGGCCGCTTCGGCTTCAATATCCATCTCCGCCGCTTTGGCCACGTTGGCCGGCAGGGTAATTTCGCTGTTATTGTTGAACAGATCGCCATTCAATCCTTTGAAGCGGTCTTTCATTTCGACTACCAGACGCTCGGCAGTTTTCTTGCCCACGCCCGGCAATTTGATCAAGGTGGTGATCTCTTCACGCTCGACCGCGCTGACAAACTGCTGCGCAGACATGCCGGAGAGGATCGCCAGCGCCAGTTTTGGCCCCACACCGTTCACTTTAACCAGCTCACGGAACAGCGCGCGCTCTTGTTTATCATTGAACCCATACAGCAGCTGTGCATCTTCACGCACCACGAATTGGGTAAACACGATAGCCTCTTGCCCCAGCTCCGGCAGCTCGTAAAAGCAGGTCATCGGCATATGCACTTCATACCCGACGCCATTGGTTTCAAGTAACACCAGCGGTGGCTGCTTTTCCAGAATAATTCCTCTGAGACGACCTATCATTACCCCTCCTGAATGGATCCCTGTACGCGGCGCACTGCCACGCAGTATTGATACAGCTTATACCATAAAAAAGGCTGGATGAATATCCAGCCTGATTGGACGCAGCATGCGGCGTCCCTACATAACACAACCCTAACGCAAACGTCCGCGTGCCATGTTCAACCGCCCCTCACTCATACGCAGCACGTTCTGGCTGAGATGACAGTGGGTAATGGCGATGGCCAGCGCATCCGCGGCATCTGCCTGCGGGCTGGCAGAAAGCTTCAGCAATGAACGCACCATATGCTGAACCTGACTCTTTTCCGCCGCGCCGGTCCCCACCACCGTCTGCTTTACCTGGCGTGCCGCATACTCAAACACTTCCAGGTTCTGATTGACGGCGGCAACGATCGCCACACCCCGTGCCTGCCCCAACTTGAGCGCCGAATCCGGGTTCTTGGCCATAAACACCTGTTCGATGGCAAAGAAGTCGGGTTGAAACTGGGTGATGATTTCGCTCACGCCAGCATAAATCAGCTTCAGGCGTGTTGGCATATCATCTACCACGGTACGAATACAACCGCTGGCAACATAGGTCAGTTGGCGGCCTTGCTGGCGGATCAGGCCATAGCCGGTGACGCGCGAGCCGGGATCGATGCCCAGTATGATCGCCATTGCTACCACCATCCTGCATTGATTGTTGCCTGGCGCTGCCGGTTGGCAACGCCATCGTTCACCCGCATTACAGCGTTGCAGCGACCTCGTCGGAGATCTCACCGTTGTGGTAAACCTCCTGCACGTCGTCACAATCTTCCAGCATGTCGATCAGGCGCAGCAACTTAGGTGCCGTTTCCGCATCCATATCCGCCTTGGTAGACGGGATCATGGACACTTCGGCCGAGTCTGCTTCAAAACCCGCGGCGGTCAGAGCATCTTTCACTTCACCCAGATTTTCCCAGGCGGTGAAGACGTCAATAACACCGTCGTCATAGGTCTGGATATCTTCGGCTCCGGCTTCCAACGCGGCTTCCATCACCGTGTCTTCATCCAGACCCGGTGCATAGGTGATCACGCCTTTTTTGGTGAACAGATAGGCTACCGAGCCGTCTGTACCCAGGTTGCCACCACACTTGGTGAAGGCATGGCGTACTTCTGCCACGGTACGGTTACGGTTGTCACTCAGGCACTCGATCATCACCGCAGTGCCGCCAGGACCGTAACCTTCATAGATGATGGTTTCCATGTTGCTATCATCATCGCCGCCTACGCCACGAGCGATAGCACGGTTCAAGGTGTCACGCGTCATGTTGTTGGACAGCGCTTTATCGATAGCCGCACGCAGACGCGGGTTGGCGCCTGGATCGCCGCCGCCCAATTTGGCGGCAGTCACCAGCTCACGGATAATTTTAGTGAAAATCTTACCGCGTTTGGAATCTTGTGCTGCTTTGCGGTGTTTGGTGTTGGCCCATTTACTATGACCTGCCATAAAAAATATCTCCAAAAAGAACTACTGGACAGAATGGATCACAAACTCTTCAATCGCCTGCTGATTACTCCAGGACTTGGTCAGTTTGACCGCCTCGGACGCCTCCAGCCATTGGTAAGCATGATGCTCGGTCAAGACCGGATCGCGCTCATCAGGCAACGCCAGGCAGAACCAGTGCTCTTTATTACGCGTGGTTCCCGGCGCATAGCGGTGTCGCAAATGGACAAAGAGTTCAAATTCCACACAGCGCTGGCAATCGAATAACGGCAAATCCTCTGCCGCGATGTCAATACCAATCTCTTCCATGACTTCGCGCTGGGCGGCATGCGGCGGCGATTCGTTGTCTTCAAGGCTGCCGGTGACCGACTGCCAGAACTCCGTATCGTCGCGCCGCTGTAACATCAGCACCCGGCCACTGGATTTTGCATAAATCACTACCAGAATAGACTCGGGCCGCTTGTAATTCATCACTTGCTCTCTTGTTCTGCTGAGGCTTTCTTCACTACGCTGATCGCCAGTTCCTGCAACGAGGCCGGGTTGGCGAAGCTTGGTGCATCGGTCATCAGACAGGCAGCCGCGGTGGTTTTCGGGAAGGCAATAACGTCACGGATGTTCTCGGTACCGGTGACCAGCATCACCAGACGATCCAGGCCGAAGGCCAGACCGGCGTGAGGAGGCGTGCCGTATTTCAGCGCATCCAGCAGGAAGCCGAACTTCTCGCGTTGCTCTTGCTCATTGATACCGAGGATACCAAAGACGGTTTGCTGCATTTCACTGCGGTGAATACGCACGGAACCGCCACCCACTTCATAGCCGTTCAGCACCATATCGTAGGCATTGGCGATGGCCGAGGTCGGATCTTTTTGCAGTTCTTCCGGGCTCATATCGCGCGGTGCGGTGAACGGATGGTGCATCGCTGCCAGGCCACCTTCGCCGTCTTCTTCGAACATTGGGAAATCGACCACCCACAGCGGTGCCCAGCTGTCGAGTTTGGTCAGGCCCAGATCGCGGCCGATTTTCAGGCGCAGTGCGCCCATGGCATCGGTCACGATTTTGAAGCTGTCGGCACCAAAGAACAGGATGTCGCCGGTTTGCGCATTGGTGCGTGCCAGGATCGCTTCCAGCACTTCAGCACTGAGGAATTTGGCAATCGGGCTTTGCACGCCTTCCATACCCGCGGCACGGTCGTTAACTTTCAGCCATGCCAAACCTTTGGCACCGTAGATGTTAACGAAAGCACCGTATTCGTCGATCTGCTTACGCGTCAGCTGTGCGCCACCCGGTACACAAATCGCGGCCACGCGGCCTTTGGCATCGTTCGCCGGGCCGGAGAACACTTTAAACTCAACGTCTTTAACCAGATCGGCCACGTCAACCAGTTCCAGCGGGTTACGCAGGTCTGGCTTATCGGAACCGTAGCGGCGCATTGCTTCGGCAAAGGTCATGATCGGGAATTTGCCCAGATCGACGCCCTTCACGTCCAGCCACAGTTCATGCACCAGTTGCTCCATCACTTCACGCACCTGATCGGCGCTCATGAAAGAGGTTTCCACATCGATCTGGGTGAATTCTGGCTGGCGATCGGCACGCAGGTCTTCGTCACGGAAGCATTTGACGATCTGGTAGTAACGGTCAAAGCCAGACATCATCAGCAACTGTTTGAACAACTGCGGGGACTGCGGCAGCGCGTAGAACTTGCCTTTGTGTACGCGGCTTGGCACCAGGTAGTCGCGGGCACCTTCCGGCGTGGCTTTGGTCAGCATCGGGGTTTCGATATCGAGGAAACCGTGGCTGTCCATAAAGCGACGCACAAAGCTGGTGATCTTGGCGCGGGTTTTCAGGCGATCGGCCATTTCCGGGCGACGCAGATCCAGATAGCGATATTTCAGACGTGCTTCTTCGCTGTTGGTCTGGTTGGAGTCCAACGGCAGCGGTTCTGAGCGGTTGATGATCTCAAGCTGATGAGCAAACACCTCAACGCCGCCTGTCATCATGTCCTTGTTGACCTGGCTTTCCGGGCGCGCACGCACGGTACCGACGATCTGAATACAGAACTCATTACGCAGTTCGAAGGCTTTGTCGAAGGCCGCTTTCTGATCCGGATCGAAGAACACCTGTACGATGCCTTCGCGGTCACGCATATCAATAAAGATCAGGCCGCCCAGATCGCGACGACGGTTGACCCAACCACACAAAGTGACTTCCTGGCCGACGTGGGCCAGATTCAACTGCCCGCAATATTCAGTACGCATACGCTATCCTTTTGACTTAAGCGGATCCCGCCGGAGGTTTGCAACAGTTGCTGTTTCCGCACGGCTATTATCTGACAAATTATTACTTACTACCCGGTTTGAAGTCTGTTGCATACCAGCCGGTGCCCTTTAACTGGAAACCGCTGGCAGAGATCAACTTGGTCAAGGCGGGCTGCCCACACGCCGGACATTGGGTCAACGGCGCGTCGGAAAATTTTTGTAGTTTCTCTAATCGATGTTGGCATGAGCCACATGCATATTCATAAATCGGCATAGATCGCTGGACTAAAGATTGGTGAAAAAAGGCGGCCATTATAAAGGAAATTCATGCGCCAGATAAGAGCGAACACCGCATTGTTGCAACGCTAAATGGCATCTATCGCAGGTAAACAACACATGTGTTAACAAATTTCCCATTAACTGGCAGCAGTTTTATCACGTAGTTTGTAGCAAACGCTGGCTGACCAGCCAGGATTTGCGTCCTTTTAATCATGAGAAAACTAATGCTGAAACTTGATGCCCAAACCACCGCCCTGGTCCTGATCGATCTGCAAAACGGCATTTTACCTTACGCCGTTGGCCCGCACAGCGCCAGCCAGGTGGTGACCCATGCTGCCCATCTTGCAGGCCGTTTTCGTGCGCTGAATGCGCCGGTGTTCCTGGTACGGTTCGGTTGGTCTGATTCTTTTGCCGAAGCGCTTAAACAGCCGGTAGATAAGCCTTCACCGTCCCCTGTCGGCGGGTTGCCTGCATCCTGGTGGGAGTTCCCGCAAGAGCTGGCGGTACAAGACAACGACATCCTGATCACCAAACGCCAATGGGGTGCATTCTATGGCACCGACCTCGACCTGCAACTGCGCCGCCGTGGCATCAAATCGGTGGTATTGGGAGGCATCGCTACCAATATTGGCGTGGAGTCTACCGCGCGCGCGGCTTGGGAACATGGCTATGAACTGGTGATCGCCGAAGACATGTGCAGCACCTACAGCACCGAAATGCACCAGTTCGCCTTCGATAATATTTTCCCGCGTATCGCCCGCGTACGCAGCACCAGCGAAATCCTCGACGCACTATAAGAGAGAAGTAGCTATATCAAATGATGCTACAGGTGGCAGTCATAAAGGCAGTTTTCAGGCACTTGAAAGAAAGGCGGGATAACGCTACCGTTGTTGCCAAAATGTAAAACAGGGAAGATGAGCGTTTGATCTATATCGGACTACCGCAATGGCAGCATCCCGCCTGGAACCGTATCGGCTTACGCGATTTGGCGGACTACAGCCGCTACTTCAACTGTGTGGAGGGTAACACCACCTTCTACGCTCTGCCGAAAGCGGAAATTGTGCATCGCTGGCGCGACATGACCGGCGATGACTTCCGTTTCTGCTTTAAATTCCCCTCGCTCATCAGTCACAAAGCGGCACTGCGCAACTGTGAATCCGATATCAAGGCGTTTTATGATTGCCTGCGCCCTATTGAAGGACGTATCGGACAGCTGTGGTTGCAGTTGCCAGCAGCCTTCGCGCCCGAGCATCTGGGGATTCTGTGGGCTTTTCTCGATGCCTTACCGGCGGAGTTTACCTATGGGGTAGAAGTCCGCCATCTGGAGTTTTTCGCCAAGGGCGATGCGGAACGCCAGTTGAATCAGGGATTGCATCAACGTGGCATTAATCGGACCATCCTGGATAGCCGGCCACTGCACCACGCCAAGCCGCACAGCCCGGCGATCCGCGATGCGCAACAGAAAAAGCCCAAGCTGCCGGTACACGCGGTGCTGACCGCCAACAATCCGCTGATCCGTTTTATCGGCGGCGACGTGCTGGCGGACAATCAGCGCTGGTTTGATTCATGGCAACAGCGGCTGCCAGGCTGGGCACAGCAACATCAGCCTTATCTGTTTATTCACACGCCAGACAACAGCGATTCACCGCAGCAGGCGCAAAAAATCTGGCAACAGCTACACGGAATTATTCCGAATTTTGCCGCGCCACCGGACTGGCCAGAGCAAGAATCCTTGTTTTAACCGATTAATCCGATGGATCATATCGGATATTTCCTCGCGACAGTCACGATGATGGCAGTTATGATGCTCGTTGCCAGATTTGGTTACGAATGGAGTTAAAAATGGTAAGCGCGCTCTATGTGGTGCTTGGCGCATTGTTGTTGATCAAACTCTCTTATGACGTGGTCAGGTTGAGAATGCAGTACCGGGTCGCCTACGGTGACGGCGGGTTCTACGAACTGCAAACCGCAATCCGCGTTCATGGTAACGCCGTGGAGTACATCCCGATTGCCGCCATCCTGCTGGTGATCATGGAGATGAACGGTGCTGAAGTCTGGATGGTGCATCTGTGTGGTTTGCTGCTGATGGCAGGCCGGCTGGTTCACTATTACGGTTTGCGCAACCGTGAGGTCCGTTGGCGCCGTTCGGGTATGGCGGCTACCTATATTTCCTTGATACTGATGGTGATAGCCAATATCGTTTACCTACCGTGGGACATCATCTTCAGCCTGCACTGATATCCCCTCTGTTCAGGCGGCCACGCCGCCTGTTTCTGCCTGCGCCGCTTTTCTGTTAGTATACGCCCCTTCGAATTCTGACCTGATTTGCCGCTATGCCAAACCGCGATACTCTTTTTTCCGCCCCGATCGCCAAACTGGGCGACTGGACCTTCGACGAGCGCGTTGCTGAAGTCTTCCCAGACATGATCCAGCGTTCCGTTCCGGGCTACTCCAATATCATTTCGATGATTGGCATGCTGGCCGAACGCTTTGTTCAGCCGCACAGCCGGGTATATGACCTTGGGTGCTCCCTGGGCGCGGCTACGCTGTCGATGCGCAGGAACATCAGCGTTGCAGGTTGTCAGATTATTGCGGTCGATAATTCCCCCGCGATGGTAGAGCGCTGCCGCCGTCATCTTGATGCGTTTCGTGCCGATACGCCGGTCGATGTCATCGAGGCGGACATTCTAGACATTACCATCGAAAATGCCTCAATGGTGGTGCTCAACTTCACGCTGCAATTCCTTGAACCGACCGACCGTTTGCGCCTGCTTGAACAGGTATATCGCGGGCTGCGTCCAGGCGGTGCCTTGGTGCTGTCAGAAAAATTCAGCTTTGAGGATGCGGATGTCGGTGAGCTGTTGTTCAATATGCACCACGACTTCAAGCGGGCCAATGGCTATAGCGAATTGGAAATCAGCCAAAAGCGCAGCATGCTGGAAAACGTGATGCTGACCGACTCGGTCGAAGCGCACAAAGCACGGCTCCAGCAGGCTGGTTTTGAACATGCCGAAGTCTGGTTCCAATGTTTCAACTTCGGCTCGTTGATCGCGCTGAAATCGGGAGAAACCGCATGATCGAGTTTGGTGATTTCTACCAGCGCATCGCTAAAAGCCCACTCAGCCACTGGCTGGATACGCTGCCAGCGCAGATCAGCAGTTGGCAGCGTGAATCGCTGCACGGCAAGTTCAAACAATGGTTCAACTCGGTAGAACATCTGCCTGCCCTGACGCCAACCCAGCTGGATTTACTGCATGGGGTACGCGCACAGATGGAACAGCCGCTCTCACCTGGCCAGCTCGAAGGCATTGAGAAAATGCTGCGCACGCTGATGCCATGGCGTAAAGGGCCGTTCTCGCTTTACGGCATCGATATCGATACCGAATGGCATTCCGACTGGAAGTGGGATCGGGTGCTGCCGCATATTTCCCCGCTGGCAGGCCGTACCATCCTGGATGTGGGCTGCGGTAGCGGTTACCACCTGTGGCGCATGGTGGGTGCCGGAGCGCATCTGGCGGTAGGTATCGATCCGATGCAACTGTTCCTGTGCCAGTTTGAAGCGGTACGTAAACTGCTGGGTGGCGATCAACGCGCTCATGTCTTACCTCTGGGTATCGAACAATTGCCTGAGCTGGCCGCTTTCGACACCGTGTTCTCGATGGGCGTGCTTTATCACCGTCGTTCTCCGCTGGATCACCTCTATCAGTTGAAAAACCAACTGGTTTCCGAGGGCGAACTAGTGTTGGAAACGTTGGTGGTGCCGGGCGATCGTCACCAGGTCCTGGTACCGGGCGATCGCTACGCGCAGATGCGTAACGTCTACTTTATTCCGTCTGCGGAAGCGCTGAAGTGCTGGCTGGAGAAGTGCGGATTTGTCGACGTCAGAATTGCCGATGTCTGCCCAACCAGCACCGAAGAGCAACGCCGCACCGACTGGATGACCAGTGAGTCACTGGCCGAGTTCCTCGATCCGAACGATCCCAGCAAAACTATTGAAGGCTACCCGGCCCCGATCCGCGCCGTGCTGATTGCCAAAAAACCATAGGCAACTGTGTCGTAAAAGCGATCCCCCGATGACAGCGGGGGATCGCTGCAGGTACTACTTTCTGAGAGCCTGTAGCAAGTCTTTCTCAAACACTCCGCTAGATGAACATTCGAAAGGCTTGACCTTATCGTTACCATCCGCCGCCACCAGCCCTGCAACGCCGTTGACTTGCACCACCACGTTCGTCCCTTCTCCGGCGCTAAAAATCTGCACCAGGATCCGGTAGCTGACATTCAAATTAGACGGGCCTGGCTGGTCTGAACAACTGAGGTATAGGCTGGCCAGCTCAGCGTCCTTACCCACCGTGCCAACGACCCCCAAGTGCTGATCGACAAGCGTTGCCGCTAGCCCTTTTTGTGCAAAAATCGCTTCGGTCCGGGCGAGCAACTCATCCGGCTTGCGGTTGCCTATCAAGGTTGGCTTTATACCGGCAACTGACGTGCCATCCACAGAGCTGGCCGCCTCAAACGGTTGGTTGCCGGTTTTGGTCGGTCCATATACCGAGACGCAACCGCCCAATGCCAATCCCAGCAATAAAATATAATGTCTCATCATTCACCTGTAATACAGCGTGGCGCAGGCCGTGAGTGACATAACAAGACCAATCATCAGCAAATAACGCATCTCCCTCTCCTTTATCGATAATAGGCCGCAACACAGCCCGACAATGCGCAACAGGCCAACAGTAACCACACCGCATAAACTCTCATAATTCCTCCTTATGGCTTGATAAACAGCATCGCTAAAGGCTATCGCCTGCACAGCCGTGTGTCGCGTACCACCATGTGTGTCAACATTGGCAAAACAATCTTCCGGAGTTTGACTTCAGGGTTGAACCCTTTATTTGACGTGTTAGACTGAACAAAAGCTAACAAATTCATAAGGGTGATTAATGCGAGGTGTCGATCGGCTGTTAATTGCTTTACTCACCGTCATGGCCGGTGTCTGGATTTCTGTCATGTTCAATCTTGGCGGCACAACGCAAACGCTTTCCGCTATTTTTCACTGGATAGAGAGCCTGCGCTGATCACTGCATCGTTTACATTTCCTCAATATTTAAACACCAGCCCACTGCCCTTGGTTAACTAGAATTAAAGTGTTGGTACCGCGCCAACACCAGTGAAACCTATTGAGTCTTTTAGCCCTGGGCACCTCTACCCTGTTCAGGGCTTTTTTTGCACATTAATGCAAAAAGCCCCGATATCCGGGGCTTTAGCGACACCATGAAATGTTCAGGCACTTATTGAAGGAGTCAGCATTGCCAACGCATTCTTCATCGACTCAACCGTTTCACCATCCACGCAGTAATGACTAAATTCATCAAACTCACTATCGGCACACATCGTGACGCCAGCCTTACGGTAACGCATGGTGGAAGGGACCGTATGCCCAGCCGAGCTGTGCAATTCCTGAATACCGATATCCACAAACTTATGCATATTGCTCAAGCGTACGCCAGCGCCCGCCATAATCACCGGCCCCTGGCTGGCATGCAGCAGATCGCGTAGCAGTGGCAAGCCCAATTCGGCATTCTGCTGCTGCCCGGAAGTGAGAATGCGCGCCACACCAAGCTGCGTCAGTTGCTCCAGCGCCACCAGCGGGTTTTGACACATATCGAACGCTCGATGGAAGGTCACGGCCATATCGCCACTCAACTTCATGACCTCACGCATCCGCACAAGATCGATATGCCCTTCATCGTCCAACATGCCGATGACCACCCCGGCAAAACCCATCTCGCGGATTTGCGCGACGTCGTTCTTCATAATCTCGAAATCAACGGCGCTGTAACAAAAATCGCCCCCGCGCGGACGAACGATTGGATGAACAGGTATCGTTACCCGTTCCCGCGCCTGCCGTAACGAGCCAAAACTCGGCGTTAACCCGCCCTCGCTCTGGCTAGCACACAATTCTATGCGGTCAGCACCCGCACGTTCTGCTGTCATGGCACAGTCGACGCTATAGCAACAAATTTCCAGCTTCATTGTTGTTACCCCCAGATAACGGTCAAAAATGCTACAGCAAAGGTTTACCCGCGCCCTGTCGGCCACGGGATAACAGCTTGATAGCGGTCTTAATGGCACAAGGTGCTAACTATGGCACCTCATTTTGAAAAATGGATAGATCGCAGTCACAATGGCGGCGTTAAGTGGGATAAATAACGCGATCGTCTTAATTCCAGCCCCCGGCGGCGCGTCTAACTACGTTCGCTGGCCACGATGTCACGAATATGATGCGGGTGGAATTTGATGGTGACAGTACCGTTGGTGATCGCCAGCGTCGGATTCGCCAGACGTTCGCCCTCACCTTTAGGTGAACTTTGCTTGAGTTTGATACCCGGCAGCAACAAGGCTTCATCTGCCAGATGATCCAGAGCGCGGGCATACAACGTGGCGGGATCGCCGCTTAGCACCAGTTCCACATGTTCCCAGCCTTCGTGAGGATAGCGCTTCTCGCCTGGATACGGCAGTTCAATACAGTCAATCTGCCAGGGGCCGACCTGTATTGGCTCATGGAGATCAAACAGGCAAATCGGCCTGCCGTTAATCATCGTCTCCGACAGCAGCGATCCACATTGCAACAACCCCTGCCGCCAGCGATCGGCAGTGCTGTTTTGATGGCAACGCAGCGAGATATGGTCAGCACTGAAGTTGGCCAGTTCAAGATGCAGCTGTTGTGCAAACTGTTCCAGCGCCAGTTGAAAACGAGGTAAATCTAATGTCAGGTCGTTGAGTTCGGCGATCGATGACAAAGTAGTCATAAGTTTCTCAGGCTCTCCAGGATCTTTGGCAGGCCAATAATCTACACGTCGAGTCGCTCGGAGGCTATGGGTCAGAGAATAAAAATCTAACGGGTAAACATAATGTTGTCTGTTTGACGCTGAGGTCTATTTCCAGCCGAGTTATCCTTCATGAAACACAAAAAAATTAGGAAGAATCTCTTGTCATATTTAATTAAACAAACGATACAAAACATAAGAATGTTTAATGTTTTATCTCTATGCATAAATGAAATAAACCAAAAATTAAATCATCCGAAAAACAAGATTCAAGATATTGTTTTTTATTAAAAAAAATAAGAAATAATGCGAGGAATCCTAAATAGGATCATTACAATTGATTAGATTGCGCTAATAGGCTAGGTTAGAAGAGTAATTGATTTCGGATAAATAAACATGACCCTATTAGGTATTTCCCTTGTGTTAATAGCCATCGCTGGCTACGCGATTTATCGCCATTTCAGAACTCGCCAGAATAGCGTATTGCGTTCCGGCCGAGGCGGTAAAAAGCGCTAACGCTTCTTCTATCCGCTCCCACCAAATCAATGACCGCGGATGGTTCGATTCACCTGGTTAACTCTTTTTATCTTCAATTTTTCCCTATCTTTCACCATGCCAGCCCGCGTCAACTACTGACGCGGCGCCGTCAATCAGTTACAATTGCAGGCTGTTTTGTGGTTGAGCGACGCCCCCATTGTGCGGCGTCGTCCCCGCTGACCTGTAAGTTGCGCCGTCAAGGCGGTTTGCAGTGCAACGGTGTAAAGCCACCTTTTGATCCGGAGGGCGTACTGCACGGCCCTCGTTTGTCATTTAAGGTAACCCCGGTGAATATTCAGGCTCTTCTATCAGATAAGGTCAGCCAGGCGCTGATTGCCGCAGGTGCGCCTGCCGATTGCGAAGCTCAGGTTCGTCAGTCCGCGAAAGCACAATTTGGTGATTATCAGGCCAACGGCGTCATGTCCGTTGCCAAAACTCTTGGTATGCCGCCACGACAACTGGCAGAGAAAGTCGTGCAACTGCTGGAGCTGGGTGAAATCAGCAGCAAAGTAGAAATTGCCGGCCCGGGCTTTATCAATATTTTCCTGAACAGCGAATGGGTGGCCCGCCAGGCCGATGCTACCCTGGCCGCGCCTAAGCTGGGCATTGCTCCGGTTAAACAGCAAACCATCGTTATCGACTATTCTGCGCCCAACGTGGCGAAAGAAATGCACGTGGGCCACCTGCGCTCCACCATTATTGGTGATGCCGCAGCCCGTACTCAGGAATTCCTGGGTCACAAAGTGGTACGTGCCAACCATGTGGGCGACTGGGGTACCCAGTTCGGCATGCTGATCGCCTACCTGGAAAAAATGCAAAACGAACATGCCAGCGATATGGGGCTGTCGGATTTGGAGCAATTTTACCGCGAAGCCAAGAAAAACTACGACGAGGACGAAGACTTCGCTCTGCGCGCCCGTGGTTACGTGGTGAAACTGCAAGGCGGCGACGAATACTGTCTGAAGATGTGGCGCAAACTGGTGGACATCACCATGGCGCAGAACCAACTGACCTATAACCGTCTGAACGTCACCCTGACCGAAGATGACGTGATGGGTGAAAGCCTGTACAACGCCATGTTGCCGGAAATCGTAGCGGACCTGAAAGCCAAAGGGCTGGCGGTAGAAAGCGAAGGCGCTACCGTAGTCTTCCTGGACGAGTACAAGAATAAAGATGGCGATCCGATGGGTGTCATCATCCAGAAGAAAGATGGCGGCTATCTGTATACCACCACCGACATCGCCTGTGCCAAATACCGCTACGAGACTCTGGGTGCCGATCGTGTCCTCTATTACATCGATTCACGCCAGCATCAGCACCTGATGCAAGCCTGGACCATCGTGCGCAAAGCGGGCTACGTGCCAGAATCGGTTTCTCTGGAACACCACATGTTCGGCATGATGCTGGGTAAAGACGGCAAGCCGTTCAAAACCCGTTCTGGTGGCACCATCAAACTGACGGATCTGTTAGATGAAGCGGTTGAACGCGCCAGCAAGCTGATCGCCGAGAAGAACCCGGATATGCCTGCCGATGAAATACAGCATCTGGCAAACGCGGTAGGTATTGGTGCGGTGAAATATGCCGACCTGTCGAAAAGCCGTACCACGGACTACATCTTCGATTGGGACAATATGCTGACCTTCGAGGGTAACACCGCGCCGTATATGCAGTATGCCTATACCCGCGTTGCTTCGGTGTTCAAGCGCGCTGGCGTGGATGAAAGCAACCTGACGCTGCCGTTGGTGATGACCGAAGAGCGTGAAGTTGCGCTGGCCACTCGCCTGCTGCAGTTCGAAGAAACCCTCACCGTGGTCGCTCGCGAAGGCACACCGCACGTGATGTGTACCTATCTGTACGACCTTGCGGGGCTGTTCTCCGGCTTCTATGAGCATTGCCAGATCCTTAATGCCGATAGCGAAGAGGCTCGTCAGAGCCGGCTGAAGTTGGCTCTGCTGACCGCCAAGACGTTGAAAACCGGTCTGGAAACGCTCGGGATCGAAACCGTCGAACGTATGTAAGCCAAACCCTAGCAATAAAAAAGGTCGCGATTGCGACCTTTTTTATTGCTGTCAACCTGACTACATTGCCAAATTGGTAGGGGTCGAACATGTTCGACCCGATTTAATTCACTGATTATCCAGTCGGGCTACATTTAAAGCGGGTTGCAATATCAGCACTCACTCTACCCGCCGGGCAAAGTCCCGAGGGCGGAATCCAAGTAGCCCCAACACCGCAAAGTAAGTCACAATTCCCGCCACTACCACGACCGATAAACGCAGCAAACGAGCCAGCATATTGCCCTGATCCCAGTCAGGCATCAGCCCCATCACGCCCAACAATACCGCAGCCATCACCAGCACGGCGACTACCAGCTTGAACAGGAACATCCCCCAGCCGGGTTGCGGTTGGAAAATATCCTGCTTGCGCAGTTGCCAATACAGCAAGGAAGCGTTCAAACAAGCACCCAGACCAATCGACAGCGAAAGCCCGGCATGTTTCAGTGGGCCGATAAATATCAGGTTCATCACCTGGGTCAGGATCAGGGTAATGATGGCAATCTTGACCGGCGTTTTAATGTCCTGGCGCGAATAGAAACCCGGTGCCAGCACTTTCACCACGATCAGGCCCATCAGGCCGACCGAATAGGCCACCAGCGCGCGCTGGGTCATCGCCGCATCAAAGGCGCTGAACTTGCCGTATTGGAACAGCGATACGGTAAGCGGCTTGGCCAAAATGCCCAGCGCGATGGCGCTCGGCAAAGCCAGCACAAAGCACAGGCGCAGGCCCCAATCCATCAGACGGTTATATTGGTCGTGGTTACCACTGGAGAAGCTTTTCGCCAGCGACGGTAACAAGATGGTTCCCAATGCCACGCCCAACACCCCAGACGGAAACTCCATCAGGCGGTCAGCGTAATACATCCACGAAACCGAGCCGGAAACCAGGAACGACGCGAAGATGGTGTTGATGATCAGCGAGATCTGGCTGACCGAAACCCCAAGAATAGCGGGCCCCATTTGGCGCATCACGCGCCATACGCCAGCGTCATTCAGCTTCAGGCGCGGCAGGACCAGCATGCCGATTTTCTTGAGGTGCGGCAATTGATAGCCCAGTTGCAGCACGCCCCCTACCACCACAGCCCAAGCCAAAGCCAGCACCGGCGGGTTGAAATACGGCGCGGCAAACAGCGCAAAGCCGATCATGCTGACGTTCAGCAGCGTCGGCGCAAACGCCGGGATGGAGAAACGGTTCCAGGTATTGAGGATCGCCCCCACCAGCGAGGCCAGCGAAATCAGCAGGATATAGGGGAAAGTGATACGCAACAGCGACGAGGTCAGGGCAAACTTATCCGGCGTATCGACAAACCCCGGGGCGGTAATGAAGATCACCCAAGGCGCGGCCAGCATGCCGATCACAGTCACTACTGCCAACACCAGCGTCAACAGCCCGGAAACGTAGGCAACAAAGGTACGGGTTGCCTCTTCCCCCTGCTGGCTTTTATATTCCGCCAGGATCGGCACAAAGGCCTGAGAGAATGCGCCTTCCGCAAAGATACGCCGTAACAGATTGGGCAGCTTGAACGCCACAAAGAAGGCATCCGTCGCCATCCCTGCCCCAAACACGCGTGCCACAATGGCATCACGCGCAAAGCCCAGCACCCGCGAAAACATGGTCATCGAGCTAACGGCTGCCAGTGATTTAAGTAGATTCATGTGGTTTTTCTGATGTGTACGACTGGTAAATATCAACGCCTGCATTGGCAGGCGTCAGTGGAGTGGCGTTAGTCTACGGATCCACGCCGGTAATAGCTACCGCCATATGTTACATGGGGTTAACTGGCATCACGCAGCATTTGCTCGATCAGCCGCTGGGCGTAAATGGCCTGTTCTCCCGATGTTTCCGGTACGGTCTGGTTGCTGACGGCCTGAATAAAATGGTGTACCGCACCGGCAAAACCGCGTTGCTCCAGCGTGGTTTGCCAACCAGGGGCCGGTTTCTCGACGATACCTTGCTGGTCTTCCTGCAGCCATTGGCGCATATCGTTCAACTGATAGACTGCGCCAGAGGTGACTGCCTGCACGCTCTCCCGTTGGCTACCGGCACGGCGGTGCATGCTGGTGGTGACAAGGGTATCGCCACAGGCAAAATGGTGTTCCGCGTAAAGCATCTCGCCCGCTTCGTTAGCGCGCAGTTGCCCACTCTGCAAGCTGGCGTTACCGTGCGCCAGCCATAGTGCGGTATCCACTACATGCAGATAGTCATCCAACAGGGTAAAGCGCAGATCTTTTGGCCCCACGCTATCGGCACGGTGTTTATCCATGCGGATCGAGGCGGGCAACTGCATTTGCTGTTTCAACTGGCGATACAGCGGCGCAAAACGGCGGTTGAAGCCCACCATCAGTGCCAAGCCCTGCTTCTCAGCCTGTGCGATTAACTGCTCGCTTTGCTCCAGGGTTTCCGCCAGCGGTTTATCAACATAGACATGCACGCCCTGAGCCAGCAACTCGCCGACCACCTGAAAATGGCTGGCCGTACTGCTGTGCACGAACACGGCATCACACTGTTGTGCCAGACTATCGAGGCGAGAAAAACAAGGCATGCGATAGCTGTCGCAGACTGGCTGGGCTTTGTGCTGACTCGGTGAGAAACCGCCGATAAGCTGCCAGTCCGCCGCCTGAGTCAATAGTGGCAGGTAAGCCTTTTGCGCTATACCGCCCAAACCCACTACCCCGATGCGCAGTTTACTCATCCTGACCCCGCGCCAGCAGTTGCTGGATCTGTTGCTTTAATTCGGCGACTTCGGCTTCCAGTTGTGCAACCCGCCACGCCAATTCGCCATTATTGGCTTCTTCTGCCTCAGCGGGTGCTGCCTCAATCTGGCCGCTGAACAGGTGCATAAACCGGCTTTCACGCTTGCCTGGTTCACGCGGCAGGCGCACCACGAAGGGGCCGTCCTCACGGGTCGTCAACTGTTGCAGAACTTCTTCTACTTCGCTGACATCGCTGAACTCATGCATCCGGTTGGTGCGGGTACGCAGTTCTCCCGGCGTCTGTGCGCCACGTAATAACAGGGTCGCAATCACCGCCAGTTCGGCCGGTGACAGTTTCAGTTGACCGAACTCGGAGTTGCAAAAACGCTGCTCATACTTCACCACGCGGTTGCCAAAGCCACTCAAGGTGCGCAGGAAGTGTCTTCTCAACAGTAAATCAAGCTGCTGCTGCACTTCGCTTTCCGACAGATCCATCACCGGTTCGCGGTTGGTTTTTTGATTACAGGCCAGCGTAATGGCGTTCAGCGAAAGGGGATATTGGTCAGGCGTGGTCACCTGTTTTTCCATCATGCAGCCGATCACTCGGGCTTCTTTGGCGTTTAATTCATATTTCATGTTTACGGCCTCAGCGTGGTGGTAGCCACTCTTTATTGGTCAATGCGGTCAGCACATGATCCTGCCACTGTCCGTCGATCAGCAGGTAATCCTTGGCATAGCCTTCACGTTCAAAACCCAGCCGGGTCAGTAACCCACCGCTGCGGTGGTTGTGCGGCATATAGTTGGCCATAATGCGATGCATCCGCTGTTGGCGCTGCATATACCGGATAGACGTTTGCAACGCCTCATACATCAGCCCCTGCCCCTGCCACTTTTCACCCAGGGAATACCCCAGGAAACAGGCATGGAACGAACCGCGCAGCACATTACTGAAGTTGGCGACGCCGCACACTTGATGTTCTTCCGGATCGAGCAGGATAAAATAGTAGGCACTGCCCTGCTTTTGCATTTCAGTGATCATACCCAGGCGAGCTTGCCAGCCAGAGGGATAACAGTGACTATCATCGCGTACCGGCTCCCAGGGCTTCAGAAACGCCCGGTTTTCGGCATAGTATTCGGCCAACCGGTAGGCATCGCGTTCGTGGACTAAACGGACGACCAGCCGGTCGGTGGTAAGGCGTACTTTCGGTGATGCAGAGCGATAGCCAAACATCATTTCCCCCGCGGTCAGAACGGTTCGATAAGAAGTATTGATTGGGTCAACGTCTGAACGGCCAGGCGTTAGCTCGTAGGGCTCATGGCAGACTATTGGCGCAGAACCGCGTATTCCCCCGGTAATATAACCGTAGCCTGCCCGGCAGGTAAGCCCCCAGGCGCTCAGTAAATAGCCAGTTAGTCGTTTTACTCATTTTTAAGTGTAGTTTTGCCACTCAGGTAACGTATTGACGATTAAAAAATATTATCTACTGCCCCCCTTTCAGCCGCCGCATATTGGGTAGAGAATAACCGAGTAGTCTTTCTCTCCTCTTGATTGCTCATGGTGAAGCATGTCTCTGGTATCGCAAGCTCGGAGCTTGGGTAAGTATTTTTTATTGTTCGATAACCTGTTGGTGGTTTTAGGCTTTTTCGTCGTCTTCCCACTTATTTCTATTCGTTTTGTCGATCAGCTCGGCTGGGCGGCCGTGGTGGTGGGACTGGCATTGGGGTTGCGCCAACTGATCCAGCAAGGATTGGGGATCTTCGGCGGGGCAATTGCTGACCGTTTTGGCGCCAAACCGATGATCGTCACCGGCATGCTGCTGCGCGCGGCGGGTTTTGCCACCATGGCCATGGCCGATCAACCCTGGATCCTGTGGTTTTCCTGCGCGCTGTCCGCCATTGGCGGCACCCTGTTCGATCCACCCCGCACCGCACTGGTGATCAAACTGACTCGACCGCATGAGCGCAGCCGTTTCTACTCCCTGCTGATGATGCAGGACAGCGCAGGTGCCGTGATCGGTGCGTTAATCGGCAGTTGGCTACTGCAATACGATTTCCATTTCGTCTGCTGGGTCGGGGCCGGAATTTTCGTGCTGGCTGCGGGCTGGAACGCCTGGCTGTTGCCTAATTACCGCATCTCCACCATACGTGCACCAATGAAGGAAGGCATGATGCGCGTGCTGCGCGATCGCCGCTTCCTGACCTATGTCTTAACGTTGACCGGCTATTACATGCTCTCCGTGCAGGTGATGCTGATGCTGCCGATCGTGGTCAACGAGATCGCCGGTTCACCGTCAGCGGTTAAATGGATGTACGCCATCGAAGCCGCGCTGTCGCTCTCGTTGCTGTACCCGCTGGCCCGTTGGAGTGAGAAACACTTCCGGCTGGAGCAACGCCTGATGGCCGGCTTGCTGCTGATGACCCTCAGCCTGCTACCCGTCGGTTTTGCCACCAGCCTGCAAGCGGTGTTTACCCTGATCTGCTGCTTCTACCTGGGATCGATCATCGCCGAACCGGCCCGTGAAACCCTGAGTGCCTCGCTGGCCGACTCACGGGCACGCGGCAGCTATATGGGCTTTAGCCGCCTGGGGTTGGCGCTCGGTGGCGCATTGGGTTATACCGGTGGTGGCTGGATGTATGACACCGGCCACGCAATGGGCAGACCTGAGTTACCTTGGTTCCTGCTGGGGCTGGTGGGCTTTATCACTTTGTTCGCACTTTACTGGCAGTTTAATCCGCGTACCACAGCACCAGCGATCCTTCGTGGTGGTTGATTTTTGCCCGGGCGCACCGCTTGCGCCCTATATCTAACGACCTAATTTGCCAAAGTTGCTATCCTGATAGTACAAAAACTGGCGCAGAAAGGCTTATTATGGCGCATCATCCCACCACAACCTGCGCAATGGCCCAGGCTGACGGCTAAACCTGACAACAGGAGCTCGCATGAAACTGTTTATTTACGATCACTGCCCCTACTGCGTAAGAGCCCGCATGATTTTCGGCCTCAAGAATTTGCCCGTTCGTCTGGTGACCCTGCTAAGCGATGACGAAATCACCCCCACCAGCATGATTGGCAAGAAAATGGCACCGATCCTGCAAAAAGACGACGGCAGCTATCTGCCCGAAAGCCTGGATATCGTGCATTACGTCGATAACTTGGACGGTAAACCGCTTCTCACGGGGAAAACCAACCCAGCGATCGCCGCCTGGTTGCAACACACAGCAACTTACGTCAACAAACTGCTGTTACCGCGCTTTGCCAATGCCGATTTCGAAGAGTTCGCCACTGACAACGCGCGCCGCTATTTCAGCGACAAAAAACAGGCGGCCAGCGGCGACTTTGCCGTGTTACTGGCCGACAGTGCCGATCTGATCGCCCAGCTGGAAGAGGATCTGGCCACGCTCTCCCCATTGATTAAGTCAGCGGAAGCGGTCAATGGTACCCTCAGTGAAGATGATATCCTGCTGTTCCCGGTGTTACGCTCGCTGTCTATCGTGGCTGGCGTAGCCCTGCCGGACAATGTGGAAGCCTACCGCAACCGCATGGCACAGCGCGTTGACGTTCCGTTGCTGTTCGATATGGAGCAGTGAGTCGCAACGGCGATAAGGGAGTAGCGCGCAGATGTTAAAAATGGTTTTGGTCACCGCTCGTGACCGTGCCCGGCTGCAAGAAATCTCGTCCGTGTTGATCCGCTACGGCTTGCAGGACGTGATCAGGTTGCTCGGGCTAGGCAAGTTGCTCGGCGGTCTGAGCGGCAGCGGTGCGGAGAATGATAATCAGACATTACCAGAACGCCTGCGCGCGGCCCTGGAAGCCCTGGGGCCAACCTTTGTTAAATTCGGCCAGATCCTGGCCACCCGCACCGATCTGCTGGAACAGCGTTGGACCGATGAGTTGGAACGCCTGCATAGCCAGGCCACCACTCTCCCTTGGGAAAAGCTGTCCGCGCAGATAACTGCCGATCTGGGGGGCGACCCTCAGCAAGTGTTCGCCCAGTTCGACCCGATCCCGCTAGCCGCTGCCTCCATGGCGCAAATCTACCGTGCCCGCCTGCACAGCGGTGAATCGGTGGTGGTCAAAGTATTACGCCCTGGATTGGCCAAAACCATTCATGCCGACCTGCGACTGCTGGCCTATCTGGCAGAAACCGTCGAACAACAAAGTCCGGCGCTGGCACGTTATCGCCCGCACCAGATGGTGCAAACGTTGGCCACCGCGCTTAATCATGAACTGGACCTGACGCATGAAGGCAATAATTGTGATCGGGTTGCGGAACACTTCGCCAAACAGCCTGAAGTGGTGATCCCGAAAATTTATTGGCAGCACTCGTCAAAACGCCTGTTGGTGCAGCAATTCCTGCCCGGCATTGCGCCCGAAAATCCGCAGCAGTTAGCCGCCGCCGGTTTCGACGGCCCGTTGTTGGCACAACGTGGTGCGCAGGCCTTTATGACCATGGTGCTGGAGCATCGACTTTATCACGCCGATCCTCATCCCGGTAACGTGATGGCCTTGGGTGACAACCACGTGGGGTTTATCGATTTTGGCATGGTTGGCCAACTGTCGGAACGACGACGCAATCAGTTACTGCTGTTGCTGCAAGCCATTGCAGAGCGGCAAAGCGACGGTATCGTCAATACGCTGATCGCCTGGTCCGATAATCAGGAGTTGGATTTGATCGACCTGGAACAGGCCGCGCAGAACTTTCTCGATAAGCAGGCTTCGACCACGCTAACGCTAGGCAAAGCCCTCACCGACCTCTTGGTGATGGCCCGCGAACATCAACTGCCGTTGCCCCCCGATTTAGTGCTGTTATTCAAGGCGCTGATCACTGCGGATGGCGTATTGCACCGCCTGGATCCCGCCTTCGATATCGTCGCTACCCTGAACCCCATGTTGCATCAGGTGATGCTCCAGCGTTACACCCCCGAAGCGCTGCGCCGCCATGCGCTATTGCTGGGTGGTGAGGCGCTGGATGCCGGAGTGGAACTGCCGCAGGCCATTCGTTTGCTGATGCGCCGGTTAAAGCAGGGCAAGATCGATGCCGAGATCAACGTCAAGAACCTCAGCCAACTCAGTAAGGCGCTGGAGCGCTCGGCGGTAACGTTGGCTATTGCAATCGTGACGGCTGCCTTCGCGCTGGGGCTCGCCCCCTATCTTATGCGCTCCACTAGCGAGCTATGGGGCATTCCTCTGTTCCCGGCACTCGGCGGGCTAACCTGCCTTGGGGGAGTCGTATTGTTGGTGTGGCGGCTGCGGCGTTAAGCAATTTCAGCCTTATCCGAATAGGTAAAAAGCCCGTTGTGCCGCGTCATCTGTTATCCTGCACCCCATGAATTTTTCTTTTGCTGGCAGTTAGGTTGCAAGATTTATACTGCCGCATTTCCGTTGTCCGCTTTACGAGGTTTGAATGAAGAAGATCCTGATGGGCGTAGCCGCCCTGGTATTTGCCGGTACGCTTATCGGCTGCAACCAGCTTACCCAATACAGCGTCAGCGAGCAGGAAGTGAACAATTACCTGCAAAAACACAATGACTACCAAAAGCAGATCGGCGTACCGGGGCTGGTTGATGCCAATATCGTATTAACCCAGTTGCAGAGCCAGATTGGCCGTACTGAACCTAACAAGGTAACGCTGTCTGGTAATGCCAAGGTCAACATCACCTCGATCCTCGGCCCGCAGGCCGCCGATTTACAGCTGACGTTGAAAGCGCAACCGGTCTACGACCCGGAAAAGGGCGCGATTTTCCTCAAAGAGATGGAGTTGGTTGATTACCAGGTACAGCCGGAGAAGATGGATACGGTGATGAAGGCGTTATCGCCTTATCTCAATCAGTCACTGAAATCCTATTTCGATCAGAAACCGGTTTATGTGCTGAACCCGGATAACAGCAAAACGGAAGCGCTGGCGCGCAAGCTGGCCAAAGGGTTGGAAGTGAAGCCGGGTCAGTTGGTGATCCCGTTCACCGATTAATCGTTACGGGCGCAGTGCTTGCTGCGCCCTCAATCATTTACTGTTCTTCGTCCTGCCCTTCTTCGCCTTGCTCATACTCCGCTAACTCATCACACATGGCCGCGATGGCATGGCGTGCCAGCTCTGCCAGAGTACGATAAAAGCCGCTGGTGGCATGTGCTTCGACCTTACCCAGAAAACGGCCGCACCAAGGCAACAAGAATTCATTAAACAGCGTGGTTTGCGCCTGAATTTCGTCTTCCTGCGACTGGTCTTCCAACCACGAGGCCGCCAGCAGCAGCGAACCAAAATGATCGGCTGGCGCATCGCCTAATGGCATGCCACGCTGCTGGAGGAATACGCGAACTTCAGCTTCGCTGGCACCTTCCACATAGGCTGAGCGCAGTGGTGAGACGCTGCATTCGCTGCCGACAAACAACGCGTTAAAATCGCTGGCCAACTGCGGATCGCTACAATGCTGCTGCAAACGGGCCAGCAGTTCGTCCTGCTCGAGCGGCCAATGCTGTTGCAGCTTGCCCTCTTTAATCAGGGTAAACAGCGGCTCCAACAACGGATCCTGCGGCTGGCGGTAAAACAGCGTGCCCAATACCCGGCAGACAACGGAAAACTCATTCATGATAAAACCCTATACAAACAGAAAATTTGCCGTGACGATGTCACAGATCGGCTAATTCCGCAATTGCTGGCCTGCCGCGCTGCTCAAGAAAATCCAGGATCCGGCGTGGTGACACATTCAAAATGCGTTCCTGCGGGAAATTCACTTCCTCAATGATTCGCTCGCAATGTTCAAAAATACCGAGCGCAAAAGCGACGTGCGAGTCAGAACCTAGTGCCAGCCATCCACCGGCATCTCGCACTGCGGCAGCGATCGCACGACAGTTCGATTCACTGCCCTTACGGGAATGGATAAACGAGGAGTTGTTGAGCTCCAGCGCTACCTGATATTTGGCTGCCGCTGCGGCTATTGCCGGGATATCGACCGGATATTTCGGGTTGCCGGGATGGCTGATGATATGCACATCGCCCTGTGCCATGGCAGCAATCATCGCTTCGGTGTTGGCAGCCCGGTCCTGCGGTGCAAATACCGGCTCATGGAATCCGGCAATGATCAGATCGATTTCGTTAAGCATGGGTCCGGTGCAGTCGATATCACCGGCCAGGTTTTTGATATTGGCTTCAATGCCGCGCAGAATGCCAACGCCATCCACCAGACGTGGCCACACACGCATGTTCATAAAGTGCCAGTAGTGAGGCGCATCGGCCATATCCGGCCCGTGGTCGGTGATGGCGAACAGTTTGATGCCCTTGTGCTTCGCTTCGGCGATATAGTCGTGCAGAGTGCTATAGGCATGGGTACTGGCTACGGTATGCATATGTAAATCAACGGGGTACATTCTTTCTCCTTCTTAGGCGCTCGCCGGGGTGGGTCAGCGGATGGCGGGTCAATCCTTGCTCATCATAGCAGTTAACGCCGCTATCAACATGTTAGCGGGTTTAGATAGCATCAATAGCCACGCTGAATATCAACCACGCCTGTAGGCTGCTCGCCCGCCTCAAGCCGCAGAATATTGGTACTGACCTGATCCATGGCCTGCTCCGGCAGGGTGATAGCTGCTATATGCGGGGTAATGGTGACACGCGGATGACGCCAGAAGGCATGGGCGTGTGGCAAAGGTTCATTAACGAAGACATCGAGCATAGCCGCCGCCACTTGCCCTTGCTCTAACATCACCAATAGATCGTCTTCGACCAGATGGGCACCACGTGCAATGTTGATCAGATAAGCCCCAGGCACCAAGCGGCTTAACAACTCACGGTTGAGGATACCCGCCGTTTCCGGCGTATTGGGCAACAGGTTGATCAGCAATCGGCTACCATCAAGGAACGCCGCAAGCTGAGGCTGGCCGGCAAAGCTCTGTACGCCATCGATCTGCTTGGGGCTGCGGCTCCAGCAACGGACGTCAAAGCCCAACGCCGCCAGCTTTTGCGCCACGCTTTTACCCAACACCCCTGCCCCCAGAATGCCGATGGTAAAATCACTCTGCTGATGAGGTTCGAGTGGCGCCCAGTTTTGCTGCTGTTGCTGCAACTGATACTCATCAAAACGGCGGAAATAGCGCAAAACGCCAGCCAGCGCGTATTCATCCATCTGCTGCGCCATGCCGGTATCTTCCAGCCGGATCAGCGGTACTCCCGCCGGTAGGCTGCCGGGATGCTGGCGTTCCTGTTCAAGAATGGCATCCACGCCAGCCCCGAGGGCAAAGATCCCTTTCAGATCGCGGCGATTGGCCAGCATTTCATAAGGAGGCCGCCATACCAGCGCATAATCTGCCGGGCGGTCATCCCCTGGCTGCCATGCCCGGATATTTGCCTGTGGTAAGCGCTGCGCCATTCCTGCCAGCCAATCTTGCGCATCAAAAAACGAGTGATAGAAAATGATATTCACTGCCGGTTCCCTTACTGGGTGGATTTCTACCTATCCTTCCGCGCTTCGCCGATTGATGCAAGCACAAAGTCACGGCGGATTGGCGCTGACAGAGCAAATTATCGTGCGACAAATCAGCAAATTGCTGGAAGTTTGGCTAAACGCACGCGGTTATGGCACAAGGCTATTGACGCTGGCATAAGATTCTCCTACATTAGCGCCCGTCGACAGCGTAAAGCGTTGCCGACGACAAAACGGTGAGGTGTCTGAGTGGCTGAAGGAGCACGCCTGGAAAGTGTGTATACGCGTAAGTGTATCGAGGGTTCGAACCCCTCCCTCACCGCCATATTTTAAGAGAAAGTCTGAACTCACGTTCAGACTTTTTTTTTTGCATGTTCCCCATACTGGGAGGGGTGAGAAGCCTCGACAGGGTTCGACAAAATGACCCGCACCGCTGGGACATTTTGGACGGCCGACCGGCCGCCCGTAGGGTGAGCTTGCGAATCAAGCCCTCCCTCACCGCCATATTAAAATAAGAAAGCCTGAATTCACGTTCAGGCCTTTTTATTACATATTCTCCAGGCAGGGAGGAGTGAGAAGCCTCGACAGGGTTCGACAAAATGGCCCGCACCGAAGGGTAGAACCCATGTTGGCTATGAGCGAACAGCGGACATTTGCGATTCAAAGGTTCTCATATCGACTGAGGCTGTTTAGCATTATTTCAATAATTTTGTCATCAGCTCAAAAAACATTGGCAGGTCACGACTGAAAGAGAATGACGCGTTTAGCGAAAAGGAACAGGACATCTTTGCAAGCTAGTTTCAGCTATGTCCGCTACAGATGCTCTGTGACTTGCTTTTAACGTGTTCATAGGGATAAATGGATTATTATCCTGTTTTGAGTGAACTGAAAATGTTTGATTCAACATCAATAATGTCCTTCATAGCAGTCGTTATTGGTCTTTTTTTAATCCCGGGCCCGGCCGTTTTACTGGTCATTACTCGCACTTTTCAGGGGGGGGCGTAAAGCAGGCATTGCCACAGGACTAGGCATTGCTACAGGAGATCTGATTCACACGCTGAGTGCTGCGCTAGGTTTATCAGCAATTCTGATGACCTCGGCACTCGCATTTGATGTCGTAAAGATTGCAGGAGCCTGTTATCTGATTTATCTGGGTATGCGTGCATTTTTTGCTAAATCAAACGCTATCTCGCAAACACGTTTGGCAGAAGTGACATTGCCTCAGGCATTTGTTCAGGCTGTTGGCACCGAGGTGCTTAATCCAAAAACTGCCTTATTCTTTCTGGCATTTCTACCTCAATTCATTCACCCTGAATCTGGCTCGTCTTTAAGTCAATTTGCAGTACTCGGTTTGATATTTTCAGGGCTCAGTGCAGCTTATGCCAGCATCATTGCGATCATAATCCGGCCCCTGAGACGCTGGCTAGGATGCTTGTCTGGGCTACGTCGCTGGGAGGGGAAAATAATTGGGGCACTATTTGTATCACTTGGTTTAAAAGTGGCTTTTCAGCATCGTTAGGACGGGTCTGGTAAGAACAAGAAGAGCCTCATTTTCAAAATCAATGAGGACAATTTAGCTTACGCCTGCTTCATCCATCAAATAATTGTGGGTGATTTGAGTATGGCTGTCCATTATAAGCGAAAAGCGGAGGTTCGCAGTTTTACCCCCTATTGATCACGACATGACTTGACCTGCTTTTTTAACACCACCAGAGACTGAGTAGCACAACGTTAATCTGGCATAACAGGGATATTTATACATCTTGTACCCTGAGAAAATCGATCAATTCCCTCATGGCTGGGCTCAGTGAATCCGGTGTTTTATAGCAAATGCAGATTCGCCGCCGTGCCCATTGATCGGTTAGCGGCAATATATGGTAATGAAATTTTTTACTGAAACGTTCAGCTACTGAGACTGGAAGGATCCCTACGCCAATACTGCTACTGACCATCTCACCAATCCCTTCAAAACTGCTCATTCTGACGCGATAAGTCAGTGGATGGCCAAGGCCTTCAGCATGCTCACTGATGTGGTCCTGCAGCGCATTACCGGGGTATAAACCAATGAAAGGCTCTGTGATCACATCAGAGAAAGAGATTTTATCTCTGTGTTCAAACCGGTGAGAGGGTGGGACGATAAGAGCAAGCCAGTCATCTGTCATTGGTTCAAGCATGAGTTCCCGGGTGTCTACCGCATCTGAAACGAGCCCTGCTTCAGCTATACCATTACTTACACTGTTAATGATATCCGCACTTGTTCTCTCTTCCAGCTCAATGGTCACATCTGGGTGCTCTGAAAGCCACTTTGCAAGCCTGCCGGGCAGATACTCAGCCATCGCTGAGGTATTGGCATATAACCTTATTTTTCCCCTGACTCCTTTGGCATAAGCGCCGAGCTCAGCTTTAAGCCGCTCCTGCTGGGACAGTATTTCCCGGGCATGGCGTACGAGAACCTCACCGGCTTCTGTAAGGCTGACACCCCTCGGATGTCGTGAAAACAGCTTCACCCCGGTATCGTCCTCTATGTTTTTAAGTCTCTCACTGGCCGAACCAACGGCCAGGCTAGCGCATCGCGCACCATGGGTAATGCTTCCAGCATCAGCGATACAGACGACAAGTTTCAAATCAGAAAGATCCAGTCTCATAGGGATATTTATCTCATCCTTCGGGTTATCCGAAGCATGGCCCGCTTAAACCAGATTGTCTACTAACAGGTGAGATGATTGAATCACTGAAAATCCTATGTCAGGGCAAACTTTGTGGGCGAACAGCTGTATATCTACCTTTCATTAATATTTATCTTTGCCGGTTTTGTAAAGGGCGTGACCGGAATGGGACTGCCAACAGTAGCAATGGGGCTGCTTGGCATGTTTATGCCACTTCCGATCGCGGCGGCATTGCTGGTAATTCCTTCTTTCGTGACGAATATGCTGCAGCTTGTTACCGGCCCCTCAATGAGGCTGATTATCCGCCGTCTGTGGCTGATGATGCTGCTTATTGTCGCTGGTACAGTGTCAGCCTCTTCGCTTCTTATCACCATTAATCCGGCCTGGTCAGCATTCGCTCTGGGCATGGCTTTAATCGTTTTCGCTGCTTTTGCGCTGGTTTCACCGTCGCTTACGGTTTCTCAAGCCAGGGAGAAATGGCTTTCCCCAGTTATTGGTGGCGTGACAGGTGTAATCACCGGCGCGACAGGCGTATTCGTTATGCCGGCCGTTCCCTTTCTTCAGTCGCTTCGCTTCAGTAAAGATGAACTCGTTCAGGCCCTGGGGCTGTCATTCACAGTTTCTACCATGTCGCTGGCCGTGGGGCTTTATCTACATGATGCTTTCAGGGTAGAGCAGTTTTCACTGTCCTTTTTATCGATATTGCCTGCTTTGGCTGGGATGTGGCTGGGGCAGAAGGTGCGGGCGCGCATTAGTGCCAAACGTTTCAGGCAGTGTTTTCTCCTGTTTCTGATGGTGCTCGGAATAGAGTTGATTTCACGCCCCTTTTTTTGATTTATCAGAACTGTAGGACAGGGTGCAGCAATTGGCGATCTGCTCTGAAGGGTCAACAACCGGGAGGATGTAATGAGCAGCAACCTGTAGTTAAAATAAAAAACTTGCTAGAGCAGCTATGAAGCATTTACCCATTAGCGAACATGCTCATGCGATAGGTAGACGGGCGCAGCATGGGTGAGCACAGTGAAAAGCCTCGGCTGAGGCTTACACTCAAATCAGCTTAGCTTCCCTAAGCTCACTCTTCAGATAGGCATAGTAGATAGGTGCAGCCACCACCCCTGCCAAACCAAATGCCGCCTCAAACACCAACATCGCCAGCAAGATCTCCCAAGAGTTGGCTTGGATTTTAGTGCCGACGATACGAGCATTGAGGAAATACTCAAACTTGTGGATCACGATCAGATACAGCAGCGCAATCAATGCCACCCCGAGTGACACCGACAGGCCAGAGATGAACACGATGGTATTGGAGATCAGATTGCCGATCACCGGCAGCAGGCCAAAGATAAAGGTAAACACCACCAGCGTTTTCGCCAGCGGGATATGGATCCCACACAGCGGCATCACACCAAGGATAAAGATGGCCGAGAAGAAGGTATTGATGGCCGAAATTTTAACCTGAGCAAACACAATGTTGCGGAACGCCTGCGATAGCAGCGAAATCCTTCTCATCAGCTCACTTTTCAGTAATGGCCGATCCTCGCTTTTATCAACGTTATACAGTGAGATGATGGCACCGAGCACCATGCCGATCAGCATAGTCACCAGACCGTGCAGTACGCTCTTGCCCATCGTCTGCAACAACGCGATATGTTGCTGTAACCGGCTCAGCATTTCGTTTTTCAGCTCTTCCACGCTCAATGGCAGATAGCCCGGCATATATTTCACCACTTCCTGCTGGACATCCTGCAAGATGACCGCAATACGGGTGTTAACAGCGGTGAGATTGCGCATTTCCTGCATCAGATAGCCGACGATACTCCCCACAATAGCGGTCAACAGGCCGACCACCAGCGTGCTGATCACCGCAACAACCAACCACCTGGCCCGATGGCCGCCAATCACCTTCTGAAAATGTGGCGTCAGGATATTGACGATCTCGTAAACCAAAAAACCTGCCATAAAGCAGGTAAGAAGATGCAACGGCAACAGCAACAGGAGCCCCCCCATCACAAAGATGAAGCTGATAATCCTGGCCTGTTTTAAATTCATTAACTGCATTGTTACTCGCTTATCCCTGAGGGGATAGAAATTGTAAGTCCCTGTGCCAGCCCGGCAGCAAGTACCTTGCGTTGCTTTTCGTCCATAAGTTGCTGGCCTCCTTTGTCAGAAGAAACATAGCAAAAATAGGCAATGAAAGCCTGATTTTTCATGCAGACTTTCAGATTGATGACAAAGTGGCAATGTTGCTGAATTTGTAGGGATCGCTCTCGGTCAACCTATTGATTATCCAGATGGGCGCAGCATGCAGCGCCCCTACGCGGTGAGATCAACGAAAATTTGCCAGCAGCCTCAAAGCCTGAATTTTCACTCAGGCTTTTCCTCTAATAACTCTCTGGTTCCGCGGGATGGCTATCGCCCAAAATATGCGGCGATTTCACAAACACCCCTTTCCAGGGAACCGAACCATGATTGACCAGAAAATGTGCCTCACCAGGATCGCACTGCAACACATCCCCCTCGCCCAGCAGTTGCATCTCCCCTTCCAGATACAGGCACACTTCACCGCTCAGCGTATAAAACACCTCACAAACCTCCTTGTGACGATGATTTCTGAATGACTGCCCAGGTTGCAACACAACGACGCCCATGTCGCACATCGGGCCACGGATCAGGTATTTCGGGCCATTGTCACCGAAGCGATAGTCGTGAGCCATTTCATTGGTTTTGATCATGAGTGCCCTCCTTTAGAGGCCGGGAGCCTTCCACATTGAGGTTGTCAATCCGTGATCAACCAAACCACGTTGATCCAGATACACTGCCAACCATTTTTGCCGCGCCTGTTGATAAACCTCGCTGTTTTCCGGGTTAGGAATATGCTCCCTGTCCCAACGCACCAGGCTTTCCCCGGCATCCGCCAACGACGAATAGACACCGACGCCAACGCCTGTCGCAATGGCGCATCCTAGCGCGGTCGCTTCCTTCACTACCGGAACTCGTACGGTCAGGCCGGTAACATCGGCCAGGATCTGACTCCACAGCGTGCCCTTTGAACCTCCACCAGCAAATACCAGCGAGTCAGCCTTGATACCGGAAAACTCGGCGATTTGTTGCAGATTACAGGCCGACACGATAGCCGCATTCTCTTCCAGAGCGCGAAACAGAGTAGCTTTGTTGCATTTTTCAGCATCGATCGACAGATTGATAAATGAGGGGGCAGCGTGATACCAGTTCTTAAAGCGCATGACGTCGGAGAAGATAGGCATGACACCATGGGCCCCCGGCTGTACACGCCTGGCCATATCCTCCAGCAAGGCATAGGTATCCACGCCCAGACGCTCGCCGATCAGCTTTTCTTCGGCGCAGAACGCATCACGGAACCAACGCATGGTCAGCCCGGTAAAAAAGCTGATGGATTCGCTTTGCACCATTCCCGGGATCACATGCGGGTTGATGCGCACATTCATATTGGGATCGGTGACGGGAGCGGGAAGATTCACGACCTGCTGCCAAAACGTCCCGCCCAAGACGGCAGTTTGCCCTGCCCTGACAATGCCAAGGCCCACACAGCCCAATTGCACGTCACCGCCACCGACAATTACCGGAGTACCAGTCCGCAGGCCAGACAGTTCGGCAGCGTTGGCCGTCACTACCCCCAACGGCGTTCCCGTCTCTTTGACCGGCGAAAGAATGTCGGAACGCAGGCCCGCCATTTCCAGCAGGCCTTTTCTCCAGTCCCGCGTAACCAGATCAATCAGCCCGGTGGTCCCGGCATTTGACGGATCGACCGCCAGCTCACCGCTCAGCATATAGGCCAGCCAGTCGCTGATCATGGTCACCGTCGCGGCCTGGCGATAAATATCAGGACGATAGTGCGCCAGCCATAGCAGCCGCGGCATCGCGCTGAGTGCCAGAGTCTGCCCGGAGCAGCGGTAAACCTCATCCTCAAAAGTATGGCCATGCAGTTCTTTTAACTCACTGACCTCGCGTGTTGCCCGCGCATCCACATTGGCGCAGGCCCAGATCGGCTGCCCCTCGGCATCATAGAGCACGATGCCTTCACGCATTGAACACGCAGCCACGGACACTATCGCCTCCGGCGCAATTGCCGCCATCGTTAATGCCTGATGGATGCACTGGCAGGCAAGCTGCCAGTTTTTAACCAGATCGAATTCCATGGAGCCCGGTACATCAGGGACCGCCAAATGATGCCATTCGGCTTGCCCTACTGAGACTTGATTGCCTTCCAGATCAAAAATAACTGCCCTGACGCTGCCTGTGCCAGCGTCCAGGGCCATCAGGTACTGGCCTGATGTGATAGGAGTACAGAGTCGAGCCATGTGTTTGTCCTCGGCTGGTGTTGCTTTAATGTGTGTTACATCGCTAATAACCCTAGTTACCAATAAGTTTGAGCATTTCTGCTGCCGTATCCTGGTCGGTGACCAGCGCGTTGATGTAGCGGCCTTTCAATGCGGCCACAATCGCCTCGGCTTTTTGTATGCCACCAGCGACCCCGACCACGGTCGGGATGGTGGCAAGCGTGGCCAGGCTCAGCCCAATCAATTCATTATGGATCTGCATGTCGGGAATGATGGCGCCGTCGGCATCAAAAAAGTAGCCAAGAATATCGCCAACGGCCCCTTTGCGGCCGATCATCAGTTGCTCGCCTTCGGTGATATAGCCCGCGCGTAAAATGGTGGCGGCATCCTTTTGGCTGACCGAACCAATCCCCACCACGGCGACATCTGCCGCCTGAGCAGCCAGCAGAATATCTCTGACACTATTTTCTTCCCGCAGGGTACGGGCGATATCGGCGGAAGAGGCACGCAACGGGGCTGGAACCATGCTGACGCTACAAGCGGCATCCAGTTGACCAATCCCGGTCATATAAGGCCCGACCCCGCCGGAAAGCGTGACCAGCCGAATTTGCTGCGAAGAAATAAAGCCGCTTAGCCGCTTCAAGGTGCTCATGGCGGCCTCGCCAAACCCCGCCGCCAGCAGTTGCTGAGGCTGAAGCGACTCCATCAACATATGTGCCGCCCCAATCCCCAACCTCGCGCTATCATCCGCCTCGGGCAAGGCGGGTAACACGCGAATATTTTTCAGGGCAAAATGCTTTTTCAGTGCGTCCTCATACTGCAAACAACCTTCAAAACGAGAGTTAATCTGCACCCGAATGATCCCTGACTGGTGCCCTTTCTCCAGCAGGCGCGAGACCTTAAGGCGCGTCAGCCCAAGCCGGGCGCTGATCTCGTTCTGAGTCAAACCATCGTGGTAGTAGAACCAGGCAATACGGGCGACCTGCTCTTCCTCACACATTCCCTGTTCGCTGACCGTGGCACTGTCATTTATCATCATAAATCCGCTTCTCTTTGAACATTTTTAAATTCTGAACGCAATTGTTCTTCCATTGACCAACAATAGCTGTGATGCATGCCTCAAATATACATCAAAACTGAACATTGAGTTTAACCAAACACAATTATTCAAAAAACGTGATCCTGTTGGCGGTTTTATCGCCAAACCCTGACTAAGGTTATGAACAATTAGTTTTCAAAAAACTTTTTGTTCAACTCGATACCCTTTTTCGGCTGAACGGAGGCACGATGCAAACCGGTGAATACTCAGTTCCACCTCTGCTCTGCGTACAGAACATCAGTAAGCACTATTCCGGCGTTGATGTGCTGAAAGGCATCGACTTTACCCTGCATGCCGGGGAAGTCCATGCCCTGCTCGGCGGTAATGGCGCCGGGAAATCAACACTGATGAAAATCATTGCCGGTGTGGTGCCCCCGGACGGCGGTTCCATCGAGATCCACGGCCAGCGTTGTACCAACCTGACTCCGGTAAAGGCCCATCAGTTGGGGATTTATCTGGTACCGCAAGAACCGCTGCTGTTCCCTAGTCTGTCGGTAAAAGAGAACATATTGTTTGGCCTGCCTGCCAAACGGGCTGCCGTGGAAAAAATGCATCAGTTATTGGAGCTGTTGGGATGCAAGCTTGAGCCTAACAGCGCAGCAGGTTCACTGGAGGTGGCCGATCGCCAGATCGTGGAAATCATGCGGGGATTAATGCGTGATTCCCAGATCCTGATCCTGGATGAACCCACCGCATCACTGACGCCCGCCGAAACAGAGCGTTTGTTTGCCCGTTTACGCGAACTGCTGGGTAAAGGGGTCGGCATTGTGTTTATTTCACACAAGCTGCCGGAAATCCGCCAGCTAGCCGATCGGGTCAGCGTAATGCGTGACGGGAAAATCGCCCTGACGGGGAAAACCACCGCGCTGACCACCGATGAAATTATTCAGGCGATCACCCCAGCCGCGCGCAATGTCGATCTCCCCGCCAGCCAAAAACTGTGGCTCGAGCTGCCTGGCAATCGGCCTGCCAACCCGCAGGGCAAAGCCGTCTTGCAGTTGGCTAATCTCACTGGCGAAGGCTTCTTGCAGGTCAGTTTTGAGCTCCATGCCGGAGAGATCCTGGGCCTGGCTGGCCTGGTTGGATCGGGGCGTACCGAGCTGGCTGAAACCCTGTATGGATTACGCCCGCTGCGGGCCGGCAACATCCTGCTCAATGGCGAAGAGATCGCCAAACTACCCACCCGGCAGAGATTGCAGCGCGGCCTGGTCTATCTGCCAGAAGACCGTCAGTCCTCCGGGCTGTATCTGGACGCATCGTTATCCTGGGACGTGAATGCCCTGACGCACAATCACAGCGGCTTCTGGGCCAATCCACAACGCGACCACGCGACACTGGAACGTTATCGCCGGGCGTTGGATATCAAGTACCACGATCCTGAACAGCCTGCTCGCACGCTGTCCGGCGGTAATCAGCAAAAAATTCTGATCGCCAAATGCCTGGAAGCATCGCCACAGGTGTTGATTGTCGATGAGCCAACCCGCGGGGTGGACGTCGGCGCGCGTAACGATATCTATCAGTTGATACGCAGCATTGCCCAGCAGAATGTCGCCATCCTGTTTATTTCTTCCGACCTCGAAGAGATCGCCATGATGGCCGATCGCGTCTACGTCATGCACCAGGGGGAAGTCGCTCCTACCGCACTTTGCGGTGACCAGATTGATGTCGATACCATTATGCATATGGCCTTTGGTGAACACCGCGGCACCTCCCATCAACCTCATGCCAACGGGGAGGCAACATGTTAAAGGTGATACAGAACAACCGCGAGTTGACGGCGCTGCTGGCCATCATCGGCCTGTTTGCGCTACTTGGCTGCATCGATAGCAACTATTTCAGCTTCCAGACGCTGACCATGATCTTCAGTAGTTCGCAAATCCTGATGCTGCTGGCCATCGGCGCTGCGCTGGTGATGCTGACCCGGAATATCGACGTTTCCGTCGGCTCCATCACCGGGATGTGTGCGGTGCTACTCGGGATAACGCTCAATGCCGGATACAGCTTGCCGTTCGCCTTTACGGTTACGCTGCTGCTCGGCTTGCTGGCGGGCTTTATCAACGGTGTGCTGGTCGCCTGGTTTAAAATCCCCGCCATTGTCGCCACCCTGGGCACCCTTGGCCTGTATCGCGGCATCATGCTGTTGTGGACCGGGGGCAAATGGATCGAGGGGCTGCCCAGTTCACTGAAACAACTTTCCTCACCCATAGTGCTGGGTATCTCGCCGATTGGCTGGCTGACCTTGCTGTTACTGGCGTTAATGGCGTGGCTGCTGTTGAAAAACTCATTCGGCCGCAGTTTCTATGCCACCGGTGACAACCTACAGGGCGCGCGTCAACTCGGGATCCGCACCGAAGCCATTCGCATCATCGCGTTTTCACTCAATGGGCTAATGGCGGCGCTCGCCGGGATCGTGTTTGCCGCCCAGATTGGCTTTATCCCCAATCAAACCGGCACCGGCCTGGAAATGAAAGCCATTGCCGCCTGCGTGCTTGGCGGTATCAGCCTGCTTGGCGGTTCTGGCACGGTAGTCGGCGCCATTCTCGGTGCCTATTTCCTGACGCAAATCGACAGCGTGCTGGTGCTGCTGCGTATTCCTGCCTGGTGGAACGACTTTATTGCTGGCCTGGTGCTGTTGGGCGTGCTGGTCTTCGATGGCCGCCTGCGTTGCGCCCTGGAGAAGAATATCCGCCGCCAGAAATATGCCCGATTTATCGATCCTCCGGCCTCGACCCCACCATCCCCCCACTCCACCAAACTGCCTGCGCAAGGTAAAAAGCGGGAGATCGCATAATGGCCAACTGGCGACGTTACGGCTGGGAACTGGCGCTGACCGCCCTGCTGTTGATTGAAATTCTGGCGTTCGGTGTGGTTAACCCACGCATGCTGGATATTAATGTGCTGCTCTTCAGCACCAGTGATTTTATCTGCATCGGCATTGTAGCATTGCCGTTAACCATGGTGATCGTCAGCGGTGGAATTGATATTTCCTTTGGTTCCACCATTGGCCTGTGCGCCATTGCGCTGGGAGTGCTGTTCCAGGCGGGGCTCCCCATGCCGCTGGCCATTGTCATCACTCTGGCCCTGGGCGTACTGTGCGGTTTGATCAATGCCGGGCTGATCATCTACACCGGGATCAATCCGCTGGTTATCACCCTCGGCACTCTGTACCTGTTTGGTGGCAGCGCCCTGCTGCTTTCGGGGATCTCCGGTGCGACCGGCTATGAAGGTATCGGCGGCTTCCCAATAGCCTTTACCGATTTCGCCAACCTGACGGTATTAGGCCTGCCCGTGCCGCTGGTCTTCTTCATTGTCTGTGTCCTGCTGTGCTGGCTGCTGATGCACCGCACACACAGTGGCCGCAACATCTTTCTGATTGGACAAAGCAACCGGGTGACGCAATACAGTGCCATCCCGATTAACCGCACACTGTGCGCACTCTATGCGATGACCGGATTGGCTTCGGCCATCGCTGCGGTGCTGCTGGTTTCCTACTTCGGTTCCGCACGCTCCGATCTCGGCGCGTCTTTCCTGATGCCTGCCATCACGGCGGTTGTGCTGGGTGGGGCGAACATTTACGGCGGTTCAGGTTCGATTATCGGCACTGCCGTTGCCGTGTTGCTGGTCGGTTATCTGCAACAGGGTTTGCAAATGGCTGGCGTGCCCAACCAGATTTCCAGCGCACTTTCCGGGGCGTTGCTGATCGTCGTCGTCGTTGGCCGCTCCATCAGCCTGCATCGGCATCAAATCAGAGAGTGGCTGCAACGACGGCGCACCATCAAACAGGCTTGAACTGATCCAACCTCCAGATGCTCTTCGTCTGGCAACGCGATATACGGAGAACAACATGACCATACAGCGTATCAAAAAAATCGCGCTTTTAAGCGTACTCGGCATGGCTTCACTGAGCATTGGCGTGCAGGCAGCGGAGCGCATTGCCTTTATCCCCAAACTGGTCGGTGTCGGCTTTTTCACCAGCGGTGGTAATGGCGCGCAACAGGCGGGGAAAGAGCTGGGCGTTGACGTGACCTACGACGGCCCAACCGAACCTAGCGTTTCAGGCCAGGTGCAACTGATCAATAACTTCGTCAACCAGGGCTATAACGCCATCATCGTCTCTGCGGTCTCCCCGGAAGGGCTGTGCCCGGCGTTAAAACGCGCCATGCAGCGTGGCGTCAAAGTCCTGACCTGGGATTCGGACACCAAGCCGGAATGCCGTTCTTACTACATCAATCAGGGCACGCCAGCACAACTCGGCGGCATGCTGGTCGATATGGCCGCCAATCAGGTGAAGAAAGAAAAAGCCAAAGTGGCCTTCTTCTATTCCAGCCCGACAGTCACCGACCAAAACCAGTGGGTTAATGCCGCCAAGCTTAAGATCGAAAAAGAGCATCCAGGCTGGGAAGTGGTCACCACGCAGTTCGGTTACAACGATGCTACCAAGTCACTGCAAACCGCCGAAGGGATCCTGAAGGCCTACGGCGATCTGGATGCCATCATTGCCCCGGATGCCAATGCCCTGCCCGCCGCAGCCCAGGCGGCAGAGAACCTCAAGCGTGACAACGTGGCGATTGTCGGTTTCAGCACCCCGAACGTGATGCGCCCCTATATTCAACGCGGCACGGTGAAAGAGTTCGGCCTGTGGGACGTGGTCAAACAGGGGAAAATTTCGGTTTACGTGGCTGACGCCATGCTGAAAAACGGCGAATTGAAGGTTGGCGACAAGCTTGATGTCCCTGGCGTGGGCCAGGTAGAGGTTTCGCCAAACAGCGTTCAAGGCTACGACTACCAGGCGACAGGCAATGGCATCGTGTTGCTGCCTGAGCGCGTGGTGTTCAATAAAGACAATATCGACAAATTCGACTTCTAACCCGCCACACCGATTATTTCGAGGGAGTAATACAATGGCTGATTTAGATGACATCAAAGACGGTAAAGACTTCCATATTGACCAGCCGCAGCAAAATGCCCTGTTCAGTTTGAAAGGCTGCGGTGCGCTGGACTGGGGTATGCAGTCCCGTCTGGCACGTATTTTTAATCCACGAACCAACAGAACCGTGATGCTGGCCTTCGATCATGGCTATTTCCAGGGGCCGACGACTGGGTTAGAGCGTATTGATATCAATATTGCGCCGCTGTTCGAGCATGCAGACGTATTGATGTGTACCCGGGGCATCCTGCGCAGCGTGATCCCTCCGGCCACCAATAAGCCCATCGTCCTGCGCGCGTCAGGGGCAAACTCCATTCTTACCGAGTTGAGCAATGAGGCGGTGGCGGTCGCCATGGATGATGCGGTACGTCTTAATAGCTGTGCCGTTGCGGCGCAGGTTTATATCGGCACGGAACATGAACATCAGTCGATTAAAAATATCATCCAGTTAATCGATGCTGGCCTGAAAGTCGGGATGCCCACCATGGCGGTGACCGGCGTTGGCAAAGATATGGCGCGCGATCAGCGCTATTTCTCACTGGCCACGCGTATCGCTGCCGAGATGGGGGCGCAAATCATCAAGACTTACTACGTGGATAAAGGGTTTGAACGCATTGTGGCGGGCTGCCCGGTGCCCATCGTTATCGCCGGAGGGAAGAAACTGCCAGAACGCGAGGCGCTGGAAATGTGCTTCCAGGCAATTGATCAAGGCGCGTCCGGGGTCGATATGGGGCGCAATATTTTCCAATCGGCAAGCCCGGTTGCCATGATCAAGGCGGTGCACGCTATCGTCCATCAGAACGAATCGGTAGAGCACGCCTACCAGCTATTCCTCAGTGAGAAAGGTTGATACCGCTGAAATGCGGGCCGGTTCTCCAGGCCCGCCCCTATTCAAGGAGGCTGATTATGCATGTGACCCTGGTCGAAATTAACGTCCATGACGACAAGGTTGAGCGATTTATCGAGGTTTTTCGCCAAAACCATCTAGGCTCGGTTCAGGAGAAAGGCAACCTGCGTTTCGATGTCTTGCAGGATCCTGATATCCCCACGCGCTTTTATATTTACGAGGCCTATGCCGATGAGCAGGCCGTGGCTTTCCATAAAACGACCCCGCACTATCTGGCCTGCGTCGAACAATTGGAATCGCTGATGACTTGCCCGCGTAAAAAGACGACCTTTATTGGTTTGATGCCCTCACCCCAACCCTCTCCCACAGGGAGAGGGAGTTGATAACCCCAGATCTGTTGGAGGAAAAGAGATAATCTCGGCAATCTCGCACACCTCTTCAACCAAGATGATCTTCTGAACTTTCAAATTTACTCGATCGGTCCCCTCGCCCTGTGGGAGAGGGTTAGGGTGAGGGGCTGACAATCACCAACCGGCTCGCGATATACAACAAGCCTGCCGCTAGCTTTATTCCTGCCAAGGGTAGTAAATGTGCTCCGCATGTTCAGTTACGCAAGCACTGTCACCGCGTAAGCGGGCGGCCAAGGTGAAAGCGAAGTCAAAGACCACGCCAAACCCTTTGCCACTGATCAAGTTGCCGTCTTCTACGACATTCTGGTCAACATAAACCCCATTGCCGACGTTTTGCCATAAATCACCAGAACACACGTAGCGCCGTCCATTAAGCAGGCCATTGCCACCCAATACCCGAGCAGCCGCAGAACAAATTGGGCAGATCAGTTTACCCGCCTGATCATGGCGACGGACAAAACTCACCACTTCCTGGCTATTGGCCAGAAACACGCTGCCCTCTGGCCCGCCTGGCAACACGATAGCGTCATAATCGGTGTCGAAAGCTTGTTTGAGCGTATTGTCTGCTATTACGGGTATTTTATGGTAGCTCACGACCTCTTTATTCGAAATACAGGACAGCGTTTCCACCCTGATCTTCAACCGATGCAAGATATCGATAATCACAATCGCCTCCCCTTCCTCAAACCCAGGAGCCAATAGCACGGCAATTTTTTTCATGATGACTTTCCTTTGAATTCGTAATTATCTCTTCCCGTCGCTGCGGAGGATTGTTTTATGTGAGATCAGAACGTATAGCCAAGCCCGACACGAAAGCGGGTTTGTCTGTCATTACTGTCACTTCTAACGGATACATTGCCGACTTCTACGAACGGCGTCCAGGCATCGATGCTGTAGGCCGTTCTAAAGTTATATTCGTAGTTACTCTTGCTGTTATTATACAGATTATATTTGTCGGCGACTTTATAAATCCCTTCGGTGACGAACTCGAACTTATTTATTTTATGCCCAACCCAGGCATCGACTCGGTTGATGGTGTCATCTTCACGACTGTCGGACGAGCGCCGTATGTACTCAAAGCGATAGCGCCCGGCAATCCACCATGAGTCATTGATTGTATAGGTAGTACGCAGATAAGGCTTATATACCGAGTATCCATTGCCGGTTTCAAGTACCAATCCAGGCTGCGTCGCTAAATTTCCGTTGTTGAATTGATAGCTGGCCGTATACTCATTGCCTTGGGCTTCCAGATCATGAAAAGCCTTGTTGGTATCATTCCCCCCAGATTTTGATATGGCCTCGATGGCAAAGCCAAAACCATTGGCAAAACGATGGGAAATATAAGCACGATCGTAGTTGGTCTTGCTGTCATCAAGATACTCATGACGTACATCAACATACACCGCATGGGTTGTCAGAGGTATTAATAATGATAGTAAAGAGAGCAATAATAGAGATGTTCCTTTCATTACAATTTCCTTGTTATTCAGTTTATTTTAAAAAATCGTTTTTATTAAAATAATGTCATCCGGTAACGTTAGTTTACGGTGGAGGAAATATATCTCTTACGGGCTGCGGCAACAGCCCGTTGCGATTACAGGTAAACGTTCAGGTATTCCACCAGACACAGAATGGCCATCGCCTGACCATAAGGCATTGAGGTGAGCGGTACCTGGCGATAGTAGTCGAGGTTTTTTCCCATCGCGGTACCAAACGAAACCTGCATCAGTTCGCCGTCGGCGTTGATTTGCTTTACCACACCCTGCAACGCTTTTTCGGCGATCGGCAGATACTTCTCGTCGATATAGCGTTTGCGCACCGATTTCAGAATACCGAACGCGAAACCGGCGGTAGCGGAAGATTCCAGGTAAGAATCCGGGTCATCCAGCAGCGTATGCCACAGGCCACTTGGGTGCTGGCACTCTGCCAGTGCCGCCACCTGGCATTGCAATACCTGTAACAGGAAACGGCGGGTGGCATCGTATTCCGGCAGGTCCAGCAGCTCGAGGAACTCCGGGATCACAATGGTCAGCCAACTGTTCCCGCGCGCCCAACGGGCTTTGGCAAAGTTGTGTTTGCCATCGAAGGTCCAGCCATGGAACCACAGACCGCTTTCACGCTCCATCAGGTGCTGGATGTGAACCAGAAATTGATATTTGGCTTCTTCCACATACTGTGGGCGGTTCAAAAGCTTGCCAATTTTGGCCAGCGGCAACACGCTCATCATCAGGGTATCGTCCCACAGCTGCTGATGATTTTCTTCCGCCAGTGTGACGTGCTGCATACCTCCGCGTTCGGTGCGTGGCATTTCATACATCAACCACTCCGCCCAACGCTCCAGATATGGCAGCCAGCGCGTATCACCGGTTTCCTCATAGCGGTAGGCCAGGGTGAGGAACGGACAGGCGGTATTCACATTCTTGGTTGGCGTGCCTTCGGCAAAGCGCGCGGTGAACCAGTCGTCGACGATGGCACACATTTTATTATCGCCGGTCTGGCGGTAATACTGGTTGATGCCGTACAGACCGATACCGTGCGTCCATTCCCAGCCGGCCCAGCCTTTGGTATCAATAACCCGGCCATCATCGAGGCGCAGCAGGAACTCACCGGTTTCATCGGTGATATTGACCAGGTTTTCCACCAGGTTTTCAATCAACTGTTGCAGTTCCTGGCGGCTGATAAAGCGCTCCGGTTGGCGCAGTAACGGGCTGTGTTTTACGGGATATACCAACATAGTGATGTCCTTTTAGGCCTGTAGATCAAGGTGTCACGCTGCCCGCCGCTTTCTGGCCTTGAGTGGCCTTGGGCAATGGCGGTGCAACAGGTTTTTTGCGGTTGAGGTAACCAATATTGTTGTTACCCCACAGTGATTCATAAGGCATACCTGCCAGCATTTCGACGGTAGCTCGTGCTTCTGGCGTGATGTTCTCAGGCACGACCCGGCCCGCCATGCGCATCTTTTCGGTTTCCTGGCGCAGTACACCGTGTGTGGTCAAGTTGAGTTTGAAGCGCAGCGAGACAGTGAAGCCAATCGCCAGGACAGCCAAGGTGCCAACGCTCAGGATCATCAGAATGGCGTGACTCACTTCGGGTAATTGATGAGTCTGGCCGGAAACAAAACCTGACAGTTGCAGAATGACGCCCACCAGCATCACCGCGCCAGCCTGTGAGGCTTTACGGGTCAAGGTCATGATGCCGGCAAAGATGCCTTCACGGCGTTGCCCGGTGATCACTTCGTCCACATCGGCGATATAGGTGTAGATATTCCATGGCACGTAGTTGATACCACCCCGTCCCAAACCGGCGATGGCGGAAACCAGCAGCAGCAATGAGAAAACGTCACTGAGGTTGGCGTAATACAGCACAGCATAGGAAGCCGCTCCCATACCAAACAGCACCACCACCATGCGGTACGACGGTGCTGGCCCGAAGCGGATACACAAAGGGATCATGGCGATCACTGCCACAAACTGCATGATGGCCATGGTGCCCATCAGGTTGGAGGCCGTAGCGGCACTCTGCATCAACACAAACACCACGTAATAGGTGAACACCGCATTGAAAACGTCCTGGGCGATATAGCCCCCAAGGTACATCCCAAGATGCTGGCGGAAGATGCGAATGCGTAGCGTTGAGGACAGTTCTACGTTCAGGCGTTTCAGGCTCTGGAACAGCGTGAGTTTCTGTTTTTCAGCTTCCAGCGCGGCGGCAGACTTTTGTTCCGCGGGCCGCTCCCAAGTGAAGCAATACACCAGCGTCAATACGCAGGCACAGATGATCGAGAACACCAGGCTGGAGTAGAAGAACGAAACGGCGCTGTCTTTACCCAGATAGTTGAGCAGAATGCCTGGCAGGAATGCCGCCAGAATGGCAGACAGCTGTGCTAGCCCAATGCGGGCCCCCGAGAACTTGGTTTTCTGTTTGAAATCATCCGTCATCTCCGGCACCAGCGTTTCATACGGTACCAGGATCATGGTATAGACCACGTCAAAGAACAGATAGGTCAGCAGGTAGTACCAATAGTCCATGTGGCCAACCCACATCAGGCTGTAGCTGAAGACCAATGGAATGCCGAGCAGAATAAAGAACTTGCGACGGCCAAAGCGTTTGCCCAACCAGGTGGAGCCAAAGTTATCGGTCAGATAGCCCATCAGCGGGCTGACCACCGCATCCAGTACCCTTGCCATCGCAAAGATAAAGGTGGCTTCGATCGGGCTGAGCCCACAGAACGTGGTGTAAAAATAGAGTAACCAGGCAGCGGTAAGTGCCGTGGTACCCGCTCCAAGAAAATCCCCGGAGCCATAAGCAAGATAGTTAAACAGACCTATTTTACGTGTTTTCATTGTTGCCATCTCCGTAGCCACATCACGTGTTATCTTCCGGGCGATATGCCGGGAATTTTCGTAACATACGGTTATGGCAGGGGGAAAACCTTTGTGTTTTTGCCAGTTATGGCGAGTCTATGGCAATGAAAACAAGAATGGGCCGATCAACCTCTCTAATTTTATAAAACACTGTTTTATTTTTGTGGCATTATGACGATTTTTTGTACTATAACCCCTAGGTCACAGAACGTGATTTATCGGTTCGCCCCATAATGCGGCAATACTGGCTGAAGAACTCTACGCAGACCTTCAGCTTGGCCGACGAGTACAGCGGCATCTGATAGACCGCCCAGATATTGGCACTTTGCGCATAGTCCGGCAAAACGCGTACCAATTCACCATCGCGCAGAAACGGCAATACGTCCCATTCGGAACGCAACATGATCCCTTTACCATTCAGCGCCCAATGCAAGACTATCTCCCCGCTGTTGGACGAGAGATGCCCGGATATTTTTACCGACTTTTTACCTGCAGGTTTTCCAACTCCCAAACGCCGATGGTTTGATCGCGCTCCTTGGTCACCAGGCAGTCATGATGCTGTAAATCCGCCAATGTTACGGGTGTGCCCCGCTGTGCAAGATAGGCGGGCGACGCACAAAGAATGCGCTGGTTCTTGGCAAGCAGCTTGGCGATGTAATTATCCGGGATGTCGTCGTTGATCCGGATATCCAGATCGACGTTATCCCGGTTGAGATCGATTTGCCGATCGAACAACTCAAAGTTGATTTGCAACTCCGGATAGATCTCCATGATTTCCATGATGGCGGGCGCAATATACGCCCGGCCAAAGCCAAAACTGGAACCGATGCGGATCATGCCAACCGGCTGCTCTTTGATATGAGTCACTTCATCCATCAGGTTTTGCAGGCGATCCATAATTTCCAGTGAGTGGGCATACGCCGTTTGCCCACTTTCCGTGAGCGCCATACCACGGGAGGAGCGGTTCAGCAATTTCACCCCCAGCAACGCCTCCATCTGTTGGATGCGTTTAGTCACAAATGCGGGTGTCTGCCCCAATATTTCGGCGGCGGCGCTGAAACTGCCGGTATTAACGACCGCAATCAACACCTGTAAATCTTTAGGCTGAGGATAATGAATTAACGACATAAGTTTTTGGCCTCACAGTATTACTTGGCAAATAGTTACCAATGAATTACGCGCTGGTGTTTTAACTGTTTTATTTTGCTGCGCGGGTGTTAAATTAATTTCGCAGTGCATTCTTGCTTTAATTTTATCTTGTTGAATTTAAAAACATAACCATGATTAACGTTTTGTGAATCAACGCTTCACGAAGCCGTTGCAGATCGCGTTCCATCGCTATGGTAGCGTTTATTCAGGCCAAGAAAACTTATTTTATAACAATTAACAGTGAGCATGTTCATTTCAGCCTGACGGGAGTCACACTTATGAACGTAATTGAAAAAAACGCTAAGGTTGAGCAACTCACCCGCATTGTCGCGAATTTCACAGCCATGATTTCAACGCGCATGCCGGATGATGTCGTCGATAAATTAAAACAGCTTCGGGATTTGGAAACCGAAGGGATGGGCAAGATTATCTACCATACGATGTTTGACAACATGGAGAAGGCCATCGCCTTGAACCGCCCCGCCTGTCAGGACACTGGCGAAATCATGTTTTTTGTCAAAGTAGGCACCTGTTTTCCCTTGCTGGCCGAGCTTCAGGCCGCATTGAAACAGGCGGTGGAGGATGCCACGGTGGCGGCACCGCTGCGTCATAACGCGGTGGAGATCTTTGATGAGGTCAACACCGGCAAAAATACCGGCTCTGGCGTGCCATGGGTCACCTGGGATTTGGTGCCCGACGGGACCGACGCGGAAATTGAAGTGTATATGGCCGGCGGTGGCTGTACTCTGCCCGGCCGCGCCAAAGTGCTGATGCCTTCTGAAGGTTATGAAGGCGTAGTGAAATTTGTGTTTGAAAACATCTCTACGCTGGCGGTCAACGCCTGCCCACCGGTGCTGGTCGGCGTCGGTATTGCGACCTCGGTAGAAACGGCTGCCGTGCTTTCTCGCCGAGCCATCTTACGCCCGATCGGCACCCGTCATCCCAACCCTATCGCCGCCGATCTCGAGTTGCGCCTGGAGGCCGGCCTCAACCAACTGGGCATTGGTCCACAAGGATTAATGGGCAACAGCTCCGTGATGGGGGTGCATATCGAATCGGCGGCTCGTCACCCTTCCACCATCGGCGTCGCGGTCTCGACCGGCTGCTGGGCCCACCGCCGTGGCACGTTGCTGGTACACCAAGATCTGTCGTTTGAAAGTATTTCCCACACCCGGGAGGCATTATGAAAAAGATCCTTACCACCCCAATTAAAGCGGAAGATCTGGCGGATATCCGCGTAGGTGACGTTATCTATCTCAACGGCACCCTGGTCACCTGCCGCGACGTTTGTCACCGGCGGCTGATCGAGCTCAAGCGAGAGATCCCTTACGACCTGCGCGGCAAAGCAATTTTCCATGCAGGACCCATTGTGCGCAAGAACGGCGAGAAATGGGAGATGGTATCGATCGGCCCCACTACCAGCATGCGGATGGAAAGCTTCGAGAAAGAGTTTATCGAACAGACCGGCGTACGGCTGATCGTCGGCAAAGGCGGTATGGGGCCAAATACCGAGGCTGGCTGTAAGCAATTCAAGGCGCTGCACGTGATTTTCCCCGCAGGCTGTGCGGTAGTGGCGGCCACGCAGGTCGAAGAAATTGAAGAGGTGCACTGGACCGAATTGGGCATGCCGGAGTCGCTATGGGTGTGCCGGGTGAAAGAGTTCGGCCCGTTGATTGTTTCTATCGACACCCATGGCAATAACCTGATTGATGAAAACAAAAAGGTGTTTGCCCAGCGCTGCGAACCGATCGTCGAAGAGATCTGCCAGCACGTCCATTACATCAAGTGAGCCACCAGGAGAGGCGCAAGCCTCTCTTACCTATAATTAAAAAGAGGTTCCCGCTATGGCAAAGTTCAATTTGTCATGGCGATGGTTTGCCCCGATTATTGTGGCGCTAGCCCTCGCCTTATGTCCAACACCCGCGGGGTTACAACCCCACGCCTGGCTCTATTTCTCTGTGTTTCTTGGCGTTATCGTCGGTTTGATCCTGGAACCGGCTCCCGGTGCGGTCGTTGCCATGACCGGTCTGGCCATTATTGCCATTTTCTCACCCTGGTTGCTTTATAGCCCGGAACAGCTTGCCGCTCCCGGTTTTAAATACACTTCCAGCTCATTGACGTGGATGGTCTCCGGCTTTTCCAACTCGGTGATCTGGCTGATATTTGCCGCCTTCATGTTTGGCACCGGCTACGAAAAAACCGGCCTGGGTAGACGTATTGCGCTGATCCTGGTGAAAAAGATGGGGCATAAAACCCTGTTGCTCGGTTACGCGATTATGTTTTCCGAACTGCTATTGGCCCCTGTCACTCCCTCCAACTCGGCGCGTGGTGCGGGGATTATCTATCCGATCGTACGTAACCTGCCACCGTTGTATGACTCCCAGCCGAATACGCCAAGCGCCCGCAGCATTGGCTCTTATATTATGTGGATGGGTATTTGCGCCAACTGCGTAACCAGCGCGATTTTCCTCACCGCCATGGCCCCCAACCTGCTGTTGGTCGGGCTACTTAAAACGTCGTCCCATGTGACGTTGTCCTGGGGGGACTGGTTTGTTGGCATGCTGCCCCTCAGCCTGCTGTTGATCGCTCTGGTGCCCTGGTTGAGCTATCTCCTGTATCCACCAACCATCAAGGCTGGTGAGCAGGTGCCAAAATGGGCTTCTGCCGAACTGGCCGCAATGGGGCCACTCAGCCTGCGTGAGAAGAAAATGCTGGGGCTGATGGTCATCGCCCTGCTGCTGTGGATCTTTGCTGCGCAGTATATTGATGCGGCGCTGGTCGGCTACTCGGTAGTCGCGTTGATGTTGCTAGGTAAGATTATTACCTGGGATGACATCATCAGTAATAAAGCAGCCTGGAGCGTATTTTTCTGGCTGGCGTCGCTGATTGCACTGGCGACCGGGCTGAACAACGTCGGTTTTATTACCTGGTTCGGCAAGCTGATTGCCCACGGCTTGCAGGGATACTCGACGACGGTCGTGATGGTGCTGTTGGTCGTCGTGTTCTATCTACTGCGCTACTTTTTTGCCAGCGCGACGGCTTACACCTCGGCGCTAGCGCCAATGATGATTGCAGCCGCGCTGATGCTGCCCGCCATCCCATTGCCGACCTTCAGTCTGATGATCGGTGCCGCCATTGGCCTGGGGAGCATCGTCACCCCGTATGCGACTGGCCCCAGCCCGATTTATTATGGTAGTGGCTATCTGCCTACCAATGATTATTGGCGGCTTGGTGCCCTCTTTGGCCTAATCTTCCTGGGGCTGTTAATCGTCACCGGATTGGTGTGGATGCCGCTGGTGATGGGGTAGTAAAACCGGTTTACCGGTCTTGAATTACGGCAAAGCGACCACGGCTTAACCACCTGAGCTAAAACCGTAAAAATATTCTTGACCGGTTAGCCGACTCTCCCTATAGTAGCGCCCCGTTGCACTGAGTAACGCGCAACGAAACGGTGAGGTGTCTGAGTGGCTGAAGGAGCACGCCTGGAAAGTGTGTATACGCGTAAGTGTATCGAGGGTTCGAACCCCTCTCTCACCGCCATATTTTAGGAGAAAGCCTGAATTCACGTTCAGGCTTTTTTATTGCATGTTCCCCAAGAGAGAGGGGTGAGAAGCCTCGACAGGGTTCGACAAAATGGCTCGCAGCGCAGAGACATTTTGCACGGCCGACCGGCCGCCCGTAGGGTGAGCTTGCGAATCAAGCCCTCTCTCACCGCCATATTCCAAGAGAAAGTCTGAGCTTACGTTCAGACTTTTTTTTGCATCTTCCTCAGGAGAGAGGGGTGAGAAGCCTCGACAGGGTTCGACAAAATGGCTCGCAGCGCAGAGACATTTTGCACGGCCGACCGGCCGTCCCGTAGGGTGAGCTTGCGAATCAAGCCCTCTCTCACCGCCATATTCCAAGAAAGAGTCTGAACTTACGTTCAGACTCTTTTTTGCATGTTCCCCAGGAGAGAGGGGTGAGAAGCCTCGACAGGGTTCGACAAAATGGCTCGCAGCGCAGAGACATTTTGGACGGCCGACCGGCCGCCCGTAGGGTGAGCTTGCGAATCAAGCCCTCTCTCACCACCATATTAAAATGTTGGCTAGTTAAGGCTAGCGGTTTCCCCCTCACCCTAGCCCTCTCCCGATACAAAATCTGGGGATTTCATCAACACGGATCCAGGGAGAGGGAGCTAGTCCTGAGTCGGATTCAGGTTTGGGCTAGACGATTACGGTCGCTCACCTTTTGCCATTCTGGCATTGATATCGGCAATCACACCCGGCAAGTCTACCAGCGTATCAATAACATAATGGGCACCCGCGGCGTAAAGTTTGGCAGCAGCATGCTCGCGGCGAGTTGCAATATCTTCCGCGCTCATGGCCTGATATTCCGCCCAGGTTGCGCCAAATTCATTACCGGAAACCGCCAGTCCCACGCTCCACATCCCGGCATTCAATCCTTCCTCTAACCCCGGCACGGCATCATCCACTTTCACGCAATGAGCTGTAGCATCGATGCCCAAGGCGATGACGTTCTGCAATGCCATCCACGGGCCCGGGCGGCCACCGGCTGCGAGATCGTCCGTTGCCACCCAGCAATCAGGGGCATAACCGTAGTCCGCTGCCGCAGGCACCAGTTTTTCCATTACTGCGCGAGGATAGCCAGAACAGGAACCGATTTTCAGACCGTCGGCACGCAGGTTGGCGATGGTTTCAGTGACGCCTGCAATCGGTTCGGCAAAGTCCACAACCTTCGCAATTTGCAACGGCATGAAGGTAGCGTAAATGCTGTCGATATCTGCGCTATTCATCGGCCGGCCAACCTTGGCCTGCCAGCGAGCGTCCACCGAAGGCAGTTTGCCCAGTGCTTCAATATGCTGCCATTTGCCCAGCCCCATCGGCACGCGAGCTTCTGCCAGCGTAATTTCAATATCAAAGGCCCGACGGAAAGCTTCGACAAATATCTGGGTTGGTGCGAAGGAGCCAAAGTCGACGGTAGTGCCTGCCCAGTCGAGGATCACTGCGTTAATACGTTTCATGGTCATTTCTCAGTTTTTCCAGTACATGGCGGAACCGATGGCGCCCAGCAGCGCTGCGATATCTTGGGCATACACTTCACCAATATTACCGATGCGGAAGCAATCGCTTTGCGACACTTTGCCCGGATAAATCACAAAGCCCTGATCTTTCAGGCGCTGATAAAAGGCTTTAAAGCGATACTGTTCCGCCGTCGGCGAGTAGAACGCGGTGATGATCGGCGAATGCAGGTCATCGCTCAGCAACGGCGTAAAGCCGAGTGCTCGCATTCCCTCAACCAGTTGACGCTGGTTGGTGAGATAGCGCTGATGGCGCGCACTGACGCCGCCCTCTTCCGCCAGCTCTTTAAGAGCCTGCGCGAAAGCCAGTACCGTGTGAGTCGGAGAGGTGAAGCGCCATTTCCCGCAGTGGTCTTCCATGCAACGCCACTGAGCGTAAAGATCCAGCGACAGCGAGCGAGAGCGCCCCTCGCAGGCTTCAAGAGCTGCACGACGGGCAACGACAAAAGCGAATCCCGGTACTCCCTGAATGCACTTATTGGCGGAGCTGATCAGGAAATCAATCTTGAGCGCGCCAACGTCCAGAGGAATGCCGCCAAAACTGCTCATTGCATCGACGATGTACTGCTTCTGGTAGCGCTGAGCCAGTTCTGCCACCTCGGCAACCAGGTTGAGCATACCGGTAGTGGTTTCGCAATGGACCATCGCGATGTGGCTGATATCGTCCTCTTTTTGCAGGATCTCCTCAATCGCCTGCAAACTGGGCCGTGCAACCTCGCCGCAGTCCAGGGCGTGATAGGCGATCCCCATCATCTCCGCCATCTCTATCATACGAGCACCATACGCACCGTTGCTGACAATCAGCACTTTGCCCTGTGAACCGATAGCGGAACCGAGTACCGCTTCAACGGCATAGCTACCGCTGCCCTGCAATAGAACAGAGGTGTAGCCCACTTCGCGGGTAGCCAGTTGCACCAACTGCTGGCGAATGGTCTGTACCACACCGAGGTTGTAATCATCGTCCCAGGTGCAACTGTCAAACAGCATCGCTTCTTTCACCGTGCGAGAGGTGGTCAGCGGGCCTGGCGTCAAAAGCAAGTAGTCACGAGAAGTCATCAAAATCACCTTTTGGTCTATACCAGATTTGTCGTTATGATGATGACAAGCGCTGCGTCAGGTCAAAGGAAATCTGTTGCTGCAACAAAAAATTCATATGTCCGTGTATAATAAGCGGCATCACCAGCCACAGCGAAACAGCATGAAATCACCCTCTGGCGAGTTACCACAATATCTGTTGATCAAAGCCCAACTTCAGGCTCGTATTCAGAGCGGCGCATTAAAAAGCGGCGACAAACTGCCGTCAGAACGCGAACTGTGCACCATTTTTAACACCACGCGGGTCACTATCCGTGAAAGCCTGGCGCTGCTTGAGGCTAGTGGGGCTATCTGGCGATCGGACCGCCGCGGCTGGTTCGTCACGCCGCAACGGCTGTGGCTTGACCCCACACAGAACACCAACTTCCACAAACTGTGCCTGGAGCAAGGCCGGGAGCCGAAAACGGTGATGCTGGATGGACAAGTGACTACGGTGCCGGTGACGGCAATGAGTGCGCTGCAACTTCAGCCATTCGACCAGATTTATCTGCTCAACCGCCTGCGCTACGCCGATGGACGCGCCATCTGTTATTGCCAGAACCACTGCCTGCCCGCCAGAGTGCCGGACCTGCTTAACCACAATCTCAACGGCAGTCTGACCGAGATTTATCAGCAGCATTATGGTTTGATGTATACCAGCATGCATCTTTCGTTTTACCCCACTGCCATGCCAGCAGATGCTGCCGAGGCGCTGGGGGTCATTGAGGGGCGTCCAGCCCTGCTGTTAAGCCGTCTGAACTACGATCAGCACGGGCGGATCCTTGACCTCGACATCGAGTACTGGCGTCACGACAGCCTGCGAATTGAAGTAGACACGCATTAATTTCCCTTCCCTCTTTTCTGTTTTCCCCGGCGGCATTCACCGGGGTGACATCTTTTATTCATCGTATTGTCACAGAGTCAGTTTAGCGTGATGGCAAATCTGGTGTAGACCAGAATGCCACCAACCTAATGAGGCTATACGATGAAACTCTCAAGACTCTCGCTGCTGTCTACTTTAGCACTGGCCTGTTCCCCGGTTTTCGCTGACCAGGTCGTCACCGTTTACTCTGCCGATGGCCTGCACGACGGTGAAAACAGTTGGTATCAGGCAGAGTTCGCTGCGTTTACCCAAGCCACTGGCATCAAAGTGCAGTATGTGGAGAGCGGCGGCGGAGCCATCCGTTGAACGTCTTGCGAAAGAGCGCACAAACCCGCAGGCCGATGTGTTGGTGACCATGCCTCCCTTTATTCAGCGCGCGGCGGGACAAAAGCTGTTAGCGGATTTCTCCCCGGATGGAGCGGCACAAATCCCAGGTGCGACTCCCAACTATGCGCCGTTGGTGAAAAACTACCTGAGTTTTATCTATAACCACAACGTGCTGAAGACCGCACCGGCCAGTTGGGATGCGCTGCTGGATAAGCAGTTCAAAAACAAGTTGCAATACTCCACGCCGAGCCAGGCGGGCGACGGTACGGCAGTCATGCTTCAGGCGTTCCACAGCTTTGGCAGTAAACAGGCGGGGCTGGCCTATCTTGGGAAATTGCAGGCCAACAACGTGGGGCCTTCAGCCTCAACGGGCAAGCTGACCGCACTGGTCAACAAAGGTGAACTGTATGTTGCCAACGGCGACTTGCAGATGAACCTGTCGCAAATGGCACGTAACCCGAACGTGAAAATTTTCTGGCCTGCGGATGCAAATGGCGAGCGCAGTGCACTGGCGTTGCCGTATGCCATTGGTCTGGTTGAAGGCGGCCCGCAGAGTGACAATGGCAAAAAACTGATCAACTTCCTGCTGAGCCCAGCGGCGCAGAACCGCGTGAGCGAACTTTCGTGGGGCATGCCGGTGCGTAAGGATGTCACGCCAAACGATGCCAACTACAAGGCCGCCATCGCGGCAATGCAGGGCGTGAAAAGCTGGGAGCCAGACTGGAACCAGGTCGCCGTTTCTCTACAGAGCGATATTGCAAGCTGGCACCAAGCGACCGACAGCGAGTAAGCCTGATGTTAATGAAAAACAAAACGTTGCAGCCCGCAATGACGATGGGCATGTCAGGTATCACGCTAGAGTCGCTTCGCGTTTCGTACCACGACAACGTGGTGCTGCATCCCCTGTCATTGACGATTGAACCCGGAGAAGTCCTGGCGCTCATTGGCCCATCAGGATCGGGGAAAACCACGGTGCTGCGTGCGATCGCTGGCTTTGTTCAGCCTGCGGGTGGGCGGATCCTTATCGGTGACAAGGATGTCACCGGGCTCCCCCCCTACAAACGCGGGCTGGGCATGGTGGTGCAAAATTATGCGCTGTTCCCGCACATGTCGGTGGAGGACAACGTGGCGTTTGGTCTGCGAGCGCAAAAACAGCCGAAAGCGCTGATTGCCGGGCGAGTTGTCGAGGCGCTGAAAAGCGTCGGTATGGAGGATTACGCCACCCGCTATCCTCATCAGCTTTCTGGCGGGCAGCAGCAGCGCGTTGCCATTGCGCGGGCACTGGCAGTACGCCCACAGGTGCTGTTGCTGGATGAACCCCTTTCGGCACTGGATGCGCAAATCCGTCATTCGATGGTGGAAGAGATCGCCCGTCTGCACCGGGCGTTGCCGGAGCTGACTATCCTTTATGTCACTCACGATCAGACTGAGGCGCTCACTCTGGCCGATAAAATCGGCATCATGAAAGACGGCTCGCTGATTGCTCATGGGGAGACGCACAAACTCTATCATCACCCACCGAATCGGTTTGCCGCCGAGTTCCTGGGGCGGGCCAACATTCTGGCGGCAATGGCTCTCAATACCACATCTGCCCCAGGACAAGTGGCTGTAAGCTGCGGGGGAGCGGTGATCAACGCCTGGAGTGAAGGCTGCCATCACGGGCATAACAAACTGCTGTGCATTCGCCCGCAGCATATGAGTCTGATACCCCGCTCTGCCGCCAGCAATCGTTTGTTGGCTAAGCTGACATCGGTGCACTGGCAGGGCGACTTGACCCATCTGCTGTGCGACGTCGCGGGGGAAAGCGTACGTATTGTGATGACACAGGTGAACCCGCTGCCACGCGCAGGCGATGTGTTGCCGCTGTACTTTGAACCTGACGATGCTGTGCTGATTGAGGTGTGAGATGTCGATAATTTTGACGCATGCCCGCCCGGCGCGTTCTATCCCACACTGGCTGTGGATCGCGTTCCCGTTGCTGGTGCTGATAACCCTGTTTTTCTATCCGCTGCTGCTCATCGCTGAACAGGCGCTGCGCGATACCAGCGGCCAGTGGAATTTCGAAGCTTTTTGGCAGGTGCTAGAGTCCCGTCGCTTCAGCCGTGCACTGCTAAATACTCTGCAAATTGCGCTGAGCGCCACGCTGGGTTGCCTGGTGTTGGGAAGTATTCTGTCGCTGATCCTGGTGTTCATTCCTTTTCCCGGCAGTCGGTTTATGGGGCGCGTGATTGATACCTTTATCGCACTGCCGACTTTCCTGATAACTCTGGCGTTCACCTTCATCTACGGTTCGGCGGGCGTGCTTAACGGCGCGCTGATGTCTGCTTTTGGTCTGCCGATGCCGCCGGTCGATTTTCTCTACTCGATGCAAGGGGTGATCCTCGCCGAAATTACGGTATTTACGCCGCTGGTGATGCGCCCGCTGATGGCCGCGCTGCGCCAGATAGACAGGAGCCAACTGGAAGTAGCCAGCAGTCTCGGTGCGGGGCCGTGGCGGGTGATAGGCCAGGTGATTTTCCCGGCGGTGCTGCCTGCTCTGCTGGCAGGCGGTAGCCTTTGTCTGCTGCTCACCACCAATGAGTTTGGCATCGTACTGTTTATTGGCGCGAAAGGCGTCAACACCCTGCCGATGATGGTCTACAGCAAAGCGATCCTGGAATCCGACTACAGCGTGGCCTGCATGATTGCTCTGATCAATATCTTACTGTCGCTGGGGCTGTTTCTGCTCTATCGCCTCGCCGCTTCTCGTACCGGAACAGGACGTTAATCATGCTGATATGGTCGAAAAAAGGACGTGCCGCCGCAGGCATCGTGGCCACCTCGTTGTTTGCCGTGTTTTTCTTTCTGCCACTGGCGGTGATCCTGATGTCCAGCCTCAGCCAGCAGTGGAATACGGTGCTACCGTCGGGGTTTACGCTTGCCCATTTTGTGCGCGCGTTTCGCGGTGATGCCTGGGATTCACTATTCTCAAGCCTGGTGGTGGGATTGAGCGCCAGTCTGTTTGCTCTGATGTGTGGCGCATGGGCGGCGCTCGCGCTGCGTCAGTACATCCCACGTCTGCAAAAAACGTTGGGGCTGCTGTTTTATCTGCCGAGTGCCATTCCTTCCGTCTCGGTCGGGCTTGGTATTCTGGTGGCTTTCAGCCGGCAACCGCTGCAACTGAATGGCACGCTGTGGATTGTGCTGGTGGCACACTTCGTGCTGATCTCCGCATTCACCTTCAGCAACATATCCACCGGGCTGATGCGTATCTCGGCGGATGTAGAAAATGTGGCCTCCAGCCTTGGCGCATCACCAACTTATCGTCTCTTGCGCATCACTCTGCCGCTGTTGATGCCATGGATGCTCTCTTCCTTCGCACTGAGCCTGTCGCTGTCGATGGGCGAGTTAGGCGCGACCCTGATGATTTATCCGCCAGGCTGGACCACGCTGCCAGTAACCATTTTTAGCCTCACCGATCGCGGCAACATTGCCGACGGCGCGGCGCTCACCATTGTGCTGGTAGCTATCACCTTGCTGCTGATGATCAAGCTTGAGCGAATCGCTCAACGGTTACAGAAATAACTTCTCAGGAACCCCCAATAATGACGACTCAACACGATGCTTCTCACCTGCGTACCGAGGGCGATATCAATACCACCGCAGCGCGTCAGGCCTGGAATGCGGCAATGAATGACGCACGCACTCAGGCATGGTTGCAGCGTGATGCAGATGTGTTCTTGCATCAAGCGATGTCCACACCTTGCCTTGACGTGCTGGAAGGCGCGGAGACTATCTTCATTCAGGATGCGACCGGCAAGCGTTACATGGATTTTCATGGCAATAACGTCCACCAGTTAGGCTACGGCCACCCGCATGTAGTGAAGCGCGTGACAGAACAGCTTGCCCAATTGCCGTTTTCACCGCGCCGGTTCACTAACCCGATAGCGATTGAATGTGCGGAGAAACTGACACAAATCTGCGGCGGAAACCTGAACCGCGTGCTATTTGCCCCTGGCGGAACGTCGGTGATTGGCATGGCATTGAAGCTCGCCCGCTACGTGACTGGCAACAGCAAGGTCATCTCTCTTTGGGATTCATTCCACGGTGCATCGTTGGACGCGATTTCGGTGGGGGGTGAAGCCTGTTTTCGTCAGGGAATGGGACCGTTGATGGCTGGCATGGAGCGTATTCCACCTGCGGTGTCTTATCGTGGCGCGCTGCATTCGCCAGATGGCAGCGACATTCATTATGCAGACTATCTGGAATACGTCATTGAGAAAGAAGGCGGCGTCGGCGCTTTTATCGCTGAAGCGGTGCGTAACACCGACGTTCAGGTACCAAGCCAAGCTTACTGGCAGCGGGTGCGTGAGATTTGCGATAAGCATCAGGTAATGCTGATTATTGATGACATCCCCAACGGCATGGGGCGCAGTGGTGAATGGTTTACCCATCAGGCTTACGGGATTGAGCCGGATATTCTTTGCATCGGCAAAGGGCTGGGTGGCGGGCTGATACCGATAGCCGCAATGGTGACGCAGGATAAATACAACGTAGCAACTCAAGTTTCCCTAGGACACTACACCCATGAAAAGAGCCCGCTGGGCTGTGCGGCGGCGCTGGCGACCATGGAGGTTATTGAACAGGAAAATCTACTGGCGAAGGTCAAGGCCGACAGCGAGTTTATGCGCGATAAGCTGCTGGCGATGAAGGAGAGATTTTCGATTATCGGTGACGTTCGTGGCATTGGGTTGCTGTGGGGCGTGGAGCTGGTGACGGATCACCAGAGCAAAGCCCGGGCCTACGATCAGGCAGAAGCGGTGCTGTATCACTGCCTGAACCACGGTCTGAGTTTTAAGATTTCTCAGGGAAATGTGCTGCAATTAAGCCCGCCGCTGATCATTACACGCGAACAGCTCAGCGACTCACTGGCTATCCTCGAGCAGGCGCTGGCCGCTGTCTGAGGAGATGCATAACCTGGTTGCCACCACTCCCCCAGATACGTGCAGGAGGTTTCAGATCCTGCACAAACTGGCTTTTCCCTAATTCCTTTTCCTCATCAATTGAATCATCGGTGCAGGCACGCTTACAGCTTCTTTGCCGCCATGCGGCCAAACCCCTTCCCCAACTGCGAAAGTGACATCAGGCGGCTGCTGACCACGCGGTTTTTGCCCTCGCGTTTAGCGTCATACAACGCTTCATCCGTCATCTCGATCGCTTTCTCCACCGACATGCCGGGCAGATACAACGAGGTGCCGATGGAGATAGTCATGCGGATCGTATATCCGTTCTCGGTAATAAAATCAAAACTCTCCACCCGGCTACGAATGCGTTCCGCCACCGCCGCAATATGCAGCGGATCATAACTGGAGGTGATGACGATAAACTCCTCGCCGCCGTAGCGCCCGACAAAGTCCTCATGGCGTACACAATCCTTCAGGATCTCCCCTACATGGGCCAGAACCCCGTCTCCGGCCAAATGGCCATAGGTGTCGTTCACCTTTTTGAAGTTATCCAGGTCGAGGATCATCAGGCCACAAGATTGCCGCTGAGCCTGTTGCAGCATCATTTTGTAATCTACGCTAGCGCGGTTGTTGATGTGGGTCAGGCTATCGGTCGTTGCCTTGTTACGCATGGAGAAAAAGGCGTGAATATGTCGCTCTTTAAAGCTCAAGGCGTGGTAGCAAATCGCCAGACAAAGTGCCGAAGCCGCCTGATACAGTAAAATATCCAGCCACAGTTCGCGGAAGTTGACGAACGTGCCAACCACGGCAATGCGGTAAAGCGCAATAATTCCGATGGTGAGATAAAATACCCGGTTCGATTTTCTCCGCCATACCCCCGAGAGCAGCAGCCCCAGGATGATCACCCCGATAAACAGATTATCCAGCGTAAAACCGCCGTTAAAGCCAAAGCTCACCAGATAGCACACCCCACCGCTGACTGCGCCACCGAAAAACATCACCAGGATCATCGGGATCATGGCAAAACTGAAGTAGATGCTGCCGGTAAGCAACAGCCGATCCTGATTCAGATACACCACCGCCAACCCAGCCAAAACACCAAACAACACCCGTTTCCACAGGGCCGACTGGTAAGAAAAGGGGGCGTTTTTGCTCAGCGCAAAATAGGTGATCGACAGTGTGGCATAGGTAATGCAGGCATCACTGTAAAAAGATGAGATCGACTCAATGAATGTCATAACTATTCGGCATACTCCAGGATGCGGCAATGATTTTTTATTTGACCTACTACCGATCGTTCAGACAGGTGCAGCATGCCGTCCCCCCACGTTGTTCATGGCAGTTCTATAATATTGCCAGGCAATCTATGTCCTATCTTCAGTTCAGGATAGACTGTTATCAATCATTTCATGGGGAAAATCTGATGAATATCGATGATGAATTGCAAGCGCTCACAACACAAGAAACCGATCTCACCTTCCATCATTTCGATCATGCCACCGCGTGGGAGCTGGGCTTGGCGCTAAAAAATGCCGCAGAACGTCGTCAATTACCCATCGCTATCGAAATCCAACTGAGCGGACAAACGCTGTTTTATTACGCCATGCCAGGGGCAACACCTGATATTGCCGACTGGGTACGTCGCAAGCGTAACGTGGTCAACCATTTCCATAAAAGCTCTTATGCGGTGGGTTTACGCCTGCAACAACGGCAGGTCACGCTGGAAGAGCGCTATGGGCTCAGCGTGCGCGATTACGCCGCCCACGGTGGCGCATTCCCCATCAACCTGCTCAATGTGGGCTGCGTCGGCACCATCTCGCTTTCTGGCTCGCCACAGCTCGAAGACCATCATCTGCTGGTCAGCACTCTAGCTCAGTTTCTGGGCTTATCCTTACCCTCGGTACACTAAGCGATAAAAGCCGCTCTTTCTACCCCACCCTCAGCGGGCGATCTGCGGTGGCAGGCGTCCTGTCGCGAATACCCCGCTGAACAAATATAAATTAAGCACAATCCTGATGCCTTGATGCAAATCTAGGTATCGGCAGACAGAAAGGGGTATGGTATCAACCAGCTATTCCGAGACGGACCTCCATGGCCCGCCATTCCGTTCTCTTTTATAGACTTGGTTAGTAACTTAGATGAAAACGCACGAAATCAACGGTATCCGCCCCTTCAGCGCGCTGATAGAAGCCTGCTGGCGTGAACCCTATTCACTTCAACGTCTGCTGAAAGATGCCATTGCCGGGATAACCGTTGGCATCATTGCCATTCCTCTGGCGATGGCGCTGGCCATTGCCAGCGGCGTTCCCCCGCAGTATGGGCTGTACACCGCCGCCATTGCCGGCATCGTGATCGCCGTCAGCGGAGGCTCGCGCTACAGCGTTTCCGGCCCTACCGCCGCGTTTGTGGTGATCCTGTTCCCGGTCTCACAGCAATTTGGGCTTTCTGGCTTATTGATTGCCACCATGCTATCCGGGGTGTTTCTGCTGATCATGGGGCTGGCGCGCCTAGGCCGTCTGATCGAGTACATTCCGCTCTCGGTAACGCTTGGGTTTACCTCCGGGATTGCCATCACCATCGCCACCATGCAAGTGAAGGATTTCTTTGGCTTGCAGTTGGCGGAAGTACCCGAAAATTACATCGGCAAGGTCAACGCGTTGTTACACGCCCTGCCTACCCTGGATTATGGCGATACCCTGATTGGTGCTGTTACCCTGGCTGTCTTGCTGCTGTGGCCAAAACTGGGGCTGCGTATTCCCGGCCACCTGCCTGCCTTGTTAGCCGGTACCGCGGTAATGGCTATTCTGGCGCAGTTCGATCATCAGGTTGCGACCATCGGCTCCCGCTTCAGTTTCCAACTGGCCGACGGTAGCCAGGGCCAGGGTATCCCACCAATCCTGCCTCAATGGCTGCTACCCTGGCATCTGCCTGCGGGTGACGGCAAACCGACGGAACTGAGCTGGCAGCTGATTTCAGCCCTGTTACCAGCCGCATTTTCCATGGCGATGCTCGGAGCGATCGAATCGCTGCTATGCGCCGTGGTGCTTGACGGTATGACGGGCAAAAAGCATCACTCCAACGCGGAGCTGATTGGCCAGGGCGCAGGCAACATCATTGCCCCCTTCTTCGGCGGCATCACTGCCACCGCCGCCATTGCCCGATCGGCTGCCAACGTGCGGGCAGGTGCAACCTCACCGGTCTCGGCGATCATTCACTCGTTAATGGTGCTGTTGGCTTTGCTGGTGCTGGCGCCTTGGCTGTCCTACCTACCGCTGGCGGCGATGGCTTCGCTGTTGCTGTTGGTCGCCTGGAACATGAGTGAATCGCATAAAGTGGTTTATCTGCTGCGCCGGGCACCGAAAGACGACATTTTGGTCATGCTGCTGTGTATGTCGCTGACGGTGCTGTTTGATATGGTGATTGCCATTACCGTTGGCATCGTGCTGGCCTCGCTGCTGTTTATGCGCCGTATCGCACGGATGACGCGCCTGAGCGAGTTAAGCGCCGATGATGGCCGTCTGGTGCTGCGTGTCAACGGGCCGCTGTTCTTCGCCGCTGCCGAGCGCATATTCAACGATCTGCTGGTACGTGGTGAAAACTATCACACCATCATCTTGCAATGGGATGCCGTGCCGGTGCTGGATGCCGGTGGGCTAAACGCGCTGCAACGTTACATCGATGCCCTGCCCGCCGAAAAACAGCTGGTGATCACCGACATTCCGTTCCAGCCGCTGAAAACCCTGGCACGTGCGCGGATGAAACCGATCGAGGGTAAACTGCATTTCTACCCCACCTTGCCGGAAGCGCTCACCGCGCTGAACGCCCAATAAAACAAAAGGCCCGACACATCAGTGCCGGGCCTTCTTTCCATCACAATCAAAACCTAGTTGCTGGTATCCAGCTCGGCGAAGCTTTTCACCAGATCGTCGATGGCTTTCATCTGCACCAGGAACGGCTCCAGCTTATCCAACGGCAACGCTGAAGGACCATCGCATTTGGCATTGCTTGGATCTGGGTGAGCCTCGATAAACAGGCCTGCCAAACCTACCGCCATCCCGGCACGAGCCAGTTCGGCAACCTGCGCACGGCGGCCACCAGAAGCGGCACCAAACGGATCGCGGGTTTGCAGGGCGTGGGTCACGTCGAAGATCACCGGATGGCCACCGGTCACGTTCTTCATCACGTTGATCCCCAGCATGTCGACCACCAGGTTGTCATAACCAAAGTTGCTGCCGCGATCGCACAGGATAACCTGATCGTTGCCGCCTTCTTTGAATTTATCGACGATATTACCCATCTGACCAGGGCTGACGAACTGGGGTTTCTTGACGTTGATTACCGCGCCGGTTTTCGCCATCGCCTCAACCAGGTCGGTCTGGCGTGCCAGGAAAGCAGGGAGCTGGATCACATCTACCACTTCGGAAACCGGCTGCGCCTGTGCCGCTTCGTGCACGTCGGTGATCACCTTCACGCCGAAGGTGCTTTTGATTTCCTGGAAAATCTTCATCCCTTCTTCCAGACCTGGGCCACGGTAAGAATGAATCGATGAACGGTTAGCTTTATCAAAAGAGGCTTTGAAAACGTAAGGGATACCCAGTTTTTGCGTCACGGTGACGTAGTGTTCGCAGATGCGCATCGCCAAATCGCGTGATTCCAGTACGTTCATACCACCGAACAGGACAAACGGCAGATCGTTCGCTACCTTGATGTCGCCAATGCTGACTACTTTCTGTTCCATGCTTGCACCTTATTGATTGATAATCGGAATAAGTTAATTAATGGAGCGTGACCTGCTTGGGTTCGATGGAGTGGATTTGAATTTTTATCACTTCACTCACCGGGTCTTCAGGGCACTGCTCGACAAAATAGTTGAGATCGGAAATGGCGATATGGTTACACTCCAACTGGGCGTAAATCAAGCCACGGTCGCGGATCTCGTAAGGGTCGTCCGGGTCAAAACTCAGCACCGCCTCGCAGGCCCGCAACGCAATTTCCATCTGGTCTTCTTCCATCAGCGCCGCTTTCAGGGTATCGAGCATCTTGCGCACCACCAGAATGTTTTCCGATTCATCCAGATCGTCATCTTCCAGTTCGGCCCCCAGCCCCAAGTTGCCCTTGAGCCAGACCTCCAACTGATGTTCGTTGAGCGTTTCCCCGTTCAGCGGATTGACCAACCACATCTCTTCATCCAGCCAATCGGCACGCATGATCAGTTGAGTGGGAAAAATCACTGGCATCAGTGGCAGATCCAACTGGTGGGCAATATGCAGGAAAATGGTGCCCAGCGAGACTGGCGTACCCTGGCGGGCCTCCAGCACTTTATCCAGCCAGATGGCGTCAGAGAGCCGATAAACGCCGCTGGCACCGCCGAATCCCCAGGTTTTAAAAAATAGCTCGATGAGCGCTTCCAGTTGCTGATCCTGGTTGAGATCGTCTGGGATGGCCGCGCGCGCTTCGTCGGTCAGTTGCTGTAGTTTGCGCTCTACTTCGGTCACCGGGAAGTCCCGCCGGATGACTTTAGACACCAGGATCACCCCCTCACTCAGAGAGGAAGTGTTAAATTCGAAATCGGCAATGCTACTCATAAGTATCCCATCAACAACGGTATTTTAGTCGTGGCAAGTTTCACGATCAGATACAGACAGCCCAGCGCCAGCACAAATACCAAGGTGCGGATATTCCAGCTTTGCGTCTTCTTGCCCAATGCGACGTAGCCCAACAGGATATAAATGATAACGCCAAACAACTTCTCGGTCAGCCACGAGTCCATGCCAAGCAGTGGATAAAACTTGAACATCACCACCAGGGCGATACCGGTGACAAACAGCACCGTATCATTGATATGCGGCGTGATCTTGACCCAGCGCTTGTTCATCATCGGCGATGCACGCCACTTCCAGAAGAAACGCAGTACAAACAGCGTAATGCTGATGGCTACCGTTAATAAATGCAGATGTTTTAGCGCCATGTAAGCTGCCATAGTTGTTTCCTTGGTTTCTTATAGTGGTTTTTGGCCCAGAGTCACACGATCGTTGCCGCCGTAGTCGCGATGGGTTGCCACCGCAATAAATCCGGCTGCATTCAACAGCATACGTACATTCTCGCCCTGTTGCCAGCCGTGCTCAAGCAACAGCCAGCCTTGCGGCTGTAAATAACCGGCGGCCTGCTCAACAATCGCGGCCAGATCGGCCAGCCCCTGTTGGGCGGCTACCAGCGCACTGCCAGGTTCAAAGCGAACATCGCCCTGTTCAAGGTGAGGATCGGCTTCATCAATATAGGGAGGATTACTGGCGATCAGCGCAAACTGTTGTCCGGCAACCGGCGTAAACCAGTCCCCCTGCAAAAAGCGCGCATTGTTAATCGCCAGTTTTTGCGCATTATGCTGCGCCAGCGCCACGGCTGCGGGTTGCAGATCGATACCGGTAACCTGGCAGTCTGGCCGTTCGCTGGCCAACGCCAGGGCAATCGCGCCGGTGCCGGTGCCAAGATCCAGAATGGCGCATGGCGTAGCGGGCAGACGCTCCAGCGCCAACTCCACCAGGCATTCAGTATCCGGGCGCGGGATCAATGTAGCAGGTGAAACCGACAGAGGAAGCGACCAGAACTCGCGCTCTCCAACCAGGTACGCCACCGGTTCCCCGCGTTCGCGGCGAGCCAGCAGCACCGCTAGCTGCTCGGCCTGCTCTGCCGTCAACAGGGTTTCACCAAAGGCCAACAGATAGGTTCTGGCACGACCGGTCACGAAACCCAACAGGATCTCCGCATCACGTTTGGCGCTGTCACTGTGCGTCAGGCGTAAGGTTGCGGTTTTCAGCCAGGTTTGATAATCCATTACTCAGGCTCGGCCGAGAGTGCTGCCAGCTGATCGGCCTGGTATTCCTGCACGATCGGCTGGATAAGCATATCCAGTTTGCCTTCCATTACCTCATCCAGACGGTACAGCGTCAGGTTGATGCGGTGGTCGGTCACGCGCCCCTGCGGGAAGTTGTAGGTGCGGTTACGATCGGAACGATCGCCGGTGCCCAGCAGGTTGCGGCGGGTAGAAGCCTCTGCCAACTGGCGTTTCGCCATCTCTGCCGCACGGATACGCGCCCCAAGCACTGACATCGCTTTGGCTTTGTTCTTGTGCTGTGAGCGTTCATCCTGGCATTCAACCACAATCCCGGTTGGCAAGTGGGTAATACGGATCGCCGAATCGGTGGTGTTTACGTGCTGACCACCCGCCCCGGAGGAACGGAAGGTATCGATTTTCAGATCGCCCGCATTGATTTCCGGCAGCTCGGCCTCTGGTACGGCTGGCATCACCGCCACCGTGCAGGCTGAGGTATGAATACGGCCCTGAGATTCGGTTTCCGGTACGCGCTGCACGCGATGACCGCCGGATTCAAACTTCAACTGGCCGTAAACGCCATCGCCGGACACTTTGGCAATCACTTCTTTATAACCGCCGTGTTCACCCACGTTTTCACTCATGATCTCAACCCGCCAGCGGCGAGTTTCAGCGTAACGGCTATACATGCGGAACAGATCGCCAGCAAAAATGGCCGCTTCGTCGCCACCGGTTCCGGCGCGCACTTCCAGGAAGCAATCGCGCTCATCGTCTGGATCTTTTGGCAGCAGCAAGACTTGCAACTGTTGCTCCAACTCTTCCGTCGCCGCTTTGGCCTGTTTCAGCTCTTCCTGCGCCATTTCACGCATTTCCGGATCGTCCAGCATCATTTCTGCCGTGGCAAGATCGTCCTGCACCTGACGCCATTCCAGAAAACAGCGGCTGACATCGGTCAACTGCGCATATTCGCGCGACAGGCCACGGAACCGATCCTGATCGGCAATAACGCTGGCATCGCCGAGCAGCGCCTGAACTTCTTCATGGCGCTCTTGTAACGCTTCCAGTTTGGCAACAATAGAAGGCTTCATGCGTGGTTTTAAACCCTGTTAATAAAAGAGAACTAATGCTGATCCAGCCCGAGGCTGTCGCGTAAAATGTGCAACCGCTCCATGTCGCCATCGCCGGCGGCCTGCTGGAGGGATTTGGTAGGGGCATGAATAAGACGATTGGTTAATCTGTGGGCCAGCTCATGGATCACCTGCTCCACGTTAGCGCCTTGGGCAATCGCGGCCAGCGCTTTTGACTCCATTTCCGCACGGATCTGATCCGCCTGCGAACGGTAGTCTCTGATGGTATCTGTCGCGCCCTGTGAACGCAGCCAGGTCATGAAATTGCTGCTTTCCTGCTGCACAATGGTCTCGGCCTGTACGGCCGCCGCCTGCCGCTGTGCCATATTGCTCTGAATAATGGCCTGCAGGTCGTCCACGGTGTAGAGATAGGCGTTCGCCAGTTTGCCCACTTCCGGCTCGATATCACGCGGAACGGCAATATCCACCAACAACATGGGCTGGTTGCGGCGCGCTTTCAGTGCTCGCTCAACCATACCTTTACCGATGATGGGCAGCGGGCTGGCGGTGGAACTGATAATGATATCGGCATCTGCCAGACGTGCGTCAATCTCCGGCAGTGAGATCACTTCTGCCCCCACCTCTTGCGCCAAGACCTGGGCACGTTCACGGGTGCGGTTAGCGATGATCATATGCTGCACTTTATGCTCACGCAGATGGCGGGCCACCAGTTCGATCGTTTCCCCCGCGCCCACCAACAGCACATTCAGTTCGGCAAGGGATTCGAAGATCTGACGCGCTAACGCGCAGGCAGCGAAGGCAACGGATACCGCACTGGCACCGATTTCGGTTTCGGTACGTACCCGCTTGGCAACGGAGAAGGATTTCTGGAACAGGCGCTCTAGCTCACCGGAAAGTGACTGGCCACGCTGGGATTCGGCAAAGGCTTTCTTTACCTGCCCGAGGATCTGGGGTTCACCCAGTACCAAAGAGTCTAGCCCGCTGGCAACGCGCATCAAATGGCTGACGGCTTCGTCGCCGTGGTGCCAATACAGGCTTTTGCGAACGTCTTCCGCACGCAGATGGTGATAGTCACATAACCAGGCGACCAGTTGTTCATGCAGATGGTCCTGCTGCTCCACGCTGAGATACAGCTCAGTGCGGTTACAGGTAGACAGCACAACGCCGCCCTGCACCAATGGCTGTTGCAGCAAGCTATTCAGCGCCTTGTCGATCGACTCTGGGGAGAAGGTCACCCGTTCTCGCAGAGAAACCGGAGCGGTTTTGTGATTAATACCTAACGCCAGAAGGGTCATTGCTTCGAGTAATACTTCTCTTGGTACGGGTTCTCGTTGACCGGCATTCTACTTGATGCGCGACATCAATAAAAGTGACAACCGCATCTTCCGGCCAATCGCTGGCATTGCCGGGCCAAATCAATCGGCAGCAGCAAACCAGGTTGGTCTCAAACTCATCAGTAACCGCAAGGATAAACACCTCTCAATGCTTGCTGACTTGCTTTCAGACTGCCCGACTGCGGCGATCAACGTCTCTTTGCATTTCCGCCATTAAATATTTCACCTAACTGACAATCGCGCAAAGTAACAGTTTCCATTGTTTTAATTGCAATTTTTTTGCTTTGTTTCCATAATTGCGCCAAATAGTTAGCAAACTAACAATTTACATAGAAATTGTTTCAGATTTTCACTTTCTGTAACAGGAAAGTGGGTCAAGCAGAAAACCCCGGGTGTCTTCAGCCAATGGATTGGTTTTCATATTTTGTTGTCGCAGCACGTAGGAAGGGATGTATTGATGAAATTACGTAGATTAAGCCAAGCGGTTACCGCTGGCCTGATAGCGGGTTGTAGCGCATTTGCAGCACATGGTGAAATCACATTATTGAAGCAGGATCCGCAAGCGGGCGATCCCCTTAGCCGCCTCACCTTCACCGTTGGCGGCAGTATTCGCCCTCAGTTCAACATGATGACCGGTGACGGTGATAAGGGCTCGTATAAGCGTAACGGCTTCGACGGCGGCACGCGTTTTCGTTTTGCCACCGATTACTACCTGTTTGACGATATCAGTTGGATCAACTATTACGAGCTAGGCGTCAACATCCCCGCGCTGTTCAGTTGGGATAACCACTACGCCGAGGGTGCCAACAACACCTCACGCCGTATGCTGTATACCGGCCTGAAAAGCAAAACCTGGGGCCAATTGACCTATGGTAAACAAAACAGCGTTTACTACGACGTTGTCGGGGCCAAAACCGATATCTGGGATTACGACATGTTGGCCCAGGCACCGGGCAACGGCATTAACGGTGACTATGACGGTTCCTACCGTTCACGTAGCATGCTGAAATATAAAAAGACCGTAGGTGACGCGGATGTCTATGCCGCCTACCTGTTCAACGATGACGAATACCTGCCGGGTAACGGCCTGCGTTATAAGCGCAAGGGTGGCGGTTCATTAGGTGTGGACTATCACCTGAGCAAAGACCTGACCTGGGGTACCGCCTGGAACTACACCAGTGCCGAGATGCGCAACCCCAATAGTAACGACAGCAAAGACTACAATCAGAACATCATCGGTACCGCGCTGAGCTGGAAGCCAGACAACTGGACGCTCAGCTTCGGCGGCGGCTGGTATGACAACTTCCTGACCACCAAACAGAAGGATGTTAACAACTACTTCGCCGGGGACGCCTGGGGGATAGAATACTTCGCCGGTTACAGCTTCCCGGTGGGCGAGTACGCGGTGCAATCCATCATGCCTTACTTTATGGGTGACCGCCTGCAATACACTACCGGCCGCGATTACCAGCGTATTGATAATGGCCTGGGTATCTCCTTCCAGTTTGACTACGGTTTCCGCGCTGACGTTGAACACGTGCTGACTTCCAGCACCGATAACCTCGGTGATATGACGGTGGTCCGCTTGCGTTACGATTTCTGATCCGTCAAAACGCGCCCTTATTGTATAGGGGCGCCGTTTCGCCCTATGCCGTGCCCCGCAGATTTCCGACCCAAAAACTTTCACTATCGATTACAATCCTTCACACGCCAGATGCCGCCCTTGCTGCAAGGTTTTTGCGCCATTGTATTATTGACGTTACGCCACTCGCCCGTTAGCGTGGTGGCATCACTGCTAACCCGCACTGCCCCGCAAGGACAAAAGGACAACAAAACGTTATGCCTATCCGCAAAGTCAGTTTGCTTCGCCTGATCCCATTAGCCAGCCTGGTGCTGACGGCCTGTACCCTCACCAAACCTGGCCCGGCAACCAGCCCGACATCTCCGCAATGGCTCGCTCACGAACAAGCGGTACAGCAGCTTGAGCAGTATCAGACGCGCGGCGCTTTTGCTTATCTGACCGATCAGAAGAAAGTCTATGCCCGCTTCTTCTGGCAACAATACACGCCCGATCGCTATCGCCTGCTGCTGACTAACCCGCTTGGTAGCACCGAGCTGGAGCTGAACGTGCAAAAAAGCGTGGTGCAGCTCACGGACAACCAGGGCAAGCGCTATGTCAGCGACAATCCGCAAGAGATGATCCGTAAGCTCACCGGCATGGAGATCCCAATGGATAACCTGCGCCAGTGGATGCTCGGCTTACCGGGCGACGCCACCGAATTCAGCCTGGACTCCCAATACCGCCTGAACAAGCTGACCTACAAGCAAGGCGATCTGACCTGGGTCGTGACCTACCAGGACTACAACACCGACTTGAAGATCCCGTTACCAAGCCGCCTTGAACTGCAACAGGGCGACCAACGTATCAAGCTGAAAATGGATAACTGGACGCTCAAGTGATGATCCACCAATGGCCCTCCCCGGCAAAGCTGAACCTGTTTCTCTATATCACCGGCCGTCGTGCAGACGGCTATCATCAACTGCAAACGCTGTTCCAGTTCCTGGATTACGGCGATACGCTGACCATTGTTCCCCGTCAGGATGAACAGATCCGGCTGCTGACGCCCGTAACAGGGGTACCAGACGAGCAGAACCTGATTGTTCGTGCCGCACGCTTGCTGCAACAGTATTGCGCGAACCACGCCATTGCCACGCCTCCCCGTGGGGCAGACATCAGTATCGATAAGCGCTTACCGATGGGTGGCGGCCTTGGCGGCGGTTCTTCCAACGCGGCAACGGTGCTGGTCGCGCTGAACGAACTTTGGCAATGTGGCTTAAGTGACGACCAACTGGCTGAAATGGGGTTGACCCTCGGTGCCGATGTGCCGGTATTTGTGCGCGGCCATGCCGCCTTTGCCGAAGGGATTGGTGAACAGCTACAGCCGGCAAATCCGGCAGAAAAGTGGTATTTGGTCGCTCATCCCGGCGTCAGCATCCCCACACCGGTCATTTTTGCCGACGCAGAATTAAAAAGAGACACCCCGGTTCGCCCGCTGAGCGCCCTATTACAGGCACCTTACGCAAATGATTGCGAACCGATCGCAAGAAAACGTTTTCGCGAGGTTGAACAGCTTCTTTCATGGCTGTTACAATACGCGCCGTCACGCCTGACTGGCACAGGTGCTTGTGTGTTTGCAGAATTCGACTCCGAGCCCGCCGCTCTTCAGGTGTTAAATCAAGCCCCGGCCTGGTTGCGTGGATTTGTAGCGCGTGGCGTTAACGTCTCACCACTACATCGCATCCGTTCCGGGCAGTTTGAGCCGTAGCTCAACGTGTCGTTGCACAGGATCGTTTACCTGGCCTGTCATCTCTGCGCTGCCTGCAGTTCAAGTTAGTTTTACACACCCGTATGTATATTGCGTCGGTGTCGCCAACTGCCCCTTGGCGCAGGCCGTATGACAATATCTTCTCTGGACGCATGCTGAGGTTCTTCTCGTGCCTGATATGAAGCTTTTTGCTGGTAACGCCACCCCGGAACTAGCACAACGTATTGCCAACCGTTTGTACACCAGCCTTGGTGACGCCGCTGTAGGTCGTTTTAGCGACGGCGAAGTGAGCGTGCAAATCAACGAAAATGTACGCGGCGGTGATATTTTCATCATCCAGTCCACCTGTGCACCGACTAACGACAACCTGATGGAACTGGTTGTTATGGTTGATGCCCTGCGTCGCGCCTCCGCAGGTCGTATTACTGCTGTAATCCCTTACTTCGGTTATGCCCGCCAGGATCGCCGCGTGCGTTCTGCGCGTGTGCCAATCACTGCCAAAGTTGTTGCCGACTTCCTCTCCAGCGTAGGGGTTGACCGCGTATTGACAGTCGATCTGCATGCCGAGCAGATCCAGGGCTTCTTCGATGTCCCGGTAGATAACGTGTTCGGTAGCCCGATCCTGCTGGAAGACATGTTGCAACAGAACCTGGAGAACCCGATCGTGGTTTCCCCAGATATCGGTGGTGTCGTGCGCGCCCGCGCGATCGCCAAACTGCTTAACGATACCGACATGGCTATCATTGACAAACGTCGCCCACGCGCCAACGTTTCTCAGGTGATGCATATTATCGGTGACGTGGCAGGCCGTGACTGCGTGCTGGTCGATGACATGATCGATACCGGTGGTACCTTGTGTAAAGCAGCCGAAGCGTTGAAAGAACGCGGTGCCAAGCGCGTATTTGCCTACGCCACGCACCCGATCTTCTCCGGTAACGCCGTGGATAACATCAGGAACTCGGTGATCGATGAAGTGATCGTCTGCGACACTATTCCGCTGTCAGCAGAAATCAAAGCGTTGAAAAACGTACGTACTCTGACCTTGTCCGGTATGTTGGCTGAAGCTATCCGCCGTATCAGCAATGAAGAGTCAATTTCCGCGATGTTCGAACATTAATCCCCTCTCTGGCGCAGTGAACCTCTGCTGCGCCAAACGGTTCGGGTGAGCATCTCAGAAAACAAAAAACCCGTTGTCGCTTGCGCTTCAACGGGTTTTTTACGGGATGTGGGACATAGCCTTAAACCTTATACAACTAGCCTCCCTTGCCTATGATAGCCAGATCCTTGGGTTTAGTTAATCAATGAGACGGGCGACGCGGGTTGTTCTGACAGCGTTTATCAAAGTGTTTTACCCACCAATAGCGATCTGCTACCCGCTCGCGACCACCGATACGTGCGCCAGCCAACCACAACAAGGCACCGATAAAAATACTCATGATGGCGCCGTGGGCAAAAAACTGCGGCAAATTAAACCGTGATACTTCAGCCAGAATGGAGTATCCCACCCCGCCAACCATCACTACCATACCCATTCCCATTAAAACGTTGCCAATGACATCAGCATTTCTACGTTTCATATGCCACCTCCAGAGTGCCATTTGCCAGCAGAGGGAAAACTGATAACTCGTTAACCCGCTTTGATTAGTTAAGTATAGTCATTATTTCAGCAAGGGTATTGCGTGGACGATCACAAATGGCAACAAAAGGCTGACAATTCTTTACTTTTTGTTGAAAGTTAGCGAGATAACTAAATTGTTTTACTAATGTATTATTCATTTCTCAATGATTAGCGATCGGGTAGCCAGATTTTTGTCATTCTGCACGCAGGCAGGTACACTAACGGCCTATAAATTTCGAGCTGTGCCGCCCTGCAACCCCGGCGATCGCAACTTGGAAGGCAACGGGCACGCCCTTTCCCTTTTTCTAGCATAGTGAATCTCTTGTGAGCAGTATCAAACTGATTGTTGGCCTGGCCAACCCGGGCGCAGAATATGCCCAGACACGGCACAATGCCGGCGCATGGTATGTTGACCTACTGGCGCAGCGCCACAACCAACCGTTGAAGGAAGAAAGTAAGTTCTTCGGTTACACCGCACGCCTGAATCTGGCCGGTAACGACGTTCGCTTGCTGGTCCCTACCACCTTTATGAACCTGAGCGGTAAAGCCGTGGGTGCCTTGGCCACCTTTTACCGCATTCTGCCTGAAGAGATATTGGTGGCCCACGACGAGTTGGATCTACCACCAGGGGTGGCCAAACTCAAATTAGGTGGGAGCAACGGGGGGCATAATGGCCTGAAGGACATCCAGAGCAAGCTGGGCAATAACCCGAACTTTTATCGCTTGCGAATTGGCATTGGCCACCCGGGTGATAAAAACAAGGTGGTGGGCTTTGTGCTGGGTAAGCCGCCAGCATCAGAGCAAACGCTGATAGATGATGCCATTGATGAGTCGCTACGTTGCACAGAGATCTTACTGAAGGAAGGTATGACGAAGGCGATGAATCGTTTGCATGCGTTTAAAGCGACTAGCTAAGCAGCCAGGCCAAGCGATGTGACTATCACTTGCTTGGCCTGCTACCTATCGGGCAATAACGGCATAACTTCCGCGTACAGCACGACTGCATGCTCTTCGCATTGTTTTGTATAGCAACATCAACCACATCCGGCTTATTTTTCTGTTTCAAATCCGTGCTCCCAACAAAAAAAGGCCGTTCAATCAGGCTCTTCTTCCGCTCGTTACGGAAATGAATAATAAAAGAAATAACCGAAAGTAATAATAAAATCGGTGCAGCAAGCACATCAATCCCATTCATGGATTAAATCCCTCCTTGAATTCAAATGGTACAACCAATAAGACGCGGATAATATCTTAAAAAAATACGTCCAACAATACTTATAGGTAAATTTATCTATGCCTATATAGGGACTAACTCATTATAATTAGGATATTACTTATAAAGTAATGGATATATCCTAGAAACAAATAGGATATTTCTTTGAAAGCATGTCAATTAATGCCCCGTGGAAATAAATGATTACAGACATACATTAAACACTCTAACCATTATTGTAAAATATCAAGAAAAATCCCAAACCATTAAAAACAACTTAAAATACATGAAGATATACAAACAAAAGATTAAAAAATAGAATAATAAAGCTCCAAGTTGATTAAATCATGATCATATTTATCATGTAAGCAATTTTAAAATTAATGAATCTTAGCGCTCAGTATAGATTGTTAAGGATATGGCACGAAAAGCATAACGTCTTAGCGACCACAAACTCTTAGGTTGCTATAACTCTGTGGCCTTTATCACAATATGTTGCCATCTTGTTTCGGTAGAGAGTAAAAGGAAACTCCGAGAATATCCTTATACAAAAGGTGCCTTTATAATCAAACTTTCACCTTTGGCAATAAATAGCCGATAACCCCTGTTCGGAATATTCTTCATTATTGTAGTTTATATCCTATTGCCGAGAGGGGGTCAGCTACGACCTGCATAAAACGCAACCACGTCTGAACGACAGAGAGGCCTAAAGACATCGACATGGGCCCGCCTGCACCTACGCAGTAACGGGCAGATCGAGATAACGGCCCATTACGTGTATAATGACGGGATAATTTCGTCCTTTATGCAGCAGGCTAATGTTAACCTGTTGATAGTCAAGATATTTAAGGTGATATAAACATGGGATTCAAATGCGGTATCGTCGGTCTGCCAAACGTTGGCAAATCCACCCTGTTCAATGCGTTGACCAAAGCGGGTATTGAAGCAGCCAACTTCCCGTTCTGCACCATTGAACCCAATACCGGCGTGGTACCTATGCCCGATGCGCGTCTGGATCGCTTGGCCGAGATCGTCAAACCACAACGCATTCTGCCAACCACCATGGAGTTCGTTGATATCGCAGGCCTGGTAAAAGGCGCATCTAAAGGTGAAGGCCTGGGCAACCAGTTCCTGACCAACATCCGCGAAACCGAAGCCATCGGCCACGTGGTACGTTGTTTTGAGAATGACAACATCATTCACGTGAACAACAAAGTGGATCCGGCAGACGATATTGAAGTCATCAACACCGAGCTGGCACTGTCCGACTTGGATACCTGCGAACGCGCCATTCACCGCGTGCAGAAAAAAGCCAAAGGTGGCGATAAGGACGCGAAAGCCGAATTGGCGGCGCTGGAAAAATGCCTGCCGCAGTTGGAAAACGCCGGCATGCTGCGTGCGTTGGATCTGACCGCAGAAGATAAAGCCGCGATCCGCTACCTCAGCTTCCTGACGCTGAAGCCGACCATGTACATTGCCAACGTCAACGAAGACGGTTTTGAGAACAACCCGTATCTGGATGTCGTACGTAAGATTGCAGCCGAAGAAGGTTCCGTAGTGGTTGCCGTTTGCGCCGCCGTTGAATCCGACATTGCTGAACTGGAAGATGAAGACCGTGCCGAATTTATGGCTGAGCTGGGTCTGGAAGAACCGGGCCTGAACCGCGTGATCCGTGCAGGCTACGAATTGCTCAACCTGCAAACCTACTTCACCGCTGGCGTGAAGGAAGTCCGTGCCTGGACCATCCCGGTAGGTGCCACCGCCCCGCAAGCGGCCGGTAAAATCCACACCGACTTTGAAAAAGGCTTTATCCGCGCACAGACTATCTCCTTTGAAGACTTTATCACCTACAAGGGTGAACAAGGCGCCAAAGAAGCCGGCAAGATGCGTTCAGAAGGGAAAGACTACATCGTGAAAGATGGCGATGTGATGAACTTCTTGTTTAACGTCTAAATAAAATCTGGTGTCTCATGGGCTCTCACTGCATCTCGTGAAGACTGAAAACCACTTTAAAATCCACGCAATTGCGTGGATTTTTTTGTGCATAGAAAACCTCCAGCTAAGGTTAGCTGTTTCCCCTCACCCCAGCCCTCTCCCGATGTAAAGGCAGGGATTTCATGAGCACTGGGCCGGGGATAGGGGCTAGTCCTGCGTCGAATTCAGGTGCAGAAGTAATACGTAGCAGGATTAGTATAGTGGCACACTGATACTG
>NZ_AYMQ01000038.1 GCF_000633355.1 Serratia sp. H1w
CCGGTCTGTACAGGGAGAGGGTCGGGGTGAGGGGCTGAATAACCATCTAGCGCTTAGCTCCAGCGTGGCACACGCAGCGTGATCACCAGGCCGCCCTGCTCGCCGTTATGTGCCTCAACCTGTCCACCGTGGGCCAGTACCACTTTACGGGTGATCGCCAGGCCCAGGCCGTAGCCTTTACCGGACATCGCCGATTTCACCCGGACAAAGGGATCAAAGATGCTGGAAAGCTTCGACTCTTCTACCCCCGGCCCCTGATCGCTGACTTGGATCTGGAACGACTGGTCGATGCGTGTCAACGCCACCGTAACCCGCTGGCCGTGGCTGGAAAAACGCAGGGCATTACGCACAATGTTCTCCACCGCCCTACGCATCAGTTCGGCATTGCCTTTCACGGTGTATTCCACATCGGAGCTGGCCTGCAAAACGATCTCTACGCCTGGGATCTGCGCCTCGTAGCGCGCATCATTGACCACCGCCTCCACCAGCCCGTAAAGGTCGAAATACTCCTCGTCATCCGGCAAGCTGTTGTTCTCGGTACGTGACAGCGCCAGCAGTTCGCCAATCATCTTGTCCAACCGCCCGGCTTCATGCTCAATCCGCTGTAACGAGTTCTCCACGTTGCTCGGATTTTGCCGCCCCAGACCAATAGCCAGCTGCAAGCGGGCCAGCGGTGAACGCAACTCATGGGAGACATCATGCAGCAATTGCTCACGGGCGCTGACCAACACTTCCAGCCGCTCTGCCATGCTGTCAAAGTCACGCGCCACCTCGGAAAGTTCGTCATGCCGCCGCCGCATCGCCGGGAACAGCCGCACCGCCAGATCGCCCTGCGCCACCCGCTCAAAACCGGCGCGCAGTTGTCGCATCGGGCGCGTCAGGTTCCAGGCCAACATGGCGCTGAACAGCAACCCCCCCAGCCCACCGACCCACACCATCGGTTCCGGAATGTTCAGTAACCGCCAACGCTTGGCTGGCCGGTATTCGGCCCGTAGCCCTTCCACATCGTAGCTCAGCAGATAGCCCTGGTTGTCAGCTCCTTTGACCCATTCCACCATCTTGGTCGGCCTTTCCTTTACCTGGCTTTGCTCTGGTTCCTCAGCAGGAGGTTGAGCCGCTGGCGTCACGCTGAAGAAGCGCCGCTCAACTTCGGGCCAGTCTTCAACCATCGCGTTCAAAGCCGGCATTCCACCACTGTGTAACACCGAGGCCGCAGAGGTCAGTTGCAGACTGACAATACGCCGGGCCATGCTGTTTTCCGGCGATTCATGGCGATTGCCGTAGAACGCGAACGTCACCCACAGCGCCTGGGTCATGATGATAAACGTCAGCCAGAAACCGAGCAGTATTTTCCAAAACAGTCTTCCGCGCATCGGCATTACCTGATGCGGTAACCGATACTGCGCACGGTTTCAATGCTCAGTCGATTATCCGTTAGCGCGCCCAGCTTCTGGCGGATGTTGCTGATATGCACGTCCACGCTGCGATCGTAAGCCTCGCGCGGCCGCCCCAGCCCTTTCTCTGACAGTTCATCCTTCGAGACCACTCGTTCAGGCGAACGCAACAGCAGCTCCAGCAGATTGAACTCAGAGGCGGTGAGATCGAACGCCTTTCCTTGCCATGCGCTGCTGCGGGTGGACGGGTTGAGCGTCAATTCGTTAAAGCTCAGAACAGAAACTTTATCCACCGCTTCCGGCTGCTCTTCAAACCGGCGCAATACCGCGCGCAGGCGTGCAACCAGTTCGCGCGGATAACAAGGTTTGGGCACGTAGTCGTCGGCCCCCATCTCCAGGCCGATCACCCGGTCGATATTGTCACCCTTGGCCGTCAGCATAATGATCGGCAAGCGGCTCTTTTTACGTACTTCGCGCAGCACGTCGATGCCGCTCATGTCCGGCAGCATGATATCGAGGATCATCGCGGTATAATCGCCAGAAAGCGCCCCATCCACACCTGCCTTGCCGGTCAGCACCAGGGACGCGTTGAATCCTTCAGCCGTCAGGTATTCGCTCAGCATGGTGCCAAGTTCCAGATCGTCATCGACCAATAAAATTTTCATGCTCACTCCTTCGCTGATTTGCCGCCATTTTCGCGTCTATTGCCCCGCAACGCAGCCGGTTTTACCTAATCCTTACAATATGCGAACGCTGGCAGAAAATCGAATTGGAGACATTGGGAAGAGGGTCGGATAAAAGGCAAGAAGGGTATTAGAAAATCGGTAGTGGAGTGAACATGCCACTACCGACAATCACTCGGCTATGAGAATACGCCGGTAGACAGATAGCGGTCACCGCGATCGCAAATAATGGCGACAATGACGCTGCCAGGGTTGGCCGCAGCGATGCGTAACGCACCGGCTACGGCACCGCCGGAGCTGACGCCACAGAAGATACCTTCGCGCTGTGCCAGTTGGCGCATGGTCTGTTCCGCTTCGCTTTGTGCCATATCCAGCACCTGATCCACCAGCTCAGAGCGAAAAATGCCCGGCAAATAGGCCGGTGACCAACGGCGGATCCCCGGAATGCTGCTACCTTCAGCGGGCTGTAATCCGATGATCTTCACCTGCGAACTTTGGCTTTTCAGATAGCCACCAACGCCGGTAATGGTGCCGGTGGTACCCATGCTGGAAACGAAATGGCTGATGCGGCCTGCGGTCTGTTGCCAGATTTCCGGCCCGGTGGTAGTGAAATGTGCGTAGGGATTATCCAGATTATTGAACTGATCCAACACCTTGCCCTGCCCCTGCTGCTGCATCTCCAGCGCCAGATCACGCGCCCCTTCCATCCCCTGTTCGCGGCTGACCAGGATCAGTTCGGCACCATAGGCACGCATCGCCGCCTGGCGTTCCATGCTCATGTTTTCCGGCATCAGCAGCTTCAGCGTGTAGCCTTTCATCGCACAGATCATTGCCAGCGCGATACCGGTATTACCACTGGTAGCCTCGATCAGCGTGTCGCCCGGCTGGATTTCACCGCGCAGTTCCGCCTGCTGGATCATCCCCAACGCGGCACGATCCTTCACCGAACCCGCCGGATTGTTGCCCTCCAGCTTGACCCAGATTTCACTGTCCAGCCCCTCGGCCAGTCGTTGTAGTTTTACTAACGGTGTATTACCGATGCACTGTTCCAGCGTGGTCACAATCGTTGCCTGTATATGAAGTAAAAAGGCAACCCAAAGGTTGCCTTGAAATGGGAGTAATAGGTTAGAAACTATCAGGCGCTTTTCGCTAACGCAACCGGTTGTAGCAATTGTTCACCGGCGTAGAGGCGGGCATTCAGGCTGCCAACGTAATAACGGTCGCCGCGAACTGGCGTGACATGGCCTTCCGACATAATCACGCTGATCGGCTCCTGATGCCAACCAATCGGCTGTACGGTCAACTGCCAGAAATGGCCGCGTGGGCTGACTTCCAACACCTGTACCGGCAATGGGCAGCGGGTGCTGCAATCGGTGCCGATCTCCATTTCCCACGGACGCAGGAACAGCTCGACACTGCCCTGGTGCATTGGCTGGAACGACAGCGGCCATTGGTGAGCGCCCACAAACAGTTGGGAACCACGAATTTCACCGTTCAGGCGGTTCACTTCGCCCATAAACTCCAGCACGAAACGGGTTGCCGGCTCGCGCATGATCTCGGTCGGCGACCCCACCTGTTCGATATTCCCCTGGCTCATCACCACGATACGGTCAGCGACTTCCATCGCTTCTTCCTGATCGTGGGTGACGAACACGCTGGTGAACTTCAGTTCTTCATGCAGTTGACGCAACCAGCGGCGCAATTCTTTACGCACCTGAGCATCCAGCGCACCAAACGGCTCATCCAGCAGCAGGATTTGGGGTTCTACCGCCAACGCACGCGCCAAAGCCACACGCTGCTTCTGGCCACCGGAAAGCTGCGACGGGTAGCGGTTGGCCAGATGACCCAACTGCACCATCTCCAGCAACTGTGTGACTTTCTGTTTGATCGCCGCCGCATTCGGACGTTCGCGGCGTGGCAACACGCTCAGGCCAAAGGCGATATTGTCGAATACCGTCATATGGCGGAACAGCGCATAGTGTTGGAACACGAAACCGACACGGCGGTCACGCGCATGCACGCGGCTGACATCGGTGCCGTGGAAGCCCAGCTTACCGCTGCTCTGGCTTTCCAGCCCGGCGATGATACGCAGCAAGGTAGTCTTGCCAGAGCCTGACGGACCTAACAGCGCCACCATCTCACCGGAGGGAATATCGAGCGAGATATCGTTCAATACCTTGGTACGACCAAAAGACTTGTTGATACCGTTAATCTCAATGCTCATGATTTTCCTCCCGCTCGAGACGCGCATCCTGACGCGCCAGGCGCCATTGCAGTCCGCTTTTCAAAAATAGGGTGACGATCGCCATCAGGGTCAGCAGTGCCGCAGCGGTAAATGCCCCGGCGGTGTTGTAATCCTGATGCAGTAATTCCACTTGCAGTGGCAAGGTATAGGTCTCGCCACGAATAGAGCCGGACACCACCGATACCGCACCAAACTCGCCAATCGCGCGGGCATTGGTCAGCACCACGCCGTACAACAATGCCCAGCGGATGTTCGGTAAGGTGACACGGCGGAACATCTGCCAGCCGGAAGCGCCCAACAGCACGGCAGCTTCGTCTTCCTGGCTGCCCTGGCTCATCATCAGCGGCACCAGTTCACGCACCACAAACGGACAGGTCACGAATATGGTGACCAACACCATGCCCGGCCAGGCGAACATCAGTTGAATGTCGTGGGCATCCAGCCAGCCGCCAATCGGGCCGTTGGTGCCGTAAAACAGCAGATACAGCAGCCCCGCCACTACCGGCGACACCGCAAACGGCATATCAAACAGCGTCAGCAGCAGTTGACGGCCTGGGAAGGTAAAGCGTGTGACCAACCAAGCCAGCAAAGTCCCGAATACCAGATTGACCGGCACGGTGATCAGAGCCACCAGCACCGTCAGCCAGATGGCGTGCAGCATGTCCGGATCCGACAGGTTATGCCATACAGCGCCCACACCGGAGGAGAATGCCTCGATAAAGATCATCACCATCGGCACGACCAGCAGCAGGATGGAGAACAGCGCGCCGATGGCGATCAGCGTCCACTTCCCCCAATTCACGCGTGGACGCGCTGCGCCGTTCAGGGCGGTAACATCAGCCATCAGTGACCTCCAATACGGCGGCCAAAGCGGCTCTGCAAAGTGTTAATCGCAAACAGCAGCAACAGCGATGCCGCCAGGATCACCGAGGCAATCGCACTGGCTGCCGGGTAATCGAATTCCTGTAAGCGCACAAAAATCATCAAGGACGTCACTTCGGTTTTCCAGGCGATATTGCCGGCGATAAAAATCACCGCGCCGAATTCCCCCAGGCTGCGGGTAAACGACAGCGCCGTCCCCGCCAACAGCGCGGGTGCAACCTCTGGCAATACCACACGGCGGAAGCTCTGCCAGCGGGTCGCCCCGAGCGTTTCGGCAGCCTCTTCATACTCCGGCCCCAACTCTTCCAGCACCGGTTGTACCGTGCGCACGACGAAAGGAATGCTGGTAAAGGCCATCGCTACCGCGATCCCCAGCCAGGTGAATGAAACCTTGATATCAAAATGCGCCAGCCATTGACCGTACCAGCCGGTGGTCGAAAACAGCCCCGCCAGCGTCAGACCGGCCACCGCCGTAGGCAGCGCAAACGGCAAATCCATCAGGCCATCCAGCAAGGAGCGACCAGGAAACTCGTAACGGGTCAGGATCCAGGCCATCAACATGCCAAATACCGCGTTGAAAATACTGGCAACCCCTGCTGCCAACAGCGTCACTTTATAAGCGGCTACCACCTGTGGATTGGTGATCACTTCCCAATACTGTGCCAGGCTCATCTGCGCCAGCTGCATCACCAGCGCGCTGAGCGGCAACAGCAAAATCAGGCAGGTGAAAAGCAGGCTGCTTCCCAGACTGAGAGTGAACCCAGGCAGAACCCGCTTGCTGGCCATCGAAAACATTACTTATGCCCTGCCGCTAACAGTTGATCCAATTCACCACCGGTTGCAAAGTGGGCAGTCATTACCTGCGGCCAGCCGCCAAACTGATCTTCCACGCTGAACAGCTTGGTGTCTGGGAACTGGCCTTTGGCCGCCGCCATCACCTGCGCGTCATTAACGCGATAATAGAAGCTGGTGATCAGTTTCTGCGCCGCCGGGCTATAGAGATAGTTCAGGTACTCTTTCGCCACCTGCTCGGTGCCGTTTTTCTCGACGTTTTTGTCCACCCAGGCTACCGGGAACTCAGCCAGAATATCGACCGGTGGCACGATCACTTCATATTTGTCTTCACCGTACTGTTTGCGGATGTTGTTCACTTCCGATTCGAAGCTGATCAGCACATCACCCAGGCCACGTTCGACAAAGGTCGTCGTTGCACCACGGCCGCCGGTATCAAACACCACCACGTTCTTCAGGAAGCGGGTCATGAACTCACGGGTCTTGGCCTGATCGTTGCCGTCGGCCTGGCTGGCAGCACCCCAGGCGGCCAGATAAGTGTAACGGCCATTACCAGAGGTTTTCGGATTCGGGAATACCAGCTTCACGTCATCACGCACCAGATCGCTCCAGGTGTGGATCCCTTTCGGGTTGTCCTTGCGTACCAGGAAGGCCATGGTGGAATAGAAAGGTGAGCTGTTGTTCGGCAGGCGTTGCTGCCAGTCTGCCGGGATCAACTGGCCACGGTCGTGCAGGATTTGCACGTCGCTGACCTGGTTATAGGTGACGACATCGGCACGCAGACCCTGCAAAATCGCCAGCGCCTGTTTGGAAGAGCCGGCGTGGGACTGCTTGATGGTCAGTTTGTCGTTCGGATGCTGCTGATCCCACTGCTTTTCAAAACCAGGATTCAGCGCGGAAAACAGTTCGCGGGAGACGTCATAAGAGCTGTTGAGCAATTCTGCCGCCGAGACCGTGCCGCTGGCTAACAATGCAGCCACCAGCCAACCTTGCAACAGCGTATTTTTTACCCGGGAATGTTTCATTCTGCACCTTATCACTGAGTCTTGCCGCCGGGCTTACGCCCTGATTATGACCAGTGTATTTATAACTTGATGCAGACCTGTAACGCTTTTATATACCGTTTAGTGATTTTCAAGCATCAAACGCTATAAGGCAGGAGGGGAGCGGTTCACCGCAGAGGGAGGGGAAAACCGGGGCCAGCGGAACTGGCCCAGGAATGATGGCAAAGCGGCAATGCTGGCGAGTTTGTCTTGTAGGGGCGCCGCATGCTGCGCCCTTTAGCCGCATGCAGAGCCCGTTTAACCGCCCACATAGGAGCCAATCAAATTAAAGCGACATCAAACGCGTCAGTGAAGGTGCAAAGTAGTAACTGCCGGTCACCGCACGGCTGAAACGCAGCATTGCATCATGCTTGCCATCCAACTCGCCGAACATGCTCAACAACTGCTGTTCGATGTTATGCAGACGCGCGCAATAGGCGATGAAATACAGGCCATGTTTGCCGCTGGCGGTGCCATAAGGCAGGCTCTGGCGCAAAATTTTCAGCCCTTTGCCGTCTTCTTTCAGATCGACACGGCTGACGTGCGAGGTATCTGGGCGTTGCTCCGGCGGCAGCTCTTCGCTGTCGTGCTTGGTGCGGCCAATGATCTGCTCTTGCTGCTCGGTGGTGAAACGCTGCCACTGGCGCAGGTTGTGCTCGTAACGCTGTACCAGCACGTAGCTGCCGCCTTCGTCTTCTTCGCCTGCGCCAATCACCGCCACTTCTGGGCGCTGCTCGCCCTGCGGGTTTTCGGTGCCGTCGATAAAGCCGCTCAGATCGCGCTCTTCTACCCAGCGGAAACCGTGCGTTTCTTCTTCAATGCGAATAGTGTTGCCAAACGCGGCCAGAGCGGCCTGCGCCAAGGTAAAGTTGACGTCATGACGCAGCGATTGAATATGGATCAGCATATCGCGCTGAGTTGCCGGTGCCAGCCCTTTGCCCAGCGGTGCGAAAGGCTTCAGTTCTTTGGCACCCTGGCCGTTGGAAAGGTCATGCCAAACGTCGGAACCAAAGGCAATCACCGCCCCTAAATGCGCATCTGGAAACTGTTGCTGCAACTCGCCGAGCACCTGACAAAACTGTTTGCAACCCTGGCGCAGATCGACGAATTCGCCCTGCACCATCGCTTCCATAAAAATGCCAAAACGGCAGTGTTCCAGCAGGATGCCGCTCTGAACCTGTGTCATGTTGTTGTCCTCAAGACCTGAATCGGGTAACAGGTTTCCCTGTTATAAACGCGTAATAGCATAACGTATCGCAGGCTGATTGCCTTGCCCGAACGCAAAGAAAATAGGGTTTTAGGCGGGCACACCGGTAGGTGCGCCCACAATGAGAATTATTGCGCTTTGGCATGCCAGATGATTTTGCTCACCGTCCAGCTTTGCAGGGTATCATCCGGTGGGATCAGATCTTGCGGGCCAGCCCATTTGCCAGTGAAGATATAGCTGACATTGCGGCTTTGCTCCGCCACGCATTCGACCTTGCCGGCATCCTCGCCTTCGGCCGGTCTACAGGCACCGTAGGCCTTGCTGAACAGTTCGCTAAACGGTGTGCCCAGCTTGCTGCCCCATTCGGTGGCGATCTTGGCGTCCATCACGTCAACCCGCTGCACGTGGCCTTTCGGTTCCCCGGTGATCACCAGCTTCACGTCATCTCCGTCCAGCGCCTGGAAGTAGGACACAATCTGCCCCTGGTTGGTCGCCATCCCGCCACGCATGCGGTAGTTGTTATTCAGACCCTGACCAATCGCCGCCTCCGTCATAGGGGTACCGGCTCCCACATCACCGACGCCTTTAGCGCTCACCTGCACGCTGCCGCCAAACCAGTTGAACGGCGACAGGCTGGACCAGGAAAAGTTTGACATGGCCGAACAGCCGGTCAACAACAGCGGTAGCCCTAACAGCAGTGGGCGAATATTCATTCATAGCTCCTTAACATCAAACACATCGGCGACAGGCAGGCTCTCATAACCGCGGAGGCTGCGCCATCAATTGCCAGATTGGAGTGCGTAAATTGGGAAAAGTGCCGCAGTTTTTAACAATTAACCGGCCTCATCCTGCGGGATAAAACAGGCGCGCAAACGCTGATTCATTAACAGATACCCCATCGCCAGTACATCCAGCAGCACCAGCAACAGATCCAGCGGAGGCTCATTGCTATCTTGCTGCCACAGGCTGTAAAGCGAACCAAGCAGTGCCGCTGCCAGCGAAACCACCAGCACCCAACGCCAACAGCGCCACAGACGGGGCCAATGCTGGCGGCGGCCGCCAATCAGAAAGGCCAACGCCGCCGGTAATCCCAGCAGCATGCCGTACCAAAAACGCTGGCTATCCGGGTAAAACAGTTGCAGCAGGCCGCTGCCCTGATCGCGGGAGGTTCCCGCCATCACAAACAGCAGCCAGGTACGAGCCTGCAAGATCAGTACGCCCCAAAACCACAGCGGCAACCGTAGCATACCGTGCTGATCGTAATCGTCCGGTGAAAACCGGTGTGTTGACGCCTTCAAACGCTGTTCCTTGCCGATGTTATGATTACCCTTGCAAATGGCGGCAACGATCCCCAATTTCAATGTCCAGCTTAAGAAGCTCTTAAGATCCTTATGGTTTAATCAGGCTATCTCCCGCTGACGGGAAATTATTCAGACCACTGATAAGGAAGACTCAGATGAAAAAGATCGCTTTACTTACCCTCATCGCATTATGCAGTGCCCCCGTTCTGGCTCAACAAGGCGGATTCCTGGATCCTAACGCGCAGCAAACTCAAACCACTACCCAAGGCGGCTTTTCCGGCCCAAGTGCCGCACTGACCACGGTAGATAAGGTCAAGTCACTGAGCGACGATACCTGGGTGATGTTGCAGGGCAATATCGAACAGCGCGTCGGTGATGATACCTACACCTTCCGCGATGCCACCGGGACACTGACGGTCGAGATCGACAAAAAACGCTGGAACGGTCAGACCATCACCCCAAAAGACAAAGTCCAGTTGGAAGGGAAAGTGGATAAAGACTGGAGCAACGTAGAAGTGGATGTGAAAAACATCAAGAAATTGCCATAATTCTCCCCCTCACCCCAACCCTCTCCCACAGGGAGAGGGAGCTGATTCGGAGCCATGGTCAGGTACCGTGGCTAAACTGTAACTCAGTGCAAAATGGGGCTGATTCGGAGCCGTGGTCAGGCAATCTTCTCTAACGAATAACGAACTCGATCGGTCCCCTCTCCCTGTGGGAGAGGGTTAGGGTGAGGGGACATTAGGCACAACAATCTAATACTCCTGATCCTCGATCAGCCGTTTCCCGAGGCTGGTAATCGCCTGGATCTCGTAGCCGAGCTTTTCATACATCTCGATCACGGTATCGTTATCTTCACGCACCATCAGCTGAATTTTTGGGCAGCCGCGCGCAATCAACTTTTTCTCCAGCCGACTAATCAGCGCATTGGCAATGCCGCGCCCGCGATAGTCTGGGTGAACGCCCAAATAATAGGCCGAGCCACGATGACCGTCGTAACCCCCCATCACCGAGCCAACCACCTCACCGCCCACTTCCGCCACCAAAAACAGATCCGGATCGTGGTTCAGTTTGCGTTCAATATCCATCTCGGGATCGTTCCATGGCCGCAACAGGTCGCATCGCTCCCACAGGGTGATGACCTCTTCAAAGTCGTCTTGCCGAAATACGCGAATTTCCATTAATGTTCGCCGCTGTTAATTAATAGGTTTATCTGCTTATTGCGTGATTATTCACTGTTAACCGCCGTGTTTCAAGCCACCGGGCGCTAGCTATGGGTGATAACTTGCCATACTGCGGATCATCTTAAATTGATAGTAGTTGGCTTACGCCAACCTGCCAACGTCACCCTCCGCAAGCCAGGTAATAAATGGCAATAGTTATCAAGTCGATTAATGAGTATCAATACGCTATAACGTCGCGAAATAGATTGATCGAGTTGGAGCCGCGCGTGATGAAGAAACAGAGCAAACCCTACCTCAATTTTACCCCCCTCACCGCTGCACCGACCCGCCGCCAACTGCTGCTCTCCGGCCTGGCTTTGGCCCTGCTCGGTGGCAAAACCGCCCCCACTCAGGCCAATATGCTGCAACCCAAGCCGCACAGCAAACCGCTGCCCAAGGCCACGGGGAGCAAAAGAGTAGTGATGATCGATCCCGGCCATGGCGGTATCGACTCCGGTGCTGTCGGCCATGAAGGCTCGCAGGAAAAACACGTGGTGCTGGAAATCGCCAATCATGTACGGCGTTTTTTGCATGAGCACGAACATGTAGAAGCCCGCCTGACCCGCGAGGAGGACGAGTTTATCCCGCTGTTCCAACGCGTGGAAATTGCCCACCAGCATCAGGCCGATCTGTTTATCTCGATCCATGCCGATGGCTTTACCAGCCCGGATGCCGCCGGAGCCTCGGTGTTTGCCCTTTCCAACCGCGGAGCCAGCAGCGCGATGGCACGCTATCTCTCCAATAAGGAGAACGCCGCCGATGACGTCGCGGGGGGCAAATACAAAGATCAGGACAACTATCTGCAACAGGTGCTGTTCGATCTGGTGCAAACCGACACCATCAATAACAGCCTGACCCTGGGCCGCCACGTGCTCGGGCAGATCAGGCCAGTCCATCGCCTGCACAGCGAGAGCACCGAACAGGCGGCGTTTGCCGTACTAAAGTCCCCTTCCATTCCTTCGGTATTGGTAGAAACCTCTTTTATCACCAACCCTGGTGAGGAACGCCTGTTGGGAACGACAGCCTTTCGCGAAAAAATTGCGCGCGCCATTGCCGACGGCGTGATCAAGTTCTTCCAATATTACGACATACACCAACGCAAAACGCACTAGGCCTGCAAAATACGAGGCGAAAAGGTATACTTGCCGCCCTGTTCAGTTACCCGTTGTGAATAACCCGTATGAGTTTACCCACCGTTGCCGCAGTAAAAACCTTCCTGCTGGCGTTGCAAGACCAGCTTTGTGAGCAGTTGGCCCAGGCCGATGGCAAAGCCAGTTTTATCGAAGATCGCTGGACGCGCGAGGAAGGCGGCGGTGGCCGCAGCCGGGTGCTGACTAACGGCGCGGTATTCGAACAGGCCGGGGTAAACTTTTCCCACGTTTCCGTTGCCGCGCTGCCCGCCTCTGCCACCGCACATCGTCCAGAACTGGTCGGGCGCAGCTTCCAGGCAATGGGCGTATCACTGGTGATCCATCCACTCAGCCCTTACGTTCCCACCAGCCATGCCAACGTACGCTTCTTTATCGCGGAAAAACCGGGAGAAGAGCCAGTATGGTGGTTTGGCGGCGGCTTCGACTTAACGCCCTTTTATGGCTTTGCAGAGGACGCCATTCACTGGCACCGCACCGCACAACAGCTCTGCGCGCCCTTCGGTGACGACGTCTACCCGAAATACAAAAAGTGGTGCGACGACTATTTCTTCATCAAACACCGCAACGAAGCTCGTGGCATCGGCGGCCTGTTTTTTGACGATCTCAATACCCCGGATTTCGACAGCTGTTTCGCGTTTACCCAAGCGGTTGGTGAAGGTTTCCTGGCAGCCTATCTGCCGATCGTGGAAAAACGTAAAGCACTGCCTTGGGGTGACCATCAACGCCAGTTTCAGCTGTATCGCCGTGGCCGCTATGTCGAGTTTAATCTGGTGTGGGATCGCGGTACGCTGTTCGGCCTGCAAACCGGGGGCCGCACCGAATCGATCCTGATGTCGATGCCGCCATTGGTCCGTTGGGAATATAACTTCCAGCCCGCCCCCGACAGCCCGGAAGCCGCGCTATACCGTGACTTCCTGCCGGTGCGCGACTGGCTACAGGAGCAACCATAATGCAGATTTGGGTCGATGCCGACGCCTGTCCGAACGTGATTAAAGAAGTGCTGTTCCGTGCCGCCGACCGCGCAGCGATGCCGGTAACCCTGGTGGCAAATCAGCCGCTGCGCACGCCACCGTCCAAATTTATCCGCACCTTGCAGGTTGCCGCAGGCTTTGACGTGGCGGATAACGAGATCGTGCGCCGCTGTGAAAAAGGCGATCTGGTGATCACCGCCGATATTCCGCTGGCCGCCGAAGTGATAGAAAAAGGTGCTATAGCCCTCAATCCACGCGGCGAGCGGTATACGCCAGACACCATTCGTGAACGCCTGAACATGCGTGACTTTATGGATACTCTGCGCTCCAGCGGTATCCAGACCGGAGGGCCGAATACCCTCAACCAGCGCGATCGCCAGCAGTTCGCCAATGAGTTAGATAAATGGCTACAACAGGCGAAGCGGGCTAACTAGCGTTGGGTGATGCCCTTCACCCCCAACCCTCTCCCACAGGGAGAGGGAGCCAGTTCCAGTGCCGTATGCTGCGCCTCTTGAACTAGAAACGCACCTCGCCGCCAAACAGATAGGTCCGTCCGCGAGCGGTGTTGGCCGCAGTGGCATCGTCCCCCTGGATCGGCAACATATTCAGCTTGTTAAGCGCGTCGGAATAGCTTTTGTCCATCACGTTCTGCACGCTGAACTTCAGCAATACGTTGCGGTTGATCTGATAGGTGCTGTACAGGTCGATCACGGTGGGAATATTCGGCATCTCCTGTTTCATCAACTGTCCGGTTTGCTCACTCGTTTCATAGTCTGGAGAAAGGCGGCGAGCCTTGCCGGTATATTTGATGATGCTGCCTACGGTCAACGTTTCATCAAAGAAACGCAGCCCGCTATCCAGCGTGAAATACATGTCCGGCAATTCGTTGATATCTCCCGCACCAAAATAGCTACTGGCGATAGAAGTCGGTTGGTCGGTGTGCTGTTTGCTGAATGAGGCGCGGGCAAAGCCACGGCCAGCATCGTAGTTGGCTTCCAGCTCAACCCCATGAGTGCGCACCGGCGTCAGCGAGTTAACGTAGATATACATATTATCCGAGAATTCCTCGCTTTCATCGCTCCAGTCATTCTGCAAGTTTTCACCCAGGCTGCACTTGCGGCCATTGCGGCACACCATGTACGACTCACTGAAGATATAGTTTTTGATTTTACTGGTATAAACCACCGCCTTAAAGCGTAGGGTATCTTGCTTGAACAACAGATCGTTACCGCTGAGGTTAAAGCCCGCCTGCCAGGTTTCTGACCGCTCGCCCTTCAGGAATGGGTTCATCGAAGCGCCGCCGGAGTTGGAGTAGAACACTTCCTGAATATTCGGTGCACGCATGGATTTACTGTAGCTGGCAAAGGGTTGCAGCCAAGGCGTAACCTGCGCGGACAGCATCACCGAAGGGTTAAATCCGTGTTCCTTCAGATTGATGTTGGCGCCGCCCTGCGGAAAACACTGCACCCGCAAATCACAGGCCGGTTTATAGCCGCTGAGCTTGTTGTTGGCATAGTTCAGATTGAGATCGAGCTGGTAGATATCACGGTTGAGTTGCAAACCGGTATACAGGCTGGCGATACGCTGATCGCCCGACGGCGCAAAGGTGTTGTTCTCAATCGCCTCGTGCGCCGTCTGCGGATCCTCTATCTGCGACTCGACGTGCTTTTCGTACTGGTTACGCATCAGTTTGCCGCCGTAAGTCAACGCCACGTCGGTCTGCCACAGGTTGAAGCGGCTGGTATTATTGATATCCAGCGCGTCGGAGCGGTTTTCCGCATTGGTATTAAAGAAAGTGAACAGCGAATCGCTGTCATATTTCTGATTACCCTTGCTATGGCTGGCGGTAATATTCACATCCACCAGTTCGGAGAATGGCGCATAATGATACTTGATATAAAAGTCGTTGCTGTCGATATCACGGCGCGAGAATTTATTCTGGTAAGTACGGGCAGACAGTTCAATGCTGTTATATTCGTTGGGCTTGATATCTACCTTGAACAGCTGCGACTTGGGGTTTTGCTTCATAAACTCGTCGTAGCCAAAATCCTCACTGCTCACGCCGTCGCCGTTGTTAAAGTTGGAATAGATGGAACTACCGCTAATGGCCGCCATCACGCCCAGACTGCCGGTATCGCTGAACGCGCCACCTTTAGCCCCGACGGCGATCATCCCACTGCGGCCAATGCCGTTGCTCCCCACAGAAAACTTGGTGCGCACGCCAAATGGGTTGTCAGCAAACACCACATCATCCACACCGATTGTGCGGAAGTTGGCGCTACCGGCCAACGCATTCACCCCAGACGCACCGCTGTTTTCCCCCCGAGCCACATCAACGCCGACAATAAAGTTCGGGTCAATCAGCACCCCGGATTGGTTATTGGTGGAGCCATGTGACATGACGCCGGAGGTTGAGGTGCCAAAATAGCTCTGGGTAACGCCATCAACCATGGTATTGACCCGGCCAAAGCCGCTCATGCCACGGATATTGACGCTAACCGCCCCCTGACTGGGATCGATTTGCGTAAAGGTACCGGGCATACTGCGCAAGATATTATCTATCGACTGTAGGTTTTTACTCTCGTCACGCGAACTGAATGCTCCTGGTTTTTCCAATGCCTCCTGCTCGCTGTTATTCGCCACCGCCGAAACGTTCAGCGGGCTGAATGTCGCCTGGCCTTTATCATCTGCGGCCAGCAGCGGGCCAGCCAAAACCATACCGGTGCCAACGGCACCAATAAACAGTTTGATTTTCATAATTCCCCTAAAGTATTGCTATCAAAGTCAGAAATGATCAGTGCTCAGCAAAAAATACCGTAATAAAAACGGTGAAGACTTATTGTTGTTATTTTCCATGCGGCCATTAAGCCGCATGGCCAAACGGGTTATTGCTGTGTTTTTTCATCCATCGCCAAAATAAAGCTGTATTCCAGGGCGCTATTTTCCAACCGGCTTAAACGCCCCGATTTACCGCCGTGCCCTGCGGACATATCCGTAGACAGCAGCAGCACCGCATCCCCTTGCTGGAATTGGCGCAGTTTCGCCACCCATTTGGCGGGTTCCCAATACTGCACCTGCGAATCGTAGAGCCCGCTGGTGACCAGCAGATTCGGGTAATGCTGCGCTCGCACGTTATCGTACGGGCTATAGGACTTGATCAGCGCGTAGGGCTGCGGCTGGTTAGGATTGCCCCACTCTTCGTATTCACCGACGGTCAGAGGAATGCTGTCATCTAACATAGTGGTCAGTACATCAACAAAAGGCACCTGCGCCACCACCGCGTTATACAGTTGGGGAGCCTGATTGATCACCGCCCCCACCAGCAAACCACCGGCACTACCCCCCATGGCGTAAATACGTCCCGGTTGCCCGTAATGCTGGTCGATCAGCGCCTGGGTGGCATCAATAAAGTCGTTGAAGGTGTTTGGCTTGTACGCCAACTTGCCCTGTTGATACCAGTTTTGCCCAAGCTCGCCGCCGCCGCGCACGTGGATCAGCGCATAGACAAAACCGCGATCCAGCAGGCTGATGCGGTTGGCGCTGAACGCCGGGTCCATGCTCATGCCATAGGCACCGTAGCCGTAAACTACCAGCGGACTTTTGCCAGGTGTGAATTTGGCACGGTTATACACCAGTGAGACCGGCACCTTGACCCCGTCGCGGGCGGTGATCCACAAACGTTCACTGTGATACAGGCTGGGCTCAACGCCCTTCACTTCCTGCTGTTTCAGCAATTGCCGGGTGCCACTATTCAGATCCCACTCATAGGTGCTGGTTGGCGTAGTCATGGCCGAGTAGCCATAGCGCAGACGGTCACTTTGCGGGTCCGGGTTAAAGCCAAGCCAGACCATATAGCTGGCATCATCAAACGGAATGCTGCGCTGCTCACCCCCTTGCCAGGCAATCTGACGCAGATGCACCAACCCTTCACTGCGTTCTTTCACCACCAGCCAGTCACGAAACAGGGCAAAGCTTTCCAGCTCGCTGCTTTCCTGTGGGGCGATCAATGGCCGCCAAGGCTGACTAGCGGACGCAGTCTGGTACAAACCGAAATGCGCGCTTTGATGATTGGAACGCAGATAAAACTCACCGCGATAATGGTCGAGGTAATATTCGCACCCGGCCTGACGCGGGGCAAAGAGTTGCACCGGGCTTTGCGGCTGGTTGGCGTCGATCAGGCGTACTTCGGAAGTGGTATTGCCGCTGATGGTGACGATCACGTAATCCCGCGAAGAGGAACGATCCAGGCTCAGGTAAAAAGCCCGATCGTTTTCCTGATATACCAGCTTATCATCGGCAACAGACGTACCAAATTGATGGCGGTATATCTGATAGGGTGACAGGGTTTGGGGATGATTGCGTACATAGAACAGGCTGTTGCCATCGTTGGCCCACACCATATTGCCAGAGGTGTTTTCAATCACCTCCTTGGCCCAGTCACCACTGGCCAGATCGCGCAGGGAGATGTTGTATTGCCTGCGGCCCTGGGTATCTTCTGCCACGGCCAGGCGGCGGTTATCTTCACTGACCGCCAACCCGCCCACCCGATAGTAATCCTGACCCTGAGCGCGCTGATTGGCATCCAGCAACGTCTGCCAGGCAGAGTCACCCGCCACCGCCTGCCGCTGGTAGACGGCAAACTCTTTACCTGCATCGATGCGTTCCTGGTAGCGGTAGCCGTTGAACTGGTAGGGAACCGAGCGGTCTTCCGGACTCATGCGGCCAAGCATCTCCTGATACAACCGATCGCGTAACGCCTGATACGGCTGCATCATCTGCTCGGTATAACGATTTTCGGCCGTCAGATAGGCCAACACCTTATTATTCTGGCGCTGGTCATCGCGCAGCCAATAATAATTATCGATGCGGGTTTCACCCTGGGCGGTTAATTTATGCGGAATAATGTCAGCCTGGGGCGGGCTTATCACCGCTGCGCTGGCAGTGCTTAATAACCCCATAAAAATCAGAAGATAAGCAGTAGAACGCCTGCGATAACGAGCCAATTGAACACGCAATGTCATAACCCCTCACGATAATTTGAACGTAGCAAACCCCTCTCCTGTTGCGCACAACCAGAGATAAAGCCTGATGGGTAAAACCTTTTTTGGCTGGCTTACAACAGCGCCAGATTAAAATCCACCGCCATGGTCACGGCAACCTTGCCTTGGCGTAACATTTCCACCGGTGGCGTAGGTAACGGCTGCGCACGCATAATCACCGCCAATGCCTCACGATCTAATGATGCGGTGGCTGAGGGCGTTTTAAGCATGATATCGGCCACTCGCCCCTGAGCATCCACCACAAAGCTCACCACCGGAGCCCCCGAGCGCTGCCGCCGTTTGGCATCTGCCGGATAGCGCTTCACACGGTTGAGTAGCCCTTTGACCTGACTTTCCCAGGAAAGCTTGGCCTGCGCCTGCGCGGTGGAATCACTGTTTAACGGGGCGGCTACCCGCTGCGCCAGTTGTTGTGCCTTGGGAGCGGACGAGCTGGCTGCCGCAGCGTGCGTGACGTCTTGTTCTTCCTCCATCGGAGCCGGCGGTTTTGGCGGCGCTTTACGCCGCTGCTTATGCGCATTCTTGTTGCGTTCGGCCACCACAATTTTTGCCGCTTCAGCACGCGCCAACTCTGGCATTTCCGGCTCTTGCTGCTGTTGCACAGGCTGTGCCGCCGCACTCTGTGCCTGTTGCTGCAACCCCAACGGCAACGGCTCTGGCTGGCTTGGCGCTTCGATCTGCGCCGCCCAACTGAGCATGATTGCCGGTGGCGGCATCAGAACCGGCGGCAGCAACGTTTGCGGCCAGTAAAACAGCGACACCAGCGCCAAATGAGCGCCCAGTGCATACAGTAAACCACGCCCCCAGCGCGGCTGCGGCCAAGCCGCAACCTGAGGGCAATAAGGCTGACTAAACATAGGGATATTAGATTACCTAATCGCGAATGATTGCAGATCACATTTGCTAATGATAATCATTTGTAAATGTTAATGACAGATCTTTTCGCAATCCTGACGTAATCATTTTGCGATTGGCGTAACCCACAGGTAATCCGCCATTGAGCGATCGATGGCGACACCCTGCTCAGCCAGCATCAACACTGTAAATTGGGTTCCGGGCTGTATGTCCTGAATGTGCAACGGCACACCGACCGTTCTGGAGGCGTGATAGCCGCCCACCATCAGTAATGCCGGGGTTGGCGCGGCCAGTAAACTTTCGGCCATACGACGATCGCGCTGCTGTTGAATAGCAAGCATGGCATGCAACTGCACCTCATCAATTTTGCCGTCATGGGAGTCACGAATGGTGGCGGCTAACGCCTGCTGGACTTCTGGCCGCACGGAGAGTTGGCCTTTGGGGAATTCAGGCCGTTGATAAAACGCCATGATCTCGCTGCGATCGAGATTGGCGGACAGCAAAGGATAAGGCGCGCGCATGGCCGCCATCACCACATCGCCGTACATCGGCCATTTCCAACTGGCTTGCCAGACAATCAGTTCTGCAACGCGGCTATCACGTACCGTCGGATCGGTTTGCAGCCACTGCTTCACCTCATCCACCTTGGCCTGTTGGCCAGGCGTGATCATTTCCATCAGGACACTGCCCTGCGGCCGCTGCTGCGCTAACTGCTCCACCAGCCACAGTTCGATCTGGTGATGACAAAAGTTGTCATGCTTTTCACCCACAATCACCCGAGGTTGAACGGCCAGACGCGTCAGTAACTGTTGCGGCGTCAATACCTCACCGCTGCGCAAATCAACAATCTTACCCAATGTGGCAATGTCGCTTTTCGGCGAAGAACTCGGCCCTTGGCTACAGGCCGTCAGAACCAGCGTGGCTAACAAGATCAGAAACTTCATTGTCGTTTTTCCTTACACAAAAGTGGCGATATTATAGATAATAATTATCATTTGCATATAGGGATTCTCAGTACCTGGCAGCGGCTAGCCGTTATTTTTCGTTATCGTGTTTTGAGTTACGTTGATTTCGTGACATAGAGCGGGTATAACTTACGGCCATGTAGACGTCCATATGGATAGATTGTTATGCAACCTGCTGCCGCCGAAGGGCAATTCAAACGCACCATGAAAGCCCGGCATCTGGTGATGCTGTCGCTGGGAGGCGTAATCGGTACCGGTCTGTTTTTCAACACCGGTTACATCATCTCCACAACCGGAGCACTGGGAACCTTATTGGCCTATATTATTGGCGCTCTGGTGGTTTATCTGGTGATGCTGTGTCTGGGGGAACTTGCCGTCGCCATGCCGGAAACCGGCGCATTTCACGTCTATGCGGCACGCTACCTTGGCCCGGCAACCGGCTATACCGTCGCCTGGTTGTATTGGCTGACCTGGACCGTCGCGCTGGGTTCTAGCCTGACAGCCGCCGGTTTCTGTATGCAATATTGGTTTCCACAATCGCCAGTCTGGCTGTGGTGCCTGATTTTTTGTGCCGCCATTTTTCTGCTCAATGTCGTGACCACCCGTTTCTTCGCCGAAAGTGAATTCTGGTTCTCGCTGATCAAGGTGATCACCATCCTGGCGTTTATCGTGCTGGGGGGCGCGGCCATGTTTGGCCTGATCCCGATGAAAGATGGCACGCCAGCGCCGTTCCTGAGTAATCTGACCTCATCAGGTTGGCTACCCAATGGCACGTTACCGATCCTGATGACCATGGTAGCGGTTAATTTCGCGTTCTCCGGTACCGAGCTGATCGGCATTGCGGCAGGGGAAACCGAAAATCCGGAAAAAGTGGTGCCCTGGGCCATCCGCACCACGGTGATCCGCCTGATGGTGTTCTTTATCGGCACGGTATTTATTCTGGCAGCGCTGATCCCCATGGAGCAGGCCGGGATCGTCAAAAGCCCGTTTGTCCTGGTCTTCGAACGTATCGGTGTCCCTTATGCCGCCGATATTTTTAACTTCGTGATCCTGACCGCCATTCTTTCGGCCGCCAATTCCGGGCTGTATGCTTCGGGCCGCATGCTGTGGTCGCTGGCCAATCAGCGTACTCTGCCCGCCTATTTTTCACGGGTGAATGCGCGCGGTATTCCAATGAATGCGCTGACGTTCAGCATGCTCGGCGGCGTGCTGGCGTTGTTGACCAGCGTGATCGCGCCCGACACGGTGTTCGTCGCTCTGTCTGCCATCTCCGGCTTTGCGGTCGTGGCCGTCTGGCTGAGCATCTGCGCCGCCCACTACGTTTTTCGCCGCCGTTATCTGCGCAGCGGTCAGCCGATCGAAGGGCTGAAATACCGCGCACCAGGCTATCCGCTGACGCCGATTGTCGGTTTTGCGCTATGTCTCTTGGCCTGTATCGGTCTGGCGTTCGACCCAGAGCAACGTGTGGCGCTGTATTGCGGCCTGCCGTTTGTGGCGATCTGTTATCTGGCCTATTACCTGACTCGGCGCACCGGGCAGAAAAACCTACTGAATACCGGAGAAGAACATGTCGGTTAACAACCCTTTGGCCGCCTTGCTGGCCGATAACCGCACGTTGGTGTTGGACGGGGCTATGGCCACCGAACTAGAGGCCAGAGGTTGCGATCTCACCGATCCACTGTGGTCGGCAAAAGTGCTGATTGAAAACCCGGAGCTGATTTACCAGGTACATCTGGACTACTTCAAAGCGGGAGCACAATGCGCCATTACCGCCAGCTACCAGGCCACGCCCCAAGGGTTTTTACGCCGGGGCCTGGATGAGTCGCAATCACTGGCAATGATCGCCCAAAGCGTCCACCTGGCACAACTTGCCCGCACCGATTACCTGGCCCAGCATCCGCAGCAATTGCCTTTGCTGGTTGCCGGTTCGGTCGGCCCTTATGGTGCTTATCTGGCGGACGGTTCAGAATATCGTGGCGACTACCACCTGCCGCAAGCAGAGATGATCGCATTCCATCGTCCGCGCATCACCGCCCTGACCAACGCCGGAGTGGATTTGCTGGCTTGTGAAACGCTGCCGTCGTTCGCCGAATTACAGGCACTGCTAGCGTTGCTAGAGGAGTTCCCAGCGCTGGGGGGATGGTTCTCTTTCACCCTGCGTGATAGTCAGCATCTGAGCGACGGCACGCCACTGGCTGTTGTCATGGCTGAACTAAACGGTAACCCGCAGGTTCTGGCGGTCGGCGTTAACTGTATCGCGTTGGAAAACGTCACCCCGGCGCTGCAACAACTTGCTGTACTGAGTGATAAACCGTTACTGGTTTACCCTAACTCCGGCGAGCACTACGATGCGGTGAGTAAAACCTGGCATAGCTGCGGTAACCAACAGCATCAGTTGGTGAATCAGCTGGCAGACTGGCAGCATGCCGGAGCCCGCTTGATTGGCGGCTGCTGTCGCACCACCCCTGCCGATATTCAAGCCATTGCCGAGCGCTGTAACGCATAAAAAAACCCCCTGAGGCCAAAGGCCGCAGGGGGTCACGTTCACGCCATCACAGCGGTTGAGTCTGAGCTTCCACTACCGCCAACGCTACCATGTTAACGATGCGGCGCACTGAAGCGATCGGCGTCAGGATATGCACCGGCTTGGACACGCCCATCAATACCGGCCCAACCGTCACGCCTTCGGAAGAGGAGACGCGCAGCAGGTTGTAGCTGATACGCGCCGCTTCCATACTTGGCATGATCAGGATGTTGGCCGAGCCTTTCAGCGGGCTGTCCGGCATCAAATCCTGGCGAATGCTTTCCACCAACGCAGCGTCACCGTGCATCTCACCGTCGATCTCCAACTCTGGCGCCATCTGATTGACCAGCTCCAGCGTTTTACGCATCTTGCTCGCCGACGGGCAGTTGGAAGAGCCAAAGCTGGAATGGGACAACAGCGCCACTTTCGGTTCAATCCCGAAGCGCCGTACCGTATCCGCGGCCATCAGGGTGATTTCGGCCAACTGTTCCGGCGTTGGATCGTCGTTGACATAGGTATCGGCGATGAAGGTGTTGCCGCTTGGCAGCAGCAAGGCATTCATGGCGCCAGCCACGTGTACCCCTTCACGGAAGCCGAACACTTTTTCCACCACGTCATAATGCTCATGGTAGCTGCCGATGGTGCCACAAATCATGGCATCGGCCTCCCCACGGTGCAGCATGATGGCGGCGATCAGCGTTGGGTTGCCGATCACGGCACGGCGAGCCTGCTCCTGCGAAACACCACGGCGCTTCATGATCTGGTAATACTCACCCCAGTATTCATTGAAGCGTGGATCGGACTCGTTGTTCACCACTTCAAAATCTTTGCCCGGTGTGAGTTGCAGGCCAAGTTTCTTCAAGCGCATTTCAATCACGCTCGGACGCCCCACCAGGATCGGATAAGCCAGCCCCTGCGACACCATCTCTTGGGTGGCATGCAGTACGCGCTCCTCTTCCCCTTCGGCCATCACCACGCGTTTCACTTCTTTTTTCGCTTGGGAGAAGATCGGCTTCATAAACAGGTTGGTTTTGTAGACGAACTCGGTCAGTTTCTCTACATAAGCATCAAAGTCTTCGATCGGGCGCATTGCCACGCCGGAATCCATGGCGGCCTTGGCCACCGCTGGCGCGATCTTGACGATCAGGCGCGGGTCGAACGGTTTTGGAATGATGTATTCCGGGCCAAAGGAGAGATCCTGATCGCCATACGCCGACGCTACCACGTCGCTCTGCTCTGCCAGCGCCAGATCGGCAATGGCGTGCACGCAGGCCAGCTTCATCTCTTCGTTGATGGTGGTCGCCCCAACATCCAACGCACCGCGGAAGATGAACGGGAAGCACAACACGTTGTTCACCTGGTTTGGATAGTCAGAACGGCCGGTACAGATAATCGCGTCTGGGCGTACCGCTTTCGCCAACGGTGGCAGAATTTCCGGTTCCGGGTTAGCCAGGGCCATGATCAGCGGATCGCGTGCCATGGTTTTCACCATGTCTTGCGTCAATACGCCAGGGCCGGAGCACCCCAGGAAAATATCGGCATTGGGAATGGCATCACCCAGCGTACGCTGGCCGTTATCCACGATGGCATACGCCGCCTTGGTTTCTTCCATCTTGGCGTCGCGGCCTTGATAGATCACGCCCTTGGAATCACAAACGGTGATGTTCTGTTTGCTCAGGCCCAGCGCCACCAGCAGGTTCAAACAGGCAATGGAAGCTGCACCTGCACCTGAGACCACCAGACGTACGTCGGAGATGTTTTTCTTCACCACCCGCAGACCGTTCAGTACCGCTGCAGTAGTAATAATCGCCGTGCCGTGTTGATCGTCATGGAATACCGGGATCTTCATGCGCTCGCGCAGCTTCTTCTCAATATAGAAGCACTCGGGCGCTTTGATATCTTCCAGGTTGATGCCGCCAAAGGTCGGTTCCAGCGCGGCGATCACGTCAATCAGCTTGTCAGGGTCGAGTTCATCGACTTCGATATCGAACACGTCAATACCAGAAAACTTCTTAAACAGAACCCCTTTGCCTTCCATGACCGGTTTACCCGCCAACGCACCGATATTCCCCAGGCCCAGTACCGCAGTACCGTTGGAGATCACCGCGACCAGGTTTCCTTTGGCGGTATATTTATAAGCGGCCAGCGGGTCGGCGGCAATTTCCAGACAGGGAGCTGCCACACCCGGCGAATAGGCCAAGGCCAGATCGCGCTGGGTGGCTAGCGGTTTGGTCGGCGATACCTGGATCTTCCCTGGGACAGGAAACTGATGGAAATCAAGGGCACTCTGTTTGAGCTGTTCGTCCATTATGGGTTCCTTTGCTTTCTTCTTTTATGATGAGGTAAGGCAATAACGCTGAACTAGTATAGTGAGAGAATCGTCACAAACTTTGAAGCGTGCCATAACCTTGGGCGAAACTTGTAAATAAAAGTTAAAAGGAAGTTAAGCGAACAGAAAAGCAACAGTTTTTATGGCCCCAGAAGTGACCGCAGGCCGCTCAAGCCGGATAATCTTTGAACGGCAATTGGAAATGTGGCCCATCTTTCAGCGTTTTCCATCCCCCACCCCATTCGACGTTGATGCCGCACTCCAGCCCCGCACGCTGCACCGCCGAGGCGATCTGGGCATAGTAATCCCACTCCCAGGACACCGCCCCTGAAGGCATAGCCACGACGTCAACCGCATGCCCGGTAAGGTGGCGGCTTCTCAGCGTTTGGCTTTTCCCCTCACGCAATAAATCCCGCTGCCGAGCCATAGACCGCAGCCCTTCGGTGATGGAGAACGGCACCAGCGAGTAACGCAGCGCCAGACGCATCACTCGCACCAGATCGGGATGCACCCCAAGCAGGTTTTTCTCGCTACGTGCATTAAATTGAACCTCCATGCGTTCACTTATCATTTTTAAATCCTGTTTTTCTGCCAATAAATTTTTTAATTAACTCACCAAGGTAATCCGCACCGAGGAAACCAATTAATACGCTGATGGTATTGGCCCATACCAACTCCAACCCCATCAGCGATAACAGGTCACGCACGGTTAATGCCAACAAGGCACAAATACCGGCATTTAATAACCGGTGGCGTAATGGCATATTCAGATAAGCTCCTTTTAATAACGCCATGCTGCCGGCTAAAAGGGCATTGAACACCGGTTGCAGATATTCACAGACTCGCTGAATGATTGCGCCAACAGCGTCTGGCTCAAAGCTAGACATAGCTCCTCCTGTTTTTTTTAGTCACACGCCCTTGCGCGGCCTTTTCGAACGCTCAATAAAAGTAAGTGGCGTGAACCCCAGATGAATATCTGGGGGAATAACGGAATAACACGTTCTATTTAATTAACGAGGCAAGAAAGACCACCGTTACTGATTAGCTCGACAATCCCATAAGCATAATTATACCGGCAACCACGAGGCTGTCGTTTGCTTTACGTTGTTCGAGCGCTCAACGGACAAGAGAGGGAAATCGTCGTAAATCTGCTCAACCCGTTGCTCTCCACCAAGCTCAGGATCACGTGGCGTACTTCCTAATTGTTATCATCCATCGCAACAATCAGAAAAAGCGTATTTCATTCACTGGTCATATGATGCAAGGTGTTGACCATAATGCAACACGTTCTCATTTACCGTAATGTCTTTGGGCAAGGAGCTATAAATGAACCAATTAGACGCACTCAAACAGTTGACTGTGGTCGTTGCCGACAGCGGTGATATCGAATCAATCCGTCAGTTCGAACCACAAGATGCCACCACCAACCCTTCGTTGATCCTCAAGGCCGCGGCGCTGCCGCAGTATAAGCCACTGATCACCGAAGCGTTGGACTACGCCCGCCAGCAAGGCGGCAGCAAGGAAACCCAACTGATTAATGCCAGTGACAGATTAGCGGTGAATATCGGGGTAGAAATTTTAAAAAGCGTGCCGGGCCGTATCTCCACCGAGGTGGATGCTCGTCTGTCCTTCGATCGTGGTATGTGTGTGGCTAAAGCGCGCAAACTGATCGGCATGTATCAAAGCCAGGGGATCGATAAATCCCGCATTCTGATCAAGCTGGCCGCCACCTGGGAAGGGATCCAGGCGGCTGAAGAGCTGGAAAAAGAAGGTATCAACACCAACCTGACGCTGCTGTTCTCCTTTGCTCAGGCTCGCGCCTGTGCCGAAGCTGGCGTGTTCCTGATTTCACCGTTCGTTGGTCGTATCTACGATTGGTATCAGGCCAGACAGCCGATGACCGATTATGATGCCGAGCAGGATCCGGGCGTTAAGTCCGTCCGTGCCATTTATGAATACTACAAACAGCACCGCTATCAGACCGTGATCATGGGTGCCAGCTTCCGCAAGGTTGAGCAGATCCTGGCGTTGGCCGGCTGTGACCGTTTGACCATTGCGCCTAACCTGCTGGAAGAGTTGAAGCAGAGCAATCAGCCTATCGAACGTAAACTGACGCCATCGGTTGAAGGGTTCCACCAGCCCGCGCCACTGGCCGAAGCCGAGTTCCGCTGGTTGCATAACCAGGATGCCATGGCGGTGGAGAAGTTGGCCGAAGGCATCCGCCTGTTCGCCGTAGACCAGCAGAAGCTGGAAGATATGCTGGTAGCGCAGCTGTAATGCTTTGAAAGTAGGTGAGATAAAACCCCTCACCCTTACCCTCTCCCACAGGGAGAGGGAACCGATCGAGTTCCCCCTCCATTACAGAAGTTCGCCTGACCAACGTTTCGCCCCCCTATTTTGCAATAAGTCACTATTCGTTCACCGCATCTGACCATATCTCCGCATCAGCTCCCTCTCCTTGGGGAGAGGGTTGGGGTGAGGGGACAACCAGAACTACTCCATCACCCGATGGATCTGTAGATACTGCAACAGCATGATGGTTTTACCATCCTTGAGACGACCATCAGCGATCATCGCAATGGCCTCACCAAACGGCAACTCCACCACTTCAATATCTTCATCCTCAATGCCGCCACCGATGGTTTGCCGCTCATCATCCTGATACTCGGCAATAAAGAAGTGAAGTATTTCCGTGACGCCACCCGGCGACATATAAGCCTCAAAGATCTTTTGCACCTGCGAAACCTGAAAACCGGTTTCCTCAACCGCTTCACGGCGGGCGCACTGCTCAGGCTGATCGTCATCCAGCAACCCGGCACAAGCTTCCAGCAGCATGCCCGTGGTATTGCCGTTGACGTAGGTTGGCATGCGGAACTGGTTGGTCAGCACCACAGTGCCCTTGGCACGGTTATACAGTAGAATGGTCGCCCCGTTGCCGCGATCGTAGACCTCGCGTACCTGTTCGATGGTGCCACCATTTTTACGTTTCAAATCAAAAGTATATTTATTCAAAACGTACCAGTTGTCCGATAACAGCTGCTTTCTGATATTTTCAATTTTCGACGACATATTCCCTTCTTACGTTAGCCCATTCACTCCAACCTATCGCTACTAGCAAAGCGCAGCCACGGCAGATTTGCAACAAAAAACCCCGCAGGCCTTGGAGCACTGCGGGGTTTTCATCAACCAGAGTTTAGAAGCCGGTAGGCACTCCGTGCATGTCTGGCAGTTTATGCGCAATCCCTTTATGACAATCGATACAGGTTTTGCCTTCGGTAATCGCTTTGTCATGCATCTTGGCCGCCACGGTTTTCTGCGCGGTGAAATCCATATACTCGAAGTTGTGACAGTTACGACACTCCTGCGAGTTATTGGCCTTCATACGCGCCCACTCGTTGCTGGCCATCGCCAAGCGATGTTCTTCAAACTTCTGCGGCGTGTCGATAATGCCAAATATTTTGGCATACAGCTCTTTACTAGCCTTCATCTTACGCAGCATCTTCGGGCCCCACTCGTGCGGGACGTGGCAATCCGGACAGGTGGCACGCACGCCGCTGCGGTTATTGTAGTGCACCGTCTCCATATACTCTTCGTAGACGTTTTCACGCATTTCGTGGCAGCTGATACAGAATTTTTCGGTGTTGGCCGCTTCCATACCGGTGTTGAAACCGCCCCAGAAAACGATCCCGGCTACAAAGCCCAACAGCAGCAAAGTCCCCAGGGCCAACCTGCTCGGCCTGCGCAACCAGCGCCATAACCGGCGGATCGGCCCGGCCTTTTTCTCGGATGTTGTGGTATTACGTTCGGCCATAGCTCCCCCGCTTAGTGCCCAAAGCCCTGCATTGGCTTGAAATCATTACCGACGATTGGTGCCGCATCGGTTTGTGGTACGTGACATTGCAGACAGAAATAACGGCGTGGAGCGACTTCCCCCAGTACCTTGCCATCGCTGTCCATAAAGTGTGTCGGGCTGATGCGCGGTGCCCCGGTGGTGCGGTAATGCTCCACGCCGTGGCACTGCAAGCAGCGGTTAGTGTTTTTGCTAATCTGGTAGCCGTCGACGCTATGCGGGATCATCGGCGGCTGATTGACATAGTTTAGTGCCATCTTTTCCTGCTGCTTGGGCATTTTTATCTGCCCTTCAGCGGTGCCGGAAACCTCTGGCGATTGCTTGAGATCGACATCGCTGGCGGCAAACGCGGCACTGGCAACTACCAGTGTTAACAGCGCGCCCCACAGGGAAAGCTGCTTTTTCAGGACATTGCTGGTCATTTTTTGGCTCCCGAATAATGAAATTTGCTCTTAATTTCGAATACGTTTTCTGCACAAACGTCGATACAACGTCCGCAGGCAATACAGGCATCACTGGCAACCTGTGGTGTGCCTTTTTTGACTAATAATGGCTCACGCAGGATCTGCGGTTCCGGGCAAACATGAAAACAATCCATGCAGCGTGTACAGTTATCACGGTTCTCCGCGCTGATCTGCACCACACCTTGGCTACCAATGGCACCGTACAGCGCACCCATTGGGCAAAGATGGCCACACCAGCCATGTTCGACCACCAGCAGATCGAACAGGAACAGCGCCACAATCAACCAGATGCCAGCACCAAATGCGGCACCCAGCCCTTTCAGCCAGGCTAATGCCCCTTCCCCGCTGCTGCCGTGGATCAGCCCGCGCCCCATCAGGGCCACCGGATTAATCCATTCCCAGATCAGCGTGCCACTCACGGCGCTGCCAATCAGGACAACAAACAAGATGCCGTAGCGCAGGGAGCGAGGCAGGCTAGCCGATTGACGCAGGCCCAACTTGCGCCGCAGCCAGGCCGCCAGATCGGTCACCGGGTTGACCGGGCAAACCCAGCCGCAAAACACCCGATTACCGATCAGGCCGTAGATCAGCACCACCACCGCCCCAACCCACACCAGCCAGGCTGGCCAATGCCCAGCCAACAGGCTTTGCAGCATCATCAACGGATCCGTTAACGGCACCGTCTCCGCCAATAGGCTGGCGCTGTAGTTGCCGCGCAGGATCCAGACGCCCCACAGCGGGCCTGAGAGAAACATCAACAAGATCAGCAGTTGACTGCAACGCCGCAGGATCAGGAAGCGATTGCTGCGCAACCAGCCATGACGCAGACGGGCATCACGCCCGGCTTGAGCGACTGGATTAGCCATCATTCACCTCCCTTTACACCGCGTGCCGGCAATGTGAGACCTTCCGGCACCAGTGATTGCCCTGCGCGCTGCTTTTCCTGCCAGCCCCAGCGATAGTGTTCACCCAACTGGCCACGCGCCAGTTCCATCGGTAACACCTTGATCGCCGCCTGCTCCAATACACAAGCCTGCTCACACTTGCCACAACCGGTGCAATCCTGGCTGTGTACCGTTGGCAGGAACATGGCGTGCTTGCCGGTGCGTACGTTGTGTTGCAGCTCCAGCGTGATAGCCTTGTCGATCTGCGGGCAAACCCGGTAACACACATCGCAACGCAGCCCTTGCCAGTTCAGACAGTTTTCATGATCCAGCAACACCGCCAGCCCCATCCGCGCCTGATCGATATCCGTCAGTTTCGGATCCAGCGCACCGCTCGGGCAGGCCACCACACACGGGATGTCTTCACACATCTCGCAAGGGATATCCCGCGCCACAAAGTACGGCGTTCCCGCCGCCTTCGGCGACAACAGCGTCGCCAGTTTCAGCGTCTGGTACGGACAGGCTTGCACACACTGGCCACAGCGAATGCAGGCGCTATCAAACGCCCCTTCGGCTAGGGCACCCGGTGGCCGCAGCGTCAGACCATCACGCGCCTGGGATTGCTTTTGTTGCAATCCCAGCAGCACGCCAATCCCTGCCAATCCGGCCACACTGCGCGCGGCATCCCGTAGGAAACGCCGCCGGGCTGGTGTTTTATCTCGTTGCTGGCTCATTCCGTTGGCCTTATACCTTCTCCAGTTTCACCGCACACTTCTTGTAGTCGGTCTCTTTCGACAGCGGATCGGTTGCGTCCAGCGTCAGGTTGTTGACCAGTTGTGCGGCATCAAAGAACGGCATATACACCAGACCTTTCGGTGGGCGGTTACGGCCACGGGTTTCGACGATGCTTATCACTTCGCCACGGCGTGACAGTACTTTCACCTTGTCGCCACGGCGCAGATTGCGACTCTTGGCATCCAGCGGATGGATAAACAGCACCGCTTCCGGGAAGGCTCTGTGCAATTCTGGCACCCGACGTGTCATCGAACCGGTATGCCAATGTTCCAGCACACGGCCGGTGGACAACCACAGATCGTATTCCTGATCCGGGCTTTCCGCCGCAGGCTCGAACGGCAGTGCGAAGATCACCGCTTTACCATCTGGCTTGCCATAGAAGCGCACGCTTTCACCGGCTTTCACATAAGGATCGGTCCCTTCACGATAACGCCACAGGGTTTCTTTGCCATCCACCACCGGCCAGCGCAGACCGCGCGCCTGATGGTACATATCAAAGGCAGCCAGATCGTGACCATGACCACGGCCAAAACCGGCGTACTCTTCAAACAGCCCTTTCTGGATGTAGTAACCAAATTCGCGAGACTCGTCGTTCAGTTGATCGGCCGGGATCTCTTCCAGTTTGTATTTGTTCACTTCACCGTTGGCGAACAGCACGTCGTACAGCGTTTTACCGCGGTATTCCGGCTTCTGGTTGATCAGCTCGGCAGGCCACACTTCTTCCACCTTGAAGCGTTTGGCAAATTGCACCAACTGCCACAGGTCGGATTTAGCCTCACCCGGTGCTTTCACCTGCTGATGCCAGAACTGGGTACGGCGCTCGGCATTACCGTAAGCCCCTTCTTTCTCAACCCACATGGCGGTAGGCAAGATCAGGTCGGCGGCCAACGCACTCACCGTTGGGTACGGATCGGAGACCACGATAAAGTTGCGCGGATCGCGCCAGCCCGGCATACGTTCTTCGTTGATGTTTGGCCCGGCCTGCATATTGTTGTTACACATCACCCAGTAGGCGTTCAGCTTGCCGTCTTTCAACGCACGGTCTTGTGCGACCGCGTGCAGCCCGACTTTTTCCGGGATGGTGCCGGCTGGCAGTTGCCATTTCTGTTCGGCAATCTGACGGTGCTTCTCGTTGGTCACCACCATGTCGGCTGGCAGACGGTGGGAGAATGTCCCCACTTCACGCGCGGTACCACAGGCAGAAGGCTGACCCGTCAGCGAGAATGGCCCACAGCCCGGCTTGGAGATTTTACCGGTCAGCAGGTGCAGGTTGTAGCACAGGTTATTAGCCCAGACGCCGCGAGTATGTTGGTTGAAGCCCATGGTCCAGTAAGACACGACCTTCACATTCGGGTCGGCATACAGTTTAGCCAGCGCTTCCAGTTGGTCTTTCGGCACGCCACTCATTTCGGCGGTCTTTTCCAGCGTGTATTCCGCCACAAAAGCCTTGTAGTCTTCGAAGCTCATCGGCTCCGAAGCATCGCTGCCCGGGTTCTTCGCCGCTTTTTCCAACGGATGGGTTGGACGCAGGCCGTAACCGATATCGGTCACCCCTTTGCGGATATTGACGTGCTGCTTGAGGAAATCCTGGTCAACCGCATTGTTCTGAATAATATAGTTGGCGATGTAGTTCATGATCGCCAGATCGGTCTGCGGAGTGAACACCATGCCGTTATCCGCCAGCTCGAAGCTGCGGTGTTCGAAGGTAGAAAGTACCGAGACGTTGACCTTGTCATTACCTAGGCGGCGGTTGGTAATGCGCGACCACAAGATCGGGTGCATTTCCGCCATATTGGAGCCCCACAGCACGAAAGCGTCGGCCTGCTCGATATCATCGTAGCAGCCCATCGGTTCGTCCATGCCGAAGGTGCGCATAAAGCCGACCACCGCAGACGCCATACAGTGGCGCGCGTTCGGATCGAGGTTATTGGAGCGCAGGCCCGCTTTGAACAGTTTGGAGGCCGCATAGCCTTCCCATACCGTCCATTGGCCGGACCCGAACATACCAACCGATTCTGGCCCTTTTTCCTTCAGTGCCCCTTTGAATTTTTCTTCCATAATGTCGAAGGCTTGCTCCCAACTGATTGGGGTAAACTCACCTTCTTTATCGTACTGCCCATTCTTCATACGCAGCATTGGCTGTGTCAGACGATCCTTGCCGTACATGATCTTGGGCAGGAAGTAGCCTTTGATACAGTTCAGACCCCGGTTAACCGGAGCATCCGGATCGCCCTGTGAAGCCACCACGCGGCCATTTTGGGTACCGACCAGAACGCCACACCCGGTGCCGCAGAAACGGCAAGGTGCTTTGTCCCATTTGATTTCGTCACCGCCACCGACCACGGCTTGGGCGACCGTTGGGATCGTCAGCCCGGCAGCTGCGGCAGCAGCCGCTGCGGCGTTCGCTTTCATGAAGTCTCGACGACTGAGTTTCATGGCATTACCTCACCTTGCTCATCCTGCTGGTGATAAACCAGCGACACTGCCAACACGCCTTCCAGATTGCGCGTCGACTCAATTTTTTCCAGCAACGCCTGGGAGCTTGCTGCTTGCATAACGACGACTAACTTGCCTTGCTGCTGGTCCTGTGTCGGAATTTCTGTATCCGGGATGGCCAGCAGCGTCGCAATCAGCGCCGGGAATTTATCTGGCCGGGCCTGCACCATCAACCCGCTTACGTGCCATTCACTGCTCATTATTTTCACTCCGGGTTATTGCAATCGCCGAGGTCGGGCAACCGGCAACGCAGGCTCCGCAACCGTTGCACGCCGCCGCCTCGAGCGCCGGTTGGGCTATGCCGCCCAATCGTGGCCGAAAACGGATCGCCTGCGTTTCACAACTGTCCTGACAGCTGCGACATTCAATCCCCTGCATCGCCAGGCAAACGGCCGAAAACGACGCGACCTGTTGCCAGGGTTGGTGCTCAGGAGGGTAAAACAGTGGGGCTTCGCAGGCATCTGCGCATTGTCGGCAGAAGGTACATTCCGCGCGTTGAAAATCGATTTCGGGATAACCGCCGCTGCCGCTGATCAACACGCCGGTTTCGCAGGCGTTGACGCAAGCCTGGCATCGGGTGCAACCCGCAAGGAACAGAGGGGCTTCACGCGACCACGGAGGACGGATCGCATCAGTTTGATGACGCCATTGTCCGCTGAGCAATCTGCGTCGCGACAATTCGGCCATTCGGGTTATCCTTCAAAGTTGGCAACACGCGCGCGTGTAAAAATTATAGTGTGATTTTATTATTTTTTTGTCTCGAACAACGGGTTCAAGGCAAGGATAAAGTAAGCCTATCGGGGGGAGTAGATAATCACCCTTTATGGGTAAAAGTGGGTATTACTTGCGCCAGATCAATCGCTGATGGCCGATATAGTGCATTTTGCCAGCAGGAGCACACACAACCGTTATTTACTTGATTATATAGCGAAGTTTTATTTAGTCAGGGATCACCCGTTTGGTAAAAATCGCAATGCTTTTTGCTGGCAAAAGTTATAATTTGACGGCGCATGACACCCGGCGGCCCCGGTCGGCCAATCACCAGAAGGACGCTTAATTGCTCGTAAAACGCTCAGTGACAGCCAGCCTGGCGAAGGCGCTGATAGGTATCGTGATCCTTTCCATACTGTCTACCGGATTGGCACTCACCACCGTGGCTGGTAGCCTGCGGGATGCCGAAGCGATTAATATCGCAGGATCGTTGCGCATGCAGAGCTACCGCCTGGCGTATGAGCTTGCCAACGGTTCCAGTGAATTGCAGCGGCATCTGATGCATTATCAACAGTCGTTGATGGCACCTGCCCTGATGGAACTCGATCGATTTTACGTGCCTGAAGATGTGCGGCAGAAATATCTGGCGCTGCGCCGGGCCTGGCTGATACTGGAAAAGCAGATCCTCGCCGGTCACCCGGAAAACTATCAGGCCAACGTGGCCAGCTATGTCAATCAGATCGACCATTTTGTCTTGGCGTTGCAGCGCTATTCCGAACAAAAGCTGGCCATTGTCGCCGCAATCAGCGTGATGGGTTATATCGCCATTATTGCCCTGGTGCTGTTCTGCATCCGCTTTATGCGCCGCCAGGTGGTCACCCCGCTTACCCGCCTGGTGGATGCCAGCCTGCGGATGCAGCAACGTGATTTCCATTACCCGCCGCTCGACGTCTCACTACCCAATGAACTGGGCGTGCTCTCGCAAACCTTCACCACCATGTCTGGCGAACTGGCCAAGCTCTATCAATCGCTTGAGCAGAAAGTGCAGGAAAAGACCGAGCGCCTGCAACAGGCCAACCGCACGCTGGAAGTGCTCTACAGTTGCTCCCAGGCGCTGAGCGTGGGGCAGTTGGATCAACGGGCGTTCGAGAAGGTGTTGAGCATCATCAAGCTGAGCGAACAATTGCACTGCATACGGCTCCAGGTGGCTGACAGCCTCAGCCAATGGCAAGTCAGCAGTGGTGAACCCGTGGCGGAGCTGGCCTGGCATTCACTGACGATCATGCAGGACAACAAACCGTTGGGCAGCCTGAGCTGGCAACATGAACAACAGCCGCCTCATCCACATCTGATGCAAAGCGTGACTAATATGCTCAGCCGTGGGGTGTACTTTAACCGGGCGCAAAAGCAGCATATGCAGTTTTTGTTGATGGAAGAACGCTCCACCATCGCCCGCGAACTGCACGATTCGCTGGCCCAGGCGCTGACGTTTTTGCGCATCCAGCTCACCCTGCTTAAGCGCACCCTGGCTGGCCATTCATCACAGGCGGATGAGATCATTGATGATTTTGATCGAGCACTGGCGGATGCTTACCGCCAATTGCGCGAACTGCTGGCCACCTTCCGCCTGAGCATTCAGGATGCCGATCTGAACGCCGCGTTGCAGCAGGTATTAGAACCATTAAAACTGCTGACCAGCGCGCGGATTCAGTTACACTGTCGGCTAGCCTCGCAGGCGTTGAATGCCCAACAACAGGTTCATGCGCTACAGATCGTACGTGAAGCCGTGCTTAATGCCATCAAACACGCCGATGCACAGGAAATTGTGATCCACTGCGAAGTCTCCCCCAGCGGAGACAACGAGATCATCATCAGTGACGACGGCTGCGGCATCGATAGCCTGGACGAACCCGAAGGCCATTACGGGCTAACCATTATGAGCGAACGCGCAACGCGCCTGAACGGAACGTTACAAATCAGGCGTGCTCATGCCGGGGGGACAGAAGTCTGTCTGACCTTTCCGCCATAAGGGCCAACAGCATTGCACGGCGGCCATACGAGCCGAACGACAATGCTAATTACGACTATATTTTAAGAGTCAGCTTTACTGCCTGCATTACGCAGTAGCTTTACTCGCTACAGGGAGCATGTTTTATTGTGATTAAAAATTTCCGAGTAATGATCGTGGACGATCACCCGCTGATGCGGCGTGGCATCAAACAGCTGCTGGGGCTGGATCCGACTTTCACCGTGGTGGCGGAAGCCAGCAGCGGTGCTGAAGCGATCGCCCTGGCCGCGCAGTTCACGCCAGACGTGATCCTGCTCGATCTGAATATGAAAGGCCTTTCCGGGTTGGATACGCTGAAAGCCCTGCGCGATGAAGGGGTGGATGCTCGTATCATCGTGCTGACCGTTTCCGACTCCCGCAGCGACGTCTATGCCCTGATCGATGCCGGTGCCGATGGTTATCTGCTGAAAGACAGCGAGCCGGAACAACTGCTGGAACATATTCGCCAGGCCGCCGAAGGCCAGAACGTGATTAGCGACGCGGTAGCGGACTATCTCTCATCGCGTAGCGAGCAGCACGATCCCTTTGCCGACCTTACCGAACGTGAGCTGGACGTGTTGCAGGAAGTGGCGCGCGGTATGTCGAACAAGCAGGTCGCGGCTCAGTTGCATATTTCTGAAGAGACGGTGAAAGTGCACATCCGCAACATGCTGCGCAAGCTTAACGTGCGTTCGCGTGTGGCAGCAACCGTGATGTATCTGGAATCGAAAAGCCAGTAATGCTTCCCCGGCATGCCGGGGGAACATTCAATCTATCGCCGCCAGCAGCATCTCATGATGCTGATTAACCCAACCTTGGTTGAGCGGCCCCCAACTTACCAACTGGTAATAACCGGCGTTATTGCGCACCCCTTGTTGAACAAACTGCAACTCCAGGCCCAGGCCAGGCAGCGCTTTCAATACGTCCTGCAAGGTACGGCGCGGCCAACCGGTCAGTTCCATCAGGCGCGGCACGTTAGGGTGTTCATTAGTGCTGATCAGCCAGCACAGGTAAAGACGACGAGCAAATACCGGGTTAATTTCCATGCTAAACTCCTGCGGCAGAAAACTTCCTGATTATTTCACCGTAACGCAATAAAATCGCCATAATGACGCGTTGCGTTACGCTGCAATGTGTAACTGTAGATTTCTACTACTGTTATTTACATTATCTCCTTTTTTTCTCCACGCTTTATCTTCGCTTGACGAGTAAAGTGCAGTAGCACCTTTGGGTACAATGAAATCCTGCGACAGCCCGGCCACCAGTAAGCGCCAGGCATAAGCATAACTGATGCTGTCACAAATAGAACAAGTCACAACGAGGTTCATGCTGCATGGCCAATTTTTTTATTGATCGCCCGATTTTTGCCTGGGTTCTGGCAATTATTCTTTGCCTGACGGGGACGTTGGCGATTTTTTCTCTACCTGTTGAACAATATCCGAATCTCGCTCCGCCAAACGTGCGTATCAGTGCGACCTATCCGGGGGCGTCGGCGCAGACGCTGGAAAATACCGTTACCCAGATTATTGAACAGAACATGACCGGCCTCGACAACATGATGTATATGTCGTCCCAGAGCACCAATACCGGTCAGGCCTCGGTCACACTGACCTTTGATGCTGGCACCGATCCCAACGAGGCGATGCAGCAAGTGCAGAACCAGCTGCAATCGGCCATCAAGCGATTGCCACAGGCGGTACAACAACAAGGCGTGACGGTATCAAAATCTGGCGACACCACGCTGATGATGGTGGCCTTTGTCTCCACCGATGGCAGCATGGATAAGCAGGACATCGCGGACTATATCGTCTCCAACCTGCAAGACCCACTCAGCCGTATCAACGGGGTGGGCAGCATGGACGTTTACGGTTCGCAATACGCCATGCGTATCTGGCTGGATCCGAACAAGCTCACCAGCTACCAGCTCACCACCCAGGATGTGGTCAACGCCATCAGTTCGCAGAACGCCCAGGTGGCGGTAGGCCAGTTAGGTGGATCTCCTTCCGTAGATCAGCAGGCGCTGAACGCCACGATCAACGCCCAATCCCAGTTGCAAACGCCGGAGCAGTTCCGCCAAATCACGCTGCGCGTCAATCAGGACGGTTCGCTGGTGACATTAGGTGACGTTGCCACAGTGGAATTAGGCGGGGAAAACTATAACTACCTCAGCCGCTACAACGGTCTACAGGCGGCGGGGATGAACATCAAGCTGGCCTCCGGTGCCAACGAATTGCAAACCGATCAACTGGTCAAGGCCAAGATCGCCGAGCTTTCCCAGTATTTCCCTCATGGGCTGGAAGCCAAGGTCGCCTATGAGACGACACCATTCGTGCAGGCGTCGATCCATGACGTAGTAAAAACCCTGTTGGAAGCCATTTTGCTGGTGTTCCTGGTCATGTACCTGTTCTTGCAAAACTTCCGCGCCACGCTGATCCCCACCATCGCCGTACCCGTGGTGCTGTTGGGCACCTTCGCCATCCTTTCGGCCTTCGGCTACAGCATTAACACCCTGACGATGTTTGCCATGGTGCTGGCGATCGGCCTGTTAGTGGACGACGCCATCGTGGTGGTGGAAAACGTAGAACGCGTGATGAGTGAAGAAGGCCTCTCCCCAAGAGACGCCACCCGTAAATCCATGGGCCAGATCCAGGGCGCATTGGTGGGGATTGCCATGGTGCTTTCGGCGGTATTTATCCCGATGGCCTTCTTCGGCGGCACTACCGGGGCTATTTATCGCCAGTTCTCGATCACCATCGTTTCCGCGATGGTGCTTTCGGTACTGGTGGCCATGATCCTCACCCCGGCCCTATGTGCCACTATTCTCCAGCCGATCGCCCAAGGCCATCATCACGGCAAACGCGGTTTCTTCGGCTGGTTTAACCGCATGTTCAACCGCAATACCGAGCGCTATGAACGTGGGGTGGCGCGCGTGCTGCATCACAGCGCCCGCTACATGGTGATTTACCTGTTGCTGCTGGCCGGTATGGCACTCCTGTTTATCAAGCTGCCAACCTCGTTCCTGCCGCAGGAAGACCGTGGCGTATTCACCGTACAGGTACAGTTGCCCGCAGGCTCCACCTTGCAGCAAACCACCAAGGTGGTGGAAAAGGTCGAGCACTACTTCCTGACCGAAGAGAAAGCCGATGTGCTGTCGGTGTTCTCAACCATCGGTGCCGGGCCTGGCGGTAATGGCCAGAACGTCGCACGTCTGTTCTTGCGCCTGAAGGACTGGGATCTGCGCACCTCAGGGGCCAACAGCTCGTTCGATATCATCGATCGTGCCACCAAGGCCTTTAGCAATATCAACGAGGCACGCGTCATCGCCAGCAGTCCGCCCGCAATCACCGGGCTGGGGAACTCTTCGGGCTTCGATATGCAGTTGGAAGACCACGCAGGACTGGGGCACGCCAAACTGATGGAGGCTCGCGATCAGTTACTGCAACTGGCGGGGCAAAACCCGCAGCTGTCACGCGTGCGCCATAATGGCCTCGATGACAGCCCACAATTGCAAATCGATATCGATCAACGCAAAGCGCAAGCGCTGGGCGTGTCGATCGACGATATCAACAACACCCTGTCCACCGCCTGGGGCTCCACCTACGTCAACGACTTCTTAGACCGTGGGCGGGTGAAAAAAGTGTACGTCCAGGCCGGAGCAACCTTCCGCATGCTGCCAGAGGATATTAACAAGTGGTATGTACGTAACAAGAGCGGCGGGATGGTGCCCTTCTCCGCCTTCGCCACCTCTCATTGGGAATATGGTTCACCGCGTCTGGAGCGCTACAACGGCAACTCTACGGTAGAAATTGTCGGTGAGGCCGCCTCTGGCGTCAGTACCGGTACCGCAATGGATGAAATGGAAAAGCTCGTCAGCCAACTACCAACCGGTTTTGGTTTGGAATGGACGGCGATGTCCTACCAGGAACGTCTGTCTGGTTCTCAGGCTCCGGCGCTCTATGCCATCTCGCTGCTGGTGGTATTCCTGTGTCTGGCAGCCCTGTATGAAAGCTGGTCGATCCCGTTCTCGGTCATGTTGGTGGTGCCACTGGGGGTGATCGGTGCCGTCACGGCCACCTGGCTGCGCGGGCTGGAAAACGATGTGTACTTTCAGGTGGGGCTGTTGACGATTATCGGGCTGTCGGCCAAGAACGCCATCCTGATCGTAGAGTTTGCCAACGAGCTGAACCACAAAGGCAAGGATCTGATGGCGGCAACGCTGGAAGCTTCACGCCTGCGCCTACGCCCTATTCTGATGACCTCGTTAGCCTTTATCTTCGGTGTGCTACCAATGGCAATCAGTTCCGGGGCGGGCTCAGGTAGCCAACATGCGGTAGGTACCGGGGTGATGGGCGGCATGATTTCAGCCACCGTGCTGGCGATTTTCTTTGTACCGCTGTTCTTCGTCCTGGTACGCCGCCGCTTCCCTGGCAAAGTGGGCAAACCCACTGAATAACGGGCGTAAAAAAAGCAGCTTCGGGAAACCGAGGCTGCTTTGCTAAAGACTTAATATTGTTACCCTAGGTGCTTTAAATAAAAACAAATCAAATAGCCTTATTCAAGCCTTAAACCCTATATGGCGTTAGTTACCTAACATCTCATCAATAAAGTCTTTCCAGTTTTTTAACTCACGATCAACCATGATACTTCACAACCTCCGTTATTGGACGCAGGGATTCTACGCCGGTTTTTTGACCAAGTGAAGCCTTTTGGGAACGATGCCGGTGAGAGAAAGCGGGGGCTAGCACACATTTTCAAGTTAATCAGAAATCTACCTGGTTTTTATATTTCTTGTCGGATCAATATCCGCGTAGTAGCGTGCTGATGGGTTTAAAAAAACACCGTTGAAAGGGAAAATCATGTCTTCGACCATCACCATCGAGCAACTGAAAGAGCAAGGCCGCTACCAGGAAGCCAGCGAACTGGCCCAGCAGATGCTGCAACAGGCACCGCTGGATGCAACGCTGCATTATCAACTGGCCTGCCTGTACGATGTGCAGGGCTTTGAGCAGCAGGCCATTCCCTGCTATCTCGCCGCCTTACAGTACGATCTGCCGGCACAATTACGCCAGGAAGCCTGGCTTGGCCTGGGCAGCACCTATCGCGCATTAGGGGAATACCAGAAATCACTCAACACCTTTGATAAGGGGCTCAGCGAGTTCCCACAGGCTAAAGAGATCACCCTATTTCGGGCCATGACGCTCTACAATCTGGGTGAAACCAAACAGGCGGTGGCCGATCTGCTGATCCTGCTGGCCGAGACTTCTGCACATACCGAGATCAGCAGCTACCAGCGTGCTATCCAGCAATATGCTGCTGACTTGGATCGTATTGGCTGAGGAGAACATGATGGAGATCATCACCGATTTACGTAGTTGTCATATCGATTGGCAGCAACTGGGCCAATTGCTGGCCGCTGCCGGGCTAGGCGAACGCGATCCGCAGGTCTTACAGAAGGTGTATCAAAACAGCCAGTTCTGTTACTGGGGATTTATTGAGGGGGAGTTGATGGCTACCGCTCATGCCATTAGTGATATGACCTCGGTAGCTTACCTGGCCGATGTCGCCATCGATCCGCGCTTTCAGGGGTGCGGTTATGGTCGGCAGTTGATGGATCACGTTATGCGAGATCTGGCTCCGTTGGGCAAAGTGTTTATTTACTCGGTGCCGGATAAACTGGCATTTTATAAGCGATATGGCTTCCACGATCTGACTACCGGCATGGTATATGCCGATGGGAACGCGCTGGAACGGTTACAGAACAGCGGATATGTGCGTTGAGTATCAATTGGCTAGCGATCCTTGAGGTAAAATAACGCAGATTTAATGTAGAGCCTCAACGGCGTAAGGTAATAAGCAGGAATTATTACCATAAGTATCATCAAGACTATAATTCCGAAACCAAAAAATCCGTCTTTGAGAACTGTTCCAGTCGTAAAAATAATTAATATCACCGCTAAAATAAGACCTGCCCTAATCGTCCTTTTACCGATATCTCTGACTGAATAGATAATATCAAGGTCAAAAATTTTGGCATTTTCTGTTATTTTGCGAATCTCACGTTTGGTGAAGCCAGATCCCAATAGCAACCCGTTCACTCTTTTGATCTTTTTCATTAGTCAACCTCATGACACCAGATGCTATCGCCACTGAAAAGGTGTTGCAAGCCTCAAAACCCACAGCCGTCTGGATCTAAGCCCCGTTTTCCCGCATTATCTCTATATAGACGAGCGGTACCCTCACTCATCGTTCCGTACAGATTTTGACGATTAAAAGGTAGCTTTTACGCCATGACAGACAAACCGCAGCACGCCTCGCTGACCATGTTCGGCATCAAAAATTGTGACACTATCAAAAAAGCCCGCCGCTGGCTGGAAGAGCACGGTGTAGCCTACCAATTTCACGACTACCGCGCAGACGGGCTGGACGAACAGCTGTTGCGTGATTTTGTCGCACGCCTGGGTTGGCAGCCATTGTTGAACACTCGTGGCACCACCTGGCGTAAACTGGATGAAGCCCAGCGCAATGCCTGCGACAACGCCGACGCCGCCATCGCTTTGATGCTGGAGCAACCGGCAATTATCAAACGCCCCCTGCTGGATGATGGTAAAGGCCATGCCCTGTTAGGTTTTAGCAGCGAAAGCTATCAGCAATTTATTACCGAGGTTAACTCATGATCTGCCCTGTTATCGAGCTGGCACAACAGCTTATCAAGCGCCCTTCCCTCAGCCCGCATGATGAAGGCTGCCAGGAGCTGATGATTGCCCGCCTGCAAGCGATCGGTTTTACCGTCGAACCCATGAACTTTGGCGATACACAGAACTTCTGGGCCTGGCGCGGCCAGGGCAGCACGCTGGCATTTGCTGGCCACACCGATGTGGTGCCTACCGGTGACGAGAAAAATTGGGATAACCCACCGTTTGAACCGGTGATCCGCGACGGCATGCTTTATGGTCGCGGAGCCGCCGATATGAAAGGCTCCCTGGCTGCCATGCTGGTGGCTGCCGAACGTTTCGTTGCCGCCAACCCCGATCATCAGGGCCGTCTGGCATTTCTGATCACCTCAGACGAAGAGGCCAGCGCCACTCACGGCACTGTGAAGGTGGTGGAAGCCTTGATGGCTCGCAACGAGCGCCTTGATTATTGCCTGGTCGGCGAGCCTTCAAGCACCGACCGGGTCGGCGACGTGGTAAAAAATGGCCGTCGTGGCTCGATGACAGCCAACCTGCGCATCCATGGTATTCAAGGACATGTTGCCTATCCACATCTGGCCGATAACCCGGTTCATCGGGCTATTCCTGCCCTAAACGAACTAGTCGCGATTGAGTGGGATCAAGGCAACGAATTCTTCCCGCCAACCAGCATGCAAATTGCCAACGTGCAGGCAGGTACCGGTAGCAACAACGTGATCCCGGGCGAAATGTTCGTGCAGTTCAACTTCCGCTTCAGCACCGAGCTTACCGATACCCTGATCAAACAGCGGGTACAGGAACTGCTGGATCGCCATAAGTTGAACTACAGTATCGATTGGTGGCTGTCTGGCCAACCTTTCCTGACCGCACGTGGTGCATTGGTTGATGCCGTAGTCAACGCCGTGGAACACTATGCCGAACTCACACCACAGTTGCTGACCACCGGCGGCACCTCTGATGGCCGCTTTATCGCCCAGATGGGCGCACAGGTGGTTGAACTGGGACCGGTTAACGCCACCATCCATAAAGTGAACGAATGCGTACATGCGGCCGATCTACAGTTACTGAGCCGCATGTATCAGCGTATCATGGAACAGTTGGTCGCATGATCAGCGCAGAAATGCTCACCGGGCGCTCAACGGAGCACCTCACCGTACTGAGCGGCAATCATCGGCTGCAACCCGCCGCAGTGCTGGCCTTTCAGGCCATGCAGCAGGCGGCGAAAACGGCAGGCTTTGATCTGCAACCGGCCAGCACCTTTCGCGATTTTGACCGGCAATTGGCGATCTGGAATGGCAAGTTCTGCGGTGAACGGCCAGTATTAGATCAGCACAGCCAGCCAATGGATATCCAGCCGCTGTCTGCAGCCGAGCGTTGCGAGGCGATCCTACGTTGGTCAGCCTTGCCGGGTGCCAGCCGCCATCACTGGGGCAGCGATCTGGATGTCTACGATCCGTCGCTCTTACCGGAAGGGCAAAAGTTGCAGCTGGAGCCTTGGGAATATGAAGCCGAAGGTTATTTTTATCCGCTAAATCTTTGGCTGACGGCGCATATGGCCGAGTTTGGTTTCTATCGTCCGTTTACCGCCGATCAGGGTGGCGTGGCAGTGGAACCCTGGCATTTGAGTTATCGCCCGCTGGCGCAGGAGGCCGAACATTTGCTGACGCCCGAGCTGCTGCTGGCAGCCTGGCGGGATAAGGACGTTGCAGGTGCATCATGGCTCGCAGGCCATCTGCCCGCAATATTCTCGCGTTTTATTCGCCCTGAAGGAAAGGTGTAAACATGCATTGGTTAGCTGACTACTGGTGGATAGTTCTGGTGATCCTGGTAGGTATGGTCATTAACGGGATCAAGGAATTACGCCGTCTTGACCACCGCAAGTTCCTGGCTAACAAGCCGGAATTGCCCCCCCACCGCGATAACAACGCCAAGTGGGATGACGAAGAAGACTGGCCCAAAAAGAAATAACGTCAGGGCGCACATCAGCGCCCTGCGGTTTATTTAAAGGCGATCAGATCGCCTCGTTTACCAAACATCGCCTCTTCCCAATAGCGCTGTGGCACGTAGTAATGCAAACGCTCCAGTGCAGAGTTCATCATGCCAGCGCTGATCGCATGCCCGACACCTGGCTCAATATCCAACGTCACGTCCCCGCCAACGGCCTGTAGTTTAGCCTCTGCCGCTTGCGCATGTTGCACCGCAATAACGCCATCCGTTTCACCATGGATCAGGTGAACCACGCTGTCACAGAAACCGGCCTCCGGCAACTGGGCAAAACGCCCGCTGAAGGCCACCACTCGCCCGGCCAGTTTGGCTTCGGCCTTCAAGCCTTCCAGCGCCATGATTGACCCCTGAGAAAAACCAACCAGAGCGGTGCCTGCATAGCCCACGCCGCTGTGTTGCTGCCAGTAGCGCACGGTTTCAACAAAGGTTGGCATCACTTCGGCAATACGCTGTGCGCGGTTATCTTCAGTGATCCCCTGCACCGAGAACCATTGGCGACCCTCACCGTTGCCAAAAGCAAACGGGCCACCGATGCTCACTACCAAGGCCTGCGGGAAATCTTTGGCGAAGTAACTGCCGATCTCCCCCATCGCCACCGGGTTATCCCCTACACCATGAAACAGCAGGATCAGTTGCTCTGCCGGTGTTGCGGGGCTTTGGACAACGAAATGTGAATGTTTCATGGGGACTCCTCAGGTTAAATACGTCCGGGTTGCCCCGGTCAATGTTGCTTACTATACGCTGTGGAGAAATCAGGGAAATCGGGTTTTATTGAACAACTCTTTCCATTTATTGCAACGATTGTGTCCATTGCTGCCAATAGCAACAGCGTTGCGTATTGAGTTGAGCCAATGCTTGCCCAGCCTCTTGTCGCCAAAGGCGCAGCAAGGCTTTTTGGCCGCTCAAACCATATTGGGCAACACACTGAGCCGTGGTTTGTTGTTGCTGTAAATGTGCGCGCAAGGCCGCACAAGGTAACTCACTGGTTAGCAGTAAACGTTGTAGCGCCCCTAGACTAGCCTCTAATGGCCGATGCGCAAAGGCAAAGCCTGCCAGCTCGCGCCAGTCTTCTTCGTTTAATACGGGATCGGCATCTTCGGTAAATTCCAGCAACAGATCGCTACGTTGCCGCAACCAGCGCCAATCGCGCGCCAGATGCTTATGCGCCGCATGGCACAGGTTTTCACCTTGCTCGCTGATAGGAAGTAACGCCATTGCGGTATAACAACCGCTACTGGCTTCCGGTTTGTTGCCGATCCGCACCAGGGTGAAGCCACAGGATTGCCAAAACCGCCACAACGGCTCGGTATAGCCGAAGCTGACGGAAAGAAAGTCCAGCCCCTGTGCGCTACGCTTCTGTTGTTCGATCAACTGGCTGGCGATCCCTTGTTGACGCAACTCCGGCAATACGGCGATACGGGTAATACGGCGAGAACGCAGCGTAGGTGCCCACCATTGGCCGCTATGCGCCGCCAGAGATTGCGCCACCAGGTTGCCACGCGGCCTGCGGCGGCCCGCCCAAACCTCATGAGACAGTTCAGCCTCCAGGCCACCCTCATCCACCAGCCATAACGCCCCAACGACTTCATTACCCAGCGTTGCCGCACTGAAATGCATGCCTGGCGCATCCATCAGGCGGCGTAAATCCAGCGGTGAAGTACGATAGTGTGCGCTACAGAGCAAGGCATAGAAACGCCGTAACCGTTGCGGATCGCCGCACAATTTAGACTGCTCAATTGATGTGATCGTTGGAGGTTGTCTGGCAGCAGACCATACCGGCTCTTCGTTAAACAGCAAGGCATGATCGATGACACGCTCCAGAGCATCGCCCTCAGCCCAACGCATGGGCTGCTGCAAACTTAGCGGCTGCCAATGCGCTAAACCGGCGCAAAACTTCAGCAAAAATCCACGCCCAGTACCTTCGTAGCCCTGCACCGTCGTAGTAAGTAAAACGCGTGGGAAATAGCTCATTAGTTGCTGCAATAACGGGCCAGGGATCGCTGCGGCCTCATCCACCAGCAGCCAACCAACACCACTTGCATAATGTTCAACACAATGTTGCAGCAAGGCGTCTGGCGCCCAAAACTGCGCCCGCCCTGCAGACCACTCGCTGGCAACGTCGGTCGCGGCGCGGCTAGGGCCAGTGATCCAACAGGCTAGCGGACTGTTTGCCATCAACATTCCCGCTACCGTGGATTTCCCCCGGCCACGCGCGGCGGTTAATACCCAGATGCCTGAGTCTGCCGCCAGCAACCGGCCTAAAATGGCCTGCTGTTCGGCCGTTGGGTTGCCATCTGGCTCCTGCCACGTCTGACGCTCCGGCAAGGGAGCCAGATACAGCGATTCACCTTGCCGCCAGATTGACACTTCGCTATCGGCCAGCAATTGCTGTTGCAGGTGGTGGATAAAGTGGGGAGTCGCGATCGGTTGCGGGCAATCGCTCCAACGTAGGCTGTCGCTGTCGGGTTGCTGCGCCCAGCGTTGCCAGGAGGGTACCAACAACAGCAACCAGCTTCCCGCGCGTAGCGCGCCGCAGAGTTGGGCCAATGCCTCAACGTCGAGGCCTTCGGTCGCATCAAACACCGCATGCAACCGCTCTTGCCCCAACAGGGTTTTGACCGCGCCACTTGCCAGCGCATCGCTCCCAACGGGTACATCATTACCGACCCAAGGCCAGTCGCCCGGCAATTGGGTCACCAGTTGTTGTGCCTGAGCTCGGCACCATTGCGGCTCACCGCTGAGCACCAACAGCCGCCGAATACCCTGCCGCTGCATGTGTTGCTGCATTGTTTGTAACATTAGCATTGGGACCTGAAAGCAGAGTGCCGGGCTCTAAGCACCGGCACTGAGTCATATCAACGAGAGGCGAAGGTGTTGCAGGTATTAGGATCGCCGCTGTCGAACCCTTGCTTGAACCAGGTATAACGCTGCTGCGAGGTGCCATGGGTAAAGCTGTCCGGTACCACTCGCCCCTGACTTTGCTGCTGCAAACGGTCATCGCCGATCGCCTGTGCGGCATTCAGCGCGGCCTGGAGATCGCCCGCTTCCAGCATTTGCTGTTTCTCTGCATAGTGACCCCAAACGCCAGCAAAACAGTCGGCCTGTAGCTCCATTTTCACCGACAGGCGGTTAACCTCAGCCTGGCTGGCCCCTTGCTGCATCTGACGAACCTTGCGCTCGATCCCCAGCAGATTCTGCACGTGGTGGCCCACTTCATGCGCAACCACATAGGCCTGGGCAAAGTCGCCGCCAGCACCCAGCTTGGTTTTCATATCCTGGTAGAACGAGAGGTCGATATAGACCGTATCGTCCGCCGGGCAATAGAACGGCCCCATTACCGACTGGCCGGTACCGCAACCGGTACGCGTCGCGCCTCGGTACATCACCAGTTTGGGATCCTGATAGTTTTTCCCCATATGCTTGAAGATCCCCTGCCAGTTATCTTCGGTAGATGCCAGCACCACCGAGGTAAATTTGGCCAGTTGATCGTCCTGCGGGCTGATGTTGGCACTTTGCTGCTGAGTTTGTGGCGAGACATCTCCGCCGTTCAATAGGGGAGTCAGATCGACCCCGTAGTAACCGGCAACCAGCACCACTACCAGAATGATCAGGCCACCTTTGCCGCCGATAGGTATCCGTGGCCCGCCACCGCCGCCCAGACCGGAAGACTGCCCACGGCGATCCTCGACATTGTCACTCTCACGACGCCCTTGCCAACGCATAAATAAACTCCAAATGTGATCGGAAAACTTGCTCTGGTTACTATTATAAGGCGTTGGCGGCGGAGGGAATGCAGTAATTTTCTGGAAAGTGGGGAATGAGGGATCGAAGGTGGCGGTTTAGTTCGTTTACCTCTTCCCCCAAAGGCTGTCTCTTGAGCAAATTTTATGATCAACAGACTTTGCGAGTCGGATCCAGAGCCAAGGCAGCTGCAATGTGAACCATTGAAAGCCTGTGATAGTTTTTTTATGTTTTGTCCAGGGATGACCGACATGAAAAAAACCACGTCCACTTTGCATGATGCCGTATTCAAAAAGTTTCTTACCCATCCGGATACGGCCCGTGACTTTCTGGAACTGCACTTGCCGTCTGTATTGCTGCAAGCTTGCGATTTGAGTACGTTAAAACTGGAACCCGGAAGTTTTATCGAAAGGGACCTGCGCGCCTATTACTCCGACGTGCTCTACTCGTTGCAAACTGACAAGGGAGACGGGTATGCGTATGTTTTGATTGAACACCAAAGCTCTCATGATAAACATATGGCATTTCGTTTAATACGCTATGCCATCGCAGCAATGCAACGCCACCTAGAGACAAAGAACGACCAGCTTCCGCTGGTGATCCCAATACTCTTTTATCATGGCCAAGTGACACCTTATCCCTATTCCATGAACTGGCTGGCTGAATTCAGTGAACCAGAACTGGCAAGGCAACTCTATGCAGGGGATTTTCCGCTAGTTGACGTTACCGTCATTCCTGACGATGACATCATGCAACATCGCCGCATGGCCATTCTTGAGTTACTGCAAAAGCACGTACGCCTGCGCGATCTGGCTGAGCTCCAGGAACAACTGGTCACATTATTGCTGACCGGATACACTACTAAAGAGCAACTGATATCGCTGATCAACTACATGTTGCAAGCAGGGAGCACGACTGAACCGGAGAGGCTGATCCGTGAATTGGCCAGCCGTGCACCAAGACATGAGGAGGAATTGATGACTATTGCAGAATATCTCGAGCAAAAAGGTTTCAAAAAAGGAATAGAGCAAGGCATTGAGAAAGGCGAACATGGAGCGGCTGTAAAAATAGCCCGTTCCATGCTGGCCGATGGTTTCGACCTGGCTAAAATCATGAAACTGACCGGGCTTTCGGAAGACGATCTGGCGAAAATCCGCCAGTAAACCGTCTATAGTGGCGGAGTCAACGAACTCACCACGCCCCTCTTCTATGAGCAGAGGGGCGCAATATTGATAACGATTAGTCCAGCTTCACACCGATACGGCGAGCGACTTCCTCGTAGGCTTCAATCAGACCACCCAGGCTCTGACGGAAGCGGTCCTTGTCCATCTTGGCCAGGGTATCTTTATCCCACAGGCGGCTACCATCCGGTGAGAACTCATCACCCAGCACCACTTCGCCGTTGAACAATCCAAACTCCAGCTTGAAGTCGACCAGGATCAGATCTGCATCGTCAAACAGTTTGCTCAACACGTCATTCGCCATGTAGCTCAGCTCACGCATCCGCGCCAAATGTTCTTTGCTCACCCAGCCGAAGGTTTCGCAATAGGATTCGTTCACCATTGGGTCATGCATGGCATCGTTCTTCAGGAACAGATCAAACAGCGGAGGATTCAGCGGCAGGCCTTCTTCAATGCCCAGGCGTTTGACCAATGAACCTGCGGCGCGGTTACGGATCACACACTCAACCGGTACCATCTCCAGCTTTTTCACCAGCACTTCGTTATCTGACAGCAGGCGTTCCATCTGCGTTGGGATACCCGCCTCCTCCAGCTTGCTCATAATGAAATGGTTGAACTTGTTGTTCACCATCCCTTTACGATCGAACTGCTCAATGCGCTGACCATCCAGTGCTGACGTATCGTTACGGAATTCCAGCACCAGCAGATCCGGGTTTTCGGTGGTGTAGACGGTTTTTGCCTTGCCGCGATACAGTTCAGCTAGCTTTTGCATCTTAACTTACTCCAATGAGGTGGTACCTTCCGGCTGCCAGGCAGCCTACCGGGCACAAAATTGACCTGATAAGTTCTTTGGTTTGCTGATAACTATTGTGCCAAATCTGCGACGCAAACGATACCGTATCAGCAAAACAAAAAGGGGCCGTAGCCCCTAGATGTAATTATTTAACGCTGGTTTTACTGAAAGCCGTCTGGAGCACCCCGACTAGCGCATCGTTCTGCGACTGGGTCAACGGTTTACCTTTGGAATCGATAAATTGCAAACTGGTACGGTTATTCAAATCACCGACCTGCAGCTTGTAATCACCCTCTTTCAGTTCAGGATTTTTAGCACCCAAGGCATCCCAATCGCTGCTGCTCAGGGATTTATAGGTGACGGCGACGGTACCCTGCGGACGGCTGCGGTCACCCACTTTCATCCCCAGTTTCTCCAGTACCGGTGGTAAGCGATCCCACACAACCGTGTACGGAGCACGCACGATCAGCGTCGGCAAGCCGGAGTCATCCGCACCGCTCTGCACGTCCAACACGCCAATACGGTTGGCGGACTGGCTGCTCGACAGGTTGTCCTGCTTGTCCAGGCCTTCAACAATGGTGTTCATCATCATCGTGTTATAGCGTTGAACTTGAGAAGGGTCGGTAACCTTGTCGGTTTGCACTTGCTGGCGCAGTTCGAGGGTTTTCACCACCAGCGCCTGCTGGTAGCCTTGCTGCTGTACCGTGATCTGGTAACGGCCTTCGTACTGGTTGTCTTCATCCAGACGATTCCACTTCACCCAGTCGGTGGTCAGCGTTTGGCTGGCATCCGTACGTGAGGCGATCGGAATGTTTTTCGTCTGCAACAGGCTGGCTACGCGTGACCACAGGTTTTGGTTCTGCGGGCTGCTTTCCAGCAGCAACGTACCACTGTCACCCGCGTATTGAGCACGGGAACCACTCAACAGAGCCAGTGGCTGTGCCGGTGGGCGAATATCCAGTTGCTTGCCAACCGCGCCTTTTTGCGCACTTGCCGGAACTTCATAATTACCGGATTGTACCGGCAGGATCAGGCCGGACGGCGCGCTCATCGGTTTGAGCGGTGCGGCGTCAAGATAGGCCTCATCGCCACTGACCTGGCGTTTGTAGCGCTGATCGGTAGAACAAGCCGCCAGCGTCATCACCAGCGCTAATCCCACGACCGTTGCTAGCGTCGACTTTTGCAATGAATAAGCCATCAAATTTCCCTAAAAGTTACAGCAAACCGGCGCTTTTCAACGCACGCTCCACGACAGGACGGGCAGCGTCGGTCAACGGCGTCATAGGCAGACGCATCGTATCGGTTGCCATCAATCCCAATGCCTTACAGGCCCATTTCACCGGGATTGGGTTTGCTTCTACGAACAAATCCTGATGCAAAGGCATCAAGCGCTGATTCAAACGGCGGCCTTCGGCAAAGTTGCCTTGCGCCGCCAGACGGCAAAGTTCAGCCATTTCACGGGCTGCCACGTTAGCCGTCACGGAAATCACCCCTTTGCCACCCAGTTGCATGAAGTCCAGACCGCTGGCGTCGTCGCCGCTCAGCAAAATGAAGTCTTCATCATCAACCAGCACTTGGATCTGACTAACACGACTTAAGTTCCCTGTTGCCTCTTTAACGGCAACAATATTCTTAATTTTGGCCAAACGAGCGATCGTTGGCGGCAGCATGTCACAACCGGTGCGCGAAGGCACGTTATAGAGGATCTGCGGCAGATCGGTGCTCTCGGCAATGGCTTTGAAATGCTGATACAGACCTTCCTGGGTCGGCCTGTTGTAGTAAGGCGTAACCGACAGGCAGCCCACGACACCGGTATTGCCGAAACGCTGGGTCAGCGAGATAGCTTCACTGGTGGCGTTGGCACCCGTGCCAGCGATGACCGGAATACGGCCTGCGGCCAGTTCCAGCGTCTGCAATACCACGTCCACATGTTCGTCATGGGCCAGCGTGGCGGACTCACCGGTAGTCCCTACGGAAACGATCGCCGCGGTCCCACTGGCTACATGATAATCAATCAGTTTTTTTAGGCTCGCACGATCGACAGCACCTTTGGTGTCCATCGGCGTAACCAGTGCAACAATACTTCCCGTAAACATTGGCCGTCCCCTTCGCAAACAAGTCACTCATGGTACTTTTGTCACCTATCCAAAAGCAAGCAAACAACGTGTCGTAAGCGCTTGGCAGGCGGTTTTTTTTGTGTTTACCATGGTAACCCCATTCAGTACGACAGGAAGCTGCATTTTGCCTAAGCCTGATGAACACTATCTGGTGATCACCGCACTGGGCGCCGATCGCCCCGGTATCGTCAACGCCATCACCCGCCACGTCAGTAGCTGCGGGTGCAATATCGAAGATAGCCGTCTGGCCATGCTGGGTGAAGAGTTCACCTTCATCATGCTGCTTTCAGGTAGCTGGAACGCGATAACCCTGATCGAATCCACCTTGCCGCAAAAAGGCGCCGAGTTGGATCTGCTGATCGTGATGAAACGCACAAACTCGCAAGAAAGACCGCCAATGCCAGCTACAGTGTGGGTACAGGTTGAGGTAAAAGACTCCCCGCACATCATCGAGCGGTTTACCGGCCTGTTTGATTCGAGCCAGATGAACATTGCCGAACTGGTATCGCGGACTCAACCCGCGCAGGGCGAGCGGCCTTCGCAGCTCTATATCCAGATCACTGCTCACAGTTCCGGCGGCCAGGATGCGACAAATATCGAACAAGCCTTTTATCGCCTATGTACAGAATTGAATGCGCAAGGCAGTATTAGCGTGGTGAACTATCCACAGCATGATGAGAAAGATGGAGAGTAGTGATGAGCCCATTGAAAGCCGGTGATACAGCGCCGAAATTTAGTTTACTCGACCAGGATGGCGAGGAAATTAATTTGGCCGACTTCCAGGGACAACGAGTACTGGTTTACTTTTATCCCAAAGCCATGACGCCAGGTTGTACCGTACAAGCCTGCGGGTTGCGGGACAACATGGACGAATTGAAAAAAGCGGGCGTCGAAGTGCTGGGTATCAGCACCGATAAACCCGAAAAGCTCTCGCGTTTTGTTGAGAAAGAACTGCTCAATTTCACGCTGCTATCCGACGAAGATCATCAGGTAGCTCAGCAGTTTGGCGTTTGGGGCGAGAAAACCTTCATGGGCAAAACCTATGACGGTATTCACCGTATCAGCTTCCTGATCGGCACCGACGGCAAGGTTGAGAAAGTGTTTGATGATTTCAAGACCACCAATCACCACGAAATCGTTCTGAACTACCTACAGCAGTAAATGAGTAAAGCGCAGCAACTGATGCTGCGCTTTATTTTCCCGCCTTATTTCACCTCGTCGCCCACATCAACCAGCATGTCATCCGGCCAGGCATGGATCACGGCTTTCACCAGCGTCGCCAACGGGATGGCAAAGAATACGCCCCAGAAGCCCCACAGGCCGCCAAAGATAATCACCGAAAGAATAATCACCAGTGGATGCAGATTGACCGCCTCGGAGAACAGGATCGGCACCAGCAGGTTTCCATCCAGGCCTTGCACCACCAGATAAGCGATAATCAGCGTCCAGAAGTCGGCACCAACGCCCCACTGGAACATCGCCACTACCACCACAGGGATCGTCACCAGCACCGCGCCGATGTAGGGGATCAGCACCGAAAGGCCGACCAGCACCGCCAACAGCAGGGAATAGCGCATATCCAGGATGAAGAACACCAGATAGGTCGCGACCCCAACGATCACCATCTCCAGCACCTTGCCGCGAATATAGTTGGTGATCTGCTGGTTCATTTCGATCCACACCTGTCCTGCCAGCCCACGGTTACGCGGCAGCACGCGGCGGACCGCGTTGATCATCTGCTCTTTATCCTTCAGCAGGAAAAACGCCATCAGCGGTACCAGGATCAGGTAGATGGCTAGCGTCAGCAGCCCAACCAGTGAGGCCAGCGAGAACTTCACTACCGATTCGCCCATCCCCGACAGGCGCTCACGCAGGTTCTGCGCCATCATATCGATGATGCCCGCATCCACCAGTGCCGGATAGCGTGTCGGCAAGGTCGCCGCATACTTGTAGAACTGATTGAGCATGCCCGGTAAATCGGTCATCAGGTTAATGCCCTGCTGCCAGGCGGTTGGCGCGACCACGAACACCAACAGCATGGCAATACCGCCAAATACGATCAGCATAAGGCTCGCCGCCCAGGTGCGTGAGCATCCCAGGCGCTGAAGACGTGCGGTAGGCCACTCCAATAGGTAGGCAAGCACCAGCGCCACCAGCAAGGGGGTCAAGATACCGTGAAAAAAATAGAGGATGCAGAACCCGGCCACCAGGATCACCAACAGCGCGATAGCCTGCGGATCGGTGAAACGACGTCGATACCACTGTAATAACATCTCCAACATCAGAGATTGCTCCTTATTCCATCAATGGGGTGAGGCTCGCCAATCCCTGTGCGGCCGAGCAGGTATGACATGATTTTTAAATATTTTTAGCCCGGTTATCACCGTGCAAATGTTTCAATGTGGGCTGTGGCTGGCTATGATGTGATAGCGTTATGCCGCTCAGGCGCACGATCCCCTGAAAATGCATTTTTGTGAGCCAACGCACTTTCTCGCTGATTGTACTGGAGAGTCTGGCACGGAAGAAGAACTCTTATCTGATGCTGACGTCTTAGTTGATGACTTTATTGAGGGATTGCCAGACTATGACCATCCGGTTGACCAAAACAGCGCTAACAGTCCTGTTGCTCGGCTCGCTTTGCACCTCTGCGTTGGCGCCGGTAAACGCCCAAACGCAAGACCAACTGCCGGATATGGGCACCTCCGCAGGGGGAACGTTGAGCATAGGCCAGGAACTGACCATGGGCGATTTTTACGTGCGGCAACTACGCGCCAGCGCCCCATTGATCAATGACCCGCTATTAACCCAGTATATCAATCAGTTGGGTAACCGGCTGGTGGCCAGCGCCTATTCGGTGCGTACCCCGTTTCACTTCTTTTTAGTGCGTAACGACGAGATCAACGCCTTTGCCTTCTTCGGTGGCAACGTGGTGCTGCATTCGGCCCTGTTCCGTGAGACCGACAACGAAAGCCAGCTGGCCTCGGTCCTGGCGCACGAAATCTCGCACGTCACCCAGCGCCACCTGGCCCGCGCCATGGAAGACCAGCAACGCAATGCACCGCTGACCTGGGTGGGCGCATTGGGCTCGATACTACTGGCGATGGCTAACCCAACCATGGGTATGGCTGCACTGAGCGGTACGCTGGCAGGCACGCAGCAGGGCATGATCAGCTTCACCCAGGCGAACGAACAAGAAGCCGATCGCATTGGCATTCAGGTTTTACAGCGCGCCGGGTTCGATCCGGAAGCCATGCCAGACTTCCTGCAAAAGCTGGCCGATCAATCCCGCTACGCCTCCAAACCACCGGAAATGCTGCTGACGCACCCCTTGCCGGATAGCCGCCTCTCGGACGCCCGTAACCGTGCCAACCAAATGCCACGCCATCTGGTGCAGTCCAGCCAGGACTATCTGCTGGCCAGAGTACGTGCGCTAGGCATGTACAGCTCGGAAGGCTACGGCCTGACCGAAGACGTGCTGGATACCTACAGCAAAGGCAACATACGCGAACAGATGGCGGCCAAATATGGCCGGGCGATCCTGTTCTACGAAGCTAAAAAGTACGATCAGGCCCGCAATATCATCCAGCCAATATTGGCGCAGGAGCCGAAAAACGTCTGGATGCTGGATCTGATGACCGACATTGACCTGGGGCAAAATAAAGCGGCCCAGGCCATTGCCCGCCTAGAGGCGGCCAATGCGGCGCAAAGTAATAACACGGTGCTGCTACTCAACCTGGCGAATGCCTATGTTGAAGGCGGCCAATCGGCCAAAGCGTCAAAAATCCTCAATCGCTACACCTTTGCTCACCCGGACGATCCGAACGGCTGGGATCTGTTGGCCCAGGCCAGTGCCGCCCAAGGGTTACGCGATGAAGAACTCTCTGCCCGGGCTGAAAGCATGGCGCTGGCAGGCCGCCTGGATCAGGCCATCGGCTTGCTCAGCAACGCCAGCTCATTGCAAAAGCTGGGAAGCCTGAAACAGGCTCGCTACGACGCACGTATCGATCAATTACGCCAATTGCAGCGAAGCTTCAGCAAGTTCCAACGCAGCTGATTTGAACAAGGAAACAGAAACATGAAAACCGTCACTATTTATCACAACCCACGCTGCTCGAAGAGCCGTGAGACGCTGGCGCTGCTGGAACAGCATGGCGTCGAGCCGCAGGTGGTGTTGTATCTGGATACGCCGCCTTCCGTCGCTGAGCTGAAAAAAATGCTGCAACAGCTCGGTTTCACTTCGGCCCGCGAATTGATGCGTAAGAAAGAAGATCTCTACAAGGAGCTGAAACTGGCGGATGAGACCCTGAGCGAAGAGCAACTGCTGCAAGCGATGGTGGCCAATCCGAAACTGATCGAACGCCCAATCGTGGTCAAAGGCGGCAAAGCCCGCATTGGCAGACCACCCGAGCAGGTGTTGGAAGTCTTGTGATCCCGTGACAGCAAGCCGGGCGTTGATCCGCCCGGCGGCTGAATTTACAACGGTGTATGCGCCGTTTCCCGCGCGGCGATCAACGCCCACAAGGTAATCAACAGAGCCAGTGCGACGTAGGCCGAAATCGCCAGCGTACTGTCAAAAGAAGTAAACAGCGAAGCAATGATCAGCGGCGCAAAACCTCCCCCCACGATCCCTGCCAAAGTATAAGCCAGCGAAGAACCGGCATAGCGCACCCTGGTCGGGAACTGTTCGGTGATAAAAGCCGCCTGCGGGCCGAACATCGCCGCATGGATCAGCAGGCCAACCACCACGGCGGTACAAATCAACATCGGCTGGCTGCTATCAAGCAACATGAAGAAGGCAAATGCCCAGACGATCCCTGCCAACGCCCCGCCGATATACACTGGTCTGCGGCCAAAGCGATCGGATAAGGCACCAAACATCGGCACGGTAATCGCATTACCGATCGCCCCCAGCATGGTAGCCGTCAGCGCCAATGGCCGTGGCAGGTTAAGCACCGTAGTTACGTAGGTCAGAGTAAACACTACCACCAGGGCATACAACACATCGGAACCAATGCGCGAACCACCGGCGATCAATAACGAGCGCGGGTGTTGGGTGAAAACCTCACGGATCGGGGATTGAGTAACATCCTTCGACGCTTCCAGCTTCAGAAACGCCGGTGTTTCCCCCACACCACGACGTAGCCACAGGCCAAAGATCACCAACACCAGGCTCAACAGGAACGGAATACGCCATCCCCATTGTTGGAAATCGTCTGCCGACATAGCCATGGTCACCAGCGTGATCAACCCGGTACCAATCAGCGAACCACAAGAGGGGCCGACCTGGGCAAACGAGGCGTTACGTCCGCGCTGATGCGGTTTTCCATGCTCCATCGACAACAGCACGGCTCCGGCCCACTCACCACCCAATGCAATGCCCTGAATAAAGCGTAGTGCCACCAACAGCAGCGGGCTCCAAATTCCCCAGCTCGCATAGCCGGGCAATAACCCCATCAACGTGGTCGTCACCCCCATGATCACCAGCGTAGCGACCAGGACAAACCGCCTTCCCAACACGTCACCAAGATGCCCGAAGACGATACCGCCGATAGGCCGCGAAACATAGCCGACCGCGTAAGTGGAAAACGCCAGAATGGTGCCGACCAGCGGATCGAATGACGGGAAGAACACATGGTTGAAAATCAGCGCCGCCATGATGTTGTAAACGGTGAAGTCATACCATTCCAACGCGGTGCCTATCGAACTGGCTGCCGCCAGCCGACCGGTTTTAGGCGGATCGGCGGCGTGTTCCTGCACCGATAAGTCTGCAACCGGCGTTTCAGTGGTGGAAGTATTCATGATGCCAGCTCCTGTGAGGTCAATTGCCAGCCAAGTGCGTAATGCACCACCTCGCCAACAGGGATTTTCAACGTGTGGCAAGCCACTCCACTCAATTGCTGCCCTGCCTCTGCGCTGCTGCTTTCAATCAATAGCATCGGCAACAGCTGGCGATTTTCCCGCGACTCTTTCGGTAACGGCGAACTGAGTTCGGCATCCGGCACCAACAGGCTGCTACGGACGAAACCGGGCAGTTCGGCAAGCTGTGCTCCCAGGCGAGTAATAGCCTCTTTCAGAATGCTCAGATCAGCGGGTTCCAGCGTGATAATGCTTAGATGGCTGCCGCTACCCTGCCCGGTGACCGCTTCCACCGTACAGACCCGGCGCATGGGATCGCGCATCTTGTCCAGGCTGGCAACCGACCACGGCGTCTGTTGGTTAAAAGCGTGGCGATAAGCCTGCGAGGTAAAACTGGCCAGTGAAGCGGTTTTATACAGCCCAAGGTATTTACGCCCGCCCTGCAAAGCCTGATAACGCGTGCCCGAGAGAAAACCGGGGACACGCACCCGCTCTTCGACATGTTCACGGTCATACCACTGATTGAAATCCGCCTCATCCTGCGCGGCGACATCCGTTGCGACAAACAGCATTCCGTTCGGGGAACTGGTCATGGGTAATCTCCTGGTAATATCAGTAAGGCAAGGCCGCACCCTGCCAAAAAATCACGCGCCGGCAAGGCAGCGTTCGATCGCCAACGCCCAGCCCAGCAGCGCCTGGTCATGCATAGGTAACCCGGCCACCATCAGGCCGACGGGGGCTTCCCCTGGCCGTTGGCAGGGTAGTGATAACGCGCAGCCATCAAGAAAGTTGATCACGGCAGGATTACGTAGTGCTGCACCATTGGCGCGGAAGTAGGCTTCATCGTCCTCAGCCAGTTCGGCAATGGTGGGTGCAAGCTGCGGCGCGGTTGGCATCAACAATGCGTCAAAGCCTTGTACCCTGGCCGTCACCCGCTGCTGCCAACTGGCACGTAACTGCCGTAGTTGCTGCAGATCGCTCTCCCCCAGCGGCTGACCACGACGAATACGTGACAACACTCGCGGGTCATAATCATCAGCATATTCGGCAATCAACGACTGGTGCCAATGCCAGGACTCAAGGGCGGTAAACCCACCGCTAGCGTTGATTTCCGCCAATTCAGCGAATTCGCTACAAGGGATAGATTCAACCTGCGCACCTGCATCAACCAAACGCTGCAAGCTGTGTTGGAATGCCGTGGTAACCTCTTCGTCCAACCCATCCAACACCAGCGTTTGCGGTACGGCAAAGCGTGCTTGCTTCAGGGATTGTGCCTCTGGCCGCAGGGCTTGTTCGGCAATGACCGCATCCAGAGCAGCACAGCTGACAACGTCGTGAGCAATCACCCCGATAGAGTCCAGCGAAGGCGACAGCGGCAACAGTCCAGCGCTGGCAATCCGGCGGGCAGTGGGTTTAAAACCTGTCAAACCACAGAAGGCCGCCGGGATACGCACCGAACCACCGGTGTCACTGCCAACTGCACCACAGCACATACCATCGGCTACCGCGACCGCGGCACCGGAAGATGAACCACCCGGTATACGCCGAGCGGCGCGATCCCAGGGGTTCGCCGGAGTGCCAAAGTGCGGATTGATGCCCAGCCCGGAATAGGCAAACTCGGTCATGTTGGTTTTGCCGATCACTACGGCTCCAGCCTGCAACAGGCGCTCCACAATCGCAGCGTGCTTTTTGGCTACCGCAGCACCGGCCAGCACCCGCGAACCGGCTGTAGTCACCTGCCCACTGACGTCAAACAGGTCTTTGATCGATACCGGCACGCCATCCAAAGCAGACAACGGCTTACCTGCCGCACGACGTTGGTCTGCCTCCTGCGCCTGCTGTTGTGCCCAATCGGCATAAACCTGGGTAAAGGTCCACTTTCCTTCGCCTTGCGGATCGGCAATCTGCGCCAAGGCAGCGGCGATCAACTGCCTGGATGTCAATTCCCCACTGGCCAACCCGGCTGCGGCCTGCACAAGCGTTAACTTTGCCATCACGCCACCACCGGCAGCTCGATGCTGCGATAACTATGGGCGATGGTGCGGCCCAACACTTCATCCACCAGCTCCATACGGAATTCGGCTGCAGGCCGGATGCCGCCAATTGCCGCCACCGTGCCACAGGTCATTGCCAAACCGTCACTCGGCAACAGAGGGAGCGCCATGCCGCTTTCAGGCAACTGCTGGCCAGCCAAATAACGTTCGAGTAAATCACCAGGGGTGCGCAGACTGGCAAGCGTCCCCTGCTGATAAAGATGAAACTCGCCGTTTTCCTTGATCCATGAACGCAGGACCAAGCTGTCCCAGTGATCGCTCACTTCGCGTAACGGCCACGCGGCGCGTGCTACCGGTTTAACGCAGATCTGCTTGGACAGTGCTACGCTGTGTACTTCCAACTGCCGATCGGTATGGTCTGACGCCAGCGATACATACAGCTCGCCGCCATGGCTGAAGATCAGCGGTTCCACTTCGCCGGAGGTCGCCTCGCCGATCACTTCGATGCAATCGCTTTGGCTGAGTTGGTTAACCGCCACACGGTAAAACAGCGGGACGCTGCTGGGCTGGGGGACACCCAGCTCGGCCAGCTCCTGGATATGATGTTGAATTGCCTTATAATCACGGCCAGTCCAGCCAGCGATGACCAGATGATCGATTTCGGCATCCAACATCTTGGCACTGCAGGTTTCTGGTAAAGTAAAGGTCAGCCTCATGGCAATTGTGTCCCTTTGGTTAAAATAGTGTGAAATTTCACTATATCTTTAGTTACCCACTAAGCGACTGCCATGTGATGTTTTTGTGTACCATGTCTAAAAATTTCTTCTTGCAGGAGCAGAATGTGAAGACCGTTGACGCAGAGGATCGGGGGTTCCCGGTAGCAGAGGAAGCCGGTTTGTCGCTCAATGAAGTGGCCTATCGCCGCTTCAAGCAGGCCTTGGTGACGCTAAGTTACAAACCGGGTGAGTACCTCAATACCGCGCAGGTAATGAGTGAGCTGGATATGGGCAGAACGCCGATCAATCAGGCGATCCACCGTTTGGCGAATGAGGGCTTGCTACAGGTGATCCCGCGCAAAGGGGTGATGGTCTCGCCGCTGTCGATAGACGACGCACTAGAGCTGATTGATGTCCGCTTAGCCAATGAAATGCTGTGTATGCGGCTGGCCAGTGCCAAGATCTCCCAGCCACAGGTTGCTGCGCTGAACGCGCTCAACCAGCAGATCGAAGCCGCCAGCCAGGATCGTGACCGGGTGCGGATGATGACGCTGGATCATCAGTTCCATCAGGAGCTGGCGCAGATCGCCGGCAATAACATGCTGACGGATATTCTGAGCGTACTGCACGCCAGAGCTCAGCGCTTCTGGGCTAGCACGCTGTCGCGGGAAGGGCATATGCAGGAAGTTATCGACGAGCACCGGGCGATTATCAACGCGTTGGCCGCACAGGACAGCGACGCCGCAGCAAGTGCAGCACAAGCGCATATCCTGTCATTTCGCAGTGCGCTGTTGCACGAAGGCTGAAAAATCTACAGGTGGGAAATGGGGAATAGTGGCTAGCTACAGCCCCAGAATTTCCTTCACAAACGGAATGGTCAGTTTGCGTTGTGCGGTGATAGACGCGCGATCGAGCTGATCCAACGTCATAAACAGCGTGCGCATTTCACGATCCAGACGTTTGAGCAGGAAACGGCCCACGTCTTCCGGCAGTTCAAAACCACGCAGTTTGCCGCGCAGCTGCAATGCCTGTAGCTTCTCTTCATCCGACAACGGCTGTAGTTTGTAAATCTGCCCCCAATCCAGGCGCGAGGCCAGATCCGGCAGGTGCAAATTTAACTGGCGCGGCGGACGGTCACCAGTGATAAACAGGCGGGTGCGGCCAGTTTCCAGAATGCGGTTATAGAGATTGAAAATCGCCATCTCCCACTCTTCATCACCGGCAATGCACTCGATGTTATCGATGCAGACCAGCGCCAACTGTTCCATACCATCCAGCACTTCAGGCACAAAATAGGCGCGTTTATCCAGAGGGACATAGCCCACCGCTTCGCCACGCTGTGAGAGTTCGGCACAGGCCGCATGCAGCAAATGGCTGCGTCCCCCGCCTTCGCGTGACCAGAAATAGATGTAGCTACCATGCTCCTGACGGACTGCGGATTGGATCGCGGCTAATAAGGATGGGTTCTCACCCGGATAAAAACTGGCAAAAGTTTCATCATCGGGTAGATAAAGTGGCAGTGAAAGCTGTGCCGGCGTATTCAGAAAAGCACCTCAACCAAAACTGGCAGGAAAACGCGACCAGTCTAACACAGAAAATGGCTGCTGTTGAACCTGCATTGAGCACAACCAGATCAGAGCCAGGGCCTGTACTTTTTTTAAGCACACGACTGTTTTACACCGCTGCATGTTCAAAATATACCCAACCCGATCTCCGCCGTCGTTTAACTATCTCTCGCAACTTGGGTAATAAATTAACACAAAAGTATTCACACCTTGAATTTAACATTAATCCTAGCACAATCTTCTCTATTTTCATTATTACCAAAAATGCGATCCACTCCCTATTTTTATATAAACCACCCTTTATAATCGCAACCAATTATATAAAAACCGAGGATAACTTGATGTTCGCATTTAACAAAGCAATTGGTTTATTAATAGCTATTATAGGTACAACCTTCGCCTTTTCCACTGGTGCCACAGAATTATCCGCCTGGCCAACCGAGCAGGCCAAGGTATTAAATAAACTGATTGCTGAACGTGCCAATAAAGGTGATTTTGCCGTCTTTGATATGGATAACACCACCTATAAAAATGATTTAGAAGAGTCGTTGCTCCCTTACCTGGAAAATAAGGGTCTGCTTAAGCGAGAAAAAATCGATCCCTCATTAATTCTTATCCCCTTTAATGATAGCCTTGGCGAACCCGAAAGCCTATACAGCTACTATCATCGCCTGTGCGAAATGGACGATTTGATCTGCTACCCTTGGGCAGCGCAGGTATTTTCCGGGTTCACCTTACGGGAGCTAAATCAACACATTGATGGCCTGATGGCGCTGAAGGGGAAAATTCCGGCCAACTTCATCCAGGGTAATCAACTCCAGCGTAAAGACGTAGAGCCACCCCGCCCACTGCGCGGCATGCAGCAACTGTTTGCCAAGCTGCAAGAAAATGGTATTGAGGTCTACATTATGAGTGCCGCCCACGAAGAGTTGGTACGCATGGTCGCCAGCAACCCGAAATATGGCTACAACGTCAAACCGCAAAACGTCATTGGCGTAAATACCCTGTTGGCCAACCGCAAAACCGGGGAATTGACGACGGCACGCAAGCAAATAAAGGCAGGAAACTACCAGCCAGAGAAAAACCTGGATCTGACGATAACCCCGTATATTGTCAACCCAATGACCTGGTTTGAAGGCAAAGCGGGCAGTATTCTAGGCTATATCGACCAGTGGAAAAAACCGATTTTAGTTGGCGGTGATACCCTGTACTCCGACACCTATATGTTATTCAACAGCACCGATGCACACATCGGCCAACGGCTATGGATCAGTAGAAACCCGGCAACCTTGGAACGGCTGCAACAACTGCAACAGGATGCCGCCGAACAACAGAAAAAAGCGGGTCAGCCAGCGACTGCCAATAAAAACTGGATCGTCGTTAATCAGCAAGATATTGAGTAACGATTGAATAGATATGGCGAATAACTCGGCATTCGCATCGGTAAAAGCGGCTATTTTGTGGCGAGATTTGTCTCAACCGGCAAAGTTGCTCTAAGATGGATCTCGCAATCTCAAGATAACCGAAAGGAGCTAGACCGTGAAATCGTGGAATAAAGTGCTATTGGCCTCAATGGTAGGTTTACTGCTGGTGGGCTGCGATGATGCCAAGGTCGATTCCCATCTGGATAAGGCTAAAGACAGTGCCGAACAGATGAAAGACGCGGCAGAAAAGAAAGCGGATCAGCTGACTGACGATGCCAAAGCCAAAGCGGAGCAAATCAAGCAGGCCGCCTCGGCTCAGACGGATCAGCTCAAAGATCAGGCCTCTGCCATTAAGGATGACGCCGCTAAACAGGCGGATGCACTCACTGATGAGGCTAAAGCCAAGGCAGCAGCGATCAAACAGGATGCGGATAAACAAAGCCAGCAACTGATCGATCAGGCGAAGAACATCAAGGCCGATGCTATCAACGGTGCCAACGATCTGGCGCAACAGGCCAAGGCCAAGACCGAAGAGCTCAAGAACAGCATGGACGATAAAACGCAACAGGCAGACGGCAAGCCGACCCAGCCCGCCAATCAATAACTAGATTTTCTCTGTAGGGCGCTGCAGGCGGCGCCCGTCTTGCAGCACGGTTATTCCCTCTACTAATCCCAATCAAGAATGCCGTCTGGCTTTCTTCCCACAACGTCGATTTCACGCTGAACTAAAATGTGAAAATTAACTCCTCATTAAGATTTTTCTTGTTAATAAAACTCCCTCTGCCACCGCTAAGTATCCCAATAAAAAACAATAAACTGCATATAAAGACAACATCTTGGATACAACCATGTTACATCAAAAATCTAAATAGTCGCGAAGCTATCTCATTGAGATCAAATGATAAACCTTGATTTTTATGTCGCTGAATTTTTCGTAATATGGGTCCGGCAAACGAGGCGTCGCTACATGAAACAGCTCAACGCTCTACGATGCAACTGAGGAGAAATCGTCCCGTTATTTGCCAAAAGCAGTCACCCCAGAGTAGGAATTTACTCAATCCAAGCTGGTATGCTATCAAAATGAATTTATTGATATTAATAAAATAAACGGAGTATTAGACCATGAAATGTAAATTTAAAAAATTTTATGCTAATAAAAAACCCATGAAGAAACGCAGTGCAAAATATAGCTCACAGAACAAAAATAAAATTTATCACCATAAAAATATGATACGTAGTTAAAAATGCTATATGACAAAAATATAGGAACCATTAGATCAGGGTATCAAGCATATTGTTTTATGTACGGATAAACCTAGAATTGTCTTACTAACGGATTGAGTGCCAGGCCTAATAACAGGAGTTTTAGGAAATGGATAGGAAAAAACTATTTGGTTTCTGGGTTGAGCCAGATCTGCAAATCGATGTTAAGCATAATAGGATCATCCGTCTTAGTGCGGACAAACCTAGCGCCAACTTCTCCTGTGCAATCGTCTCGTTAAAAGAAGTGACGATGGCCATACTCACCTATTTACTCAAGCATGCTGGCGACAAATTTGTCAGCCGCCAGGAATTGCTGACTGAAGTGATTGGCAAGATGAACTATTCGTCCTCTAACCAATTTCTGTGGCAAGAGTTAAAAGAGCTCAAGTTAAAACTGTCATTATTAGGTATTCCTGAAGACATCATCATTACCTCCAGAAGCAAAGGCATCAGTATCTCCAGGGCCGATATAAAACCGCTTTACTACTAACAAGTGGCCTGATTACTCATAGCTTCTGCTAGACAATCGATTGTTTTCATTCAGTGAATATCGACATTAAACCAGATTGATTTTAATCCTGGCCCGATTGCGCACGCTGCCAGCACAGTATTTTTTGGAAAAAATGATGTATAAGCCAGCAATAAATATTTATGGGATTGATTCATTTTTTAAACTTGGCGTGGAACGCGCTCTGGTGGATATTCCGCTGAGCATGCCTGTAGAACAGCAACAGGCAATACCTCAGCTCGACATCTGGATTATCAGCCAAAAATGCCTGACCGATGTGCTACCTTTTGTTAACCGACCAGCCCCCAGGATACCTAGCATCGTTTTTTGCTCAGAGCGCTGTCAACGTTTATTGCAGGGTACGCCTATTGACTGGACCGTTTGCCTTTTCGGCCTGGACATACCCATCGCCAGATTTAAACAAGAGCTACCTAAAAAATTGGCGATGCTATTGTTGACAGGCCGGTTTGATATAAATAGAAACCCGCAACTTCATTTATCTAACATGGAAATGGAGACGGTACGGCATTTATCGATGGGTTATAGCCCGCACCGTGTTGCGCAGTTAACCCATAAAAGCGTTAAAACGGTCAGCACCCATAAGCGTAATTCGATGAAACGGCTAGGCGTGTCCAGCAATCAAGAGTTGATGATGAAGGTCAAAATCCTCGGGCTGCACTGAAAATAGGGCGACGACCGTTTTTAATATTTATCGCTTGTTAACGCCACTGCATTAACGAGCGGCAGATTTGAACGTAGTTTTACGTTTAAAAAAGCAGACGCAACGAATAAATCAGCCGATGACTTTCGCTGCAATCTACTTACACACCAAGTATTACCATGATGGTAACAATACTCGATCTATAAAGGACGTTTTAAAGATGAAAAAAACAATTGTTAGTCTTTCTCTGCTGGCTGCACTGGGTTTGGCTACTTCCGTACAGGCGGCCTCAACCGGCACCATTACTTTTAATGGCCTGCTGACTGACAGCACCTGTGACGTAGACATCGAAGGTCAAGGCGCCGATGCCACCATCATTCTGCCTACCGTTAGCGTAACCGAACTGACCAGCGCAGGTGACACCACTGGCCGTGCATCTTTCAAGATGAACATCTCCAAATGTGTGATCGGCACTGCGGGTGGTCACTCCAAGGTTTCTGCATTCTTCCAGCCGGGCAATACGGTAGATCTGAGCACCGGACGCCTGAAAAACGTCGGTGGTAGCGCCACCCAGGTTGATCTGCAATTACTGGATGTGTCTGGCAACTATAAAGTCATCGACATCGGTAGCACCAACCAGGTCAACGATATGACGTATATCGATATCGATCAGGCTAATGGTACCGCGTTATTGCCATATGCCGTTCAATATTATGCCAATGGTCAAACCACCCCGGGCACCGTTACCAGCAGCGTAGTTTATAACCTGCAATACAAATAATTTACTGCTTTATCAGGGAGGGTAACCTCCCTGTTCATTGTTCAAGGATAGCGCATTTATGTTCACCAAATCATTCCCGTTAACACTCTGGGCCGCCTTGTGCTTCTTATTGATTTCCCCGCTGCCTGGCTCAGCCAGTATTGTGGTCAACGGGACCCGCGTGGTTTATCCAGGGAATGACAAGGAAGTGACCGTCAAATTATCTAATGTCGGTCAAGCGCCCATGTTGGTACAAAGCTGGATTGATACCGGCGACTCCGATGCCAAGCCAGAGAAGATCCGCGTGCCTTTTATTCTGACGCCACCCATTAACCGCATCGATCCCAATAAAAGCCAAACGCTGCGGCTGAGTTATACCGCATCCCCTGCACTGCCCGAAAACAAAGAATCCGTGTATTGGCTGAACGTATTAGAAATTCCGCCGGTGAAAGACAATATTTCACCCAATCGTCTACAGGTCGCCTTCCGTACCCGGATAAAGATCTTCTACCGACCAGCGGCTATTGCAGACAACACCAAAGCGGCTGAAGCCGCTGATAAGTTGGTCTGGTCATTTAGCAACGGGAAACTTCAGGCAGCCAATGCTTCACCCTATTACGTTTCATTGGTCTCGGTGGTGGTGCATCAAGGAAGCAATACGCTCTCTGCGGAGGGTGAAATGGTGCCTCCTGGCGGAGTTCAGCATTTCACGCTGAAAGACACACGCGCTATACCTGCGGGAACCGCAATCTCTTACGAATATGTCAACGACTGGGGGGCGGTTAAAACAGTGAAGACTGTTCTTTAATCCGTCGTTTTCTCTGGGATAAATATAAACAGGGTTGTTTATTTACTATGCGTCATCCATTCCATTACTCTCTGTTGGCTACCATGGTAATGTTGGCCGTGATGCCTGCGGCCCAGGCCACAGAAGATACGCCAGCGATATTGCGCAATGATGCTCCTACGGGAACAGGCGTGCGTTTCGACCCGATATTTCTAAGTTCGTCTGAGACAGACGCGGTTGATTTATCCCGCTTTGAACACGGCGCGGCCGCTTCACCGGGCACCTACCCGGCCGATATCTTTGTTAACGGCGAATTGGCGACGCACGAAAAGGTATTGTTTGTCGAACAGGCGGATAAACAGGTCTTGCCTTGCCTGTCTCCGGCCATCCTGAAAAAAATCAATTTTAACTACGGCCAATTACCAGCCCCTTTTGCCGAAGCACTTCGCAGCGAACAAAGTTGCTATCCGCTCACACAGTTGATCCCACAGGCGCAGGTCGCGTTCGACTCCGGGTTGCAACGCCTGGATATCAGCATCCCTCAGGCGATGATGCAAAACAGTGCACGCGGCTACGTCAGCCCGGAACTGTGGGATAAAGGCATCCCCGCATTGTTGCTAGGATATAACACCAGCGTCTATACCACGCACTCACGCGGGGAAACAGCAATTCAGTTTATGCCGGGATTAATGCTGGCATCAACATCGGTGCCTGGTACTTCCGCCACGACGGTAACTACAACTGGCAGGAGAAAATCGGCGGGCAATATCAGTCGATCAACAACTATGTCGAACGGGATATCCCGGCCATCCTGGGCCGTGTGCGCCTAGGGGAAACCAGTACTAAAGGGCAGGTGTTTGATACCTTGCCATTCCGTGGGATCGAACTGGTCAACGATGACCGCATGCTAGCCCCTTCCCTGCGTGGATATGCTCCCAATATCCGTGGGATTGCGCGAACCAATGCTCGGGTCACCGTGCGGCAGAACAGCCTGGTGATTTATGAAACCACGGTATCACCAGGTGCCTTCGTGATCGACGACCTGTATCCGACCGGCTTAGGCGGCAATCTGGACGTTACGGTGAAAGAAGCAGACGGCAGCGTGCAGAACTTCCAGGTTCCTTATGCCTCGGTCGCCCAGTTGCTGCGCCCTGGTACTCACCACTATAACGTGGTGGCGGGTAAACTCAATGATATCTCGCTGTCTTCGAACCCTACGCTGGTGCAGGCCACTTACCAGCGCGGGCTGACTAATACCTTGACCGGTTATGGCGGCCTGCAGGCAAGTAATGATTATTATGCGTTGCAATTAGGGGCAGCATTGAGCACCACCATCGGTGCCTTCTCCGCCGACGTTAGCCAGGCTCGAGTACACCTGGAAAGCACCAAAGAGCGGATGAACAGTGGACAGAGCTTCCAGTTGAGCTACAGCAAGTTCTTGCCAGCAACCAACAGCAACCTGACCATCGCGGCCTATCGCTATTCAACCTCCGGCTATTACGACTATATGACTGCCATGCGGGCGATCGATGCCGAGCAGCACGGCCAGTCGGCCGACAATATCTGGCGGCCTCGTAACCGTTTTAATATCACCATGAATCAGGGGTTACCCGCAGGTTGGGGGCAAATGTATGTCACCGGCTATACCCAGGATTACTGGAATCAGGGCAATACCGATCTGCAATACCAATTGGGTTACAGCAACGAGTATCGTGATATCAGTTATAGCCTGAGTGCCGGGCGCGTACGCGGTATGCGTGGCGAGATGGAAACCAACTGGCTGCTGAACCTCAGCATGCCATTAGGGCGTAAAGAAAATGCCAATCTGCCGTCGCTGACAGCTAGCCTGAATCACAGCACCACGGGGCAAAGCGGCCAGCAGGTTGGCATTTCTGGTAGCGCAGGAGAAGACTACCAATACAACTATGGTGCCAGCGCGATGCACTATAACCAGGGCGGTGGGAGCAGCATGGCACTCAACGGCGGCTACCGCTCGGCTTATACCCATATGACAGCCACTTACGGTGCGGGTAAAAATTACCAGAATGCGTCTGCTGGGCTGAGTGGCACGATGATCGCCTGGCCGCAAGGTGTCGTCATGACCCCTTATACCGGCGATACCTTCGCCGTGGTTGAAGCCAAAGGGGCGACCGGTGCCAAAGTGGGTGGCTATTCCGGGGTGCGTATCGATCCATGGGGACACGCTGCCGTACCTTATCTGAACCCGTACGAGATGAATGAAATCACCATCGATCCGAAAGGCATGCCATATGAGGTCGAGCTGGAAAACACCAGTGACAAAGTTGCCCCACATGCTGGTGCAGTAAGCAAAGTGACGTTTAAAACCCAACAAGGAACACCGTTGTTGATCATGGCTCAACGCGCTAATGGCGAGGCAGTGCCGTTCGGAGCTGAAGTGTTCGATAGCTTGAAAAACAATATCGGTAGCGTGGGGCAAATGGGGCAAATGGGGCAAATCTATGCTCGCGTCGAACGTGAGCGAGACCAGCTTACGATCAAATGGGGCAACCAACAGGACCAATACTGCCGACTGAATTATATTTTACCGCCGAAACCAAAAGGCTCGACCATTAAAAACATTATCCGCTTTGATTCAATCTGCCGGGAGGAGTAATAATGAACGGATTTACCATCGGGTGGCTTGAAAGCATTCGGACCACCTTGATTAAGCGAAGCTTACACGTATTATTTGTCGTACTAGTTGCCTACAGCTCGGCAGGTTTAGCGCTGACCTGTAAGATAAATGTGCCAGTCAGAACCGATGCATTCCCATTGCAAGGTGGGAATATCACTGTGGGTAACGAACTCCCACTCGGCACCATAATTTATCGACAAAATATTACTTCAACCAAGGATTATGCCAAAGCCCCCCATGGTCTTTGTGATGGCACCGGCCCGCATACGGACAGGCAATATATTTATCTCACCAAAATGCCACAGTCACTTTCCAGTTGGCAAGGCGGGACTTATTCCGGGAAAATTTATAATACCAATATCCCTGGCGTTGGCGTGGTGATCGCCAGAGGCAACACGGGCCTTAATGCCACCGCCTTCCAATGGTATAGTGAAACTCGAGCCAGCATTGGTGATATACAGGTTTGGACCACCATCACGATGCTACTGATAAAAACCGGTAATATTACCCCGGGTACGTTGAATGGCAGCTCCTTACCCACCGCAACCATCCGTAACGATTACACCGTTGCCAACGGCAGCAGCGTACTCTTTTCATGGAGGCCTTACACCGTGAATTTTAGCGGCAGCTTAAGGGTTATATCTCAAACCTGTAGCGTACCGGATTATACTGTCGATCTGGGTTCATGGGATATCTTTGACATGATGGCAAAAGGCTCAAGCGAATGGCGTGATGCCTCAATCAAGATGACCAATTGCCCAAGATTCTACGGTTATATCGACAATGCCTTTAATACGGTGCACTTAACCGGTGCGATTTCCGGGCTAAAATACACCGGTAATGCCATTGGGCTAAAGCTGTCGGCATTATATGGTAACATCAACGCTGCCAATGGCATCGTCAAATTAGAGCCATCAAATAATACGGCCAACGGGGTAGGCATCCAACTTGCTTCGGGTAATAAGGCTAGCAATACCCTGTTCAATCTCGGCAATGAGCAGCGGATCGCCGTTAGCAATAGTACCAGCACCAACCTAACCATTCCTTTGGTAGCCAGATATATAAAAACAGAGAACAAAGTGACTCCAGGTAAAGCAGACAGCAAGGTTGTATTCACCATAAATTATTATTAGCAAACCACTAAAAATCATCTTGATAAGTAAGACTGACACTCTCCTATTTAATGCCGCCTATTAAGACGGCATTTTTCGTTGGAAAATTGACATCAATCAATCCATCGATAAATTAAAAATAATAGCATTCATTAGGATTAATCGGTCATGTATTCAATGTGT
>NZ_AYMQ01000039.1 GCF_000633355.1 Serratia sp. H1w
TCTTGAGGTTTATTGGGTATATTCCTGCTGATCTGCGGCTCGTCTATCAACATCCGCCAGGCCGGGCTGCCGCTCTACAAGGGCGCGGTGCTGTTATCGCTGAAATTCATCGCCGGTGCGCTGGCGGTGTGGCTGATGGGGGCATTCTTTGGCCCGGCCGGTTTTATTGGCATCTCGACGCTGGCTTTTGTGGCTTGTATCACCAGTTCCAACAGCTCACTGTATATTGCGTTATGCAGCAACTATGGCGATGCCAGCGACTCGGGTGCCATCTCGGTATTCTGCGTGAAGGATGGTCCCTTCGTCACCATGGTAGTGTTGGGCGTCAGCGGTCTGGCGAACATTCCGTTCTCGGCGCTGCTGTCCATGTTAATCCCGTTAATCATCGGCATGATGTGGGGCAACCTGGATGAGAAATTCAAGCAACTGTGCGCTTCCGCTCAGCCGCTGGTGATTATCATCATGTCGTTTGCCATCGGTGCCAACTCCAGCATGAATACCGTGTTCACCGCTGGCCTGTCCGGCATTGTGCTGGGCGTCATCTCCGCGCTGACCGGTATCGTGTTCTACTTCCTCTATAACCTGTTCCTGAAGAAAAAGACCGCGCTGGGTGCCGCATTGGGGACCACCGCAGCCAGCTCCGCCTTGACGCCAGCCATGGTTGCCCAGGCCGACCCGTTGTTGCAACCCTTTGTTGACGCCGCCACGGCACAGTTGGCCACCGCCAGTATCATTACCATGCTGACGGCACCGCTGCTGGTCGCCTGGTTTGATAAACGCTTGAAGGCCAAAGGGCTGATTACGGCTCCTGCCCCGGCGGAATCGCTTACCGGGCAGCCGTTGACGGATCCGGCAGACAAACCCAAATAGCGAGAACGGGATGAAGAAGATTATTTGGCATGCAGAGATCTCGGCGATTGGTGAACAAGCAGCCCTATTCCTGGAAGAGAAGCGCCTGGTATTATTTAGCGATCGCGCCCCCAAGGATATTATTGATTATTGTGTGGTACATCGTGAGGGGGAGTTAATAGAGCCTCTGGCGACCAATCAGTATCTCGAAATATTTGACACAACTTACCCAATCACCGCGGTGGGGGCCGTTGCCAGCCATAATCTGGCAGAATTGGGCCATATCACCCTGCTGTTTGATGGCGGCACCGAGCCTGAACTCCCGGGTACGGTGCATTTACTCGGTGAACCACCGTGCCAATTACGGGTTCAGGGTAATATTACTGTATTTGCAAAGCATTAATTAAACGGGCACCCGATAACGGTGACTTTCAATCTGTTGTAAAGGATATTTATTATGAAACCCATTGCTATTGGAGCAGACGATGCTGCCTGGGAATTCCGCAGCATTATTACCAATTATCTCGACTCACTGAATATTGCCTGGGTGGACTTCAGTAGCGATAAACAACCGGACAACCGCTATTATCCCGATATTGCGGACGCGGTCGCCATGGCCATTAAAGAAGACAAGTTTGCCAGAGGCATTCTGATTTGTGGTACCGGTATTGGCATGAGCATTGTGGCTAATAAGGTACCAGGTATCCGAGCGGCTCAATGTCACGACACGTTTTCAGCCGAGAGAGCGCGTAAAAGCAATAATGCACAAATCATCACCCTTGGCGCGCGGGTTATTGGCCCAGAGTTGGCCAAAAAAATCATTGATGCCTGGTTGAATTCAGAGTTCGAAGGCGGCGGCTCCACCGCCAAGGTCGAGCGTATTGATTATTACCAGAACCAGCATCTGGCCAATTAACCATCTGACTCTGGAAGAGAGGGAATTATGAACCAATTAGAGAGTTTAAAGCGCTACACCGTTGTGGTTGCGGATACCGGGGATATTGACGCCATCAAACAATTTTCACCCCAGGACGCCACTACCAACCCTTCCCTGATCCTTAAAGCGGCCCAGTTGCCGCAGTACCAAGGGATTATCCGCGATGCGGTCGGTATGGCAAAACGCCAGGGAGGCTCGCTGGAAACTCAACTGGTCAACGCCAGCGACCTGGTTGCCGTCAGCATTGGGGCGGAAGTGTTGCGTCATGTACCTGGCCGTATTTCAACCGAAGTTGACGCCCGCCTTTCATGGGATCGCGGCCTGTGTATCGCCAAGGCACGCCGCCTGGTTGCGCTGTATCAGGAACAGGGGATTGAACGCTCACGCTTGCTGATCAAGCTGGCAGCAACCTGGGAAGGGATCAAGGCCGCGGAAGAACTGGAACAGGAAGGCATCAACTGCAACCTGACACTGCTGTTCTCGTTTGCCCAGGCGCGGGCCTGTGCCGAAGCGGGTGTTTATCTCATCTCGCCGTTTGTCGGCCGGATTTATGATTGGTATCAGGCTCGTCAGCCCGAGGTGTTTCAACAGTCGGACGAAGATCCTGGCGTGACCTCCGTACGTAACATCTACCAATACTACAAAGAACATGGCTATGAAACGGTGGTAATGGGAGCCAGTTTCCGCAAGAAATCGCAGGTCACCGAACTGGCGGGTTGCGATCGTCTGACGATTTCCCCGGCCATTCTCAATGAGTTGCAAGACAGCAACGAGCCGCTGACCAGAAAACTCGACGTTCAGGCCGTGATCCACTCCCGCCCCAGCCCGCTGAGCCAGGCCGAATTCCTCTGGCAACATCACAGCGATCCGATGGCGGTGGAAAAACTGGCCGAGGGGATCCGCTTGTTCGCCGCCGATCAGGAAAAACTTGAAAGCATGCTGCGCGAAATGCTTTGAATTCGAGGAAGACATCATGACGACTCACAGCGCTGTTATCGGCAACCGATTGGCCAATGCCATACGTGCCCTAAGCATGGATGCGGTACAGCAGGCAAAATCCGGCCACCCGGGCGCCCCCATGGGCATGGCAGATATGGCCGAAGCCCTATGGCGCGGCTTTTTGAAACATAACCCGCAAAACCCGGCCTGGGCGGACCGCGATCGCTTTGTGCTGTCCAACGGCCACGGCTCAATGCTGATTTACAGCCTGCTGCACCTCACCGGCTATGACTTGCCAATGGAAGAACTGAAAAACTTCCGGCAGCTACATGCCAAAACTCCCGGCCATCCGGAGGTGGGTTATACCCCCGGTGTGGAAACCACTACCGGTCCGTTGGGTCAAGGGATAGCCAACGCCGTCGGTATGGCGCTCGCTGAACGCACGTTAGCCGCCCAGTTCAACCGACCAGGCCACCCGATCGTCGATCACCACACCTATGTGTTTATGGGCGACGGTTGCATGATGGAGGGGATTTCGCACGAAGCCTGTTCGCTGGCCGGTACCCTGAAGCTGGGTAAGCTGGTCGCGCTATATGACGACAACGGCATCTCTATCGATGGCGACGTCGAAGGCTGGTTTACCGATGATACCGCCGGGCGTTTTGAGGCTTATGGTTGGCATGTGATACGCGACATTGACGGCCACAATGGTGAGGCCATCAGGGCGGCAATTGAGGCCGCCAAGGCAGTAACCGACAAGCCTTCGCTGCTGATGTGCAAAACCGTTATCGGTTTCGGCTCCCCCAATAAAGCCGGGACACACGATGCCCACGGCGCTCCCTTGGGCGATGCCGAGATAGCGGCTACCCGCAAACAGTTGGGCTGGGAATACCCGGCATTCGACATCCCGCAGGATATCTACGCCAAATGGGATGCCAAAGAAGCCGGTCAGGCCAATGAAAGCCACTGGAACGAGAAATTTGCCGCCTATGCCAGCGCCTTCCCGCAGTTGGCTGCCGAGTTCCAACGGCGCGTAAAAGGTGAATTACCCGCCAACTGGCAAACCGAAGCCAAAGCCTTTGTGGAACACCTGCAAGCCAACCCGGCCAATATTGCTAGCCGCAAGGCCTCGCAAAACGCGCTGGAAACCTTTGGGCAGTTCCTGCCAGAGTTCATTGGCGGCTCTGCTGATTTAGCGCCAAGCAACCTGACCCAGTGGTCTGGTTCCCAATCGCTAGGCGACGATGTGGCCGGTAACTACATCCACTATGGCGTGCGCGAGTTTGCCATGACCGCCATCACTAACGGCATTGCCCTCCACGGCGGTTTTTTACCCTACTCCGCGACCTTCCTGATGTTTATGGAATACGCCCGCAATGCGGTACGCATGGCGGCGTTGATGAAAATCCGCAACGTGTTGGTCTACACTCACGACTCTATTGGCCTGGGCGAAGATGGCCCGACGCATCAGCCGGTCGAACAAATGGCCAGCCTGCGCGTAACGCCGAATATGAGCACCTGGCGTCCATGCGATCAGGTGGAATCCGCGGTGGCCTGGCAGTACGCCATTGAGCGCAACGACGGCCCGACGGCGCTGATTTTCTCCCGCCAGAACCTGGTACAGCAGCCGCGTACGCCGCAGCAACTCGCCAACGTCTATCGTGGCGCTTACGTGCTGAAGGATTGTGCAGGCCAGCCGGAACTGATTTTGATTGCCACGGGTTCCGAAGTTGAGCTAGCGGTAGGTGCCTATGATCGGCTGACTGGCGAAGGCCGCCGCGTGCGAGTGGTGTCGATGCCCTCCACCGATGCCTTCGATCGGCAGGATAGCGCTTACCGTGAATCCGTGCTGCCGAAAGCGGTCAGCGCCCGTGTGGCCGTGGAAGCCGGTATCGCCGACTACTGGTACAAATACGTGGGTCTGAACGGTGCCGTCGTCGGGATGACCACCTTTGGAGAGTCCGCCCCGGCAGAACTGCTGTTTAAACAGTTTGGCTTCACCGTCGATAACGTGGTTGCTCAGGCGAGAGCATTACTCAGCTAAGCGCCATAGACAGATCCAAAACAAGCCTTGGCAATCGATCTTGTCAGGGCTTTTCCGCTGCCATAGCCCAGAAACCCGCCGCAAGAAGCCACTTCCCTCTTCGATAAAAAAGATCATTTACTAATTGACTGACCGTCAGTCAGTTAATAAGGTGACGCTATTCCATACACAAAAGAGGGATTAACCATGGTACGGACAGTAAAAACCCCAGAGGTGCGCCGGGCAGAAATCTTGCAGGCAGCAGGCGAGTTGTTTCAGGAATTGGGCTATGACTCAACCTCGGTAGATACCATCGTCCGCCAGGCTGGCGTTGCCAAAGGCACGTTTTATTACTACTTCAAATCCAAGGATGAGGTGCTGGCGGCCCTGGCCCAGCAACTGTGCGCCGACATGGTTGCCCGCTCACAACGCATTGCCGACGATCCACAACTGGGGGCAATTGAAAAATTCTGCGCCATTATCACGGCACAAAACCAAACCGTCGACGAAGGACAGTCTCTGGTTGAAGACCTGCACCGGCCAGAAAACCGCGCATTGCATGAGCGCAGCAATATTGAAACGGTACTGTCCTTTGGTCCGATCCTGGCGGCAGTGGTGGAGCAAGGAAACCGGGAAGGCGTGTTTCAGGTTGAAGATCCGCTCTCCACGGTGCAATTCATCCTCGCCGGTTCACTGTTTCTGTTTGGTCACCACATGTTTAGCTGGACGCCTGAAGAACATGCCGCCCGCATGCAGGCCATGCTGTTGCTGATTGAGCGCTCATTCGGTGCCGTTGCCGGATCTTTTGCCGCCGTATTAGGGGCCAGCATCCAAGGAGTGGAATAAAATGATGCCGGCAATCCGCTATTCCCCGCAGCGATTTTTTATTCTGGTCTTTGCATTTTCGTGGTCGTCGTGGGCCATAGCAGCCTATTTTAGTCATTTACCAGACAGGCAACAGCTGACACTAATCCTGGCTCTGTTGGGACTACTTGGCCCGGCCCTGGCAGTATTGGTGATGCTGTGGAGCGCCAAAGATCGGCGGCTTTGGTGGGATATCCGTAGCAGGCTATTTTCTTTAGCTGGAATAACACCGGGCCGCCTGCTCATCATGTTGGGATTGATCCTGCTGCCGTTACTGAATGCCGTTTGGCTGTCAGTGCCAGCAGGTCAGGGTAATGCCTCTAATTAGTTG
>NZ_AYMQ01000040.1 GCF_000633355.1 Serratia sp. H1w
CTACTAATTGGAGGCAGCACCTCGGATATCAGGCCAATACTGCCGGTAAATATCCCAGCTACAAATTTACCTAACGCCAACAATCCGCTGATAATCATCGAGTTTCTGGCAACGGTCTGCTTTTCATTGTGCATAGTACGGCTCTGATACGAATTAAAAAATCAGCTTTTGTTTCTTGAGGAACATTGCCAGATAAAAGCCACCAGCAGCATACTTGCGGAACCCGTCAGCAACAAACAGGAAAGAAATGCGGGTTGACCGGTTGAGTGTAGATAAATTTCATTAATACCTGCCGAGATCATAAAAATAGCGTAAAGCAACCCAAGTATAAAAATCATCATCATCGTCACGCGCGGTGAATACCGTCAGTTTATGGCTGTTGTTTCATCCTCCCCGCAACGATTGATGAGGTCACAGGGAGGATGATTCTAGGTGGATCTTTTTCGTTCATTAGTCATCCCATCGGGTGCTCAAGTAGGCTGCAGCCAGCCCCATTGTGCTGATGAAAAACAAAAAGCCCATAAAAACCATCATATTTCCCATAATGCTATCCTCGGTTAGCTGTAATCTATAACGACCTCTGTGATTAAAAATGCGTTGGAAACGTAGTCCATAGTATTGACGCACCTCCATGGTGACGGGCCTCTGCACCGGCAGAAACCCGCCAATTGCTTTATATACCCAGTACTGCCTGAGCAATTTTGAAATAGATAATCAGCCCGGTACCGTCAATAAAGGTGGCGATAAACGGAGCGGATACCACTGCTGGATCGATCCCAGACTTTTTCAGTAACATAGGAATAATGGAAGAGACGATAGCGCTCCACACCGTGATCGCCACTAACGACAGGCTGACCACCATGGTGACATCCATGCCGACGCCCATTATCCAGGCCCGTACCCAGGCAGCCAGCCCAATGGTGACGGCAATCAACAGTGAAGTGCTCACCTCTTTGCGGATCACCGAACCCAGGTTACGCAGGCTGACCTCTCCCAACGCCATTGCCCGTACCAAGGTTGATGTGATCTGCGTACCGCTGTTACCCCCGGTGCCTATCAGTAGCGGAATAAAGAAGGCCAAGGCAATGGCTGCTTCCAGTTGCTCCTCAAACGCTTTCAGCACGTTGCCGGTATAGGCTTCAGCTACAAACAGCAGCAACAACCAGACCACGCGTTTACGCCATAATGCCCAGGGGCTGGTTTCCAGATAAGGCTTATCCAGCGGCAGGCTGGCGCCCTGACGTTGCGCATCCTCGGTATTTTCGTCTTCAATCAACCGAGCGATTTCTTTTTCGCCAAGCACACCCACCAGCGTTTTGTTGACCACCACCGGCACCACATCCAGGCCACCTTTGCCCAATAAATGTGCCACATCATTTCTGTCATCATCCGGAGAGACGTGGAAATAGGTATGGTTCATCATCGAACCGATAGCCCTGTCGCCTTCCCGGCATTGCAGCAATTTTTTTACCGACAGCATGCCCCGGAGATGGTAATCATCCGCGGTGATAAACAGTTGTGTTGGAATTTCATCGGTTTGCAACTGCGTGAGGAAGTAATCCTTGGCTTCATCGACCGTCATGGTGCCGGAGACGGTAATAAAGTCAGCGCTCATATAGTTGGCAATGGATGACTCGTCATGTGCCGCTGGTGCGGCAACGGCCATCGCCGAAGAGTATGGAATTGATTTAATCATGTTAGTCCCTATTGCTGTTTAAACTTCAACAGTGAATCGCATAGGGGCGTTAACCAAAGAGGGAGTGCAGGAAGCCTATCTCCGCGTCCAGGTTTTAGCACTATACAACGTATCTGAAAAAATCTTCAGAAGTTACCTTGGGCTAAACCTTAATCCGATAAAGCCTGTCTTAACCTTGGGCATCTCTCGATGTCGTCAGATCAGTAACCTGTGTTTGTATAGGAGCCTCGCCAAACGAGATACTGCAAATTACTACGCGGCGATTATAGGCTCGCTCGCACCAGGAGTGCTCGATAATCAGCAGTTCGTTGAGGTTATATTTAGGAAGTTTCTGGCTTGCTGCTCCGTATTTAAATGGGTTGTTTATATTAAAGGTTATTAATAAAATGGCATCTTTAGAGAATGTCTTCCGGTAATACGATCTGATATTCAGGTGAGAAATATAAGCCTATTACGTCAAGCGATATATATAAAACATGGCCAGCGGATTAAATGATTTACCCAGTGACATAAATGAAAAAACCGACCTTTTACAGTCGGTTTTCCAGAGTTACAACGGTGCAGGCATACACCCTTACCGCATGGTCACGAACTCTTCCGCTGCGGTCGGGTGGATCGCCACGGTATTGTCGAAGTCTTTCTTGGTTGCGCCCATTTTAATCGCCACGGCGAAGCCTTGCAGGATCTCATCCATACCAAAACCAATCCCGTGCAGGCCAACGATCTTCTCTTCTTTACCCACGCATACCAGCTTCATGCGGCACGGCTGGCGATGCTGAGTCACGGCACTGTACATGGCGGTGAAAGAGGATTTATAGACCTTCACGTTGTCTTCGCCAAACTGCTCTTTCGCCTGTGGTTCGGTCAGGCCAATGGTGCCGATCGGCGGATGGCTGAACACCACGGTGGCGATGTTGCTGTAATCCAGATGCTCGTCCGGCTTGTTGTTGAACAGGCGCTCAGACAGGCGACGGCCAGCGGCCACGGCTACTGGGGTCAGCTCAACCGCACCCGTGTTGTCACCCACCGCGTAGATGCCTTTCACGTTGGTGTTCTGGAATTTGTCGACCTCAATGTAACCTTTGGCATTGGTTTTTACGCCAGTTGCCGCCAGGTTGAGGTTGTCGGTCGCAGGCTCGCGGCCGATAGCCCAGACCAGGCTGTCGACGGTGAACTCTTTGCCGTTTTCCAATGCCAGAGTCAGGCTACCGTCGGCGTTTTTGACGATGGATTTAGGAATCGATTCGGTGTGCAGGGTTGGCCCTTCGGTGTTCATCACCTCAACCAACGTTTCTACAATCATCGGATCGAAGGTACGCAGCGGGGCGTGTTTACGCACGAACAGATGCGTTTCTGCACCCAGTGCGTTCATCACACCGGCAATTTCTACCGCGATATAGCCTGCACCCACCACTGCCACGCGTTTTGGCATGGCATCCAGCTCAAAGAAGCCGTCGGAGTCGATGCCGTATTCGGCACCCGGGATAGACGGATGGCTCGGGCGGCCACCGGTGGCGATCAGAATATGGTCGGCGGTGATTTTCTCACCGTTGACTTCCACGGTATGCGCGTCGATAAAGCGGGCAAAACCTTTGATTACGTCGACCTTGTTTTTGCCCAGCACGTTGTCGTAAGAGGCATGGATGCGATCGATGTAAGCAGTGCGGTTAGCGATCAGACGCTTCCAGTCAAAGGCGTTGACGGTGGTATCGAAGCCGTAATCCGGGCCGTACTGGTGAATGGCCTCGGCGATCTGTGCCGCATGCCACATGACTTTTTTCGGGACACAACCCACGTTAACGCAGGTGCCGCCAAGTTCTTTGGCTTCAATCAGTGCGCATTTCTGGCCATACATGGCTGCCCGGTTGATCGATGCGATACCGCCGCTGCCGCCGCCAATTGCTAGATAATCGTAATGTTTCGTCATCTGGGTTTTCCATGAGTTGTGTGATTCGAGAAGGGTAAGAGTTTAACGCCTGATAGGGGGTTGTCGCAAAGATTGCGTCGATGGCTGTAATAGGCAGAGGCTTGATCCTCTGCCCGGTTGATTTTACACGATAATTAATTCGGGTTTGGCCCTGTCGAGCGCCTGGCGATCGGTACTGCTGATGCCCGTATCGGTAATGATCATGTCAATCTGGCTCATCGGCAGCACCAGATTGAAACCACGGCGGCCGAACTTGGTGGAATCGACCACCGCGACCACGCGCTTGGCCGCCTGAGCCATCACGCCGCTAATCGAATAACCTTCATTAAAGGTGGTGATGCCGTTGGTGGCGTCCAACCCATCGGCCCCGACGAACATCACGTCACCGGCAATGCCCTGTAAGGAGAGTTCCGCTATGGAGCCGTGCATGGAACGCGTCTTGTGGCGCAATGTGCCACCACACAGCACCAGCGTGATGTCTTTATTGTCGGAAAGCGCAAAGGCGGCGGGCAGGTTATTGGTGATCACCGTGATATTGCCCATCTTGACCAGCTCTTCGGCGATCAGCATGGTGGTGCTACCGCTGTCGAGGATCACCGTATCGCCGGGGTTGACCATCGCCGCCGCTTTTAACGCAATGCGCTTTTTCGGATCTTTGGCCAGTTGGTAGCGCTCCTCCAGGATGACCTCTCCGGTGGTTTTTGGCGCCTCGACCTCCTGTTCCAACTGGCTGCCCGGCCTGGCGGCACCGCCGTGGAAGCGGATCAGCAGGCCTTTTTCTTCCAGCAGGCGCAGGTCAGCGCGGATGGTAACCTCAGAAATTCCGAAGGAGTTCGAAAGATCGCTGACCAAGATGCTGCCGTTCTGCTGAACCAAGTCGACAATTTTGTTTCGTCTTTCAAAAGAATTCATCATCCTGACCTATCGAAATGTTTTGCTTTTATTTTATGCGAAAGGGATATGAAAGGGGAGCTAAAGATCGAGGAGATGAGAATTGAGGCTAAATAATGGCTGCCTCAGGGCAGCCAGTGGCTAAATATCATTCTTCGCCGAGTTTGAGCATGATTTTTCCCTGCATCGGCTTGCCAGCCAAGGCCGCAACGCTGGCGGCGTATTGCTGCGGTCGATCGATGCTGGCAATCAACGGTTCCAGCGCCAGGTCCGCCGATTGGAACAGCTTCATGGCCTGCTGCCACTCTTCCCCTGGCCATGGAGCCGAATAGTTCATCCAACTGCCCAGCAGCGTCAGCTCCTTGCGCAGGATCTGGCTGAAGGTGCTGTAGGACAGGTGCAGATCTTTATGCAGTGTTCCCACCAAGGCGATTTGTGCACGGGGCCCGGCGATATCCAGCGCCAGCCCGACCGTTTGCGGCGTGCCAGCGGTTTCCAAAATCAGCTGATCGAAGCGGCGCTCCTGCAAGCGTTCGGCTATCTCCGAGGGGCTAAGCTCCGCGCTGTTAAACGCCTCTTCCGCGCCGATCTGGCGTGCCAGCTTAAGCCGATCATCATTGATATCGATCGCCGTGACGCTGCGCGCGCCCATTGCTCGGGCACACTGGATTGCCAGTTGGCCGATGGTTCCGGCCCCAATGATGATCACCTCTTTGCCCTGACAGCCCCCGGCCAACTGAATGGCATGCAGGCCGACGGTGATAGGCTCAATAAACGCCCCCTGCAATAAGCTGACGTTGGCAGGCAACTTCACCAGGTTGGCACGTTTGACCACGATAAATTCCGCATTGCCGCCGTGGCTGCGTGAGCCGACGAACTGGTAATGCTTGCACAGCGAATAGTAATGGCGCTGGCATTCCGGGCAGTCAAAGCACGGTAATAAAGGGACACAGGCCACGGCATCATGCTCACGCAGATCGGTAACCCGGTCGCCGCAGGCCACGACCCGGCCACTGAACTCATGCCCCAGGGTAATCGGGTAAAAATGCGCGCCCTTGGCGAAAATGCGGGGGATATCTGAACCGCATAGTCCGGAATAGGCCACCCGAACCAACACCTCGTCGGCGGCCTCAATAGCAGGAGCGGGGCGTTCTTCAACGCGCACTTCTCCCTCCGTGTGGATCACGACTGATTGCATAACTTGAACTCCGTAGAGATAGAGAGGGGGGAGGTAAGCTCCCCCGAAGGATCAGGACATAGCGTTGAGGCTTTTGGCAGCCTGTTGTTTGGCAGTGGCTTCAGCCTGAGCAAATTGACGGGCACGGCGCCAGGTGAGGAACACCCCGATGGCGTAAATGGCACCGATAACCACCAGACCCACCACGTTTTGCCAGGTGAGTAGCTGGATCAGCAGATAGGTAATCGGTGAGCCACCTTGGTCCATCGAAGCCACGACGCCGCCCGCTTTCAGGGCACCGGCATTGGCAGCCAGTTGGGTATGCAGCCCGATGGTTTGGGTGGCGATCCACAGCGTGATGCTCATGATGATGAAACCCGAGATCAGCGTGCGGAACAGGTTGCCCTGATGCACCGCGACGGCGATCGCCACAAAGAAACCGATGGTCGCCAGATCGCCAAACGGCAGCACCTGGTTACCAGGGACGATCACGGCGATCAGAATGGTCAGCGGGATAAAGATCAGGCTGGCGGAGACCACGGCGGTATGGCCAAGCAACAGTGCCGGATCGAGGCCGATAAGAAACTCCTGGCCACCAAAACGCGCTTGCAGGCGTTTACGGGCATGCTTGGCGATTGGCGTCAGGCCATCCATGATCGGTTTGATCACCCGTGGCATCAACAGCATCACCGCCGCGGTTTTTACCGCCAGTTGCAGAATGCCCTTCAGGTCATAACCGGCCAGCGCACCGATGATCAGCCCCATCACAAAGCCGACGGTCACTGGTTCGCCGAACGGGCCAAAGCGTTTCTGGACGTCGTCTGCGCTGAAGTGAATACGGTTCAGGCCAGGGATCTTCTCGATAATAGTGTCCACCAGCACGGCGATCGGTCCCATATAGGCGGAGGTGCCGTGCGGAATGGCAATTCCTTCCAGCCCGAAGAAGTCGCGGGTGTCTTTGGCGAACCAGTCCCCCAGTTTGTAGACGAAGGCGGCATGCACCACCACGCCCAGCATACCCAGCCAGTATGAACCGGTGGCCAGATGCACCATGGCACCGGTAAAGGTCATGTGCCAGATGTTCCAGATATCCACGTTAACTACGCGGGTCATACGCGTCAGCAGCATCACAATGTTGACCGCAATCGCCACCGGGATAGCGATCAGGGCAATCTGTGAGGCCCAGGTCATCGGTGAGGAACCTGGCCAGCCGATATCCACCACGTGCAGGTTGATCTGGAACTGCTCGGCCATCGATTTTGCCGCCGGGCCGATCGAGTCCAGCATCAGACCGATGACCAGCCCGATACCGACGAAACCGATGCCAATATGAATGCCGGATTTAAATGAATCCCCTAATTTCATCCCTAAAATCAGCGAGAAGATGATGATCACGATAGGCAGCATCACCGTAGGGCCGAGATCGAGGATGTAACGCATGATGTCGGTAAACATGGGCTACTACTCCGTCAGAATGGTCAGTATTTTTTGTTTCAGCGCATCGATACCCACGCCGGAAACAAACGGCATGCCGTGGACCAATGGAATATCGCCAAACTGCCGGTCGACGCGGGCGGTGGTGCAGATCAGGTCGGCATCGTCCATATAGGTTTCAATCTCGGTCACGCGGCACTGCACCAAATCCAGTTCGATGTGGTGCTCCGCGCACAGCTCTTTGATCTCTTCTGCGGCCATGGTGGAGGTGGCAACGGCACCGCCGCAGGCAACGATAATTTTACGTTTCACAGTGTGGCTCCTTCATATTGTGTTTTTTGTTGTGGTCGGGAGGGCGAAGTGAAAACCCGCTGGGCAAAAATATCGCCCAGTTGGTCTTCCGGGGCGGTCAGCAGCGCATTGATAAATTCGGGATGCTGCAACTGGCCAAACAGCGTGCGCAGTAAAACCAACTGTGCCGCCGGGTCGGTAACGATCAGCGCGATAATCAGCGCCACGTCGATCGTGCCGTCATCATCCGCCTGTGCGAAAGGCACTGTCTGGTCAGGGCGGATCAGGTAAATAGCCGGAGCGCGTGCATGCTCCGCTTCACAATGGGGGATGGCAACCGCGTGCTGCTCAAGGGCGATGCCGGTGGGATAAGTGTTCTCGCGTACCAGCAACGCCTGCGGATAGCTGCTGTGAACCACTCCGGCGTTGAGCATGGTGATGCCAATGTGCTCCAGCGCCTGCTGCGCATCGGCAAAGCTGATGCCGGTGCGAACGAACAGTTGGCTGCTATGCATGGGCGCTCTCCTTGGCGTTTTTGGTTTGTTCTGCGGGGGTACAGCCGAAGCGATAGGCGCGTAGCACATCCTGAATTTTGTCGATCATCAGCGCATGAGGTTGTTTTGCCAGCTTGCGTTCCATTACGCGCTGATATTGCAGCGGGAAGTATTGGCTCAGCAGCCCGGCGGGGATCTCTTGTTGGTCGAGATTATTCAGTAGCGTAGTCATACTCTGCGCGATACGTGGGTGAGGCCAGTAGTAACGGATACGGTCCGACAGGCTGAAATGCAGGTCGATCAGCGAGCGGCTGAACGTCGGGTGGTAATACTTTTTCCAGTAATCCGGCTCATCGAGCATCACTGCGTCAATGACCGCCAGGATCTGGCTGCGTTTTTCCGGGGCGATCAGGGCCTGCTCGATGCTGGCCAGCGCAAATACCGCTTCGCGCAGGGCGAACGTCAGGGCTGGTCCCACCTTGAGAATGGCGAAGTGGTCGCGCACCAGTTGCTGATAGGCATCTCGGGTTTGGTAATCGGTAGAGTGCGCCTCATAGACCAGCGGTGTGGTGGTAATAAACTGGGAAAGCTCGCGTGCCAGCTGCGGTTGGTAAGCGATCACCTGTGAGTGGTCGAATTCCACTCCTGGCTGTACGACTACGGCGATGATCCTAGGGAGCGCCGCTGCCAAGCCAGCCTTGCGGAACGCCTGATAGTGAGTTTCCAGCGTGTCGGCGGCATCCGTCGCGTGAGTGATATGTACGCTGCCAATGGCGGAGGATTCCCCTCCAGGAACCGGCACTTCGGTGCCGATCACATAGGTCAGCTGTTGTTTTTGCTCCGGGGTGGCGACCTGCTCGGCGATTTGGCACAGGCGGGCGGCGCGTTCTGCCACGACATGGGGATCCAGTGGGATCGGATCATCGGCACAGGACATGGAAGCATCTAGGTGGATCTTGCTGAATCCGGCTTTGACGTAATCGGCGATCAGCACTTCGGCCTTTTCCATTGCGCTGGCTGCGGGCTCGTTTTGCCAACAGTTAGGGCCTAAATGGTCGCCCCCTAACAGCAGCCGGGAGAGCGGAAAGCCGACGGTTGCCGCGATATCGCAGACAAACTGCCGAAAATCCGCCGGTTTCATACCGGTGTAACCGCCAAACTGATTAACCTGGTTGGAAGTGGCCTCGATCAGCACCTGACGATCGCTGTGCAGATCCAGGCGTAATGCGGCTTCAATCACTAATGGGTGCGCCGAACAGACAGAGCAGATACCGATCGGCTCCCCGGCTTTGTGTCTTGCGATAATATTTTTCATTCTACCCTCCGTTTTCTTACGAATATAATCGTAATGTTTCGAAAGGTTAGCAATCCACTTTTGTATTATTCGTGATCAAGATCGAAATCTTTACCGCTATTTTTCGTGGCGGTACTTTCAGTGTGATGGGGAGTGATTATGAGGGAGTTTATTTTATATGTTTAAAATCAGTTTATTAGGTTTTTTCAGTTACGAGCGGAGCGGTCATTCGCAATAAAGTGAAAGTGTAGTTTCCCCCTCACCCCAACCCTCTCCCATAGGGAGAGGGAGCCAGCGCGGCGTTGTGGTTGGGACAGGTGCACATTTTGGGCTGGTTAAATTGAGGCGTTGGTGCGGTTGGATGCGAGGCTAAATTGTGGCACGTACAGTCCCCTCTCCCTGTGGGAGAGGGTTAGGGTGAGGGGATTGTCGCAAAGTCTAAAGCCTGCCTTCACAACCACAAACCTGAATCACCTTTTGCACCACCTGCTGCATCGCCAGCTTGGCAGGCTGCATATAGTAACGCGGATCGTTGGCCTGCGGATGTTCTGCCAAATGCTGTTTCAGCGCATCGGAAAAGGCGATTTTCAGCTCCGTTGCCACGTTCACTTTGCATACTCCCAACCGAATCGCCTGCTGAATATCAGCATCTGGCAAGCCCGATGCACCGTGCAATACCAGGGGGATACTGACTCGGTCACGGATCTGGCCAAGGCGGATGAAATCCAGCTCCGGCTTGCCCTGATAGAGCCCGTGAGCCGTACCAATTGCCACCGCCAGTGAATCGATGCCGGTGGCGTGAACAAACTCCTCGGCCTGCTGCGGCGAAGTATAGCGAGCGTCCCTGGCATCAACGCTGATGCCATCCCCCACTCCGCCAAGCCTCCCTAGCTCCGCTTCAACGCTGACATCATAGCGATGGCAAAACTCTGCCACCTGCCGCACCAGGGCAATATTTTCCGCAAAGGGCAGATGCGAGCCATCGATCATGGCCGAGCGGATCCCTGAATTCACCTTGGTTGCAATATCCTGCAACGTTTCATGGGGATCCAGATGCACAGCCAGCGGGATACGGTATTCAGCGGCCAGTTGTTTGACGATGGCGACAACATTGGCTGTTCCCGCATAGAGATAGGTGCCAGGCGTACCGGCCAGGATCACCGGCGAGCGCATTTGTGCGGCGGTTTCTGCCACCACCTGCATGGTTTCCAGGTTATGGATGTTAAAGGCCGGTACGGCATAGCCCTGTTGTTGTGCCTTTTGCAGCATATTGTGGGTCGAAATGATGAACACCGGCTGCCTCCTGTTTTTAGTTACGTTATCTTTCGATATTCATCATCTAATCGAAAGTTAAAATAAGCAAACAGTTATTTTTCGCGTGTGATCCCGATCGGCAAAAGATCGAAGCAAAAGGAAGGGTGAAATTGGGAGAGAATTGAGAAGGGAACTGCGGTTGGTCGCCCAGGCGGGCGACCAACAAAGAACTTATTCTGGCACGACCCAGCTCACCAGATGGTGACCAATGCCGCTCGGCACCAGCACGTTGTGCAGCCATGGCAGCACGTTGTTCATCTGCTGTTCCAGTTTCCAAGGTGGGTTAATCACGATCATGCCTGAGGCGGTCATCCCGCGTTGATCGCTGTCGGGTTTCACCGCCAGTTCGATTTGCAGGATACGGCGAATGCCGGTCGCTTCCAGCTCTTTGAGCATGCGTTTGATCTGCTGGCGCATCACCACCGGATACCACAGGGCATAGGTGCCGGTGGCAAACCGCTTATAGCCTTCCTGAATGCCTTTCACCACATCTTGGTAATCGGTTTTCATCTCATAGGGTGGGTCCATCAGGATCAGGCCACGGCGTGATGCGGGCGGCAGCTGAGATTTTAACTGCTGATAACCGTCGGCGCGCAGCACCTTGGATCGCTCGTCTTTCTGGAATTCATTACGCAGCAGCGGGAAATCGCTTGGATGCAGCTCGGTCAAATGGAGCTCATCCTGCGGGCGCAGCAACTGGCGGGCGATTAGCGGCGAACCAGGGTAGTAGCGCAGGGTACCAGAACGGTTGAAGTTATGGACGACGCTCATGTAGGCCGCCAGTTCTTCCGGCAGATCGTCACGTTGCCACAGCAGGCCGATACCCTCCAGGTATTCCCCGGTGCGTTCGGCGTGCTCACCGCTCAGCTGATAGCGCCCGGCACCGGAGTGGGTATCCAGATACAGCAGCGGCTTATCTTTTTCTTTCAGCGCCTCAATGATCAGGCTCTGAACGGTATGCTTGAGCACGTCGGCGTGGTTGCCGGCGTGAAAACTGTGGCGGTAACTTAACATTTATTTTTATCCGATTGATTTTAATGCACTATTATCGAAAGCATTTATTCTGGCAGGTTGAGAGTTCTCGACGTGAAAAAGCTTGGATAAACCTGGCTTAAAACTATGCGACTTCCTGAGCCTGCATTGTGGCATATTTTTGGTTTACCTGGATATCGAAGTCGGTAAACAGTGCCATGTTGCTGGATCTGTAGGGGCGCCGCATGCTGCGCCCGCTTACTCATCCAGGCTGCGGCTATGGTCCCCACGGTAACGATAATCGGCCTGATCTGCCAGCGTATTGGCAGGTTTCACCACTTTAAGCGCTGAAGATCCCGCAGGAAGCGCACGTTCTAATGTCAGCGCATCGCCGGTTTGTTGCAGTATTTGCTCGAGTTTTTGCTGTTCGCCACACCAGATTGACTCAATATCACTATCTCGCTGCGTATCCCGCTGTTCAGAGAAGGCCACCGCCCGCACCTGGAAGCGTTCACTCCCCTGTGCTCCGGCTAGCTCAAGACCATAGCCTGGCGTTGCCGGTTTGCCGATCACCACTTTCCCCTCTTCGGACCAGGTTTGCGCATCGCTTTCATGCACCTCGTAGCCCAGCTTTGCCAACCCGGTGAGCACGGCTTCACGCCTGGCCAGCGCGGCAATATGCAATTGCTGCTGTTCCGTGGCGGCCTGAGCCGTAGCAATCGCGTCGAGTAATAGCGGTAATTCACGGGAAGTGAGCACCAGATTTAAACGTGCTATCAATTCGTTGGCTTCGGCGGTGTTATAGCTGCCCAATCCGGCAATCAGCAGGCCAAGCTGTTGCCTTTGTTCCGCCAGTGTTCTGGCAGCGCGCGTCGCTTCGGCCAAATCCAGCGTGAGCGAATCACCGAGCATGTTCCAGCTCTCGTCCTGCGCAAGCCGTTCCAGCTCCGCTGCCCGGTGAGTAAAGGCGCTGATATCCCACTGCGGATCCAGGATGGCTAATTCGGCGATATGGCGGTCAATACGCCCCAAGCGCTGAGAGGCAGGATGCTGCTCGTGCTGGTGGCTAGCCATAAGCTCTGGCTGCGTATCTTTCAGACGTTGCACCAGCGCTTGCTGTTCTTCAGTCAAACCTCTTGGTTGTTGCTCGGTGGCCAGCATCGTCTGGCGTAAAGCCAGCTCCGCATCGGTACTGCTCTGCCGCGCTCGTTGCCGTTGGCGCTGCTCAGCATGCTGCTCAATCAGTATTTCCTGCGTTTGTGCAATATCCTGGCGAATAAACGCGATCATACCTGGAATTTGTGCGGTCAAACTGGCGAAGCTCTCAACACTATGTAGGTAGAGATTGGCGCTATTGCGTTGCATTCTCTGGTAGCGCTGGCGTATTTGCTCCAGCGCCAGCGGATCGGCGGCGTTATTTTGGCGATTGAGCGCCTCCCACTGCTTCATCAATGCGCCCAGGCAGGCCATCGAACGGCGGTTGTCGGCAATATCTTCACTTTTGGCCCGAATAGTATGGACTGACGAACTCATAGCATTTCCTCGCTGATAGCCTGTTCGGCGGTAACCACCGGCTGCTGCTCCAAACCCATGGCTTGGGTGATGGCCTGCGTTAAACGCAGACGCTCCTCATGGCCATGGTGATACCATTGTTGAATCGAGATACGATGACGCATTGCGGTCACCCGTTTTAATACCGATGGGCGCCATAGCTCCCGCGCTCTGGCATGTTGCAACAGCGCATGACGTGGCATATCGCACTCAATACCCAGTAAATAGCGGCCCGTTGATGGGTCTTCGATAATGCAGTCAAAATAGAAAGCGCCATCCTGCGCAGACTCGGCAATTAACCAACCTTGCGACTGGATATACTCAACGACCGATTGCACAAAACCATCACGCTGCTCCGTCGGTGCCCGGCTGGCTAACTCGGTACGGTTCATGCGCATCAATAGCGCCTGACTTTGCGCAAACTCACCTGCTGTTAAACAGCGGGCATATTCCAGATAGCCTTGCAGGAAGTCGCGTGGAATATCCGGCTGACGACGGGTGGTCAGCAGATCGGAAATCTCCGCAATCGGCATGGAGGAAATAATCATCACCTGATTTCTGGCACGGGTGATGGCCACGTTCAAGCGTCGTTCTCCCCCCTGTTGGCCAAGAATACCGAAGTTACGCCGGAAGGTACCCTGGGTATTACGGCCAAAGGTGGTGGAGAAGATAATCACGTCCCGTTCATCCCCCTGCACGTTTTCCACGTTCTTCACAAAGAAGGACATATCCTCATCCTCTTCCAGCCGCTGTTGCTCTTCGCGGTAAGCCTGGCGGAAACCGTCAGACTGTTCGGCCCAGGCTTCCAGCACGTTTTGGATCAACTGCGCCTGCTTTTGGTTGAACGTCACCACACCAACGGACGGGCGTGCTGCATAAGGCTGCTGCCAAATTTCCGCCAGCACGCTGGCGACCTGTTCAGCCTCCCGCTGGTTACTCTGGTTTTGATATAGCCCATTGACCATCATCAGCGACACCGGCTTGACCGCCGCAATCATTTTGCCCGAGTGCTGGACCGGAATGTTTAGCCGGTTCTCATAGAACGCATGGTTGGAGAAGCTAATCAACTGCCGATAGGCAGAGCGATAGTGGATGGCCAGCGTTTGGCTCGGTAATACCGTGCGGGCCAGGTGCAGCAGGTCCGGGCAGTCGCTGATTTGCCGATAGTCCCAGCTTTCGGCCTGCTCTTCCTGCTGGGCACCATCTGTTTCAAGCAGTTCTTCGTCATCATCAGCATCGTCTTCGACCACGGCCTTGCCTGAGAAGAACGCGGATGGCGGCATCTGTTTTTCATCCCCGCTGACCACCATGTTGCGGCTGCGAAACAGCGTCGGCAACGCATATTCCACCGGCATCTGGGAGGCTTCGTCATAAATTACCGTATCGAATAGCCCGGCCTTCAGCGGCAATACCTGGCTGGCAACGTCCGGTGTCATTAGCCAGACTGGTCGCAGATGCATGAGCCCCAACGAGCTGCCTTGCTCGATAAACTCCCTCAGCCGGCGAGCTCGCTTGCCGGTCAGGCGGGTGATCTCCTCCCAGGCGCGCAGCGGGCTGACATTCTCCATTTTGATCGCTTCCGTCAGTTCCAGCTTGTTCAAGGCGCGCATTTTGCCGTCGGCGATGGTCAACTGCTCAATCCGATCGTGGATCGCTGAAGGGGGTTGCAGCAGTATCGGCAACCGCCATTCCAACTGCTGTTTCCAAACCAGGCGCATCTCGCGATCTAACGCCTGCTCAACCACTAATGCCAGCCGCTGGGGTTCGAAGCTCGCCAGCGTGGTGGTCTGTTGGCGCAAAATAGCCAGAATGTTCAGGCTGGTGGCATCCAGTTGGGCGGCAACGGGCCGGAACTGCTGATAGGCTGCTAACGTAGGTAGCGCAGCGGTAATGGCCTCAAGGGTGGCGCTTAGCGGGCGATTTTGCTGGATGGCTTGGGCAAAGGTTTCGCTGGCAGCATTTTCCAGCCAGCCTTGGAGCTCTTCTAACGCTTCGGCGCTGGCCTTTCGGGCCACACAGCGCGCAATAGCGGCGGCGATCTCTTCACATTCCCGTGCAAAACCAGCCTGCTGGTGGTCAATAATGGCGGGGATCAGGCGCTGAATACCCGCAGCGCTCGATAAGCGCAGATATTGTGCGCGGATATTGCGCAGATCCCGTTGGGTGGTAGCTAACTGGCGGGTTAATGCCAGGCTGTCCAACGGCCCTATGGCCGGCAAGCTCAGACGTTGATGCAAACGGTTCAGTTCTGTTCTGACGCTGCGCCACTGCTGCTCTGAACGGGCTGAAATCAGCAGGCGTGCCAGAGTATCCGGGGAGTTTTGCAGCCCAACCTGTTGCAGGAATAATTGTAATTTACTGCGGCGCAGGTAGTACCAAGGGTTGAGACGCTGCCACAGCGTACGCTGCTCGGCTTCTGCTGCCGCTTGGCTTAATTGCACTAGCCGTTGGCTGTCGCAGTTGGCTAACGGGGCAAACAGCAATGGATCGCTGCCAGAAGAGTCGATCTCCTGTAACCGGGCGGCAAGCTGCTCCAGTTGAGCCAAAATTTGCTCGCCCTGTACGACGCTGCCGTTATGAGCGTAAAACAACGGCAGCCATTGGGCAAGATCCGCCCATTCTTGCGCCGTTAACGAAGCCAGTGCAGTCTGGTACGTCACCAGGCTTTGTTGATATTCCTCGCTCTCGGTTACCTCAAAGGCCCGGTGCGGATTGGCCAGTTCCTGCTCCCTGTGCTGTTCAACCTGGCAAAACCGTGTGAAACGGGCGGTAAAATCCTGCAACGTGGCTTGATTAGACAGGAACGGGCTGAGCTGCGCCAACGGGCTGTGTTCGTAATCCGCCGCCAGCCAAATCGCAATGGTTGGCATAATGGCGCGTTTGATGCCCTCAATCTGCGCCAGCGTACAATGTTGCAGTACCGGTTGCAGCGCGGGTAGCTCCAAACGTTCGGTATGCGTTGCCAGCACCATCAGTTCACTGAGCAAATCCCGGTAGCTGATGCCAGTAGACTCATCCGGCTGATATAAGGCGCGATAATAACCATCCAGATCCTGTTCTAACTGATCTAGCTGACGGCCGGTATTTTCGCGTGATGCGATCCAGGGATTGACCTGGTTGGTTTCGGCGGGTTGATACAGCGTCTCAAGCTGGGCCCGTATATTACGGATGATGGTATCGCGGCCTTTCTGCGCGTCTTTGACCATCACCACGCGATCGCCCAGGCCGCCCGCCATAATGCGTTTAAATACCACCTCCAGCGCTGCCGGTTTCTGGCAGATGATCAACAGGCTGCGCTGCTGACCAATGGCATCCGCGACCATATTCACGATGGTCTGGCTCTTGCCGGTGCCAGGCGGGCCTTCAATCAACAGCCCTGGTGCATTACGCGCGGCCAACACGGCAGACTCCTGCGAAGGATCGCTGGCAGCGGTAAAATAGCACTCTTGTGCCGAGGTTGGCTGAACGACAGGGGTAGCATCCGGCCTTAAGCCCAACGCTGTTTCCAGCGAGGTACCCGCAGGGGAAAGTTGACGCAACTGGCGTAAATCCTCCCCGATCGCCTGGCCGATAAAGGCCGCATGGAATAGCACGGCGGAACCCACCAACCGGCTGGTGTCATCCGGTATTTCAACGCTCAGAGGAGGGAGGCGAACCAGTTGATGATCCTGGACAGGCACCAGTGCTGCAAAGCTTTCGATAACCTCTTCGGCACTCAATGCGGCCTGGCTCAGCAGTTGGTCGGCAATCTCCTGCCAGCGTTTAACCGCTGGAATACCAACAAAATTCTCCAACGCCGGGTTTAAACACACGGCTCCACGATCGTGATCGAAACGCAGGCTGGCAATGCCACGAATGCCTGCTTCCATATTGATGTTAATCGGCCATAGCAGCAGAGGAGCGATACGCGGCTTCATTTGCTTGGGCTGGGTATTCACCACGATGAAGGGAAACCCGAGATACATCCCGTTAATGCCGGTATCCCGCATATAGAGCTGGGTTTGCGCATACAGCGTGCGTAACTGCCGGCCAGCCTGCTCACTGTCCAACAGGATTTGGCTATCAACGGAGATAGGCAGGCGGCTACGGGTCAATAAATGGTTGAGCAGCGTTTCGGCACTATTTCTTTGCCCGCCCAGGCCAGTCAGATCGACCCGTCCGGCATGGGGGGGGATGTTCATGCGTACCAACGAACCGCGCATCGTTGAGGCGGTAATCTTACGCGTAAAGAAATCCAGCACCTGATGAATATAGCGCTGCTTTTCCGGCACCAGCCACTGTGCGGGCGGGATGGCTAACATCACCAGCGCCTGCTCCAACGGCAGGCGACGCGTCAGCATAAAGCGGGCGGCCCAGTCGTCAATATCGTTGATGCCGCAGCGGTTAAACCCATTGATACGCTCAGCTAACCGCTGGTAAATCTCCGTACGGGAGAGCGCCAGTAGCGCGCGCGATTCATCCCGATCGAAGCTCATTATATGATATCGGCCAGCCAGTTCGCTGGCCTGTACCAGCAAGCTTGCTGCCGAGGTGAATTGCTCGATGCTGGCACTGAGCAGCAGGATAAGCTCATCTTCGTTCAGGTTACGCCGATCGATGAGCGTTCTCAGCCCGCTATGAGGGGTATCCGGAAATAGCTTGCGCTGCTCTTCCCAAATCGCCAGTAGGCGCGCCCGCGAGGTGGCCAATAAGTGAATGCGTAATAGGTCTTCATTAAAGACGATCTTCAGGTTTGCCCCGCGTTGGCGAACCCGCTCTTGCCGAGCTTTTAGCTGGGACAACCAATGTGTGGGCTCGCGTTGGGCAAGGAAATCCGGTAACGAACTGACCAACAAGGCATGGCCTTCCTGCGGATGCTCCAGCAGCCAGGAAGGCGTGACAATCTCTCCCCGCAGGATCAGCGGCATAGGGGGATTGAGCACCTTAAGCACCAACATCAGGCGATAGTCGTCATTCAGATCGGCCAGCTCCACCGCTTGCTGCAACTGAGTGAGTAATGTGTCGGTCAAACCGGCCTGCTGTGCCCACGAAACTAGCGTTCCCCGCTGCATTAGCGTTAACGCTTCTTGCCAGTGAGGCTGTTCTGCCGCCGACAAGGCAAACACGGCGGGTTGCGTGTAACGCCGTTGGTTTAGCGTAATCCCGATCTGCTGATTGTCGGCGGCGGAGTGCGCTTCATCCGCAACGGCCACCGGCCGCCCATCCAGCCAGGCTTGTACTTCTGGCCACTGCCAGCGCAAGTGGCGATCGCGAGTTAACAGCCCGCGCAGCAACAGCCGTGTCTGTGGATCAAGCTGCTCAGGCAGGGTGACGCCATTGGCCAACACCTGGATTAAAAATGCGTGAGGATGGATATTGTCAAAGCAGCGACCTTGTGTGATCTGCTCGAGCAAAATGATCCCCAGGCTCCACCAGTCAGAGGCGGCCGCAACGCCACCGGCCAAGGTTTCTGGTGCGCTATAGCGCGTGATCTCCAGCGGCGAAACGATATCCAGATCGAATTCGGACAGGCAGGCTGAGCCAAATTCGATAATCACCAAATCCAGCGGATGACGGGTGCGGATCAGCAGGTTGCTGGGCCGAAGATTGCGGTGGCGTAGACCATGCTCTGCAAAGCTGGCCAAGGCACTGCCCAGCTCTCTGACGATATGGGGGATTTCTTCTGGCTGCCAGAAGTCACCTTGAGTGGCCGCGTCCGCCAGCGATCCGCTGGTGATTTCCTCCGCGACCTGCCAGGCCCGGGCATTCCAACGGCCCGTTTCCAGAATTTCTGGCACATGTTCGCGAGGCAGGTTGCGCACTACCTCATAAACGGCCATATCGGGCTCTGCGCCATAGGCGTACAGCGTCAGTATGCCGTGCTGGCCGCTTTCCTGATGCTGTGCCTGATAGCGTTCACGAATGCTGTCGTGCTGGTTAATGCGCCGCAGGATTTGCCAATGCCCGATTTGGGTCACCGTGCCGAAATCCGCAGGTGGGGTGATGGTTGGCGGAGGCGTTGCCACATCAGCCACATCCGCACCGCATACCATACAGATCAGATCCCCGTCTTCCATCGGGTGGCCGTTTTGGCAATGTGCTGTCTCTGGTAAGGCGGCAAGGCTCTCGTTGGCTTCCTGCACGATTTCTTGAGCGCTGACTACGGCGATGGGCCGCCATCCATTGGCGTGAATGGGCTCGGAAGACAGATCCCAATCGCAGGGATGATGGTTGATGTGGCCCTCACAGAAAATTTCTGTTAATCCACGTTCCGTATGGCAATTAGGGCAAAAACGCATCATTGCGGTAGCTTCCAGGCGCTGAGTTATTTGGTGACAGGGGAAAAGGAGTGCCCCTGCTGTTCGAGCAGGGTACGTAGCCGAATTAAATCATCCCGGCGCGGAATGCCGATCAGGCTGACTCTTCCCTGTTGATCAAGCGTCATATCCAGTACTTTTTCGTGCTCATTGAGTGGCTGGTGGTAGTCACTAAAATGAGTTTTACCCAGCTCGGTCAGTAAATGCAAAACTTGGTTATCACTGCCGCGCAGTTTGAGCGTTTGTGGGCTTTGTTGTTCAAACGGGCCGGAAACCAGCGCATCGATCAATCCCACCATGGAATTCAAATGGGGGAGGATGGCGTCATAGGCGTGGCCGCTAAACACCAGAATATTGCCGCTAAAATCCTGACGAATGGCCGATAGCAGGCGGCCTAGTGCCTCAGGCTGATCGAAAGGCTCTCCGCCGGAGAGGGTGATGCCATCCGCCTGGGAATACCACGGGCGCAGCTGTGCTACCAGCGCCTCAATCGCTATCTTGTCGCGGGTGAATCGCCAGGTTTCTGGCGACAGGCAGCCGGGACAACGCAAAGAGCATCCCTGAAACCAGATCCCAATACGTTTCCCCGGCCCCAGGGTGGTCACCGGAAAGTGCAAACGTGCCAGGCCCACCGTCATCAATGTTGCCTGCTCAGGATTAGCTGTGTGGAGGCTCCTGTCAGCAGCTCGATTACCTGGTAGCTTTCACCCGGTTGTGCGTCGCAATCAAACAGCGCCCGTGAAAGTGGGTTAACCAAATGCGCTTCCAGATGGTTACGAATGCCACGCCCACCGTTGGATAAGTCGGCCAGACAAAGTTCACGCAATCGCTCCAGAGCCGCCTCGCCAAGGGTGACAGTCAGTCCTAGCCTGGTTAGCCCTGCCAACGTGTTCTCTGTCATCTGGTTGAATATCTGCCCGGCAACCTCGGGACGGATAAAGTCAAAAACGATAATGTTTTCACCGATGCGGTTAAGCAGCTCTGGGCGGTTGAGCACCAGCTTGAAGTGGCGTTCAATCTCGGCTTTGACGTTTTTCTGCACCGTTTCAAACGGCTCTTCCGGCAGCACGTTGGCCACCCGTTCACCGTGATTATCCAAGCGATAGATACCCAGGTTGGAGGTGAAAATAATCAGGGCTTCGGAGAAATAGACCCGGTCGCCACGGCCGGACGTCAGCACGCCGTCATCGATAATCTGTAAAAACTTATCCATCAACCGTGGGTGGGCCTTTTCTATCTCATCAAACAGCACCACGCTAAACGGCTTCTCCCGAATGGCGTTGGTCAACTCGCCGCCCTGGTTATAACCAATATAGCCAGGCGGAGCACCAATCAAACGTTGATCCGCATGTTCGGCACTAAATTCCGACATATCGAAGCGGATATAGGCACTTTCGTCGCCAAACAGCAGCTCGGTGACGGTTTTGGCCAGCTCGGTTTTCCCCACACCGGTCGGGCCAGCTAAAAAGACCACGCCACGGGGGCGACCCCCTTGTTTTCCGCCACCGACGCCTGTTACCGCACGCTTGATGATGTCCAACATATGGGTAATGGCGTGCGTCTGCCCTTTGACGCGTTTTTGGATGGTACCTTCGGCCTGACGAATTTTCGCTTTCTCAATTTTCAGCCAGGGGTCTTCGGTGATCCCTACTTTATAGCGTCGAACCGCGTCGCTAATCTGCTCTTGGGCCACCCCTTCAATGCGGGCCAGCCGGGCAATAGCGTTCATATCCAGCAGCAGTAACCCTTCCGTTTCATCCACAAACTCCTGAGCCGCTTGCTCTTGGCGAGCTGCGTCAGCAGATTGGCCTGGTAGGGAACGTAACAGCGCGGGGGCTAACATATGGCGGGCAATGCGATCGGGTTTGGCAACCGGGATAGGGCGGATCAGCGGGTTGTTGATTAAAAACCAGTCTGGTAAATCGCCTTCTTTATCCACCACCCACAACACGGTATTAAAAAATGCCCGCCGCTGTTCACCGTAAGGGCGTGCCCGGGCCTGATGGGATAGCACCAATGCGCGAGTAAACAGGCTATGCTCCGCCGGTGAGAGGTTATCCCGGTGGTTAATCAGGCAAGAGGCGAAATCCACAATCAGCGCCACCGGTTCACTGGGGAGTTCAATCAGCCTTTCCAGCGTGGCGCTCAACAGATCCATTCCACCGCTGGCGCGACCATCTACCACGTTAAGGCCCAATTGGCTCAGCAGCTTGTGTGTGGGTGCAGGGTCTTCGCCCGGCGGCACCATCGGCATAAAACCATTCAGCAGATTAAAAATCACCACGTGCTGATAGCCTGCTTCCCGCAGTGCATTATGCAGCGATTGGTTAAACGCCAGGGGGGTGACGATGCCGGGGCTAATCTCACAGGCTTGCAGATCGCGCACGTTGCCTGACAGCACGAACTGGCTTTTTAAGGGTAAAAAGCGCAGCAGGTCGCGCATCCAACGGGGTTGCTGATAACGATTAGGCTGTTGCATTGAGATCCCTTGTGATTGTTTCCGCCGGAGTTCGTCCCGCTTCTCTTGCAGAGAGCAGCATCCGTACCGCATCCTTATTAGCCGTAAGGATAATTCATCCTGGAGATGACAGATAGGGTGCGCTTGAACACTACTCAATCTGAAACGGGCTGAATACCACGCATCACCATTGATTTTCCCACCGATTAGCACCATGTTAGAGAGAAGTTTATTTTTGTCTGGCCTGGTGTACACATCGGGCCAACCACCCTAATCAGGACTTCCTCTATGACCAACCCGTTGCTGACACCGTTTGCCTTACCGCCATTCTCTGCCATTCGCCCTGAAGATATCGTCCCTGCGGTGACATCCGCCTTGGCGGATTGCCGCGCTGCGGTCGAGCGGGTGGTTGCTCAACCGGGGCCATTTACCTGGGATAATTTGTGTGAGCCGCTGGCTGAGTGTGACGACCGTCTATCGCGTATCTGGTCACCAATCAACCATCTGAACTCGGTAAAAAACAGCCCGGAATTGCGCGAAGCCTATGAGCAGGCGTTGCCGTTGCTTTCCGAGTACGGTACCTGGGTTGGCCAGCACGAGGGGCTGTATCAGGCCTATCGCAGTCTGAAAGAGGGAAGTGATTTCGCCAATCTGTCCACGCCACAGCGCAAGTCGGTAGAAAATGCCCTGCGTGACTTTGAGCTGTCAGGCATTGGCCTGCCGGTAGAAAAACAAAAGCGCTACGGCGAGATCGTTGCGCGTCTGTCCGAGCTGGGTTCGACCTATAGCAACAACGTGCTCGACGCCACCATGGGCTGGAGCAAACTGATTACCGACGTCAGCGAACTGAGCGGTCTGCCAGAAAGCGCGCTGGCCCAAGCCCAGGCGATGGCGCAGGCCAAAGAGCAGCAAGGCTGGTTGCTGACGCTGGACATGCCGAGCTACCTGCCGGTAATGACCTATGCCGATAACCAGGCGCTGCGTGAAGAGATGTATCGCGCCTTTACCACCCGCGCCTCCGATCAGGGGCCAAATGCCGGTAAATGGGATAACAGCGAAGTGATGGCGGAAACGCTGGCACTGCGCCATGAATTGGCACAGCTGCTGGGCTTTGCCAGCTATGCAGAAAAATCGCTGGCGACCAAAATGGCCGAAAGCCCGGAGCAGGTGCTCGGTTTTCTGAGCGATCTGGCCAAGCGTGCTCGCCCACAGGCAGAGCAGGAACTGGCACAGGTAAGCGCTTTCGCCAAAGAGCATTATGGGGCGGAAGTGCTGGAAGCCTGGGATATGGCGTATTACAGCGAAAAGCAGAAGCAACACCTGTTCTCCATCAGCGATGAGCAACTGCGCCCTTATTTCCCAGAACAGCGCGTGCTGGAAGGCCTGTTTGAAGTGGTTAACCGTATTTACGGCATCACAGCCAAAGAACGGCAGGGTGTCGATACCTGGCATCCGGAGGTGCGTTTCTTCGATCTGTTCGATGCCAAGGGCGAACTGCGCGGGAGTTTCTATCTGGACTTGTATGCCCGTGAGAACAAGCGCGGTGGTGCATGGATGGATGATTGCGTCGGCAGCCTGCGTAAAGCCAATGGCGAATTGCAAAAGCCGGTCGCTTATCTGACCTGTAACTTTAACCGTCCGCTGGGTGACCAGCCGGCGCTGTTTACCCATAACGAAGTCACCACGCTGTTCCATGAGTTTGGCCACGGCCTGCACCACATGCTGACGCAGATCGATACCGCCGGAGTCTCTGGCATCAATGGTGTGCCTTGGGATGCGGTAGAGCTGCCAAGTCAGTTTATGGAAAACTGGTGCTGGGAACCGGAGGCATTGGCGTTTATTTCGGGCCACTTCCAGACCGGTGAGCCGTTGCCGAAAGACTTGCTGGACAAAATGCTGGAGGCGAAAAACTATCAGGCGGCGCTGTTTATCCTGCGTCAGTTGGAGTTTGGCCTGTTCGATTTCCGTATGCACGCCGAATATAGCCCGGAGAAAGGGGCACAGATCCTGCCAACCTTAGCCGAAGTGAAGAAAATGGTGGCAGTGATACCTTCGCCAAGCTGGGGCCGTTTCCCACATGCGTTCAGCCATATCTTTGCTGGTGGCTACGCGGCGGGTTACTACAGCTACCTGTGGGCAGAAGTGCTGTCGGCTGATGCCTACTCGCGCTTTGAAGATGAGGGGATTTTCAACGCCGAAACCGGTAAATCCTTCCTCGATAACATCTTGTCACGCGGGGGTTCCGAAGAGCCGATGGAATTGTTCAAACGCTTCCGTGGCCGTGAACCGAAGCTGGATGCTATGCTGCGCCATTACGGTATTAAAGGGTAACCCGCCAAGTGAGCGTGTTTTTATTGTGTGAAGAAGGCGCCGACCCCGGCGCCTTGTCTATTCTGGCCGAGCGTTGGCAACTGGTCTCCGAGCCGGACGCATTGATGGTGCTGGTGCTGACGCCAGAACGTTTGGAACTGCGTAAGCGTGACGAGCCAAAGCTTGGCGCTATCTTTGTCGATTTTATTTCCGGCCCGATGGCCCATCGGCGGCGTTTCGGTGGCGGCCGTGGCGAAGCGGTGGCCAAAGCGGTCGGGATCAAGGGCCGCTATGTGCCTAGCGTGGTAGATGCAACGGCTGGATTGGGGCGTGATGCGTTTGTGTTGGCGTCACTGGGTTGCCATGTTCGTATGCTGGAGCGCAATCCAGTGGTTGCCGCCCTGCTCGATGACGGTCTGCAACGGGGCTATCAGGACGCAGAGATTGGTCCTTGGCTGAGTGAGCGTATGACGTTACTGCATGCCTCCAGCCTGACGGCGCTGAGCGATCTCGATCCGCGCCCGGAAGTGGTGTATCTCGACCCGATGTATCCCCATAAGCAGAAAAGCGCGTTGGTGAAAAAAGAGATGCGGGTATTTCAGTCGCTGGTGGGCAGTGACGACGATGCCGATGGTTTGCTGGGGCCAGCCCGCAGGCTCGCGACCAAACGGATTGTGGTGAAACGCCCGGACTATGCTCCGCCGCTGGCTGATGTTCCTGCTCATGCCGCGACGACGACCAAGAACCACCGTTTCGATATTTATATGCCGCTGTGAGCCCCTCTTCCTAACCCTAAGGAGTAATGTTAGTCAGTTAAGCAACGCAATACTTGGCTAGCGTGCCGTGGTGCCCCTCACCCTAGCCCTCTCCCACAGGGAGAGGGGACCGATCGTGCCACAGATTATCTCTTGCACCTGACCGCGACTCCAGGTTAGCTCCCTCTCCCCATACAAGTGTTTATGAAACTCTCAGCCTTTACATCGGGAGAGGGCTGGGGTGAGGGGAATTCATTGAACTGACTCACATTTCCCGTGTTCATTCTGTAATCTCACTGGTAACGCTGAGATGTACGTCTCATAATCCTGTTTAATTACAATCAACTATAATGAAATTTCATGATGAAAAAGACGCTGCTTTCCCTGCTGCTTTGCTTGAGTACCTCTGCTATGGCCGCTGAACCGGTAAATATCACCATTCTGGGCACTTCCGATCTGCATGGCACCTTCGTGCCTTGGGATTACTCTACCGATACCGAAAACCTGGCGGGCAGCCTGAGCCAGATTGCCACTCAGGTACACAAAGTGCGTGCCCAACAGCCGAACGTGATCCTGGTTGACGCCGGGGACACCATTCAGGGCAACTTTGTTGAAACTTTCAAGAATGACAAAACCAGCCCGATGATCCTCGGTTTTAACGCGCTGGACTATGACGTATGGGTGATGGGCAACCACGAGTTCGATTTTGGCCTGAAAGCGCTGGCAACCCCCCTCAGCCAGTTCAAAGGAACGGCGCTGGCGGGCAATATCTTTTGGGACAGCGGCAAGCCTTACCTACCGGCATATAAGATCGTTGAGCGCCAAGGGGTGAAGATTGGCATTATCGGCATGGATACGCCGATGACTGCGGAATTTGCCAAGGGCACCGATCGCATCGATGGCCTGACGTTTACCGATCCGGTGCAGGCGGTGAAGACGGTGATCCAGCAGATCCACGGACAGGTAGACGCCATCGTACTGGTGGCCCATATGGGGATCGATAATGAGAACCAGCGGCCAGGTACTGGTGTGGGCGACATTGCGCGGGCCAACCCGGAGCTGGCAGCGATCGTTGCCGGACATATGCACGTTAAGGTGGATAAAGAGGTGATCAACGGTGTGATCGTCACCGAACCGGACAAATATGGCCGTGCGTTGTCGCGCATCGATCTGCAATTTGAGCAGCAAAACGGCAAATATGTCCTGATCAACAAAGACAGCTACACCTATCCGATCAAAGGCGTCACCTCCGATAAAAAGCTCGAAGAGATCTACCAGCCATTCCATACCACCCTGCGTGCCAACGCCAACCGGCCGATTGCCCAACTGACCGGCCAGGATCTGGTGCCGCCAGACGCGGTGAAAGGCATCCCGCAGGTGCATATTCAGGATACCGGAATCAGCGCGCTGTATCAGGAAGCGGCCCGTCATTACGCGCCCAAGGCGCAGGTGATCGCCTTGCAGATTGATAACGATAAGCCGAAGCTGAATGTGGGCACCATAACCGCCAAGGATATCGCCTTCAACTATCAATATGCCGGTGGTGAAATCACCGTCTACCAGTTGACCGGTAAAGAACTGAAAAAGTACATGGAGTGGTCAGCGGACTACTTCAATCAGCAGCATGATGGCGATGTTACCTACAGCTTCAACCCGCAGCGGCGGGCGTCCAAGTATTCGACCAATGACTTCTTTGATGGCGTGACCTATACCATCGATCTGCGCCAACCGGTTGGGCAACGTATTACCGAGTTGAAGCTGAACGACGGTACGCCAGTGACCGACAGCACGCCGATCCAGTTGGGGATGAACAGCTATCGCATGGGCCACCTGACGCAGAAAGGCGGCGTACTGGAAGGGATGCAGTTCCCGGTGCTGTCAGATACCAAGGCGGAATTTGGTGAGGAAGCCGGGACGATCCGTAATCTCACCATCCGTTATCTGACCGAGGTGAAGAAAGGTGAGTATCAGGGCAAAACCATGCAGCGTTGGCAGCTGGTGGGGCTGGAAGGCTACGAGCGTGAGCGCAAGATTGTGGACCAACTGCTTAATGACGGCAAAATCAGCGTGCCGACCACCGATGACGGCCGTTATAGCAACGTGGCCTCCATCAACGTCAAAGGGCTGCTGTTTAAGGATCCTCAAGCGATGAAGCAGCAGATTGTGGCGCTGCAACAACAGGCGCAAGCGGTGACCGATCCCGTCGCCAAACAGCGCTTGAACGACCAGATAGTGATTATCGAAGCGATTAACTGAAGTAGATCTCGTTAACAAGGCAAAAAAATGCCGGCAATATGCCGGCATTTTTCATGGAGTGGGGAGGTTAGAGCACGCCCTGAGCCAGCATCGCATCGGCAATCTTGACGAACCCGGCAATGTTGGCGCCGTGCACGTAATGCGTTTGCTTGCCTTCGCCGCCGTATTCAACGCAGGACTGATGGATATCCGCCATGATATGACGTAAACGGATATCGACTTTCTCTGCTCGCCAGTTAAGGCGTGCGGCGTTTTGTGCCATCTCCAGCCCGGAAGTGGCAACACCACCGGCGTTGGCGGCTTTACCCGGCGCGAACAGCACGCCCGCTTCCAGGAAGGCATCGGTCGCCTGGATGGTGGTTGGCATATTGGCACCTTCGGCCACGGCTTTGACGCCGTTGCGGATCAGCACCTGTGCGGCTTCCAGATCCAGTTCGTTCTGGGTAGCACAAGGCAGAGCAATATCCACCGGCACGTTCCACGGGCTTTCACCGGCCAGGAAGGTCAGGCCACGTTCGCGGGCGTAATCGGCAACCCGGCCATAGCGCTGGTTTTTGATTTCAGCCAGATGCGCCAGTTTTTCGGTGGTGAAGCCTGCTTCGTCCACCACGGTACCGCCAGAATCGGAAACGGTGATCACTCGCGCATCCAGCTCCAACGCTTTCTCAATGGTGTATTGCGCCACGTTGCCGGAACCGGAAACCGCGACACGCATCCCTTCAAAGCCCAAGCCATGGCGTTGCAGCATGGAATCGGTGAAGTAAACCAGGCCGTAGCCGGTGGCTTCCGGGCGGATCAGGCTACCGCCGAACGACAGGCCCTTCCCGGTAAATACGCAGCTGGTATTGTTCGACAGCTTTTTCATCATGCCGGCCATAAAGCCAACTTCGCGACCACCCACGCCGATATCCCCGGCTGGCACGTCGGTATCCGGGCCCAGGTGACGGTACAGTTCGGTCATCAGCGATTGGCAGAAGCGCATGACTTCGCCCTGGCTTTTACCTTTAGGATCAAAGTCTGAGCCCCCCTTGCCGCCGCCCATAGGCAACGTGGTCAGGGCATTCTTGAAGGTCTGTTCAAAACCGAGGAACTTCAGAATGGAGGTATTCACCGAAGGGTGGAAACGCATCCCTCCTTTGTACGGCCCAATGGCGGAGTTGAACTGGATACGGTAGGCACGGTTGACCTGAACTTTGCCCTGATCGTCGATCCAACTGACGCGAAACTGAATGATACGCTCAGGCTCTACCAGGCGCTCTAACAGCGCGTGGTCACGATAATGCGGGTTACGTTCAATGAATGGCCACAGAGAAGTAAAGACTTCGCGCACTGCCTGCAGATATTCCGGTTGGTGCGAGTTATGACGTTGTAAGGATTTTAGAAAGGATTCTAGCGATACAGCCTGTTCCATGGATAGCTCCTGTTTAGCATATTGGTTCCCCTGTTTTTATGATGTGTCTCACAGTTGGGGAGGATGTTGTGTCTACCTCGACTATATCACTGTGGGGTGGCTGATTAACAAGCAATAAATAACGGGGATCAATGAAAAACGCCCGCGCAGGGCGGGCGTTGGTCAAACAGGTTAGCGAATACTTACTTTTCTTCGTCGCGCAGCGGCACAATCAGCATATCGATGTGTACCGTGTTGATTAACTGGCGCGCAGAGGACATCAATTTGCTCCAGAAATCCTGGTGGTGTCCGCACAGCACCAGGTCCATATCGTATTTCTTGATAGCATCAACCAGCACCTGCGCCAGATCGCCGCTGCCGCTCAGGGTCTCGGTGATTGGATAGCCCGCATTCTGCGACAGCTCGGTTAACGCATGGTGGGTTTCTTCGGAAATACGTTTTTGCATATCGCCAAGATTAACGTCGATCAGGCCGGTATACAGATCGGAATAATTTACATCAACGTGGATCAGAGAGACCTTGGCATTGTACGGCCGCGCCATTGAAACCGCTTTCTCGACCAGGATTTTGCTTTCCGGTGATAGGTCAACCGCAATCAGTATGTGTTTGTAAGCCATGAGAATACTCCTTCCATATAATGCCGATTAAAGGGGGCAGGCATTCAGTGTTCCAGCTTGGCGTTTTCGCCTTACCTGCATAGTACCATTCAGATAACACAGTGATATGTTGGGGCGATCACACTGCATCGCATCAATCGCCCTGGTTTATACGTTTACCCACCCGTTTTACACTGCCAGGGCAAAAAATCCTATGGCTTATACGGCTATCCGTCGTTTGAACGATTGAATTATAAGCATTGTTGTCCAAAGTATAGCCTATGTCTGTTTTCCGGGCGCAGAGCGGGTAGATGAAGAATTTTGCTCTGACTGTAAATTTTATCCGGCACCGGGATCTGTTTGCGTTTCATTATTCTACACTAGTGAATGTGGACCCCGCTTATTTCCTCTGATCGTTGCAAAGCGGTCAGAGGTTGTGGGTATCTTCGGGTCCGTAAGGTGCTAGGGGGATGGGAGCCAAGGCTCCGGCAGCATAAGGTATGAAGTAGGGCCGTTGGCCCGGCGGGTAGCCGGGATGGCAACGCCTTGAGGGGGCAATCATGATTAGTACCATCGCGCTGTTTTGGGCATTGTGTGTGGTCTGTGTGATTAACATGGCCCGGTATTTTTCTTCTCTGCGTGCGCTGCTCTTTGTTTTGCGCGGCTGCGACCCGTTACTGTACCAATATGTCGATGGCGGGGGGTTCTTTACTTCGCACGGCCAGCCGAGCAAGCAGATACGCCTGGTGCGCTATATCTTCACGCAACGCTATGTTGAGCATCATGATCCGGAGTTTATCCGCCGCTGTCAGCGTGTGCGCAGCCAGTTTGTGCTGACATCTTCGCTGTGTGGCCTGGTGGTTATCAGCCTGGTGGCGTTGGCAATCTGGTATTAGCCCGCGGGTTTCAGGGCAAAAAAAATGGCGGCCATGTGGCCGCCATTGTCTTGCTGGGCAATCGTCAGATCACTTTCAGCGCCAGCCAATACAGGCCGCCGGAAAGCAGGATCGAGACTGGCAGGGTCAGTACCCAGGCCAGCAGGATGTTCTTGACGGTTTTGCTCTGTACGCCACCACCGTCCACGATCATCGTCCCGGCAACCGCCGAAGAGAGTACGTGGGTGGTGGAGACTGGCATACCGGTGTAGCTGGCCACGCCAATCGACAGGGCGGCCGTCATCTGTGCCGACACCCCTTGAGCGTAGGTCATGCCTTTCTTACCGATTTTCTCACCGATAGTCGTAGCAACACGACGCCAGCCCACCATGGTACCGAGAGACAGCGCCAAGGCCACCGCTACGATAATCCAGGTTGGTGCATACTCAACGGTTTCCAGCAGGTCTGAACGCAGGTTCTTCAGGAAACGTTGGTCGTCGAGTGAGGTTTCCGGCAGCTTGGCAACCTTGTCTGCGGTTTCCGTTACGCACATCAGCAGGCGGCGCAGATGGCTGCGCTGGTCAACCGTCAGTTGATCGTAGCTTTGCAGATTGTTCAGCAGGCTCAGGGAACGGTCTACGGCGATCAGCGCACGTGAACTGTCACAATGGAATTCCACTGGCTGATTAGGCGTTGGTGTCACCACATCTGTCGGTGCAGGAACCAATGGTGCCTGCACGCTGACATGCGCCAGTGAATCGCCATGCTGTTGGTAGAATTGCTGCAGGTGGCTCACGGCATCACGAGTACGGGTAATGTCGTAACCGGTCGCACTCATGTTGAGCACGAAGCCCGCAGGAGCAACACCGATCAGCACCAGCATAATCAGACCGATACCTTTCTGACCGTCGTTCGCGCCGTGTGAGAAGCTCACGCCGATAGCCGACAGGATCAGCGCGATACGCGTCCAGAACGGTGGCTTACGTTTGCCATCGACCTTCTCACGTTCCGCCGGAGTCATATGAATACGCTGACGTTTTTTGGTATTGCTCCAATAACGGCGCAGCACAAACACCATCAGTCCGGCAATCATCATCCCGACCAGCGGTGAGAAGATGAGTGACAGGAAAATGGTGATCATTTTTGGCACGTTCAGCGCGTCAACCACGGAGGTGTTGGTCACCAACGCATTGGTCAAGCCGACACCGATAATGGCGCCAATCAGGGTGTGGGAGCTGGAGGCCGGCAGCCCGAAATACCAGGTGCCGAGGTTCCAGATAATTGCCGCCAACAACATGGAGAAGACCATGGCTAACCCGTGTGCTGAACTGACGTTCAACAACAGATCGGTTGGTAGCAGGTGCACAATGGCGTAGGCAACACTCAAACCGCCGAGCATCACGCCAAGAAAGTTGAACAGGCCAGCCATAACGACCGCAATTTGCGAGCGCATAGCACGGGTATAAATTACAGTAGCGACCGCATTGGCCGTATCATGGAAGCCGTTAATGGCTTCATAGAACAGCACGAACAACAATGCGAGAATTAACATCAGGCCGGTATGGAAATCCAGGCCAGTGAACAAATGCAGCATAAGCGTTACGCCAGGTTTGTGGACATGAACGCCGCGCATTATCGGCGACAACCGGTGTCGGGGAAAAGGAAAATATGACGTTTTTTTAATTTGCCTGCTGCCAAGGGGCGCTTGGTCACGGCTGAATCGATGCAATTTCAGCATGTTACCGCTATTTACGCCCGTTAACATTTTCTTACGTTGGCGTTGCCCACCGATGCCTTTACAATCCCTCACCGTGGATTTAGCGGTATACAGGCAGCGAAATGGCGTAAAATGCGCGCTACTTGCCGCGATTGTTGTGGTTATTGCAAAGAGAGGTCTGGGTGGAACAGTTCGATGTTGTCGTTATTGGTGCGGGTGCCGCTGGGATGTTTTGTGCTGCGCAGGCAGGGCAACTCGGTTGCCGGGTACTGTTACTCGACAACGGTAAAAAACCAGGCCGCAAGATCCTGATGTCTGGCGGTGGGCGCTGCAACTTTACCAATATGTCGGTAGAACCGGCAGCCTATCTCTCGAATAACCCTCATTTCTGCAAATCGGCATTGGCGCGTTATACCCAATGGGATTTTATCGATCTGATTAACCGCTACGGTATCGCCTATCACGAAAAAACGCTGGGGCAGCTGTTTTGTGATGACTCAGCGCAACAGGTGGTCGAGCTGTTGGTGAAGGAGTGCGAGCTGGGTCAGGTAGTCACACGCCTGCGCAGCGAAGTGCTGAGCGTCGAAAAAACCGACGCTGGCTTCGAATTGGCGCTTAACGGAGAGAGTGTAAGTGCTCGCTCACTTGTGGTGGCGAGCGGCGGACTTTCGATGCCGGGCCTGGGGGCCACACCCTTTGGTTATAAGCTGGCAGAACAGTTTGGCCTGAAAGTATTACCCACTCGGGCTGGTTTGGTGCCTTTTACACTGCATAAGCCGTTGCTGGAGCAATCTCAGGCGCTGTCTGGCGTTTCGGTTCCTGCCGTGGTTACGGCAGAGGATGGCACCAGTTTCCGCGAAAGCATCCTGTTTACTCACCGCGGGCTTTCCGGCCCGGCTATCTTGCAGATATCCAGCTACTGGCAGCCTGGTGAGTTTGTGAGCATTAACTTACTTCCTACGCTTGACCTGGCGGGCTTCCTGAACGAACAGCGCCAGGCACATCCCAATCAGAGCCTGAAAAATACCTTGGCTTTGCACCTGCCCAAGCGCCTGGTGGAATTGTTGCAGGAGTTGGGACAACTACCAGAGGCCACGCTCAAGCAGCTCAATCCCGCGCAGCAGGCGGCGTTGGTAGAAAGTTTGCAGAGCTGGCGTGTACAGCCCAATGGCACCGAGGGCTACCGTACAGCGGAAGTGACTCTGGGCGGTGTGGATACCAAGGCGCTTTCTTCCAAAACCATGGAAGCGAACAAGGTGCCGGGCCTGTACTTTATCGGTGAAGTGGTAGACGTGACGGGCTGGCTGGGCGGCTATAACTTCCAGTGGGCCTGGAGTTCTGCCTGGGCCTGTGCTCTGGCCTTGGCTAAACAATAGAATATTACCCAGCCATGCGATGCTGCGCCCGTGTGGATAATCAATCGTCCACTTTAGGAGCATTGGCGATAGGAACAGTGCAAGTCATTAACTAATAATGGGGTCGGCTCGTACGTTCAGACAAGCGCACTCTATTATTCAAATAATTACATGGAAAGTTCTGCTCATGAAAATCAAATGCGGTTTAGCCTTGCTGGCCTCTCTGGTGCTGGTTGCCGGCTGTAGCCAATCTCTTACCTCTTCGCGCACGGCGGCTGAATCGGCCTCTGCACCGGCTCCGGTTGCCCAGGAACATAAACTGGGAACGGCTTGGGGCGAGGACGTGAGCTCCAAAGTGACCACGGTAGACGCAACGCGTCTGCGCCAGACACCCGATAGCGTCGCCAAGGTGCTTTACAGCGCGGCTCCTGCCAGTAATGGGCAATACACCAATGAGATCGTGTTGTCCTCTGTCAGAATGCGAGTGCAGACCGAACACAACCGTGATTTCGCGCTTAATCGTTATAAAAGCGGCGAGTTTTCCTTCTCAGCCAATGACGGTGAGCGCTACCAGCTGTTTTTCTATAACACCAGCCCCAGTAAAACCTATGAGGTAGTCACTGCCGTTGACGGCCTCGACGTGATCTCTGGCCGCAGTGGTTCTCTGCGCAATTCCGGCTATCTGGTGTCACCAAAAGGGACGCTGGTGATTGAGGGCTTCCGTAAAAGTGATTCGTCCGTTGCCGCGTTCCGTTTCGCAAAACCGGATGACTCCTACGCCGCGAGTTCGCTGGCGGGCGAAATAGAGAATACCGGCGTGATTGGTGTAGCGGTTTATGAAATGGCAAAGCCAGGCTTGCCGGATTGCCAACCACAGGCGTTCCCAGGCGATTCGCAATACGCCCCGGCCCCTTGTAAGAAAAAGTAATGACAGAAAAGCCCGGTCGGTATTCTGCCTACCGGGCTACAGACCAGACAACTTCTCCCTGTTTTAAGTCGATGACGCAGGATCTCCCGTGCTCCATCGTGGCTATCGAACATACAGTGCGCTGCTGAGCCAGAGGGTGTGAGCACTGCTTCCTTACCGAAAATGGCACCCCATTCCCTAAAGAGCACCGATCCCTGCTTATCGCGTTGCACTTGGCTGCCAGGACTAAGGTTTTGGCAGGTTTTCAACATAATAAATGGTGTATAGGAATTGTCTGGGTGGTAATAATTTTATTTTTGCAATTCTTGGGTTTTTGCAGAATATTCCTCTTTATCTGCTGATCGCGTTTTCCTATTGGCTTTAAGAGGTAACTTGCGGGAAAACCCGTTTTTTTTTACCCAATTTCGCTTAGGAACAGGTCAAAACGCCGATAGGAATTTTATCTTTTTTTCAGTAAAAAAGTGGCTCTGGTGCAATTCTGCGAATTGTCTTAACAATGGTGGCAATATAAAAAATCGGCGATCTTTGTGCAATGTGACCTATATCAATAAACCATGGCTGGAAAAACCTATCTTGTATAGGGCCAGCTTGGTTAGGGGCGTTTACGTTTTGTTGTGTGTCGTTAATGCATGTTAACGTGCTGCTCATTATTCAAATCTTGGCAAGGCAAAGAGTCTTAGAGGAAAGTGGTTATGCCATGGAGTCATGAAATTCAACAGGCAATTACCTTGTTACAGGCATGCCAACATCGTCATCTGGACAGTCTACCCTGTCCAGCCAGGGGGGATGAACCTGGTGCCGTAGGGACTTGTGCAGAAAAAATCATGCCGTCGATTATCCTGCTGAATGCGTTTGCCGATGTGCTTCCGCAGCATCAGGAATTACATCGCCTCGGTATGGTGCTGGAAGCCCAGGGCCTGATTGAAAAGCTAGCCCCAGGGGAGAGCTATAGCCAAAGTGCATTAGGGTACTTGCGCGCTCAGATCGAACCCTGACAGTTCCATTAGTGCCCCTTCTATTTTAGCGAGGGGTTGCTTTTTGGTTAGTATGGTACACCGCGCTATTAGCGAGCTATTTATTTCAGCGTATTCTGAAGTGAGGCAGTAATTTACGTGTAGGGCTCAGGGGCAATATAAGGTAAATGTCTCATTTTTTTCACTGATATAACTTAGCGGATCCTTATGATTGCCGCCCAGCTTAATATTAATTATTTTTACACGCAGACATATAACCCTGTCGTTGAGTGTTAATACTGTCAGCCGTATTCGTGCAGTATTAATCCGCCGCCAAGAGTTACCTCAATGCCGCTCGGCCCAGTAACCTTTTTTCATACCAGCAGTTCTCGGCATGTCTTACCCTAACTGCTTCACGGACTGACTAACGGCTTGCCTGAATGTTTTTACAGGCAGAAAATACCCTCATGGATTTCAGCTTGCGGCCAGCAGTTCGCAGCTGAAAAAGGGGAGTCGTGTAACAAGCTGGAGTGAGCATGAAGGGCAGTAATGAAATACTGGTATTGGAGGGAGTCCATTATCAAATCGACGAGCAGGTTATCCTGGACGCCGTTTCTTTCACCTTGAAGTTAGGCGAATTCAAGCTGATCACCGGGCCTTCAGGGTGTGGCAAAAGCACCTTGTTAAAGATAGTTTCCTCCTTACTTAGCCCAATCCGTGGCAGCATTACCTTCAACGGTAAAAATATCGATGATATTGCCCCGGAAGAGTACCGTAAGCAGGTTTCTTATTGCTCCCAAACGCCAGTTCTGTTTGGTAATACCGTCTACGATAACCTGGCGTTACCCTATCAAATTCGCCAGTTGAAACCTGATGAGAAGAAAATGCATGAGGGTCTGGCACAGTTGGCATTGCCGGATAGCATGTTGAAAAAAGGTATCGACGAACTCTCTGGCGGTGAGAAGCAACGTATTTCCTTGATCCGGAATCTGCAGTTTATGCCAAAGGTACTGCTGCTTGATGAGATCACCAGTGCTCTGGATGAAGACAACAAGCGAAACGTCAACGAGTTGATCCAGCGCTTAGTGGCCGATCAAGGTCTGGCGGTGCTATGGGTTACGCATGATAAAGATGAAATCGAGCATGCTGACGAGGTGATCACCTTGCCAGTGAGTCGCGTCAACAGCCAGGAGTCCCCCCATGAATCAGCATAATATCACCAACGAGTCATTGGGTCTGTCGATGCTCCTAGTGCTGGTTGCGATTCTGATCAGTCACAAAGAGAAGTTGGCGCTGGAGAAAGACATTATCTGGAGCATTTGCCGCGCGGTGGTACAGCTGGTCATCGTCGGCTATGTTTTGAAGTATATCTTTGATGTCGATAATGAAATATTAACGGTGTTAATGGTGCTGTTTATCTGCTTCAATGCGGCATATAACGCGAAAAAACGCAGTAAATATATTGATAACGCGTTTACCATTTCGTTTATTGCCATTACTACCGGGGCGTCGTTAACGCTACTAGTGTTGGTATTGAGTGGCTCGATTGCCTTTACGCCAATGCAGGTGATCCCTATCTCTGGCATGATTGCGGGCAACGCGATGGTGGCGGTGGGTCTGTGTTACAACAACCTTGGGCAGCGTTTTAAAGACCAACAGCAGAAGATCCAGGAAATGCTCAGCCTGGGCGCTTCCCCTAAATTCGCTTCTGCGGCACTGATCCGTGACAGTATTCGTGCATCGCTGATCCCGACGATAGATTCCGCTAAAACGGTGGGGCTGGTTAGCCTGCCAGGAATGATGTCCGGCTTGATCTTTGCCGGTATCGATCCGGTAAAAGCCATCAAGTATCAGATTATGGTGACATTTATGCTGCTTTCTACCGCCAGCCTGTCAACCATCATCGCCTGCTATCTGGCTTATCGGAAGTTTTACAATCAGCGTGATCAACTGGTGGTTCGCACGCTCAAATAGGCACCTTTCACGCTACGCCGTATGTGGAAAGCGAAGCCCCCGAACCCACGGGGGCTATGCGTTTATCCCTGCAGCAATGCGATACTTTGGCGGATCTCACGTTCGATATCGCCCTCTGTCCAAGTATTGAGTTGTGAAGAGAACGGCTCGAAGGAATAGATCCCCTGGTAGCCCAAACGCTCCAGGTTCTGCACTTGGATTACGCTCGCCAACCGGTCTTTATCGCTCAGCATAATGCGTTCTTCATCGCTCAATGCGCCTTTGATGCGTGGATCCTCGACGCCTGAGAGATGCACCAAACCAATCTGCTCAACTCGAATCTGAGCGTCGAACTCAGGTTGTGTCACGTCGCTCAGGTAGTGATGGAAAGTATCCAGCACCAGCTTATAGGGCGCGCCAGAGTCGTGAATGATTGATTGAGCCAGCAGGGAAGAGCGTAGCGAACTGATGCCAAAGCCTAGCGGCTCGACATAGCCTTCGACGCCATATTGTTTAAAGAGTGGGGCCAGCAGTTGTAGGGCTGCCAGCGTATCTTGCCTCTTCTGTACCTCGCTACGCCGATCGCTGGTGCTGCAATGTGGGCACATTACCAAGGCCTTGCTGTGGATCGCTTTCGCCTGGATCAGCAGCGCCTCGGCGTTTTTCAACAGTGCAGTCTGGTCTTCTAACAGGTTGAACATCCCCAAGGCGTTAATGGTGACGATCTCAATGCCGAACTCCGTGGCTAATGCATTTAGCTGCTCGTTGCTCAGGTTGTCGGTCACTTTACCGCTTGGCATATCGTTCCGCAGTTCGACCTTGCTCAGCCCACACTTCTTCACCAACTGGAAGAACTTCTCCAGCTCAAGGTTAGGGGCGATCTTACGGTTGATACAAAAACGTTCTAATGCAATGGCCATAGTGCATCACTCCTGGAGATATTGGGGGGTAGATTCAGGCTTTGCCATCTTCTACCGGTACGATTTCAGGTAACGGCTGGCGATAGCGTTTTGCCATTACCACATCTTCCATTTTTTCCAGCGATACCCCTTTGGTTTCCGGGATAAAGCGGGCGATAAACCAATAGCTGAACAGGCAGCAGACGGCAAAGACCCACATTGGGAAAGCCCCGTGGAAGGTCGAGAACAGATAAGGCTGGTCATTGATCATCGGGAAGCTCTGGGCTACCACGAAGTTAGCCAGCCACATACAGCCAACGGCAATGCTCATCCCCTGTGAACGCATACGGTTAGGGAAGATTTCAGAGACCAGTACCCAGGCACCCACGCCCCACGACATGGCGTAGAACACCATAAAGAACAGCATGCCAAACAGTGCGAAGTAGCCGGTGGCTTGGGTATACAGGGCATAAGAGGTGATCAGCAGGCCAACGATGGTGCCCAAAGTGCCCCAGCGCATCAATGGGATACGGCCTATGCGATCCATCAACATTGCGCCGATCACCGAGCCGACCAGTTGCAATACGCCGATCCAGATTGTCTGGAACAGGGCTTCCTGCGCATTTTCGGTCACGGTTTTCAGCACGACGGGGGCGTAGTACATCATCACGTTAACCCCGGTTACCTGTTGCAGCATGGCAATCATGCAGCCGACAAACAGAATGAAGCGTACGCGTACATCGCTGTAATTCAGTTTCTGTTTGCGGTGCTGTTCGTCCTGGCGAACCGAGTCTTTGATTTCTTTCAGCACGCTTTGTGCGTGCTCCGCATTTGAAACGCGGGTCAACATGGCTAATGCCTGGTCGTCGCGCCCTACCATTACGCTCCAACGTGGTGACTCAGGGATGATAAAGACCAGGGCAGTAAACAGCAGGCAGGGAATAACCTCTGAGCCAATCATCCAGCGCCAGCCCATTTCAACCAGCCAGGCTTCGCTGGCGTAGCTGGCAATCTTGAAGTTAACGTAAAAAATCACGATCTGGCCGAACACAATGGCGAACTGCTGCATGCTGAGCGCCCGGCCCCGCATATCTTTCGGCGAGACTTCCGACATATACATGGGGGATACCGTAGCGGCGAGCCCGACGGCCAGCCCCCCAATGATGCGATAGATAACAAACCAGGTGAAGGTGGTAGCCAAGGCAGCACCGACCGCAGAAATGGTAAACAGCAAGGCGGCGACAACCAGAGCTTTTTTACGCCCATAACGCCCGGCCAGCGGCCCGGCACCAAAGGCACCGACCACACAACCGATCACCACGTTGGAAACGGCCCAGCCGGTCTCTGCCGGGCTAAGGTCAAAGTAGCTTTTAAGGGCTTCGATCGCGCCGGAAATCACGGCGGTGTCGTAACCAAACAGAATGCCACCGAGTGCTGCAATCCCGCAGATGCGCAGAATATACCCAGTATTGTGTTTACGCTGATGTGACATATGTTGCTCCGATTTTTATCCTGGCTTCTGCCTACTTGGGTGACTTGTAGGGGTCGAGGGAGGCAGAAGGGTGAACCGTGCCTGTCATCAAGGCGGTGTTTATCAGGGTGTCCTTTACCAGACAAGAACATTTATTTCATAATTAGTGAATAATGAAATATTAATTTTTAGATCCAGTTCAAAAATTTGAGTGTAAATAGCGCAAATGGCTCTGCTGATCTGCATGGATCATTGGAAAACTGACCCGCCCTGGCGAAAAAACGTATCTTTATAAAAACTAGGGATTAGTAGGTAAGGCCCTGCCGTTACTGGATCGCAGATAGATTTATTCGCGACCCTGCATTCGGCTGACTGACATGACAAATTTGCGATCGGTGGCGCTAAAAACAAATTTTCTAAAATATTTTATTTGAAACTTTTTTTTCAATGAAATAGAGTTTGATTCATCTGGTCAGGATTTAATCTGCCTGTGGGCCGTACTCTTGCAGGCGGCACGATGAGCGTCACGGCATGCGGCAACGCGTCGAGCCGTGGCGATAGCGGACTTTAAAGAGGGTGAAACATGAAAACCGTGGGTAACTTTATTGGTGAGCAGGTTTGCCTGAGCAGCAGTCATCAGACCGTCGACGTGCACAATCCGGCGACCGGCCAGGTTGAACGTCGTGTGACACAGAGCACCGCCGCCGAGGTGAAACAGGCTATTGATGTCGCCCATCAGGCATTTACCGACTGGGCGCGCACCACGCCGCTACGCCGGGCGCGTATCATGTTCAATTTCAAAGCATTGCTAGAGCAGCACCGTGAAGAACTGGCACAGTTGATCGTCAGCGAGCATGGCAAAGTCTATTCCGATGCGCTGGGTGAATTGACCCGCGGCATGGAAGTGGTGGAGTTTGCCTGTGGCATTCCGCACCTGATCAAAGGGGAGTTCTCACCGGACGTGGGCACGGGCGTAGACAGTTTCTCGCTGATGCAGCCGCTGGGCGTAGTGGCAGGGATTACACCGTTTAACTTCCCAGCCATGGTGCCGATGTGGATGTTCCCTATCGCACTGGCCTGCGGCAATACCTTCGTGTTGAAGCCCCCTGCGCTGGTGCCTTCTGCTTCCGTGCGTCTGGCCGAACTGCTGAAAGAGGCGGGTCTGCCGGATGGGGTGTTCAACGTGGTGCACTGTGGCAATGAAGAAGCCTCACAGCTTTGTACCGATCCACGCATTCAGGCGGTGAGCTTTGTCGGTTCATCCACCGTTGCGGAACATATTTACACCACTGCCAGCGCCCACGGTAAACGTGTACAAGCTTTTGGGGCCGCTAAAAATCAGGCTATCGTCATGCCGGATGCGGATCTGGATGCTACGGTCAATGCGTTGATGGGAGGGGCATTTGGCTCAGCCGGCGAGCGTTGTATGGCACTGCCGGTGGCCGTTGTCGTCGGTGATAGCACCGCAGATAAACTGATTGCCAAACTCAAACCGCTGATCGCCCAACTGCGCGTTGGGCCGGGTATGCAGCAAGGTGGTGAAGAAAACGAAATGGGGCCGCTGGTCTCATCCGTCCATCAGAAAAAGGTGCTGGGGTACATTGATATTGGCGTCGAAGAAGGTGCAACGCTGGTGGTTGATGGCCGCAATTATCAGGTACCGGGTTATCCGGAAGGTTATTACGTAGGGGGAACTCTATTTGATAACGTCACACCGGATATGCGCATCTACCGCGAGGAGATCTTCGGGCCAGTGCTGGGTATTGTGCGTGTGGCAGATTACCAAACGGCTATCGATACGGTGAACAGCCACGAATTTGGTAACGGCAGCGCTATCTTTACCAATAACGGCCACTATGCTCGCCAGTTTGTGCATGAGGTTCAGGCGGGGATGGTCGGGGTTAACGTGCCGGTACCGGTACCGATGGCCTTCCACAGCTTTGGTGGCTGGAAACGCTCGGTATTTGGTGCGCTTAACGTACATGGCACGGACGGCGTGCGATTCTATACCCGCATGAAGACGGCTACCGCCCGTTGGCCAACTGGCCAGCAAACGGTCTCCGAATACAGTATGCCAACGCTGGGCTAAGTCGCAGCCAGATAAACCGGGGCCGTTATTCCATCGGGATAGCGGCCGCTGTTGCTGGTATCAACGCCTTGTAGCCACATTTATAAGTACGGGATTAAAGGAGAATGGTCATGTCATCACTACTTGCGAAATGTCAGCAACCGGATGCCCAGGGGCGTATTCAGTCAGTTACCCCAGAAAATGCCCACTGGCGTTTTGTCGGGTTCGAGGTCTATCGGCTAGCGGCTGGGCAGTCGTTGCAGTTGGCTAGTGGCGATAAGGAGCTTTGCCTGGTGCTGGTGGCGGGAATTGCCTCTGTGGCAACTCAACGTGCGGAATATCCCCACATTGGCAAGCGGATGAGTCCCTTTGAGCGTACTCCACCTTATTCCGTTTATGTTCCGCATCATGATCATGTTGAGGTGCGGGCAGAAACCGATCTGGAACTGGCGGTATGCAGCGCACCGGGTGAAGGACACTTGCCTTCACGCCTGATCACTCCGGCCGATGTCGGCGTAGAACGGCGGGGTAAAGGCCGTAACCAACGGCTGGTGCACAATATTCTGCCGGACAGCCAACCGGCCGACAGTCTGCTGGTGGTGGAGGTCTATACCGACGAAGGCAATACCAGCTCCTACCCAAGCCATAAGCACGACCAGGAAAACTGCCCGGACGAAACCTACCTGGAAGAGACCTATTATCACCGTCTTAACCCTGAGCAAGGGTTCTGCCTGCAACGCGTCTATACCGACGATCGCTCGTTGGATGAGTGTATGCCGGTGTATAACCGCGACGTGGTGAAAGTACCGCGTGGTTACCACCCGGTGGCCACCTTGGCCGGTTATGACAACTACTATCTTAACGTGATGGCGGGGCCGGTACGCATGTGGAAGTTCACCTGGGAAAAAGATCACGCCTGGATCAACAGCGACAGCTATTGATCGACTATGTAGGGGCGCCGCATGCAGCGCCCGATTAGCCACATACCGCGCCCGCTCTGTAATTACAACTCCTTGGCGTTATTCAACGCCAAGGATACCGCTAGCGTCTGCGCCAGGCACATGGAGGCCACCTGCGAGCGGAACCCGTCAACCTGAGCTTCACGCACCACAAAACAGACGTCGCTAAAGGCGGCCAGCGGGCTGACCTGGCTGTCGGTAATGGCGATTAGCTGTGCGCCCTGCTTGGCTCCCAACTCAACCAGTTCTACCGCCTCTTTGGCATAAGGTGAGTAGCTGATGGCAACTACCACGTCCTTGGGTTTCACCATGCTGAGCTGCTCGGTAAACATCCCGCCTAATCCATCGATCAGGAAGGCTCGCCTTTCCAGATGGCGCAGGGCATAGGTGAAATAAGAAGCCACGCTGAATGAGCGGCGTAGGCCGATCACGTAAATATTTTCCGCGCTATTCAGCAGTTCTACTGCCCGATCCAATTGCTCGGCGCTGGTTTGCATCGCCAACTGTTGCAGCGCCTGCGAGTTGACCATCGTGAACACGTTGAGGATTTCCGCCGGCTTTTCCGGGGCAACGCTGTCGTCGGTGGAGGTTTGGCGGAACAGGCGTGCACGCTCGGTATAGTTCACCGTTTCTTCCATCAAATGCTGGCGGAAGACCTGTTTCATTTCGTTGAAGCCGCTGAAACCAAAGGCGTTGGCGAAACGGATCAGGGTAGAAGGTGGCACGCTGGCCTGCGCGGCGATGGAGGCAACGGTATCGAAAGCAATGCTGTTACTGTTATCCAGGATGTAACGTGCCACCTGTTTCAAGCGCTTGCTCAGCGTTTCATAACGGCGGCGTATCTCGTCCTGTAACAGCGAAAGTTGAGTTGGGTTAGTCATCCATTCGGCTCGCAGTATTGGCTGAAGCGTATTGGTTGATACGCTTAAAATAGTGTCCGGTTATTCTAACAGATGGTGCGGACATTTCATTTCGACAAAAAGCGATTTATTCCATCGCCGGTTGCGTTAGTTCACAGAAAATCGGCAAAAAAATCCCCTTAAAGCAGTGAAAATCACTTTAAGGGGCGGGTTCGTCAACGCGCAGACTCAGCGCTGGTTGGTTTGACTCGCAGGCTGCGAGCGATATTGTCGCCAGAAACCGATCAGCGTCAGGTATTTCTGTTTCACCTGTTCGATCAGCCCGGCATCATCGATCTCACCTTGCAGCCAAAGGCGTGATGGAGCGCCAAAAATAGTGCGGCCAACCGCGAAGCCTTTTACCCAGCGGGCATCGGCAGCCGCGGCGAATCCGGCTTTCAGCGTTTCCTGCGGAGAGTCTAGCCCGAGGATTAACACCCCGCGGCAGAACGGATCGTGAGTTTCAATCAATTCACCCACTTTTTGCCAGTTGGCGGCGCTAAGCGGCGGCAACTTCCACCAGTCTGGTTGAACGCCCAACCGGTAGAAATGTTCCATTACCTGCAAATAGTTGCGCTCGTCTTTGTCGGCATTGCTCTCTGGCAAAATGACCTCTAACAGCAGCTCATGACCTGATTTGCAGCAGCCATGATATACGTCAACGATCAACTCATCCTGTTCACGCCGCAGCGCCTCAGCATCCTGTGGATGATAAAAGACCAGGCATTTGACCACATGCTCTTGTGGCCAGTCGATCAGTTGCGAGCCAATATTACCGTGCTCCAACCGTAAAGGGCGGGAGCTTGGTAACTCCACCGGGCGGCCAATCCACCAACCCTGGCCAGTAATGGCATTCAGCGCCGCCTGGCCGTAAGTCGTATCGGCAAGAATGCCGCTGTTGCCGTGCAATCCTGCCTCTGCAGCCGCAGCCTGTGCGGCAGCCAACAACAGTGTTTTTAACTGTGGGATCCGTTCCGTGCTCACGCCTGATCCACGCGCCATCTCCGCCAATTGCTTGCGGTGATCGAAGGCGAATACACATAGCTCAGGCCACTGCTGCTTACGTGTGGTAACGCGGTGCAGATGGTTCAGGCGGGCATCCAGATCCGGGCGTTTCACTTCTTGTTCGCGTTGCAGGTAATCGTCCAGTTCCAGCTTGGTCGGCATCGCGGGGGCGCAGCCATGGCGTGACACCACCAGTGCGCCGCAGGCATTGGCGTAGCGACAGGCTTGATCCCAGCCCTCGTCATTGAGATAGCCGCGCAGCAGGCCAGACATAAAGGCATCACCTGCGCCGAGCACGTTCAAAACCTCAACGCGAACGCCGGAGTGCAGTTTGACCTGCTGCCAATTGGCCGGGATCTCCCCTTCAAATACCGAGCAGCCTTGCGCCCCACGTTTGCACACCAAGGTAGCCTGGGTAACCTGACGAACGTTTTGCAGCGCAACCAGTGTATCGGTACTGCCACCCGCGATATGGAACTCTTCCTCGGTTCCCACAATGAGATTGAAATGGTGCAAAACTTCCTGTAGCTCGCGAGTCACCTTCTCCGATTCGATAAAGCGAGTTTCGCCATCGCCCAATGAGGTTAGCCCCCATAACACCGGCCGATAATCGATATCCAATGCGGTACGTAGCCCGTGACGGTGGGCGTACTCCAATGCTTTTAGCACCGCTGCGCGCGTTTTGGGATGGGAAAGGTGGGTGCCGGTGATTGCCAAGGCGCGTGATGAGGCAATGTAGTTTTCATCAATATCATCGGGCGTCAGCGCCATATCGGCGCAGTTTTCGCGGTAGAAAATCAGTGGGAAGGTTTCCTGATCCTTGATACCCAGGATCACCAGGCCGGTCAGGCGCTGCTTATCGGTGATTAGGCTCCGCGTGTCGGCACCGACGCGCTGAAGCTCTTCACGTAGGAAACGGCCCATGTGCTCATCCCCCACACGTGCCAGCATGCCGGACTTTAGCCCTTGGATCGCGGTGCCGTAAGCCACGTTGCCGGAAGAGCCGCCAAGGTATTTGGAGAATGAGCTGGCATCTTCCAGGCGTGCGCCGATTTGTTGAGCATAAAAATCGACAGCGATGCGCCCTAGGCAAATGACATCAAGCTGTTTTTGTTGTGTGGCCATACCCGTTTCCTTCTGTCATTAAGCAAAACCGATTGCGACCCGGTAGAGGAGGTAAGCAGGAAGCATGGATCGAATTATGAGGAATAAAAATTTCAATTTCAATATTAAATGAAATTTATACCCCGAAAATGTGATGCATTTAAAAGCGGCTTGTCACGGGAAACTGGCCACCAGAGCGCATTATCATTGACAGAACAACCTGTTGCTGAAATGGACGGCACAAACGGAGGCCATCTTGATGTTTACTGGTTCGATCGAGGAATGGGCGCGTCTGTTGAACACGAGCTATGATGACTTTATGTCTAATTATTTGAATTTTAAATATAACTCTAGCCTGAGTGGTTTGGCATTATGCGATCCTTATCGCAAAATGAAATGTTTTTTCTGTATTGATATTTTATGAAAAATATATTTGTTTATAATCAAAGCACGTTTCAAACTGCTTATTGAATGAGCAGTATGTAACAACCCAGACACGAAAAGCACTGCCTTTGTATAACAAAAGTCAGCGTTACTGCCACCGGATATGTCTGCCTGTTCGCAAGCTACAGCTTGGAGCAGAAAGGGATAACACCAAAAGAAAGGGTGAGTAAAATGGGTAAGATCAAGTTGACCATGGCACAGGCACTGGTCAGGTTTCTCGACAACCAGTACCTGCTGGTAGACGGGGTAGAAACCAAATTCGTAAAGGGTATTTTCGCCATTTTCGGCCACGGTAACGTACTCGGCCTGGGGCAGGCTCTGGAGCAAGACTGCGGCGAACTGGTGGTACATCAGGGGCGCAACGAGCAGGGCATGGCACATGCTGCTACCGGCTTTGCCAAGCAGAAACTGCGCCAACAGATCTATGCCTGCACTTCTTCCATCGGCCCCGGTGCGGCCAATATGATCACCGCTGCGGCCACGGCCACGGCTAACCGCATTCCTTTACTGCTGCTGCCAGGCGATGTGTATGCTTCCCGGCAGCCCGATCCGGTGTTACAGCAAATTGAACAATCCTACGATCTGAGCATCAGCACCAACGACGCTTTCCGTGCCGTCAGTAAATATTGGGATCGCATCGTGCGCCCAGAGCAACTGATGAGTGCCTGTATCAATGCCATGCGCGTGCTGACCGATCCGGCAGAAACCGGTGCTGTCACGCTCTGTCTGCCGCAGGACGTGCAGGGTGAAGCCTATGACTACCCAGACTATTTCTTCCAAAAGCGGCTGCATCGTCTGGACCGCCGCCCGGCCAGCGAGGCTGCGCTGACAGATGCCCTGGCATTGCTGGTGAGTAAGCGTCAGCCGTTGATCATCTGCGGTGGCGGGGTGAAATACTCGCAGGCGGGACAGGCGTTACAGCAGTTTGCCGAGCGGTTCCATATCCCGTTTGCGGAAACTCAGGCTGGCAAAGGCACGGTGCTCTCCTCACACCCATACAACGTGGGTGGCGTCGGCGAAACGGGCTGTCTGGCGGCTAACACCTTGGCGAAACAGGCCGATCTGGTGATTGGCATCGGCACCCGTTATAGCGACTTCACCACTTCGTCAAAATGGCTGTTCCAAAACCCGGATGTGGCTTTCCTTAATATCAACGTCAGCGCATTTGACGCGGGCAAGCTGGACGGTGTGCAACTCTTGGCAGATGCCCGCGCAGCGCTGTCCTCCCTCAGCCCACTGTTGGCACAGGCCGATTACCGTTCAGATTGGCAAGCAAGCATTGATGAGGCACTTGGCGAACAGCACAAAGAGACAGAGCGTGTCTATCAGGTGACCTATACCGGCGCAGGTTTTGTGCCAGAAATTGACGATAGCCTCGAGCGCGAGCGGGTCTTCGCCGAATTTATTGAAAAAACCGGTTCCGTACTAACCCAAAGCCGGGTGCTGGGGGTGCTGAATCAGCACTTACCGCAGGACGGCGTGATCGTTGCCGCAGCTGGCAGCCTGCCGGGAGATTTGCAGCGTGTCTGGCAGAACCGCGGGGAGCACGGCTATCACGTGGAATACGGTTATTCCTGTATGGGTTACGAGGTTAATGCTGCCTTAGGCGTCAAGCTCGCGGAACCGCAGCGTGAGGTTTATGCCATGGTGGGGGATGGGGCATTCATGATGCTGCATTCTGAGCTGGTCACCTCGATTCAGGAAGGCTGCAAAATCAACGTGGTGTTATTCGACAACATGACCAACGGCTGCATCAACAACCTGCAAATAGAACACGGCATGGGGAGCTATACCACCGAGTTCCGTTTCCGTAATCCGCAAGGGGGCAAGCTGGACGGCAATATGGTTCCGGTTAACTTTGCCATGCTAGCGGCCGCCTATGGTTGCAAAACCTACAGTATTACCACCGAACAACAGTTGATCGATGCGCTGGCAGATGCCCGCAAGCAGCAAGTTTCTACCCTGCTGGATATTAAAGTGTTGCCAAAAACCATGGTGCACAAATACCTCAGTTGGTGGCGCGTGGGCGGTGCCCAGGTAGCCGAAAGTGAAAAAATCATCGCCGTCGCCCGCAAGCTGCAAGAGAACATTGATAAAGCCCGCGACTACTGATCACGCATTATCTTGGTCATCGTCGGTGCGGGGAATACGCCGCACCCTCATACGTTTACAGTCCACGAGGATAACGAAAATGACATTGAACATTGGGGTTATTGGTACCGGCGCCATCGGCAGGGATCATATTCGCCGTTGCAGCCAGGTGTTGCAGGGCAGCCGCGTCGTCGCGGTGAATGATATCAATCGAGACAGTGCGGCCAAGGTAGTCAGTGAGCTGAAGCTGGATGCCAAGGTGTATGACAACGCCCACGATCTGATTAATTCCTCAGACGTACAGGCGGTGCTGGTCACGTCATGGGGGCCAAGCCATGAAGAGTTTGTGCTTGCCGCTATTGCTGCTGGCAAACCGGTGTTTTGCGAAAAACCGCTGGCGGTGACGGCACAGGGCTGCAAGAACATCGTGGATGCTGAAGCCAAACAGGGTAAACGCCTGGTGCAGGTAGGCTTTATGCGCCCTTACGATCAGGGCTACCGGGCATTGAAACAGGTGCTGACCAGTGGCCAGATTGGCGAGCCGCTGATGCTGCATTGCGCCCACCGCAACCCAAGGGTGGGTGAAAACTACACCACGGATATGGCGATTACCGATACGCTTATTCACGAGTTGGACGTACTGCGCTGGCTGCTGGACGATGATTACGTCTCGGTGCAGGTGGTGTTCCCACGCAAGAGCAGCAAGGCCCTGCCACATCTGCGAGACCCACAGATTGTACTGATGGAAACCGCCAAGGGTACCCGTATTGACGTCGAAATCTTTGTTAACTGCCAATACGGCTACGACATTCAGTGCGAGGTAGTGGGGGAGACAGGCATCGCCAAGCTGCCAGAACCTTCCTCGGTACAAATGCGCAGCGGTGCCAAACTTTCCACCGAGATCCTGGTGGATTGGAAGGACCGCTTTATCGGTGCCTACGACGTTGAGCTACAAGCCTTTATCAACGATGTCCTGGCCGGAAAATTAACCGGGCCTTCGGCTTGGGATGGTTATGCGGCTGCGGTAGCGGCGGATGCCTGTATCGCCGCGCAGACCAGCGGTGAAGTGATGCCGGTGACTTTGCCCACTCGCCCTGGCTTCTATGGCCAATAAGCCCGTAGCTACTACATTCCCGCTCTAGAGGGACGACTATGAAAATCGCTTTTGATGTCGATGTGATTAAGGATTTGGGCATTACCAAGATGGTGGAACAGGTGGCTGACTGGGGCTATAAGTACATTGAGCAGTCGCCGCATCCGCAGATCAATCCCTTCTATAAGCATCCAAAAGCCGGTCGTGACGTTCTGGCGGAATATCAACGGGCGTTAAAGGCCACCGGGGTGGAGATATCTTCGTTTATCGTGGTGTATCGCTGGTCCGGCCCTGGGGAAGACCGCCGTCGTGCGGCGGTCAAGAACTGGCGGCGGATGATTGAAATCGCGGTGGAGATGGGGGTTCAGGTGATTAACACTGAGCTGGCGGGCAACCCGAACGAGCCGGAGATTTGCGAAGAGCTGTGGTACCAATCGATGGAGGAACTGCTGCCGATAATCGAACGTGAAGGCATTCGCATGGAGATCCAGTCCCATCCGTGGGACTTTTGCGAGCTAAGCAACGAAACCGCCGACATGGTGAAATCGTTGCGTAGCGACAACGTGACCTATCTCTACAGCGTTCCCCACACTTTCTATTACGACCAGGGGCGCGGCGATATCGCCAATATGCTGCGCTATGCAGGCAGCGATCTTTCCCACGTATTGATTGCCGATACCATGAATCACACCCGTCCCTGCCGGTATATCGTCAATCCGCCGGGCGTCGATGCGGTGGTACATCAGCATATGGCTATTGGCGAAGGCGAAGTAGACTTCGCGACCTTGTTCCAAACTCTGCGCGATATGGAGTTTGCCAACCGTACCTTTAAGGTCGGTGGGGAGTCCATTATCTGCACCTCGCTGTTCGGTTATCCGGAGAGAATGCCTGCCCAGGCGGTGGCAACCAGAGAGCGCATCGAAAAAGAGCTGTTGGGTAAATAACTTTCTTGGCCACACCGGCGGGAAAGGTAGCCGGTAAGTGCCTACATGACTGAGGCTGAAAATGAACAAAGACAATGTAAAGCTGGCAATCGCCCCGATTGGCTGGACGAATGACGATATGCCTGAATTAGGCAACGAGAATACGTTCCAGCAGTGCGTCAGTGAAATGGCGCTGGCCGGGTTCACCGGCAGTGAAGTGGGCAGCAAATACCCGCGTGACCCCAAAGTGTTGAAACCGATGCTGGATATCCGGGGTATTCAGATTTGTAATGCCTGGTTCAGCACGTTCTTCGCCGATGGGCTGAAGGAAAAGACCATCGACGAGTTTGTTAACCATATGAATTTCCTGCATGCCATGGGAGCCAAGGTGATTGGTTGTTCCGAGCAGAGCAAAAGCATCCAGGGCACCACCAAGGCGGTATTCGAAGAGAAGCCTTATTTCAGCGATGAAGAGTGGCAGCGAGTGGCACAGGGCTATAACGAGCTGGCGAAAATTGCCGCCGGTAAAGGGATGCAGGTCTGCCTGCACCATCATATGGGCACGGGTATCCAGACCACGGAAGAAATAGACCGCTATATGAGCATGGTCAACGACGACGTTTATCTGCTGTTCGATACCGGGCACGCCTATTATTCCGAAGGCAGCCAGGAGGCGATGCTGGCAATCCTGGAGAAATACCTGCCGCGTATCAACCACGTACACCTGAAAGATGTGCGTGACGAGGTGGTGGCCGAAGTTAAAGCCAAGCACCTGAGCTTCCTGGACGGGGTGAAAAAAGGCACTTTCACCGTACCTGGGGATGGCGTGATCGATTTCCGGCCGGTATTTAAACTGTTGGATGAGCGTGGCTATAAGGGCTGGATGGTGGTTGAAGCCGAACAGGATCCGGCGCTGGCCAATCCTTTTGAGTATGCAGTGAAAGCACGTCGCTATATTCGCGAAACAACCGGGCTTTAGATCTTTGTGGTACCTGGCAGACGGGGCGTTCATATGAGCGCCCCGTTGGCTTATGCAGTTTTGAAGCGAGCCATATGGTAGGCATCAACCATTTCACCGTCGCGGAAAGCGAAACGGCGGCTGGTGCCTTCGATCTCAAAACCAAACTTGCGATACAGCGCGATGGCACTCTGATTGTCGGTGAACACCGTTAACTCGATACGCTCAATGGCGGCCCAGTTATCACAGATATCGATCATGGCCTGCATTAGCGCACTACCCACGCCTTGGCCGTGGTAACCCGCATCTACGCTGATGCCAATGGTCGCCACATGGCGGCGGCGTACCCGCTGGTTGAGCTCCACGAACAATTGTCCCACTACGCGATCGTCAATGCAGGCCACCAGGCTGTAGGTGCCGGGCTGTGCATCATTGATACGTTGCTGCCACATGGCTTTTGACGGTAGCGGTAGTTGTAGCGTGTCACGGTAAACGGCTGGGTGTGAGAATAGCTGATGGAGGGCTTCAGCATCGTTACTTTCCACGTGACGAACTACAATCTCGCTCATTTCTTCCTCTCTTTCGCGTTTACCGTTTGAATAACCTCCCAAATTATCCGTTTACTGTCACGAGTCAATATTATTTCCCATTGGTCAAAAAAACGCTTTACAGGTGCGAATGATAATGATTATTATTGTCATGCGTTCAGAGAGAGTATCAACCTTTGATACTGTTTGCTGAAGGCACGACATTGCTCACATTGCTTCCAGTGTTTACTTAGCCAGCTCGGGTGCTGGCTTTTTTTTTGCCCAAATTCAGCGGCTAACCCATCCCACAAACCCTTTGCTACTCCTTGCCAAACTCCACCTAATTTTTTGAACAGAGGGGTGAGATTTTTGCGCTTTCATATTCCTCTGCCAGGTCTAGACTGTAGAAAACGTTGAGGAGAGTTGAATATGATTTATTTACGTAAGGCACAAGATCGCGGTCATGCCAATCACGGGTGGCTGGACAGCTGGCACACCTTCTCATTTGCTGACTATTACGATCCCGATTTTATGGGGTTCTCGGCACTGCGGGTGATCAACGAAGACGTGATCGATGCCGGGCAGGGGTTTGGTACTCATCCCCATAAAGACATGGAGATCCTGACCTACGTGCTGAGTGGCACGGTGGAGCATCAGGACAGCATGGGTAACAAAGAACAGATTAATGCCGGTGAATTCCAGATCATGAGTGCGGGAACCGGTGTACGTCACTCCGAGTACAATGCCAATAGCGATCGGCCGCTGCATCTGTATCAGATCTGGATTATTCCGGATCAGGTTGGTCTGGAGCCGCGTTATGAGCAGCGTATGTTCGATGCGCCACAGGGCCGCCAACTGGTGCTGTCACCAGATGCTCGTGAAGGCTCGTTGAAAGTGTTCCAGGATATGACCTTGTCACGCTGGGCGCTGAAGAAAGATGAGCAGTCGGTCTATCCAATCCAGGCAGAACGCCGCATTTGGATCCAGGTAGTGCGCGGCAATGTATCGATCAATGGCAATAAAGCCGGGATTAGCGATGCATTCGCGGTCTGGGATGAGGCGGCACTGTCGATCCATGCCGATGAAGACAGCGAAATTTTACTGTTCGATCTGCCACCGGTGTGATGACAGAATGATGATAAGGGCCCAGTGCAGTGTGTGCTGGGCCCTTTTTTGTCTCTGCGGGTCACAGAACCAACAATATCGGAAAGCCGTTTTATTTGCTAAAATAGCGGCCCATCCATGGTTGGCCAGCTCATTGATAATGAAGAAAAAACGCCCGGTACTTCAAGATGTCGCAGATCAGGTTGGCGTCACCAAAATGACGGTGAGCCGCTATTTGCGCAACCCCGATCAGGTTTCCGCCGCTTTACAGCAAAAAATTGCGGTAGCGTTGGACGAGCTTGGCTATATCCCCAACCGTGCGCCGGATATCCTTTCCAATGCCACCAGCCGAGCGATCGGCGTGCTGTTGCCGTCGCTGACCAACCAGGTGTTTGCCGAAGTATTGCGGGGTATTGAGAGCGTTACCGATGCGCATAACTACCAGACCATGCTGGCGCACTACGGTTATCTGCCGGAGCGTGAAGAAGAGCGCCTGACGTCACTGTTTTCTTATAATATCGATGGACTGATCCTGTCCGAACGCCACCATACCGCACGTACCCTGAAGATGATTGAAGTCGCAGGCATCCCGGTGGTGGAGTTGATGGACTGTGTCACACCTTGCATCGATCTGGCGGTTGGGTTCAACAACTTTGAAGCGGCCCGCCAAATGACCCAGCAAATTATCGCTCGCGGCCATCGCCATGTGGTGTACTTTGGTGCACGCCAGGATGAACGTACCATTATCAAACAGCAGGGCTACGAACAGGCCATGCGTGAATCGGGCCTTGAAACCTATAGCATCATGACCGCGCGTTCCTCTTCCTATTCGGCGGGGGGCGAGATGTTGCGCGAGGCGCAGCGCGATTATCCGCAGATCGACAGTATCTTTTGTACCAACGATGACTTGGCGATCGGCGCGGCGTTTGAATGTCAGCGTCAGGGGTTGTCGATCCCGCAGGATATGGCGATTGCCGGTTTCCACGGCCACGATATTGGCCAGGTGATGGTGCCGAAGCTAGCCAGCGTGCTGACGCCGCGTGAGCATATGGGGCAGATCGCCGCAGAACGCCTGTTGGCGCGCCTGCGCGGAGAAGAGGTTTCCCCGCGTATGGTGGATGTCGGTTTCACCGTGGCACCTGGTGGCAGCATCTGAACCTGGGCGCAACAGTTTGCGCCCAGCATGGCTAACCTAGGACTTCAGTGCTGCAACACAACGGTCAACTACGCCTTCAACATCGGTATCAATATCTACGCAAACCACATCTTTTTCGTCAGCCCCAGGCTCTTCCAAGGCATCAAACTGGCTCTTGAGCAGATCGGTAGGCATGAAGTGCCCGGAGCGGGCTTGCAGACGGGCCAGGATCACCTCGAAGCTGCCTTTCAGATAGATAAACACCATGTTGTCATTGTCTTTGCGCAGCAGATCGCGGTAGCGGCGTTTTAGCGCCGAGCAGACAATGATGCCACTTTCGTTCTTGTGATTAAGGCTGTAGGCCGCATCGTTGAGACGTTGCAACCAGGGCGCGCGATCATCGTCATTCAACGGTTGGCCGCTGGCCATCTTCTGGATATTGGCGCGCGGATGCAGATCGTCGCCATCAATAAATTTTGCCTTGATTTCCCGTGCTACCGCCGCGCCAATCGTGGATTTGCCGCTGCCGGAGACGCCCATCAGGATGATGCTTTTTCCCGCCATAAGTTTGATCTCTATCTCAGAATGCGAATTTTGCTGGGTTACCTGGTTCCGAATCTTACCATGTTACCGGTATCATGATACGGGTAACAAATGGAGATGTGATTACCATCACACAGCATAGAACAGGGAAATACCCGTCGTTTTCAAGCCACCAGAGGGTGGGCTGTAATCTGGAAAGCTGTACTCAACCGCCTACTCAGAGCACCAGGAAAGGGCCGTACAAAAAACAAGCACCTTCTTTCGTCGTTGTGGCGTAAAGAGGCCAAGTGATAAAAGGGTTGGAGAAAAATTATGCCACTAGTGATTGTTGCCATCGGCGTAGCCATGCTACTGCTGCTGATGATCCGCTTTAAGCTCAACGGCTTTATCTCGTTGATTCTGGTCGCGCTGGCGGTCGGTATCATGCAGGGTATGCCGGTAGATAAAGTGATTGGTTCTATCAAGGCCGGCGTGGGCGGAACGTTGGGCGGTCTGGCGCTGATCATGGGCTTTGGTGCCATGCTCGGTAAGCTGCTGGCGGACTGTGGCGGTGCGCAGCGGATTGCCACCACACTGATCGACAAGTTCGGTAAACAGCATATCCAGTGGGCCATCGTGCTGACCGGTTTTACCGTTGGCTTCGCGCTGTTCTATGAAGTGGGCTTCGTGCTGTTGCTGCCTTTGGTGTTTACCATTGCCGCCTCTGCGCGTATCCCGCTGCTGTATGTCGGCGTACCGATGGCTGCGGCGCTGTCTGTTACCCACGGTTTCCTGCCACCGCACCCAGGCCCAACGGCCATTGCCACCATTTTCCATGCGGACATGGGTAAAACCCTGCTGTACGGTACCTTGCTGGCGATCCCAACCGTGATCTTGGCAGGCCCGGTCTATGCCCGCTTCCTGAAAGGCATTGATAAGCCGGTTCCGGTCGGTTTATACAACCCGAAAACCTTTACCGAAGAAGAGATGCCTGGGTTTGGCGTCAGCGTCGCAACCGCACTGGTGCCGGTGATCCTGATGGCATTCCGTGCCGTAGCGGAAATGGCGTTGCCAAAAGGCCACCCGTTCCTGTCTTACGCCGAGTTCTTCGGTGACCCGGTAATGGCAACGCTGATTGCCGTGCTGATCGCCATCTTTACCTTTGGCCTGAACCGTGGCCGCACCATGGACGAAGTGATGGGCACCATCAGTGAATCCATCAAAATCATTGCCATGATGCTGTTGATTATCGGCGGTGGTGGGGCGTTCAAACAGGTGCTGGTAGACAGCGGCATTGAGCAATATATTGCTGGCATCATGCACGGTAGCAACGTGTCACCGATCCTGATGGCCTGGTCAATCGCCGCAGTGCTGCGTATTGCGCTGGGTTCTGCGACCGTTGCGGCAATCACCGCCGGGGGCATTGTAGCGCCGCTGATTGCCACTACCGGGGCTAGCCCGGAACTGATGGTCATTGCCGTCGGTTCAGGTAGCGTGATTTTCTCGCACGTTAACGATCCTGGCTTCTGGTTGTTCAAGGAGTATTTCAACCTGACCATTATGGAAACCATTAAATCCTGGTCGGCGTTGGAAACCATCATTTCAGTCTGTGGCCTGATTGGCTGCCTGCTGTTGGCGATGGTGGTTTAAGTCGCAAAGACGGGGCGCAGCGCTATCTGCTGCGCCCTGGCTGTTAAAGATTCAGATAGGCACGCACACCGTCCAGGAACATCTGGGTGGACAGCATCACCAGAATCAACCCCATCAGCCGTTCCAGCGCACTCACCCCTTTGCTTCCCAGTAAACGCAGAAACAGATTCGACATCAGCAGGATCGCCGCAGACAAGCCCCAGGCAATCAGCAGGGCCACCACCAAATGCGAAATCTGGTTGGGGTACTGGTGTGAAAGCAGCATCAAGGTCGCCAGAATTGACGGCCCGGCTACCAAAGGAATGGCGAGCGGTACCAGGAACGGCTCCTCACCGGCGGAAAGATCGCTGCCGCTGCCTTCCTGCGAAGGGAATATCATCTTGATGGCGATTAAGAACAGGATAATCCCGCCGGAGATCGACACGGTTTCGGTGCGCAGGTTGAGGAACGCCAAAATATGTTCGCCAGCGAACAGAAAAATCAGCATCAACACCAAGGCTATCAGCAGCTCGCGGATCACTACCGCCCGGCGACGGCGAGGTTCCAGGTGTTTCAGTACCGACATGAAAATCGGCAGGTTACCCAGCGGATCCATTATTAAAAACAGCAGCACCGTTGCCGCAATCATTTCTGTCATTTATTGCCTCAAAATCAGAAAAAACGACGGGTATAAGCCGCATTGCTGAGAATTGCCCGTGTATCGAATAAATTCACTTTGCGCTTGCGCCGACATTTTGTAAGGTGGGTAGATATTGCACACAACTTATAATTTAACTCTATCTCATGCCCTCAACAGGTAAGAGCATAGTCATCCTCCAAGGCAGGACTGTAAATATGAAAAACGTTGGTTTCATTGGTTGGCGTGGCATGGTCGGCTCGGTACTCATGCAGCGCATGACGCAAGAGCGCGATTTTGACGCCATTCGCCCGGTATTCTTCTCCACTTCGCAGCTCGGTGCTGCCGCCCCGGCTTTCGGCGGCCAGCAGCAAGGCACGCTGCAAGATGCGTATGATGTAGAGGCGTTAAGCGCCCTCGATATTATTATTACCTGCCAGGGCGGCGATTACACCAATGAAATCTATCCAAAGCTGCGTGCCACCGGCTGGCAGGGCTATTGGATCGATGCGGCCTCTTCTCTGCGTATGGAAGACGATGCCATCATCATCCTCGATCCGGTCAACCATGCGGTGATCCAGGAAGGGCTGAACAAAGGCATCAAAACCTTTGTGGGTGGTAACTGTACCGTCAGCCTGATGTTGATGTCGCTGGGCGGCCTGTTTGCCAACGATTTGGTGGAGTGGGCGTCTGTTGCCACTTATCAAGCGGCTTCTGGCGGCGGCGCGCGTCATATGCGTGAACTGTTGACCCAGATGGGTATGCTGCATGCCGATGTGGCGAAAGAGCTGCAGGATCCGGCCTCGGCCATTCTGGATATCGAGCGTAAAGTCACGGAGGCAACCCGTTCCGGTAAGTTGCCTACCGATAACTTTGGCGTTCCTTTGGCGGGTAGCCTGATCCCTTGGATCGACAAGCAACTGGATAACGGCCAAAGCCGCGAAGAGTGGAAAGGCCAGGCGGAAACCAACAAGATCCTCAGCACTTCAAGCATCATCCCGGTTGATGGTTTGTGCGTGCGCGTCGGTGCTTTGCGCTGCCACAGCCAGGCATTTACCCTGAAGCTGAAGAAAGACATTCCACTGCCGGAAATCGAGCAGTTGCTGGCCACGCACAACGACTGGGTGCGGGTGATCCCGAACGACCGCGAACTGACCATGCGTGAGCTGACGCCTGCTGCCGTAACCGGTACGTTGAACACGCCGGTTGGCCGTCTGCGCAAGCTGAATATGGGGCCGGAATACCTCTCCGCATTCACCGTGGGCGATCAGCTGTTGTGGGGTGCGGCCGAGCCGCTGCGCCGCATGCTGCGTATCCTGCTGTAATCCTGAACTGAACTTTCTGAGGGCTGATCTCTTTCAGCCCTCCAATGCCCTGTTTTCCCCGTTTCTGGTTTCGATTGCCGTAGCAATAAAGACGATGTAGGGAAGGCGGCGTCATGCCTGTCGTACCTCAGACTCAGCCACTGTCGGTTGCCCGCTCGGCCGGTTTTCCGAGCAAAAATTTTCCTTGGTAATGCCCCCATGTTTTTAGCAGAGATGACTATGCTTATTAGGTAGATGAAGGGTTCTTCATCAATGGTGAAAATTCGCCTGAAAAATAAGCATAAAGAGCGAAACTGCGAGCATGAAGGCGATCGATTAATCAATAACCGACTGAAATCACGCTTTAGGTAGCAAATGAATTGCATGATAGGTGCAACGGCTGCTTTTTGTTCAGTGTAGCCTTTTAAAAGTCATGCGGTTAATCAAAGGAAGAATGCTATGCCTGTACTTCCCGAACGTGACGTGATCAATCAACTAATTTCCGGTCACTATGCCGACCCGTTTTCCCTGCTCGGCATGCATGTGACCGAGCAGGGGCTACAGATTTGTGCCCTGCTGCCGGATGCGGGCACCGTCTGGCTGGTAGAGAGTAAAACCGGTAACCGTCTGGTTCAGCTCAATTGCGATGACGCCCGTGGTTTTTTCAGCGCTCTCGTCCCGCGTCGTAAAACCCCTTTCCGCTATCAGCTTGAAGTCAGCTGGCGCGACCATCAACAACTGCTCGAAGACCCTTATCGTTTTGGCACCCTGTTGCAGGATATTGACAGCTGGCTGCTGGCCGAAGGGACACATCTGCGGCCATATGAACGGCTGGGTGCGCATCCTGGCGCGCTGGATGGGGTGGAGGGCGTCAGCTTTGCCGTTTGGGCACCCAATGCTCAGCGCGTATCGGTAGTCGGTGAGTTCAACTTCTGGGATGGCCGACGCCACCCGATGCGCAAGCGCCGGGAGAATGGCATTTGGGAGCTGTTTTTACCGGGTGTGAAGGCCGGGCAGCTGTATAAATACGAGATTATCGATTGTTACGGCAATGTGCAGCTCAAGGCCGATCCTTATGCCTTCGAAGCGCAGATGCGGCCAGAGACGGCTTCGCTGATCACGCCGCTGCCAGCGGTGGTGGAAAACACGCCGGAAAGGCAGCGGGCCAATGATTTTGACCGCCCTATCTCGATCTACGAAGTGCACCTGGGCTCCTGGCGCCGCCATACGGACAATAATTTCTGGCTCAGCTATCAAGAACTGGCCGAACAGTTGATCCCTTACGTTAAGGATATGGGGTTTACCCATATTGAACTGCTGCCGATCAACGAACATCCGTTCGACGGGAGTTGGGGCTATCAGCCGTTGGGCATGTATGCCCCCACCCGCCGTTTTGGCACGCCAGCGGAGTTCAAAGCTTTTGTTGCCGCGGCGCATGAAGCCGGGATCAACGTGATCCTGGACTGGGTGCCGGGGCATTTCCCTAGCGATGCTCATGGCCTGGCCAACTTCGACGGCACCGCGCTGTATGAATATGCCGATCCCCGCGAAGGTTTCCATCAGGATTGGAACACGCTGATCTACAACTATGGCCGCCACGAGGTACGTAACTATTTGGCGGGTAATGCGTTTTACTGGCTGGAGCGCTTTGGTATCGACGGTCTGCGCGTCGACGCGGTGGCGTCGATGATTTACCGTGACTATAGCCGTGCCGACGGCGAGTGGGTGCCAAACTACTACGGCGGCAATGAGAACTTGGAGGCGATCTCCTTCCTGCGTTACACCAACCAGACGCTAGGCAAAGAGCGGCCAGGAGCGGTGACGCTGGCGGAAGAGTCGACCGATTATCCGGGCGTTACGTTACCGCCGGATGCCAATGGCTTAGGCTTCCACTACAAGTGGGATCTCGGCTGGATGCACGACACGCTGGACTACATGAAGTGCGATCCGGTGCACCGTAAATACCATCACAACCTGATGACCTTCGGCATGATGTATGCCTACTCCGAGAACTTCGTCCTGCCGATTTCGCACGACGAAGTGGTGCACGGCAAACGCTCCGTTCTGGACCGGATGCCGGGAGATGCCTGGCAGAAGTTTGCCAACCTGCGGGCCTATTACGGCTTTATGTGGGCGCATCCGGGCAAGAAGCTGCTGTTTATGGGCAGTGAATTTGCCCAAGGGCGTGAGTGGAACTTCGATACCAGTCTGGACTGGCATCTGCTGGAAGGGTTGGACGGTTGGCACCACGGCGTGCAGCGGCTGGTACGCGATCTCAATCACTGCTACCAGCAGAACGCACCGCTGTATGAGCGCGATTATCGCCCGGACGGTTTTGAATGGCTGGTGGTCGACGATCACGACAACTCGGTATTTGCCTTCGCACGCTACGATTCTCAGGGCAATGAGCTGATTGCCATCAGCAACTTTACCCCGGTGCCGCGTCCTCATTACCGCATTGGTATTTCACGCGCTGGCGAGTATCAGGAAATCCTCAATACCGATTCACACCATTATCACGGTAGCAACGCCGGTAATCAGGGGCGGGTGATTTCGCAGCCGATCGGCAGCCATGGCCGTGAACATTCGATCAGCGTGATGGTGCCACCGTTGGCCACCGTTTATCTGCGGCGGGAGGCTTGATGGTAGAGCTGACGCCGGGTCTTGCCGCGCCTTTAGGGGCTTGTTACGACGGTAATGGCATCAACTTTACCCTGTTTTCTGCACATGCCACGCAGGTCGAACTGTGCCTGTTCGATGCGCAATATCGTGAAACACGCCTGCCGTTGCCTGCCCGCAGCGGTGATATCTGGCACGGATATCTGCCGGGGGGCGAGCCGGGGCAACGCTATGGTTTTCGGGTGCACGGCCCGTTTGAGCCGCATCTTGGGTTGCGCTTTAACGCCAACAAGCTGCTGCTCGATCCGGCGGCACGGGCGGTAGAAGGCCCGGTGGCCGACCATGTGCATTTGCACGGGGGATACGATCAACAGGATCCACAAGACAGCGCCCCGTTGACGCCTAAATGCGTGGTGATCGATGAAAGTTACGATTGGCAGGACGATCGCCCGCCAGCCACCCCTTGGGGCAAAACGGTGATCTACGAAGCGCATGTCCGGGGGCTGACGTTAACGCACCCGGAGATCCCGGCCGTATTGCGTGGCAGTTTTGCTGCCTTGGGCCACCCGGCGATGATTGCCTACTTCAAGCGGTTAGGGATCACCGCGCTTGAGCTACTGCCGGTGCAACAGCACACCACGGAACCGCGCCTGCAGCGCCTGGGATTGATCAATTACTGGGGCTACAACGTGTTGGCTCCTTTTGCGCCAGATAACCGTTATAGCAGTTTGAGCACCGGTACAACGCCGTTGCGTGAATTCCGCGATGCGGTGAAAGCGCTGCACCGGGCGGGAATTGAAGTGATCCTGGACGTGGTATTCAACCACAGTGCCGAGCTGGATGTGGATGGGCCAACGCTGTCGCTGCGCGGGATCGACAACACCAGTTACTACTGGCTAACCCCAGACGGTGATTACGATAACCTCACCGGCTGTGGCAACACGTTGCGCCTGGATCAGCCAGCAGGTGTGGCGTGGGTGATGGATTGTCTGCGCTTTTGGGTGCGGGAGTGCCATGTCGACGGCTTCCGCTTCGATCTTGGCACCGTGTTGGGCCGCACACCAGCGTTTGACCGTGATGCACCGCTGTTTCAGGCGATGCTGGCGGACGATACGCTGGGGCGCTGCAAACTGATCGCCGAGCCTTGGGACATTGGCCCGGGCGGGTATCAGGTCGGCGAGTTTCCTGGCCGGTTTGCCGAGTGGAATGACCATTTTCGTGACGATATCCGCCGTTTCTGGCTGCGGAACGATCTGACACTGGGCCAGTTTGCCCAGCGTTTTGCCGCTTCCAGCGAGGTATTCAACCAACGTGGGCGCGCGCCCAATGCCAGCATCAACATGCTGACGGCCCACGACGGCTTTACCTTGCAGGACGTAGTGAGTTTCAAGGAGAAGCATAACCAGCCGAACGGAGAGGGAAACCGTGACGGCAGTGACCAAAACTATAGCTGTAACCACGGGGTTGAAGGCCTGATTGCCGACGAAACCGTCTTGCAACGCCGCCAGGCCAGCCAGCGAGCACTGCTTGCCACGCTGCTTCTGGCACAGGGGACACCGATGCTGCTGGCCGGTGATGAGCACGGAAATAGCCAGCAGGGCAACAACAATGCTTACTGTCAGGATAACGAAACCACCTGGCTCGATTGGGCCAATGCGGATGATTCACTGACCGCATACACCGCCGCGCTGATCCGCTTGCGCCAGCAAATTCCTGCCTTGCAGGCAGACCGCTGGTGGCAGGAGGGAGACGGCAGCGTGCAGTGGTTGAACGCGCAGGGGCAGCCGCTCAGTGCGCAACAGTGGGAACAGGGCGATCGCTGCATGCAGATCCGCCTGTCGCAACGCTGGCTGATGGTGATCAACGCCACGCAGCAGGCCGTTGAGATGACGTTACCCGAGGGTGATTGGCAGGTTGTCGCCCCCTTTACTCAGGAACCTTCGCAGGCGGTTTTACCCGCCTGGTGCCAGGCTGCGCATTCGCTTTGCGTGCTGGTAGAGAACAATTAAAAGGAGTCAGTTATGGTTAAGCACGAAAATAAAGACCCTCTGATGTTGGCGCGCCAACTGCCGAATAAATCCGTCGCCCTGATCCTGGCTGGTGGCCGTGGCTCGCGTTTGAAAGATTTAACCTCTACCCGCGCCAAGCCTGCCGTTCACTTTGGGGGTAAGTACCGCATTATCGATTTTGCCATGTCCAACTGCCTGAACTCGGGGATCCGCCGCATGGGGGTGATCACCCAATATCATTCCCATACGCTGGTGCAGCATATTCAGCGTGGCTGGTCGTTCCTGAACGAAGAGATGAATGAGTTTGTCGATTTGCTGCCTGCCCAGCAGCGTCTGAGCACCGAACATTGGTACAAAGGTACCGCAGATGCGGTCTATCAGAACCTCGATATCATTCGCCGCTATGAAGCGGAATACGTGGTGATCCTGGCGGGCGACCATATTTATAAAATGGACTATTCGCGCATGCTGATCGACCACGTCGAAAAAGGGGCGCAGTGCACGGTGGCCTGTATTCCGGTACCGCGCAAGGAAGCCAGCGAGTTTGGCGTGATGAAGGTTGATGATAATGACCTGATCCTCGAATTCCTGGAAAAACCAGCCAATCCACCGGCCATGCCTGGTAACCCGGAAATGTCGCTGGCCAGCATGGGCATCTATATCTTCAACGCCAGCTACCTCTACCAACTGCTGGAAGAGGATATGTCGACTCCTGGCTCTACCCATGACTTCGGCAAGGATCTGATCCCTAAAATCACAGCTCAGGGGGCTGCCTGGGCGCACCCGTTTACTCTTTCCTGCGTAGGATGTGGCCCGGATCTGCCGCCGTATTGGCGTGATGTCGGCACCTTGGAGGCCTACTGGCGCGCCAACCTCGATCTGGCTTCGGTCACGCCTGAACTGGATATGTACGACCGTGGCTGGCCGATCCGCACCTATATGGAACCGTTGCCGCCTGCCAAATTTGTGCAGGACCGTTCCGGTAGCCATGGTATGACCATGAACTCGCTGGTGGCCGGTGGCTGTATTGTTTCCGGTTCGGTAGTGGTGCATTCAGTGCTGTTCTCCAAGGTGCGGGTGAACTCCTTCTGCACCATCGACTCTTCTGTATTACTGCCCGATGTAAACATTGGCCGCTCTTGCCGCCTGCGCCGCTGCATTATCGATCGCGCCTGCCATATTCCTGAAGGCATGGTGATTGGCGAAAACGCCGAGGAAGACAGCAAGCGTTTCTATCGCTCGGAAGAGGGCATCGTGCTGGTGACGCGCGAAATGTTGGCAAGACTGTAACCATTGTGGCCGGAACCTCGGGCGTGGCTAGCTACGCCCCTTATCTCCGTAAAGACGTTTTTACCGAATTTCAGGAGTGATAATGCAGGTTTTACACGTATGTTCCGAGATGTTCCCACTGCTTAAAACCGGCGGGCTTGCAGACGTGGTTGGCGCATTACCGACGGCGCAGATTGCCGCAGGAGCTGATGTTCGGGTGCTATTGCCGGCGTTTCCTGACGTGCGTAACGGGATCCCGGATACGGTACTGGTTGCCGAGATCGACTCTTTTGCCGGGCGCGTAGGCCTGCGTTATGGCACCTACCATGGCGTGGGCGTTTACCTGGTTGATGCCCCCTGGTTGTACGATCGGCCGGGCAGTCCTTATCACGATCAGTCGATGAATGCGTACCCAGACAACCACCGCCGTTTCGCTTTGCTGGGCTGGATGGCCTGTGAACTGGCGAAAGGGTTGGATCATTATTGGCGGCCAAAACTGGTACACGCCCACGACTGGCATGCGGGATTGGCCTGCGCCTATCTGGCGGCCAACGGCCATCCGGCTCGCTCGATCTTCACCGTCCACAATCTGGCCTATCAGGGGTTGTTCTCCGCCCATCATATGTCGGAGCTGTGGTTGCCATCGTCATTCATGAATATCTATGGCCTGGAGTTTTATGGCCAGATGTCCTTCCTCAAGGCAGGTCTGTACTACGCCGACCATATCACCGCCGTCAGCCCGACCTATGCGCGTGAAATTACGCAACCGGAGTTTGGTTACGGTATGGAAGGGCTACTACAGGAGCGGCAGCGGCAGGGGAGATTGAGCGGCATTCTCAACGGCGTTGATGACAAGATTTGGGACCCATCGCACGATGCGCGGCTGGCGGCCCGCTACGACGCCGACAGCCTGAAAAACAAGGCCAAGAATAAGGTTCATCTGCAAAAAGCCATGGGGTTACACGTAGATGAATCGTTGCCGCTGTTTGCGGTAGTCAGCCGTTTGACCAACCAGAAAGGGTTGGATCTGGTGTTGGAAGCCCTGCCAGCCTTGCTGGAACAGGGCGGCCAGCTGGTGGTGCTGGGGGCGGGTGATGCGGTATTACAGCAGGCTTTCCTGGCCGCTGCGGCCGATTACCCGGAGCAGGTTGGCGTGCAGATTGGCTACCATGAGGCGTTCTCTCACCGAATTATCGGCGGTGCGGATGTGATCCTGGTGCCCAGCCGCTTTGAGCCTTGCGGGTTAACGCAACTCTATGGCCTGAAATACGGCACGCTGCCACTGGTGCGCCGCACCGGGGGACTGGCGGATACGGTGGTGGACTGCGCGTTGGAGTTCCTGGCAGACGGTTCCGCCAGTGGGTTTGTGTTTGATAATTGTGATGCGGGCGCTCTGAGCAATGCCATCCGGCGTGCTCTGGTGCTGTGGAGTCGGCCGAAGCATTGGCATCATGTGCAACGCCATGCCATGAGTCTGGATTTTGGCTGGCAAGTCGCGGCAAAGGAATACTTGTCGCTCTATCAACGCTTGTTGTAATCACGTACTTGGGATTGAACTACTATGACTTCACCGTTTAGTTACACCTCACCCACGGTCAGTGTTGAAGCGCTGAAACATTCCATCGCCTATAAACTGATGTTTATTGTCGGTAAGGATCCGGCTATCGCCACCCAACACGACTGGCTTAACGCCGTGTTGTTTGCAGTGCGCGACAGGATGGTGGAACGTTGGTTGCGATCCAATCGCGCCCAGCTTTCACAAGATGTCCGGCAGGTATATTACCTGTCGATGGAGTTTCTGCTTGGCCGTACGCTATCGAATGCGCTGTTATCGATGGGGATTTACCAGGATATCGAAGATGCGCTCGATGAGATGGGCCTGAACCTGAGCGAACTGCTTGAGGAAGAGAACGATCCTGGCCTGGGCAATGGCGGTCTGGGGCGGTTGGCTGCCTGCTTCCTGGATTCGTTGGCCACGTTGGCTCTGCCTGGCCGGGGCTACGGTATCCGCTACGAATACGGCATGTTCAAGCAGAACATCGTCAATGGCCAACAGATGGAGTCGCCAGATTACTGGCTGGAATACGGCAACCCATGGGAATTCCCGCGCCACAATACCCGCTATAAAGTGCGTTTTGGTGGCCGCGTTCAGCAGGAAGGGGCGAAGGCCCGCTGGGTGGAAACCGAAGAGATTATCGCTATCGCCTACGATCAGGTGATCCCGGGCTTTGATACCGATGCGACCAACACGCTGCGTTTGTGGAGCGCGCAGGCCAGTAATGAAATCAACCTGGGCAAGTTTAACCAGGGGGATTATTTTGCCGCTGTAGAAGATAAAAACCACTCCGAGAACGTATCGCGAGTGCTCTATCCTGATGACTCCACCTACTCCGGGCGTGAACTGCGCCTGCGGCAGGAATATTTCCTGGTTTCAGCGACTACCCAAGACATCCTCAACCGTCATTGGACGATGCACAAAACCTTCGACAATCTGGCCGACAAGATTGCCATCCACCTCAACGATACTCACCCGGTGTTGTCGATCCCTGAACTGATGCACCTGCTGATTGATGAGCACAAATTCAGCTGGCTGGACGCCTGGGAAGTGGTGGAAAAAGTGTTCTCCTACACCAACCACACCTTGATGAGTGAAGCGCTGGAAACCTGGCCAGTCGAGATGTTAGGCAAGATCCTGCCGCGCCATCTGCAATTGATCTTCGAAATCAACGACCATTTCCTCAAGCAGGTACAGCAAGTGGTGCCGGGTGATAATGAATTACTGGCACGGGTTTCCATCATCGATGAAACCAACGGGCGTAGGGTGCGGATGGCGTGGTTGGCAGTGGTGGCCAGCCATAAGGTGAATGGCGTGTCGGCATTGCACTCCGAGCTGATGGTGCAGTCCTTGTTTGCCGACTTTGCTCGCGTATTCCCCGATCGTTTCTGCAATAAAACCAACGGGGTAACGCCGCGCCGCTGGCTGGGGCTGGCTAACCGGCCATTATCCAAAGTGCTGGATGACAGCATCGGCCATAACTGGCGTACCGATCTCAGTCAACTTGGTGAGATCAAAGCCAACGCGGATTATCCGAGCTTCTTGCAGGCCGTACAGGCTGCCAAGCGGCAGAACAAAGAACGGCTGGCGGCTTATATCGCTAAAAAGCTCAACGTGGTGGTGAACCCCGACGCGTTGTTCGACGTACAGATCAAGCGGATCCACGAATATAAGCGACAATTGCTGAACGTCTTGCATGTGATCACACGTTATAACCGCTTGTTGCAGGATCCCGATGTTAAACGCGTGCCGCGCGTGGTGATCTTTGCGGGTAAAGCCGCTTCGGCCTATTACGCCGCCAAGCAGATCATTCGCTTGATCAACGATGTGGCTAAGGTGATCAACAACGATCCGCGCGTGCATGATGATTTGAAGGTGGTGTTTATCCCTAACTACGGGGTGAGTCTGGCACAGATGATCATTCCGGCGGCCGATCTCTCCGAGCAGATCTCACTGGCGGGCACCGAAGCTTCGGGCACCAGCAACATGAAGTTTGCCCTCAACGGTGCCTTGACCATTGGTACGCTGGATGGGGCCAACGTCGAAATGCGGGAGCACGTCGGCGAAGAGAACATCTTTATCTTTGGCAATACCGCCGATCAGGTGGAGGCGCTGCGCCGCGATGGGTATAACCCGCGTCAGTATTTTGAACAGGATGAAGAGCTGCATCTGGCGTTGACGCAGATCGCTACCGGTGCGTTCAGCCCTGAGGAGCCTAAGCGCTACAGCAGCCTGTTCGATTCACTGGTCAATCTTGGCGATCACTATCAGCTGCTGGCCGACTATCGCAGCTATGTGGATACCCAGGATAAGGTGGATGAGGTGTATCTCAATCAGGACGATTGGACCAAGCGCGCGATACTGAACATTGCCAATATGGGCTATTTCTCTTCCGACCGGACGATCCAGGAGTACGCGGATGAGATTTGGCATATCAAGCCGATAAAGCTGTAATAGATAAGGGCCGGATATCCGGCCCTTACTTTTAGTTCGTTGTGTAGGGGCGCTGCTGCGCCCGTTTACTTACATTCAAATCAAGAAGCCAATGACAGCGCCTTTGGTTTGGCGTTTTCTGCCAGCCAGGTTTTCACCCGTGCCTGCTGCTCTTCGCTGAGCCACATGCCCAGCTTGGTGCGGCGCCACAGAGCATCATCCAGCTCGACAACCCACTCTTTTTCCACCAGATAACGCAGTTCAGCCTCATACAGGTCATGGCCGAAGTCTTCACCCAAATCGTTCAGGCTATTGGCATTGGCCAGGATGATTTCGCTGTGGCTGCCATAGGTACGGGCGTAACGACGGGCCAGAGATTCGGTCATCCAGCCGTGCTGGCGGCGCAGTTTGGCGGCATAGCTGTCGCGATCGCCATCAATATTGCCCCCTGGCAGGGAACCGTTTTTGGTCCACGCCGGGCCGCAGCCTGGGTAGTAGTGAGCCAGCTTCTCCATCGCATGTTCGGCCAGCTTGCGATAGGTCGTCAGCTTACCGCCGAACACGGAAAGTAGTGGGGCTTTGCCCTGCTCGTCATGCACATCCAGCGTATAGTCGCGAGTTACGGCCTGTGGTGAATCAGATTCATCATCACACAGTGGGCGCACGCCGGAGTAGGTCCAGACGATGTCATCACGGCCCAGTTGTTTCTTGAAGTGGTCGTTATACACCTTCAACAGATAGTCGATTTCGTTATCGTCGATCTTCACGTCTTTCGGATCGCCGTGGTACTCCACGTCGGTAGTACCGATGATGGAGAACTCGTCCAGCCACGGGATGACGAACACAATACGGTGATCTTCGTTCTGCAAGATATAAGACTGCGGCTGGTTGTGCGCCCGTGGTACCACGATATGGCTACCTTTGATCAGGCGGATACCGTAAGGAGACTTGAGCTTCAGGCCATCGTCGAAGAAGTGTTTTACCCATGGGCCAGTGGCGTTGACCAGGCCTTTGGCGCGCCAGGTAAAGGTTTTTCCGCTGTCGACATCGGTAGCTTCCACCATCCACAGGCCATTTTCACGCCAGGCGCGGGTCACTTTGGTACGGGTGCGAACTTCGCCACCGCGTTCGGCCACGGCTTGGGCGTTTAATACCACCAGGCGCGCATCGTCTACCCAGCAGTCAGAATATTCGAAACCGCGCTTTAATTCCGGCTTCAGCACGGATTCTGGTCCAAAGCGCAAACCTTTACTGCCCGGTAGGCTGGTGCGTTTACCCAAATGATCGTACAGGAACAGGCCGGTGCGGATCATCCAGGCCGGGCGCAGATGGGGCTGGTGCGGCAGGCGGAAGCGCATTGGGAAGGCGATATGCGGTGCCAGTTTCAGCAGCACCTCACGTTCGGCCAGTGCTTCGCTGACCAGACGGAATTCGTAGTGTTCCAGGTAGCGCAGGCCACCGTGGATCAGTTTTGAACTGGCGGAAGACGTAGCGCAGGCCAAGTCTTGCGCTTCCAGCAGCAGTACGGACAGCCCACGCCCGGCTGCATCGGCTGCGATGCCGGCTCCGTTGATACCGCCGCCGATAACGATCAAGTCTTTGGTTTCCACGTTTACTTCCTCCTGGTGTTCGAAATAGCTCTTTTATGTTCGTTTTCGCTCATTATTGTAATCGGAAACCAACAAGCAAGCCAAGAGTTAACCAAACAAAAACATTCTTGCGTGATAGAGGTAACAGTTTGGTGATAGTAGATATACAAATAGCATGGGTATTAGGGCGTTGTTTTGGGAAAGCCCCTCACCCCAACCCTCTCCCACGGAGGGAGCGAGAACGCCATAAGCTCTTGTTAGAGGGAGAGGGAGTCAGTCCGGTGTTGTGGGTAAGCCGGTGCTGCTGCGGAAAGTGTGGGGAGGTTCAGCGGACTCGATCGGTTCCCTCTCCTTGTGGGAGAGGGTTAGGGTGAGGGGCGATCAGCAGAGTTCCAGCTGCACGTCGTACTGCTCGATGATTTTCATCACGCTCGGCGGTGGAGCCTGATCGGTAAACAGGTAGTCGATCAGGTTCATATTACCCAGGTTGACCATCGCGTTACGGCCAAACTTGGAGTGGTCGGTAACCAGCATCACGCAGCGCGAGTTTTCGATAATCGCGCGTTTGGTTCGCACTTCGTGATAGTCGAATTCGAGTAGGGAACCATCCATATCGATACCGCTGATGCCGAGAATGCCGAAATCGAGGCGGAACTGGGAGATAAAGTCCAGCGTGGCCTCGCCCGTGATGCCGCCATCACGGGTACGAACTTCGCCACCGGCGAGGATCAGGCGGAAATCCTCTTTGGCGGTGAGCAGGGTGGCCACGTTCAGGTTGTTGGTGACGACCCGCAGATTTTTATGGCCCATCAGTGCGTGAGCGACCGCTTCCGGCGTGGTGCCGATATCGATAAACAGCGTGGCTCCGTCCGGGATCTGGCTGGCAACGCGCTGGGCGATGCGGGCTTTCTCTTCCGACCACATCACCTTGCGATCGTGATATGCGGCGTTCACCGAACTGGAAGGTAATGCTGCGCCACCGTGATGGCGCTGTATTTTGTTCTGATCGGCCAGGTCATTCAAATCACGGCGAATGGTCTGCGGGCTGACGGCGAAATGTTCCACCAACTCTTCCGTGCTGACATAACCCTGCACGCGCACCAATTCGATAATTGCGTCATGACGCTGTGTTTGCTTCACGATAATCCCCTAATACACCGATGTGCCTGGTTGTTATTGTTCGTTGTGCGCGCGATGCCGCGTGTCCCAGAATGCCATTAATAACCCTATCACTAAACCGGCAACGTGTGCCGCATTGGCGATCGACATTCCTAAAATATCGAAATAACCGGCCACCAACCAGAGCGCGGAAAAGACCATCAAGCCCCGTGGCAGATTCAAACCGCGTTCCGGTGCGCGTTCTCCGCTCAGCCAGACGTAGCCCATCAGAGCGTAAACCACCCCGGAAAGCCCGCCGAACAGCGCACCGCTGAATAATGACTGCGCCCAACCGCTGAAAAAGGCCGACACTACGGCGATCACAAACAGCTTGCCGGTGCCGAGGCGTTTTTCCAGTGGACCACCAAGATACCACCACCACATCAGGTTAAAGGTAATGTGCAGCAGCGAGAAGTGTAGAAATGCGTGGCTGACCCAGCGCCACAGCTGGCCGTATTGCGAGCTGTTTTGCGGCCAGGAGAGCCAGAACATGACGGTATCATCACCCAGTACCTGCATCAGGATGTAGACCAGAATGCACAGGCCCATCACCGTCAATGTCAGCGGCCCGGCCTTGCTGCGGATGATTTGCAGATAGGAAAACTGTTGGTATTGCAGACCGGCATCGGTGCTGCCTGCCTGCCAACTGGCGGCCTGATAGCGGCGATTGAGCGGATCGAGCAGAAACTGTTGCAGTTCGTGTTGCACCTGCTCCAGATGAGCTTCGTCCGCCAGCCAGATTTCGGCGGCATCGCCCGTGGCGCGAACTTCAAGCACAACCCCTTGCGTGGCCATGTAATCGACAAAGGCCTGCGCCAGGCGAGGGTTGGATACGGCGATCACTCGAACCATAGATTTTCCGTCTAAGTAGATGACTTTGGCCATGGGCAAAACCGCCGATGGCATTGGCGGCTGATTATACCGTTGAAAACCTGAACACAGGGAAGGGATCTGACAAAAACAGTACGGAATACAGCAATTGGCCACCCAGGCAGGCGGCCTAAAGGAGATTAAGCGGAGGTCTCAACGTCCTGTGGGAACTGGCGGGCCCAGGCTTCAAAACCGCCATCAATGCTGTAAACCGCATCAAACCCCTGATGCAGCAGATACTGTGCGGCACTGCGGCTGCTGTTGCCGTGGTAACACATTACCATCACCGGGCGATCGAACTCGTTCTGCTGCATAAATGCGGACAGGGTGGCGTTGGTGAGATGAAAAGCGCCCGGCGTATGCCCGGCTTCAAAGCTTTGTGGATCGCGGATATCAACCAGCGCGGCACTGCCGTCTTTCAGGCGTTGATGCGCCTGCACAACGTCGATCGTTTCAAACTGTTCCATAACTGCAAAATACCGGGTAATGGGCTAATACCGGTATTGTATCCAACTTTTGCAGAATTAAGACCAGAGCAACGGCAGGGTTTTTATACCCGTCGTCTTTCAAGCTGCAGCGTTGTTACCTGCGCTCACTCACCCCAGTCACTTACTAAAAGTAAGCTCCTGGGGATGAGTGAGCTTGTCGCCTAGCTGCAACTCGAAATCCATAGGGTATGCCAGTATTTGAATTCGAGCCTGACAAGGGACGCCAGCAGCGAAAAGCGTTATCACCAGCGATAGCTCACACCTAAAGTGCCGCCGTAATCCTGGTAGCTGTTGGCCCCCATAGTGACGCCGCCCTCAAACCAAATCTGCATGCTGGCACTGCTCGGTGTCTGCAAGCCCAGCTTTACCTCGAACAAATTATCCAGGGAGTGGGTCTCTACTCGCGTATCATTAAAACTGACGGCGTTATTACCATTAAAGTGCCACCAGTTGGTCGCTAGATAGGCGGTAGTATTATCTTCCTGATCGCTGTACCAGCGAATACCGACACGCGACGTAAAGTCTGGTACATCGGCCTGATGAATATAAACCCCGGTCGGATCCTGATAATCATCGGCATCGAAGCGGTTATAAATAATTTGTAGCTGCGGCTCGATAATCAACTCGAGTGTCGAGAAGGGCTGCAAGGCATAACCGGTTTCCACAGAGACGCTAAAGCCTGTGCTGTCATAATCCTGTTTGCCTTGGGCATAGGTTACGCTGTTGTTAAACCAGGCATATTGCAGCCAGGAATCTACATACGCCCCGGAGTGGTTTTTCTTATCCTGATACCAGGTGCTGTAAGCGCCGATTGAATAACCGTCGACCTTGCCTTCGGACGAGTTTGTGGCGTTGTTAGCACTGCTCTTGGCGTGGCCGTAGCCAGTCATCAGGCCTGCCGTCCACTCTTCCTTATTGTTCTCCAAGGCCAACAAATCTCCGCCCAGCATAAAGACCTGGCGATCGGTATCGACAGATAAGCCGTTATCGCTAATGCTCAGATCCTTGCTGTGATAGCCAGAACCTCGCACCCAGAATTGGCTGTCACCTGGCGCGACCTTTCTTTGGTGCAGGGTATGAGAAAATAAGGTTGATGCGGCAACCTGATTGCCCAGATAAACCCCGGCATCGGGCCGATAACTATAACCGATTATTGGATCTGCGCTTGCCAATGTCGGGGGGAAAATCAGATAAACCCCTGTTATCATAAGTATTTTCTTACTCATTGCCACAATCCCAACTCCATATGGAAATTTGCCGCAATAGTACCCAGATGAAACGACAATGTCATGAAAAAACAGGTCGGTTTTAGATTAAAAATAAGCTATTTTGCACGACCTATTTATTTGGTGGATGTTTTAGGCCTTATATTCACTTTAATTTATAGATATATTTAATAACAGCAAGATTATGGGTCATCCTGGAAAAATTCCCAGGATGACAGAAATAAAAGTGAGGCCTGGCGTAAAGCTTAAACCAGCTGCACATCGACCCCTTGTTGGCGTAGTTGTTCGACTATCGCCGGATCGGCATCGCGCCCGGTAATGACGATATCGATCTGCTCGGTGCGGCTGAACAGCATACCCGCGCGTTGGCCGACTTTGCTGCTGTCCACCAACACCACCAGCTTACCGACATAGTTCAGCATCTTCTGCTCGGCCATGGCGGTGAGCATATCGGTTTTATACAACCCGTCGCTGGTGAGGCCGATACCGCTGGTGAACATCCAGTGCCCGGCATACAGGGTGGCATCGCCGTCTTGGGGAGCCAGGGTGATCGACTGACTTTTATTATACTGGCCGCCCATAATCACCACGCTTTCGTGTTCACGTTCGATCAGATAGTTGGCCAGCGGCAGGTAGTTGGTGATCACCTGCACTTCTTTACCGCACATCTCGCGCCCCAGCAGGAACGCAGTGGAACCACAGTTGATCACTACGCTCTCTCCCGCCTGGCAAAGCTGTGCGGCCGCTTTGGCGATGCGCATCTTCTCGTCCAGATGCTGAGTCTGATGAATATTGAGCGGTGTCCAGGTGGGGCGCGGGGTGCTGGTGGCTTCGGCACCGTTACGCACCTTGCGCAACTTACCGGTCTCATTGAGCTTGTTGATGTCGCGGCGCGCCGTTGCCGGTGAGATCTCAAAGGCGCTAATCACATCGGCCACGGAGATTTGCCCCTTACGCTGTAAGAGATCGAGAATGGCATTATGGCGCTGGGATTCGGTCATGCGGGCTCCGTCGGGAAATGAGAACGTTACCCCATAATCAGGGGATATGCCGTGATTATATGCGCACCTGCTGACGATTTGAATCATCCGTGTGCAGAAGTGCGCATAAAGCTGCGTCGGCGTCCCGTTCTCAAGCTTAACCTTTACAGGAAGGATTTAAACGGCAGATCCGGCTCAAGGGTAAAGCAATCGTCAAAGCCGCGCGGATAGTGGTATTCAAAGTTGTCTTTATCCAGCGGCCAGGTGAATTTGCCCCCCACCTGCCAGATAAACGGCTTGAAGCCATACTTCAGCCGGTCTTTTTTCATTTCCCACAGCACGCGGATTTCCTGCGGATCGGCCTGGAAATTCGACCAGATATCATGATGGAACGGGATCACTACCTTGGCATTCAGCGATTCTGCCATGCGCAGAATGTCGGCGCTGGTCATTTTATCGGTGATACCGCGTGGGTTTTCGCCATAGGAGCCGAGCGCCACGTCTATCTGGTGATCGTTGCCGTGCTTGGCGTAATAGTTGGAGTAGTGGGAATCCCCGCTGTGGTAAAGATTGCCGCCAGGGGTCTTGAACAGGTAGTTGACCGCCCGCTGATCCATGCCGTCTGGCAGCATGCCCGCTGCTTTTTGCTCCACCGGCAAGGTGATCAGCGCTGTGCGGTCGAAGGCATCCAATGCGTGGATCTCTACGTCTTTGATTTTAATGATGTCACCAGGTTTCACCACGATGCAGCGCTCTGCCGGTACGCCCCAGCCAAGCCAGATATCCACGCAGCTCTGCGGCCCAATAAAGGGCACCGTAGCGGCACAGTTCTGCATCACCGCGGCAGCGACGTTGACGTCGATATGGTCGTTATGATCGTGAGTGGCCAGTACCGCATCAATCTGTTTGATGGCAAAGGGATCGAGAACGAACGGCGTGGTGCGCAGATTGGGCTGCAACTTTTTCACCCCGGCCATGCGTTGCATCTGGTGGCCGGTTTTCATCAGTGGATTGCCGTGGCTCTGCTTGCCGGTGCCGCACCAGAAATCGACGCACAGGTTGGCATTTTCCTCTGATTTTAACCAGATACCGGTGCACCCCAGCCACCACATGGCGAAGGTGCCTGGTGCCACCTGTTCCTGTTCAATCTCTTCATTCAGCCAGGAACCCCACTCCGGGAAGGTATTCAGGATCCATGACTGGCGGGTAATGGTAGCGACTTTACTCATGATTTATTCCTCATCATCAGGGTTTTTCATATCATATGTAATCACAAATTATCATTTAATGATTTTTTGTGACTTGTTTTGCTGAATCTAGCACCGTTTGTGCGTGCTGACAACCGGTGTTTAAGCGCTCGAAAACGGGGTTTTAGGCACCATTCACCGACCTTATGTTCAGAGGTTCATTTATTAACTTGTATTTAATTCAATGAGTAATGGAATTGTTGTCAACTTAGTTCGTTGAATGCACAGATTTTTTCCATATAACTTGCGAGGTTGTTCACAAATAATCATTTATGATCTTTTGGTGATTCACTGTGATTGCTATGGTAAGCCTGTCCCTGCGTTACGGTGACGTACTGATCTAGCGACCAGTGGCGTTCCCTACGGCGCATAAACGCTACATGGAGAGCCGTATGGAAACCCTCTACACCATCTTCACCGTATTTTTTAATCAGGTGATGACCAACGCCCCGCTGCTACTGGGCCTGGTCACGCTGCTGGGCTATCTGTTGCTGCGCAAGAGCGCGGCGGTGATCATCAAAGGCACCATCAAAACCATCATCGGTTTTATGCTGCTGCAAGCCGGTTCCGGCATCCTGACCGGCACCTTCAAACCCGTAGTGGCCAAGCTTTCCGAGGTTTATGGCATCAACGGTGCCATCTCCGACACTTACGCCTCAATGATGGCGACCATTGAACGGATGGGGGATGCCTACAGTTGGGTGGGCTATGCGGTATTGCTGGCACTGGCGCTGAATATTGTCTATGTCTTGCTGAGGCGCATCACCGGCATCCGCACCATCATGCTGACGGGCCATATCATGTTCCAGCAGGTGGGGCTGATCGCGGTGTTCTTCTACATCTCGGGCTACGACATGTGGACCACCGTATTGTGTAGCGCCCTGATCGCCTCGCTGTACTGGGGGATCACTTCCAACATGATGTTCAAGCCAACCCAGTCGGTGACGGAAAACAGCGGTTTTTCCATCGGTCACCAACAGCAGTTTGCCTCCTGGGTAGCCTATAAGGTGGCACCTTATCTCGGTAAGAAAGAGGACAGCGTGGAAGACCTCAAGCTGCCCGGTTGGCTGAATATCTTCCATGACAATATCGTTTCTACCGCCATTGTGATGACGGTGTTCTTTGGCATCATTCTCTGCTCCTTCGGGCTGGATACCCTGCAACAGATGGCGGGTAAAACCCATTGGACGATCTACATCCTGCAAACCGGCCTGATGTTCGCCGTCGCCATCTTCATCATCGTGCAGGGCGTGCGGATGTTCGTTGCCGAACTGACCGAAGCCTTCAACGGCATCTCTCAACGTCTGATCCCTGGGGCCGTGCTGGCCATCGACTGCGCCGCCATTTACAGCTTTGCGCCCAATGCCGTGGTGTGGGGCTTTATGTGGGGCACTGTGGGGCAACTGATCGCCGTGGGCGTACTGCTGGCGGTTGGCTCCTCCATCATGATCATTCCCGGTTTTATTCCCATGTTCTTCTCCAACGCCACCATTGGCGTGTTTGCCAACCATTTCGGCGGCTGGCGTGCGGCGATGAAGATTTGCCTGGTGATGGGGATGATCGAAATCTTTGGCTGCGTGTGGGCTATCAAACTGACCGGGCTGAGTGCCTGGATGGGCATGGCGGATTGGTCAATTCTGGCACCGCCGCTGATGCAGGGCCTGAGCTTCGGCCTGTGGTTTATGGGCGTGGTGGTGATTATCGCGCTGCTGTACATGTTCTTCGCCGGGCGCACGTTGCGCGCGGAAGAAGATGCGGAAAAACAACTCACTGAATCGGCTTCAAACTAACTGGAGAGCACATCATGACGGTACGAATTCTGGCGGTATGCGGTTGTGGGCAAGGCAGTTCCATGATCATGAAAATGAAAGTCGACCAGTTCCTCACTCAGCAGGGCGTAGATCATACGGTCAACAGCTGCGCAGTGGGCGAGTACAAATCCGAACTCAGCGGCGCCGACATCATTATTGCTTCCACCCACGTGGCGGATGAGATCACCGTAAGTGGTAACAAGTATGTGGTGGGGGTACGCAACATGCTGTCGGCCGCAGACTTCGGCCCCAAGCTGATGGACGTGATCGGCGCTCATTTCCCCAAAGACATCAAGTGAGGCAACGGCCATGAAGCTGAGTGATTCGCTGGCGCATAACCAGTCGATTTTGTTGCAGGCAGAGGCGCAAGACTGGCAGCAGGCGGTGAAGATTGGCGTCGATCTGCTGGTGGAGGCTGGCGTAGTAGAACCGCGTTATTTCAACGCCATTCTGGCCGGGGTTGAGCAGTTTGGCCCTTATTTTATCTTGGCTCCGGGGCTGGCTATGCCCCACGGCAGGCCGGAGGAAGGGGTATTAAAAACCGGCTTTGCTCTGGTCACGCTAAAAACGCCGGTCTGTTTTGGCGATGAGGACAACGACCCGATCGACATTTTGATCACCATGGCGGCGGTAGATGCCAAAACGCATCAGGAGGTCGGCATCTTACAGGTGGTTAACCTGTTCGAGGACGAGGCCAACTTCGATCGCCTGCGGGCCTGCCGCACGCCACAGCAGGTGCTGGATTTGATTAACCTGACTTCTGCCGCAGCGGCAGAACACTAAGGAGAGTAAGCAAGATGGCAAACACTTTACCGATGTTGCAGGTCGCGCTGGATAACCAGTCAATGGATGATGCTTATCGCACCACGCGTCTGATCGCCAACGAGATCGATATTATCGAGGTTGGCACCATTCTGTGCGTGGCCGAAGGGGTGCGTGCGGTGCGCGATCTGAAGGCGCTTTATCCAGACCGTATCGTGCTGGCGGATGCCAAAATCGCCGATGCGGGCAAGATCCTCTCACGCATGTGTTTTGAGGCTAATGCAGACTGGGTCACGGTGATCTGCTGTGCCGATATCAACACCACCAAAGGGGCGATAGAGGTTGCTAAAGAGTTTAACGGTGATGTGCAGATTGAGTTGACAGGTTTCTGGACCTGGGAGCAGGCGCAGGAATGGCGCGATGCGGGGATCCTGCAAGTGGTTTACCACCGTAGCCGCGATGCGCAGGCCGCCGGGGTTGCCTGGAGCGATGCGGATATCACCGCCATCAAACGCCTGACCAGCATGGGCTTCAAGGTGACCGTGACCGGTGGTTTGGCCCTGGAAGATCTGCCGCTGTTCAAGGGCATTCCAATTCATGTGTTTATTGCTGGCCGCAGCATTCGCGATGCTGCCGATCCCGTGGCTGCCGCCCGTGAGTTTAAGCGTGCTATCGCCCAACTGTGGGGCTGATATTTTGCCCTCCCCCCAACCTTTACGTAGGGGCGCTGCATGCTGCGCCCATGTTAAGGTCAGATGCCGGTGTAAAATCCTGGCACGTTCCGTCCCCTCTCCCTGTGGGAGAGGGTGAGGGGAGAATTAAGCACCATACCCCATCATTTTCAGCAACTGCTGCGCCTGCTGCACTGCTTCCTGTCGATGGGCGACTCCCAGTTTCTGATACAGATTACGGATATGGGTTTTGATGGTGGTTGCCGCTACGGCCAGCTCCCCGGCGATCTGATCGTTGCTGTAACCGGAGTAAATCAGGCCCAGCACCTGCCATTCGCGCTGTGTCAGCGGGCTAGTGCGGATCAGCTCCGGCACCTGCGGGTGAGTCAACAGCTTATCGACGAAGTTCTCGTCAAAATGAGCGAACTTGTGCCGATGATGCTGGTTGATATCGCGCAGAATACGTTGAGCACGATGCTGTTCCATCTCTGGCAGCGTGTTGAGCTGGATCAACTGACGCAGTTGCTGCGCCATGGCCTCTCCCTCGATCACAAAGTGGCTGATAAACCCGGTGCGGTTGGCCAGCGAGAGTGACTCTATCAGCACGCGCTGGGCATCCACTTTGCGGTCCATCTGCCAATAGAGCTGGTTGCTGAGCAATAGGTTACGGTTTAGATCGCTGACCAACCGCAGGCGGCGAGCATTTTCGTTCAATTCGTCCAGCACCACTTCGGCTTCTTCGTACTGCCCAAGCAAGATCTGCACGCGGGCGATATTACGCCATTGCCCCTGCATAAAGTGGTTATTGGCCATCCCCGGTTTTTCGGTATGGCGCAGCCAGTTGGCCGCTGCGGCGGTATCACCGGTCATCTGCCAGTGGATCACCCGCGGTTTATCGGCGTTGGTCAGCCAGTCTCGGTGATATTGTGAACCGTGCAGCAAGACTTCGCTGCGCAGCAGATGGGCATTGGCATTATCTAGATCGCCACGCGCCAACGAGCATTTAGCCAGCATCGCCAGGCATTGCAACTGCTGCTGCGGCTGGTAGTTAGCCAGGACCTTCAGCCCCTCGCGTGCTGCCTCTTCGGCTTCGTCCAGCCGAGACCAAGACCACAGCACCTGTGAGCGAATGCGCAACAGGAACTCGTGCATCGGTAACTGCTCCAGATGCTGTTCCCGCACCAGTTCGAAGGCCTTATCCTGCGTTTCATAGGCGGCTTGCAGGAAGCCTTGTGCGATCAGAATTTCGCTCTGCTGCAATAGCGCCCACAGCGCATAGTGATAAGCCTGGTGACGGCGTGCCATCTGTTCGGTCTGCTGCATCATCGGCAGCGCCCGCGCCAGCTCCCCTTTGCAGTGGTGAACCTCACCGGTGACCGAGGTGGCCACGATACGGCTGTAATAGCTGGAAAGCGGCAGGAATTTCAGCGCTTCAGTGGCCAGACGTTCAGCCTCTTCTGGTTTACCTGCGTTGATTGCCACCTGAGCACGCAACGCGTCAAATTCGGCATGCAGCGTCTGGTCGATAACGATTTTTTGCTGGAGCATGGCCTGCTCAGCGCGTTCTAATTGAGTATTCACTTCGCTGTAACGGTGCTGGCTTTGTGCCAGCCAGGCTTGCAGTAGCGCCAGCTTCGGATTCTGGATCAGCCGTTCGTACGGCAGGGCATTCAGGCATTCTTCCAGCAGCGCCAATTCACTGTGGTGGAACAACGACCAGGCATGCTGCAACAGGATGTCGCGCAGCATGCTGACATCGCTGGCCGCCAAGGCATGGTGGATGGCCTCCGCCGGATAGCCGAGGGCCAGCCAACCTTCTGCGGCAGCACGGTGCAGGCCGGGCAGTTCCAGCGCCAGTTCCCACTGGCAACGCTGGCGCAGGAACGAGGCAAACAGCGGGTGAAAACAGAACCACTCGCCGGTGTCGTCCATGCGGTGAATAAACAGACCTTGGCGCTCAAGCTCTTCCAGGCGCTGTTGGCCGTTGTCTTCCCCGGTCAGGCGGACGATCAGCGCGTCGTTCATTGAACGCAGTACCGAGCAGCGTAGCAGGAACGCGCGGGCATCGGCATCAACGCGATCCAGCACTTCATCCACCAGATAATCGGACAGGTGGCTGGCGTTCAGCCCGGCCAGGCGTTTGGCGGATTGCTGGGCGGAAGAAGTGGATTGGCGGGCGGAGAGAGCGATCAGCTGCAAGGCGGTTGCCCATCCTTCCACTTCGTCGCACAGGCGGCTGCTGTCATTGTGCTCCAGCGGAGAACTAAGACGGCAGTCAAAGAACTGTTTCGCCTCCTGATGATTAAAGGCCAATTGCCGCGTGCTCAGCTCTAATAGCTGATCGCGGACGCGAAGGTTGGCGATCCCCAGGGGCGGTAAGGTGCGCGAAAGGATCAGCAGCGTAAGATTTTCTGGCTGGTGGCGTAGGAAGAAGCGCATCGCTTCATGGATCTGGTCATTGGTGATCAGATGATAATCGTCGATCACCAAGTATAGCGGCTGGTGCCATTCGGACAGCTCGATAAACAGCTGAGCGAACAGCGCCGAAAGGCTGGCGTATTGATGTTTCTGGCTTAACGCTTCGCTTTTCACGCAGTGGCCAGCGGTGGCCTGTTGCAGCGCGGCGATCAGATAACTGGCGAAGCGCTCCGGCTGGTTGTCGCTCTCATCCAGGGAGTACCACCCCAGATCCGATTTTCCTGCGGCCCATTGTGCCACCAGCGTGGTCTTACCATATCCTGCCGGGCAATTGACCAATGTCAGGCGATAGTTTGCCGCACTAGCTAACTTTGCCAGCAGACGATCGCGAACCACGGTATTTTGCAGCCGTACCGGGCGGCTCAGTTTTGATGGGATCAGCATAATATTCCAGATGTAAAGTGCGGTTCCCGCCGCCGAAGGACTGCCCGAGGAAATTCATCTCACCATATTCCTGACTCGGGACCGGGGTTAAATTAATTATTTTGTGGCTCGTAATTAATCCCCCTCCTTAAGGTCGAACATCATCAACGCTATTGCAACAAGCTTGCGCTTTGGCTTGAAGTTAAATTGCGATTGATCACACTTTTTTACGTTTGCCCTGGTATCTGCATTAGAGGTGCTTTACATAACGCCCGAATATCCACACCAGGCGAAGTGTCTCTGTGCTATTTACAGGGAAGTACAAAACTTCATCGGCCAGCATAACTATGCTAACGTCGTGATCGTGGTTCGCCGTCTGTTTTATGCTCATCGACAGTGTCGATAAGCTTCTTTGTTGTACGGAACGAGGGTTAAAAAGTGCCTGAGATCACAGTTTCAGCTACGCCCCAATCCTCCTCCCCAGCTAATCCCCAGGCGGGATGATGCCATTGCTCGTTCTCCCCGGCACGATAGTGAAAAAATTGGCCCATTTACTACCCAATGAAACTCAAGTTGCCGCTTGAAAGACGACGGGTACACCGGATAGAGAGTTTTACCTATGTCACAGCCTATGCTCAAAAAGGACGTTTTTCTGGCTGCACTGACTCGTCAGTGGCAGCGTTTTGGCCTCAGCTCCGCACAGCAGATGACCCAGCATCAATGGTGGGAGGCAGTGAGTGCCGCTCTCGCCGAACAGTTGGCTGCGCAACCTGCGCCGCGTAAAAGCAGCAAGCCGTTGCGCCATGTGAACTACATCTCGATGGAATTCCTGATTGGCCGTCTGACCGCCAACAACCTGATCAACCTTGGCTGGTACGATACCGTTGAAGCCGCGTTGGCAGAGCAGGACGTCAAGCTGGCAGATCTGCTGGAGCAGGAAACCGATCCGGCGTTGGGTAACGGTGGCCTTGGGCGTCTGGCTGCTTGCTTCCTGGACTCGATGGCAACAGTAGAACAACCGGCTACCGGTTATGGGCTGAACTATCAATACGGGCTATTCCGCCAGTCGTTCAAAGAGGGCCATCAGCAGGAGGCACCGGATAACTGGCAACGTGAGAGCTATCCATGGTTCCGCCACAATGCGGCGCTGAGCGTGGATGTTGGAATTGGTGGCAAGGTAGAGAAACTGGCCGATGGCCGCCAACTGTGGCACCCGGAGTTTACCCTGCGTGGTGAAGCCTGGGATCTGCCGGTGCTGGGCTTCCGTAACGGAGTCACCCAGCCACTGCGCCTGTGGCAGGCAACGCATGCTCATCCATTCGATCTGGGGGATTTCAACGACGGCAAATTCCTGCAGGCGGAAAAGCAGGGTGTTGAAGCCGCCAAGTTGACCAAGGTGCTCTATCCGAATGACAACCATCAGGCTGGCAAACGCCTGCGCCTGATGCAGCAGTATTTCCAGTGTGCCTGCTCGGTGGCCGATATTCTGCGTAAGCACCATCTGGCCGGGCGCAAGATTGAGGAGTTGCCGAAGTACGAAGTGATCCAACTCAACGACACCCACCCAACCATCGCGATCCCAGAGCTGCTGCGTATTCTGCTCGATGAGCACCAGTTGGATTGGGATGCGGCCTGGGCGATCACCAGCAAGACCTTTGCCTATACCAACCACACCCTGATGCCGGAAGCCCTGGAGTGCTGGGATGAGAAGCTGGTTCGCAGCCTGTTGCCGCGCCACTTCGCCATCATCAAACAGATCAACGCCAACTTTAAGCAACTGGTGGATAAACACTGGCCGGGCGATGACGCCGTTTGGGCCAAGCTGGCGGTGCACCACGGCAAGCAGGTGCGCATGGCAAACCTGTGTGTAGTCAGCGGTTTTGCGGTTAACGGCGTAGCTCAGTTGCACTCGGATCTGGTGGTCAAAGATCTGTTCCCGGAATATCACCAGCTGTGGCCGAACAAATTCCACAACGTCACCAACGGCATTACGCCGCGCCGCTGGCTCAAGCAGTGTAACCCGGCGTTGTCTGGCTTGATCGACACCACGCTGAAAGTTGAATGGGCCAACGATCTCGATGCGCTGAAGGGGCTGGAAAAATATGCCGAAGACGCCGCCTTCCGCGAGCAGTATCAGCAGATCAAGCGCGATAACAAGGTGATCCTGGCCAATTACGTGCACAGCGTCATGGGGCTGACGCTCAACCCGGATGCGATCTTCGACGTGCAGATCAAACGCCTGCACGAATACAAACGTCAGCACCTGAACCTGCTGCACATCCTTTCGCTGTATCGTCAGTTGCGGGATAACCCGGATCTGGACATTGTGCCACGCGTGTTCCTGTTTGGTGCCAAAGCCGCGCCGGGCTACTACTTGGCGAAGAACATCATCTATGCGATCAATCAGGCCGCAGAGAAGATCAATAACGATCCGATCGTCAAGGATCGCCTGAAAGTGGCCTTTATCCCGGATTACCGCGTTTCCGTGGCGGAACTGATGATCCCGGCGGCGGACATTTCCGAGCAGGTCTCGACGGCGGGTAAAGAAGCCTCTGGCACCGGCAACATGAAACTGGCGTTGAACGGTGCACTGACCGTTGGCACGCTGGACGGGGCCAACGTCGAGATTGCCGAGCAGGTCGGCGAAGACAACATCTTCATCTTCGGTAACACCGTGGAGCAGGTCAAGGCGCTGTTGGCCAAGGGCTATGATCCGCTGAGCTATCGCAAGAAAGACAAACACCTGAAAGCGATCCTGGACGAACTGGCCAGCGGCGCATTCAGCCACGGTGACAAGCACGCTTTCGATATGATGCTGCACAGCCTGTTGGAAGGCGGCGATCCGTATCTGGTGCTGGCGGACTTTGCTTCCTACTGCGAAGCTCAACGGCAGGTAGACAAACTGTATCGTGACCGCGACGAATGGACGCGCCGCACTATCCTTAACACCGCGCGCGTAGGCATGTTCAGCTCGGATCGTTCGATCCGTGACTATCAGCAACGCATTTGGCAAGCCAAGCGTTAAGGAGTGCGAATGAGTAAAGGTATCGATCAGGTAGCAGCCCAGGCTGGGATTGCTGCCGATTACATCAATGCCCATGGCCAGCGGCAGGCGACGCCGCTGGAAACCAAACGTAAGCTGTTGGCGGCGATGAACCCTGCATCATTGCAACCGTCAACGGCTCCCTTGCCGGCAGTGAAGGTTGTTTATCACGGTAACCCGGTGGCGCTGCCGCTGGGCGGAGAAGGCGAGTTTCATTGGGTGTTGTTGCGTGAGGACGGAAGCCAGCAACAGGGCCGGGCCTGCGCACATAAAACGTTGACCCTGCCGGGTGAATTACCGCTCGGCTATCACCAGCTCACTTTGCAGCAGGGTGAGCAGCAATGGGCCTGCCGGCTGATTGTCGCGCCCAAGCGTTGCTACGAGCCGGATGCCTTGCTGACCGGTAAGAAGCTGTGGGGAGCCTGCGTACAGCTCTACACGCTGCGATCCGAGCGTAACTGGGGTATTGGGGATTTTGGCGATCTGCGGGCAATGGTCGGCGAAGTGGGTGAACGCGGTGGGGCCTTTATCGGACTCAACCCGATCCACGCGCTGTATCCGGCCAGCCCGGAAAGCGCCAGCCCTTATAGCCCGTCGTCACGCCGTTGGTTGAACGTGGTGTATATCGACGTCAACGTGGTGGAAGATTTCCAGCTTAGCCAGGCCGCGCAAAAATGGTGGCAGAAAGCCACGACGCAAAAACTGTTGGCTAAGGCACGCAATAGCGATCTGGTGGACTACAGCACGGTAACGGAATTGAAGCTGGCGGCATTGAAGCTGGCTTTCCCGCATTTCCAGGCGCGTAAGCCGCAGGATGCGCTGAAGCAGGAGTTTGAACGCTTCGTTGGGGAGGGGGGCAGCAGCCTGTATCAGCAGGCGGCGTACGATGCGTTACATGCCCATCTCATCACTCAAGACAGCACCATGTGGGGCTGGCCAGCCTGGCCGGAGGAATATCAGCAGGGTAATAGCCCGGCGGTGGAAACCTTCTGTAAGCAGCACGAGGATGAGGTTAGCTTCTACCTGTGGCTGCAATGGTTGGCGGCCCGCCAGTTTGCCGAGTGCTTCAGCCAAAGCCAGCAGCGGCAGATGCCGATTGGCCTGTATCGCGATCTGGCGGTCGGGGTGGCCGAGGGGGGAGTGGAAACCTGGTGTGAGCGTGAGCTGTATTGCATGCAAGCCTCGGTAGGTGCTCCGCCGGATATCCTCGGGCCGCTGGGGCAAAACTGGGGCCTGCCGCCGATGGATCCGCATGTGATGGTGGCGCGGGGCTATCAGCCGTTTATCGATTTGCTGCGGGCCAATATGACCAGTTGCGGTGCCTTGCGTATCGATCACGTGATGGCGATGCTGCGCTTATGGTGGATCCCTTACGGCGAAACGGCCGATCACGGTGCCTATGTGAAATACCCGGTTGACGATCTGCTGGCGCTGTTGGCCTTGGAGAGTCAGCGTCATCGCTGCATGGTGATTGGGGAAGATCTGGGAACCGTGCCGGTGGAGATTGTCGGCAAGCTGCGTGATAGCGGCGTCTATTCCTATAAGGTGCTGTATTTCGAGCATGATGCCGATAAGCAGTTCCGTGCGCCGCAGTCTTATCCGGTGCAGGCGATGGCGACCATTACCACTCACGATCTGCCAACGCTGCGTGGTTACTGGCAAAGCGGCGATCTGACGCTCGGCAACCAACTGGGGTTATACCCGGATGCGCAAGTGCTCAAAGAGCTGTTTGCCGATCGTGAGCGGGCCAAACAGGGGTTGCTGGATGGGCTGCATCGCTACGGTTGTGTCCCGCAAAAGGTGGGTAAGAAAGCCTCATTGCTGAGCATGAGTCCGTTGCTGAATCGGGGTCTGCAACGCTATGTGGCAGATAGCGCCAGCGCGCTGTTGGGTCTGCAACCAGAAGACTGGTTAGACATGGCGGAACCGGTCAATATTCCCGGTACCAGCAATGAGTATCCAAACTGGCGGCGCAAGCTGAGCCAGACGTTGGAAGCCATGTTTGCCGATCCTGAGGTTAATCGTTTATTGAAGGATTTGGATAAGCGACGCAGAAAGGTTTCGGTAGGTTAAATACACAGGGGGTTGGCAAGCCAACCCCCTTTGCGAGTATCAGTAGTAGGAGTGATCGCCGCGCTGGTGTTCGGTGAGATCGCGCACGCCTTTCAGTTCCGGGAACTTTTGCAGCAGCTCTTTCTCGATCCCTTCCTTCAGCGTGACATCCACCATCGAACAACCGTTGCAACCGCCGCCGAACTGCAAGATGGCCAGTGCGTCGTCGGTGATTTCCATCAGCGTAACGCGGCCACCGTGGCCAGCCAGCTGCGGGTTGATCTGTGATTGCAGCACGTATTCTACGCGCTCCATCAGCGGCGCATTGTCGTCGACTTTACGCATTTTGGCGTTAGGCGCTTTCAGCGTCAGCTGTGAGCCGAGCTGATCGGTGACGAAGTCGATTTCGGCATCGTCCAGATAAGGCGCGCTCAACTCATCGACGTAAGCGGACAGCCTCTCAAATTTGAGTTCGGTGTCGGTTGCTTCCACCGCGTCTGGCGGGCAATAAGAGACACCGCATTCGGCCGTCGGCGTACCCGGATTGATCACGAATACGCGGATTTGGGTGCCTTCTTCTTGGCTTGCCAGCAGTTTGGCAAAGTGTTCCTGTGCAGCATCTGTTATACGGATCATAGCATTAGCTCAATAGTTGACTTCTATAGTAGGTTATAATACGCCCATTGCCCTGGTACTACAACGTGCGGCAAACGCACCAAATCTGCAATGAGGCGACGCCCTGACGCTGTAACAGTGTAGCGATTTCCGCCATGGTGCTGCCAGTGGTAACCACATCATCCAGCAGTGCTACATGCCTGCCAGCCAGATCCTCATCACAACGGAAAGCACCGCGCAGATTACGCCGCCGCAGGCGCGCTATCAATTGCTGTTGTGGCGCCGTCGCCCTGATCCGGCGCAATGCCGCAGGGTGATATTCACAGCTCAACCAGCGGGCCAGTGGTCGAGCCAGCAGATCGCTTTGGTTATAACCGCGCCGCCAGCAGCGTTTATCCTGTAAGGGTACCGCTAAAATCACTTCCGGTCTGTTCAGATGTTGCTCTCGGTGTGCTTGCAGCCAGTGCAGCAGGATCAAACGGGCCAGCGTGGGAGCCAGCGCCGGTGTCTGCTGGAACTTGAAATTTCTGACCAGGGTGCTGATGGGCGGGCGGTAATCTGTGGCAAATACCAGCGCTTGCCAAGGGGGCGGTTTTTGCAGGCATCGCCCACAGGGCTGATGGGGATCGCTACTGGGCAAGCCGCAAGTAGGACAGCAACAGGGTTTTACGGGCAGCGAGCGTAGGCAGTAGCTACAGATGCCCTGTTGCATTAGCCGCAATGGCTGTCGGCATAGCCAACAGCGGCTGTGGATTGGTAGCATAGCGTCACCTCCTTTTAACAGGATACTAATTGATGACAGAGCTGTACTGGCAAACGATAGGTGAAGGCGATCGCGATCTTGTGCTGCTGCACGGATGGGGACTGAATGCCGAGGTCTGGGGTTGCACGTTGGAGCGATTGGCTCCGCATTTTCGTCTGCACCTGGTGGACTTACCGGGCTATGGCCGCAGCCAGGGTTATGGAGCCGTCTCGTTAACGCAGATGGCGCAGATAGTGCTGGCCGCCGCACCCAAGCAGGCTTATTGGCTGGGCTGGTCCCTCGGTGGGCTGGTGGCAGGGCAGATCGCCCTTATGCAGTCTGAGCGGGTGACCGGGCTGATCACCGTGGCTTCTTCGCCCTGCTTTACGGCGCACGATGCGTGGCCGGGGATCCGCCCGGAAGTGCTCAGTGGCTTCCAGCAGCAGCTCAGTCATGATTTTCAGCGCACCGTGGAACGCTTCCTGGCGTTGCAAACGCTGGGCACGGAAAGCGCCCGTCAGGATGCACGCCAACTGAAAACCGTGGTGCTCAATCAGCCGATGCCAGGCGTTGAGGTGCTTAATGGGGGGCTGGAGATGCTACGCACGGTCGATCAACGCCAGTCACTGGCGGCACTGACGATGCCGGTACTGCGGATTTATGGCTATCTCGACGGATTGGTGCCGCGCAAAGTCGCATCCCTGCTAGACGAAATGTGGCCGAACTCCACCTCGGTGGTGATGGCCAAAGCGGCTCATGCGCCGTTTATTTCTCATCCAGAAGCATTCGCTAACATTATTAATCACTTTGTCGCAACCGAGTAAGGATGCGGTCTGGCGGGGATATCTTATTGATTACAGATTATAAAAGCACAAAACAGCGGTAAAAAATTAATCAATGGGTGGATAAAAATCGAACCTGTTCGATACTTGAAGAGGTAAATGCGTGGCTGCAAGGTGAATATGTCCGTATCAATTTTCACTTTGGCGATTTGTTTCTGGGCAGAGAGAGCTTCGTCAGGGAAAGCAACGAAGCTGTTAGACGTCGCGGTAGCCAAGCTCGATGACGCATTTGTTGTTAGTCGCTTTCATAAAAACTAATTTATCCATTGAGAGGTATTGTCATGAAATCATTGAAGATGATCGTTGCGGCGTTGATTGTAGGTTCAGTGTCTTTCGGTTCGATGGCTGCAACCTTGCTCACCAAGGACGAGCTGGCTAAGGATCCGGGCAAGTATGAGAAAATTGGTACTGTAACGTCGACCGCCCAAGCGACTGACCCAATGGATTTGAAAGAAGAGCTGTCCAAGCTGGCCGATGAGAAAGGCGGCCAATACTATGTCGTGCTGGCTGCTCGTGAGCACGGCAAATTCAGCGCAGTAGCTGAAGTATATAAAGACAAGAAATAATCTCTAAGCCAGGGGCGCAGGTAAATTATCGCGCCCCTGTATTTACCCCTTCAGACGATAAATCACCGTTTTACACGCCAGCCCTTCCGGGCAACTCTTGCAACTGCCACTCAGACATTCGCTGCTGTCGAGCTCAAGCCGTTCAACTTTCCCTAACGCTGTCAAACGCTCCAGCATGGCCTCAACCAAGGGTAAGGGTGTCGCCAGTTGGTGGCTCAGCTGTTGCGCCTGAGCGCCGCCCTGCAGGGCTAGCGCATCACGGAGTTGCAGCAGGCTGGCCATCAGTGACAGTCACCCTGCGAACTTTGGCAACAGGATGCCGAGGCGGCGCTACGCAAGCGGATCGTTACGCGGCTACGTGCCTTGCGCAAGCCCAATAGCACCAGCGCATTGAACAGCAGCACGATCAGGATCGCCGTGGCGCTGTATTGCGGATGCTGGCTGAAGGTTGCGGCCTGATAGAACAACGTTGCCAGCGAGTAGGCCACATTCAGTCCCCACAGGATAGAGAAGGTCATCCAGCCACGGCTGGATTCCCGCGCAATGGCACCCATCACCGAAACGCAGGGCACATACAGCAACACGAAGATCAGATAGCTATAGGCCGAGATTGACGTGCCAAATTTGCTGCTCATCATGCCCATCGAACCGACACCCATTTCACCATCGCCCTTGCTGGCTTCGATTGGGTTGGAGAGGACGCTCAGGCTGAAGGTATTCTTCAGACCTTGCCAGGTTTCGTTGACGGCGGCACCCAGTTCATCAAGCAGATTGAAATTAGCGGCATCGAAGTGCTCATTGGTGATGTTTTCTGCGGTGTACAGCGTGTTGAGCGTCCCGACCACCACTTCTTTGGCCATCGCCCCTGTCACCAGCCCAACGGTGGCCTGCCAGTTATCATTATGCACGCCCATTGGCTGCAATAACGGTGTCAGCACCTTGGAGACGGAGGCCAAGGCGGAATCATTGATGCTGTCTACCGGCTGGCCGCTGAACGAGAAGCTGTTCAAACCGCCAATAAAGATACTGGCAATCACGATCACTTTCCCGGCGCGCAGCACGAAACCCTTCAGGCGCTGCCAGGTTTGCAGCAGCAGGCTTTTCAGATGCGGCACGTGGTAAACCGGCAATTCCATCACGAACGGCGATGCTTCACCGCGCATGATGGTGTATTTCAACACCAGGCCAGTGAGAATGGCGACCACGATGCCAAGCATATACAGTGAGAACACCACGCCCGCGCCATCCTGGCCAAAGAAGGCGGCGGCAAAAACGGCAAAAATGGCCAAGCGTGCGCCGCAGGACATAAATGGCGCCATCATGATGGTGATCAGGCGCTCACGCGGAGCATCCAGGGTGCGTGCACCCATAATCGATGGCACGTTACAGCCAAAACCGACGATCAGCGGGACAAAGGATTTACCCGGCAGCCCGAGCGCCTGCATCAGGCGATCCATAACAAATGCCGCACGGGCCATATAGCCCGAGTCTTCCAGGAATGACAGGAACAGGTACATCATGCCGATCTGGGGAACCAGCGGCAGCACGGTATTGATACCGCCCCCCACGCCCTGCGCCAGGAAAACGGTCAGCCACTGCGGGAAATGCAGGGTATAACCGACCCACTGGATACCCTGGATAAAGATCGCCGCCGAACCGAGATCGAAGATCGGTTGCAGCGCGCCGCCGATGTTGATCGCCAATACGAACATGATGTACATCACCAGCAGGAAGATCGGTACCCCCAGCCAGCGGTTGAGGATCACCCGATCCAGCACTTCCGTCAGACGGTTTGGCAGCGCCTGCTGTGAGTTGCTGACCGCATCGCAAATGGTGGCGATCGACTGGTAGCGGGCATCGGCAATCACCAGCGCGGGATCTTCCTGATGCTGCTGTTGCAGCGCCAGTCGGGCCTGTGGCAGCAGCTCGGTGGCTTTACCGGCCAACTGATGGCTGTAGATGTCGCCTTCCAGCATTTGCAGGGCCAGCCAGCGCCGCTGCTCGGTAGGCAGTTGTTGAGGCATAGCCTCGGTCAGCGTCGTGATTTCGTTTAGTAATAGGGGTGGATAGGACACCAGCGCTTTCAACTGATTGAAACGGTGGTTGTCGATGGTCTGTTTCAGTAGACCAATGCCGTCAGCCTTGGTGGAAATCATGGACACTACCGGGCAGCCTAGGTGTTCGGCAAGGGCGGTGACATCGATCTCGATATTCTGGCTTTTGGCAATATCCTGCATGTTCAACGCCACGATGCACGGAATACCCAACTCCAGCAGTTGCAGCGTCAGGTAGAGGTTACGCTCCAGGTTGGAGGCATCGACCACGTTGATCAGCATATCCGCATCGCCGCTCAGGATGTAGTGACAGGCGATCTGCTCATCCAGCGAGGTTTGCTCAGAGATGGTAGTGAGCGAGTAGGTACCGGGTAAATCAACCAGCGTCACCTGCGACTGCGGCGTCGTAAACTGGCCCTCTTTACGCTCAACCGTCACTCCGGCCCAGTTACCGACCCGCTGGCGTGCCCCGGTGAGCTGGTTGAACAGCGTTGTCTTGCCCGAGTTCGGGTTGCCGATTAAGCCAATAGTGATTTTTTTCATAAACCAACGTGATATCAGTGAATTAAATACCTGCCGTGTTTGCACACGGCAACAGCCTGAGGCGGGGATAGCGCGTTACGGTTGGCCATCGAGCAGGATCAGGTCTAAATCTTTCTTCCGCAGCACCAGGCTCACGCGGCGAGTTTTTATTTCTATCGGATCGCCCAGCGGTGCCACGCGCACCACGTCAAACTGCGAGCCAGGCAACATGCCGAGCGACAGCAACTTCTGGCGGTAGGCTGGGCTGATCTCGCTGGAGAAGCCGGTAATTTTATAGGTATGTTTAGGAAGCAGCTGCATATTGCCTTCTCAATGCGTTGGGAATTCCCACAGGAATGCCACCTTCAGAACATTTGCTGCCCAGACGACCGGTGAAAAGGTGAATGGGGCCAGAAGCGCCGAGCTATAAAGCGGAGCAATGAATACGCAGAATCATAGTGATAACCATTATCGTATTCAATACAGAATGTGTGGGTAATTGTAAGTAGCGGCTCATTTAGCTGAGACGGTTTGCTTGCCTTAGTTTTAGCACTAAGCCCAACGCACTGCAAATGAGCGCAAAAGGTTAATTAAGTTGCAAATTTGTGCATCTCCTTACTTGGATGAAACAGTTGTAGCCCTATTGGCTCGGCTGAGATATTCATGGTGCGAAGCTGGTAACATCGATTGCTGTAAATGAGAGGGGTAAGTATTTGTGTTTACGGCACAATCACCGTTTTGCCAAGACGGTGTTAATAGAGAGTGTTAACAAAGGGGTATTTTTGCTGGTACGGAGGTGGTGGGGGATAGCACCAAACCAGGGAGCAAAAAATCATCATTTTATTGTTGTGCGTCAAAAATAGGCCCCTCACCTTAAGCTTCTCCCATAGGGCTGGGAGCGGATCGGCGTTGTGAGGATTCTTTGTGGCACGCTAATTCTTCCTTCTTGGGGAGAGGCTTAGGGGGATGGGATTTACGTCGAATTCCCTCCCCTATATTATCCCGCCCCAAAGTTTGGCCTTCTTCACATTGCGTATAATATTCATTAGCAATTTTTATGTTTATACTTTTTTCAGATGGAAGCGTCCTGTAATGTATTAAGGAAATGCGAGACAAGGAGGATGTATGGCAGGTAAGGCCGTGATTTTACAAGGTGACAAAACCTCTCATGGTGGAGTCGTGCTGCAGGGATCGTCAGTGATGCAGTTCTGCGGGACGAACGTCGCGCTGGTGGGGCATTTGGTTTCCTGCCCTCAATGCAAAGGAGTTTTTCCTATTGTCTCTGGTGCACAAACCGCACTGGTCGGTGGGGTGCCCGTGGCCCTGGACGGAATGAAAACCGCCTGTGGGGCCTCTCTGATTGCTTCACAACATGAATGTAATGCCTGACGGCTATTTTATTCGCTGCCGATCAAGAACCCTGCCTGTTTTCACCGCACTGGCGATAAACAAGCCGATGTTTGCCCAGCCCTCACTATCCAGTGTGAAACCGATAGATTCGGTTTAATGGCGTAATACATAGCTCAAAAGCTTGCTCACTTCTCGGTGTTGACTACTCATTTCCATTCCTTGTTGTTCGTAACTACATATCATCTGGTAGCTCTAACGGGCGCAGCATGCAGCGC
>NZ_AYMQ01000041.1 GCF_000633355.1 Serratia sp. H1w
GTGGCGGGGATTACTCCCCGCCGTAGCTCTTACTTGGTTTCGTAAGCCATGTGAGCCACAATCTCCATTCCGCCGCTTCGGAAGCTAACATCACAGAGGTTGTTTTTGTTGAGCAGCAACGCCCCTAATAGGGCAATACTGACAACGATTAGCGCCATCAGCGCTAGTTTTTGTGGCTCCATAGCCTTCTTCTCCTTGCCTTTCGGCATGTAAGAGGCTACCTTTATGTTGTCACGCATAAGAGGGCCTCGGGTTGATTAATATCGACTCGGGGCTTTTCTCTTTCTGCCTCGTGTATGCCTAAGACAGAAAGTCTCAAGCACCCGGCAGCACTATAGCACAATCAATTATTCTCCACACCGGATCGCGGCTCAACACTGCTTGTGGCCTTTGCCGATTCACGGTCTAAGCGTTCAATCTCTGCCAGAATGAGTGCACCAGCCTTAATTAAATCGCGGCGCTCCGTTGATGGCCTCCAAAATTTTGCATCCCACGGCCATTCCGGAGGTGTGTACCCTTGTCCGGGATACGGATTACCGGCGTAAAGGGCATAACAAGCTGCCGCAAAAGCCATTTCGTTATTCTCGTGTTCGTCATCATGCTCCGGTGTCCATCCCTCAGCGTTGATCTGCCGCTGTCGTTCGGTCATGACATCAGCAAGCGCTGGCTGCTGTAGTCGCCGCTCCAGCTCTGAGTTTGTGCGAAGCTCGTTATCACGCTGCTCGCGAACTAGTTCCAGCCGTTGCTCTGCTGCCTCTGCGCGTTTAGTCTCAGATTCAGCAAGGCCGTGGAAATGCCACATATGCCGCTCGTAGTATGCTGATTGCTCTTGCTCAAGCTTTAACGCAGATTGCAGTGCTGTGACGTACTCTTGCGAGTAGAGCAGCTCAATATCTTTAACCTTACCGCTGTCAATCATCCACTCAGGCGGGCGCTCACGGCTTAACTCATTGCGCCAGAGACCAAAACCTTCACATGTTTGCACACCAGCATAGTTGTAATCGTATGCCACAGGCTGGCTAAGTGCCTCGTTGTTGCTCATTGTCTGGATCCTTTCTCAATTTTCCGGATAGCACTCTGTAACATGACCTTGGCATATAGCGCTGGAGCAAGGGCCTTGGGAGCATCACCACCACCAGATAAAACGAACATCGCTTTTGTATGTGACGGAGCAGTCATCAGGTTGGCGATCTGGTTGTTGTTCTTGTCGTTATCAAAATGAATTACTGTATAACCCGGTTTGAGTGGTCCGTTCACACACTCCCAAACATAGATATCCAACCGTATAGGCTTACCTTTGATATAAACTTTTTGGTAATCCCCTCGACCAGAAAGTCGATATTTCCCCCACCCTTTCCCTCGCATGAAACATCTAACAGCGTCTACAGTTTTATTGGTTGCGAAGCGATTATTAAACATCTCTGTAAGAACTGGGTAAGTATTATCTTTGTTCACAAATAGAAATGTTAACTGTTCATCCGTATAGCTAGGTTCTTTTGTTAGATGTTTATCCATTCCGCGACCGCGCAGAATCTCCCTAATCGAACCAAGACTTTTGTTTGTGCCAAACCTATGATTAAAAATCTCTGTTATTTCTCGACATGTCATACCCTGACAATGTGCTTCGAGAAATAATATTTGCTCTTGTGGATATGTTTTGCTCATTTCTCAATCCCCATAACCTCAGGAACGCGCCCAGCGTAACCATCATAAACAGCTTTCTGCGCATCCAGTGCTATCCGGTAGGTATTCACCATGGTGCCGCAAATCTCTACTACCGCTTTCGCCCTAGCCAGCTCCTCCTGTAAAACCTCACCTTTGATATTCGGATCCGTAACAGTTTCCAGCATGGCGAATTGATGGTTCATCAAATCTTGAATTGTATTCTTCATTGTTCATCTACCTTCTCATGTAGCTCATAGGCGTGTGAATATTAATTAAGGTTTACTTATTCCTTGCTAAAGGCACAGCAAGATCTACAGTCCAAGAAATGATTGCCACCTCGTTGTTCGTCTTGGGCTCACCAAAAACGTAGTATTTGCTTTCTGGGCGGCCCATAACCGGGTCGAGGAAAACAGGCTCTTCACCTTCAACCAAAACAGCAATAATCTGATGTAAACCCCCGACAATATTCAAGGATGCAACAGATAGAAAATAAATAAATCCATTACGCAGAGTTCCTTGTTTCGGATGTCCATAAAAGTATGGAATACCGTAGTGATCTAATGCATCGTCGAGCCACTCTCCCTTTGACTGGAATTTTTCATGCCAAAGGTCGACAACTTCATCCACCGGCTTTGACGCGACCATTGCAATGCAAGCTGACATGCATGTGTTGAAGGTTGGTTGTTGTTGATGTTCGATCATGCTGCCTGCTCCTCTATGGCAATACACATTTCTGGCAAGTTGGCGCGGACAAGCGCCTCAGCGAACGGCGGCGGTACCGCGTTGCCGCATCTGGCCACTTGCGCCTCTTTCGAGTATTTTTTCCCACGATAATCTCGTTCGATGATGTACCAGTCAGGGAACCCCTGGGCTCTATACAACTCTCTCGGCGCCAGCATCCGCATGCAGATATCAACGATGATGTAATCACCGACACGGATGTAGCCGGGGCGTTCTGCGGGAAATAAGTGGCTATCGTCTGGCTCGTCGCTGAATTTCTCCAGTAACCGGGCGCACCACCACGCCCCATAACGCTGTTCATCCGTCAGTGGTTCCTGGCCACAGTGCGCTTCATTGATTGCCATACGGTCTTTTGTGGTGACTGAATGCACTGGTGCCGCAACGTCGACAGCTGTCGCTGTGCCATAGTATTTGGTTAAGAAAGCTTGGACGTGCCCGTTATGCTGGCCACTGGCGGTTATCGTCGGTACCGGATCTGTAATTGGCCTTCCGTCTTTGCACGTCCCGCGCAGGTGTACCAAATGCGATGTACAAAGCCCGTGGTGGTCAACTTGGGTAACCGTATGCAATGGTTCATTCACACCCAGGCCTGCGCCGGTATAGTTACCGCCGTAGTGCTTCACTATGTTGGTAGCTACTAAAGCATGGTGCCCACCGGTGGTTACTGTACGTAATGGTTCTTCAGCTTTTCCGCCTGGATGCCCGGTGGTGTTAACCATTAAATGTACAGATGTCAGTGCGGTATGGGATGTTGTTGGTAAGGTGATCATCGGTGCCTCAACAGCACGCGGTTTACCTGAGTATTTCGGTCCGCCTGCCCCAACCAATACAGCGCTCACCGCGTTCACTCGTGAAACGCTCGTAATGGTCTGGTATGGGGTTTTGACAGACTTGGGGCGCATTTGCCCTTCATTGCCACCGGTACCGATAAGAACAGCCGCGGCTATTTGGGTTTTCCCGCCACCACCAGGCATGACCGTTCCCACCGGGGTATCAACCAGTTGGCCAGTGCTGTTTCCAAACTGACGTACTACAACCGGTGCGGCAATCCCTGAACCGAGTGTCTGAGTTATCGTCTGCAATGGCTCACGTGCGGATTGTCCCCGGAAACATTGGTATTTGGTCCGGCTTGATGTGTGGTTGCTTTTAACCACATACGGTTCGATCAACAGGTGTTCTGCTTTGCTAGTGATCGTCGTTAATGGCTGCTCTGTTGAATACTGCCGGCCATCACCGCCGAAACCGGTTTGCCCAATTTGAACAATATACGGATCTGGATTATTTATAACGAACCGTTGCAAGCCTTTAACGATGCGGCGCAGAGTGTTATCTGCCAGATCCTTCTTTCTGCCAAAAATGCTTTTGGTTGGAAGTGACCAATCGATAATTTCGGCAGCTGTACGCCAGGGTTTGAGTTTTCCGCTCTTAACCTCTTTAGATTTTGGATCCCCGTGGGTGGGTTCGGGCCAAACTATTGGATTACCATCACAGCGGGCCATCATGAAAAAGCGCTTACGGATGGTTGGAGCACCATAGTCACAAGCTCTCAACTCACGGTACTCAACCGCATAGCCCAGTCCAGCTATCAGGCGATGGTGTTCGTCACTGCCCTCTGCTATACCCAAAATTTCGCAGCACTCAGCCAACGCAGGGTGATCTGCATCAATGCCGGTGGTCAGCATTGCTATAAACCCGAGAAAAGTTTCCCCAACACGATCTGGGCATGGGTAGTCATTGCCGTTCTGGTCTGTAACGAGCGGCCCCCACGTTTTAAATTCCTCCACGTTCTCCATTGCGGTAACCCGCGGGCGAACCTTCAAGATCCATCTGATTTTAATCCAGGCCAGCCCCCTGATTTCTTTTTTAACCGGTGCGCCGCCCTTCGCTTTAGAAAAATGCCTGCAGTCGGGACTAAACCATGCCAAGCCCACAGGCTTGCCAGCTGTGGCAACCACCGGATCGATATCGAATACGGATTCACAGTAATGCAACGTGTCCGGATGATTGGTTTCGTGCATAGCGATCGCATGTGGGTCGTGATTAATGGCAATATCAACGCTGCGGCCGGTGGCCAACTCGATACCCGTTGACGCACCACCACCGCCGGCAAAGTTATCAACAATAATTTCTCTCATTGGTATTGCCCCAAGGTATCAGCCAGCACTTTGGCAACGGAAGTAACAGTGGGCATAGGGATCCCTTCTAACCACATGCGATTGATATGATGGCGGAGCCGTTTTTGATGGCACTCCGGCAAGTTTTCCGCGCTGTCGATTTGGGTGATCACCATCTCGACCTCTTTAGGCCAAACTGTATTTTCAACCGGGATCAGCAGCATGGTTTCCAGTTCGATGATCCGATTAATGGCGTTTTTAAGGATTATTTCGTCCATAGCACTACCACCATTGTGATCAGCAATATCCAAAACGTGGCGCTGGCGATGCACATCATTTTCCATGGGTTTCGTGCCATCCATTTTTTGATCTCACTCTTCATGATGGGCCTCGCTGAATACCGCGCTCGATGGCGACCAATCGCAATACGTGTCCGTTTCGACGTGACCGAAAATCGCTTTGCAACGGCGTATGTGCGCGCAGTCCCCACAGGTTTTGCCCGTAGGAAGCTTCATTTTGTCCGGGTCGGATGGGTCATAATTGAGTTCACTCATACCTGGGCCTCCCGCAGCTCGACTATCAGGTTTTCCAACTCGTCAGCAATACCGTCTAAATGCGGCTGAACTATCGATTCTTCATACTGCCGATTTTCGGATAAGCCACCGGGGCAGATGTTGTTTCGACAATCCGAAATTACTTGTAACGCCATCTCTATCCCACGGACTTTCGCTTCGAGTATTTGAGCGTCTGCAGTAGGAAGCTCGTCGCTAACAAAGCAATCAAAAATGATGCATAAAACCCATACGATAACGATGGCTGCGATAGCCCAAATAACGCCACCAGGTTCTTTTATCAGTTCCCAAAACTCAGTCATTGGTAACCTCCAGCAAACGATGAACCCGGGTCAGGTGTTTGAGTAATTGCTCATCGTGCCGTGCACCGGCTTTCTGTTGCTTAATGCGTTCGCGCAGATGGGTGATCGTTGGAAGAACCAGCGTCTCAGTATTTGATTCAACTGCTGGCGTTCGCTGTGCAGCTGGCGTTGCGGGGAAAACAGCTGACGGCGTTGGAACATCCCCAGTTTTTGCCGAGGGGGCCGGTGCTACAATTTTTTCAGGTTCAGCCTTTGTGGGTGTCGCTTCAACGCCGGGCACCATGTAACGGAATTTACCGTTGGCTGAATTGCGCACCACCTTCCCGCGACTGGTGGCCATTGCCAAGGAAGATGCAACGCGACGAGCAGTAACACCAGCAACGGCAGCGAGCTCCTCTGCCGTCATTGGCCCCTTTTCTGCGATGATATTGATCAGATCCTCAGCTTTGATGCTCACTGGCTTAGCTTCGCTTTTCCCCACATGTCCTGAGGCATTCCCGGTCACCAGCTCCCAGCAATGGCCATCTTTCTTTACCACCTCGGCCTCTTTGAGTTCCCAGAGCTGATCAATAACTTCCTGGCGTTCCATACCCAACCGCGCAGCGATTTCTATGGATGAGGCTTTACCCATCGCTTTTAGTGCATCGATGATCGTTTCCATCATGCGTTACCCCGCACAGCGGCCAGCGCCTGATCGAACATTTTGTGCAAATGGCAAAACCGCAGTTCAACTGGGTTAAAGTGCCACAGCGTTTCATTGGCCACGGTGGGTTGGGAGTAAGCGCGATAATTGATCTCCCCTCGCGCCATAAATTTTTCGCTGGCACTGATCAACATGTATCGAGCCTTGTTCCCCTGGCTTTTGACAACAATTTCAGCATGAGGGGATCGAACCATATTTCTCAGTCGAGTGAGGATTGACACGCGAGAGAGGTCACCATCTGGATAAACCTGGTGTGCCAGCTCGTAAATTTCGCTGGTGCTCAGTTCCTTACCCAGGATCAGATCGACGAATTGCCTAGTTGTAATTCTGGTTTTTTTGGTCATTGGTTTATGCTCCGGCTTATTTCTTGTCTTTGACGCTTGAACGTATCCTGGCCAACATTTCATCCCCGCGCTGACGGTATCGGCCATCGGGATCGGCCTGTTGGGAATAACCTGGGGGCGGTGGCCCTTTTGTTTCAGCCCGGCGAACGGGAGGGATTGAATACCCCTGCTCAACTTTCTTGGCCCATTTTTCCAACTGGCGAACAGCCAAGTTTTTCAGCTCGACCTCAGAAAGTTTTCGGCCCACACCCTGGCGACGCATTTCAATGCAAATGTGATAAAACACGTCGCTTTTCCAATTGAAATCTTCGGAACTGTTGTACCGCCAAGCCCCGTTGCGCCATCGCCAGTATTCATCCACAACGTCAGCAGCACTGAAACCCAAAATGCTTGGCGTGGTCTCACCGACGATTGCCACGAACTCGGCAAGGTCAGGCGGCCAATGGTGACCAGCGTTGCAACGCTCGATACAGCGCGCTGTTGCTGCACTCAGTTGGCTATTCGAGAGCTTTGAAATCATCTGAACCCAGGCCGTCGAGGGTGTGGTGCCGTTCTTCCTGAGCCACCGTTGGGAATAAATCTTCGCCATCGTCTCCCAAAGGCTCCAGGCCACATCTGGCACGTTCGGCATTCCGGGCGGCCCGAACTTGTTGTAATGGATCGGTGGTTTGTACATTTGCATTTGAACCTCGTGATTGCTTGTTGGTGTTTTGCTGCAAGAATTGAGCAAGAGAACGCTCGAATTTTTGCTCCCATTGCGACTGCTGCAGTTCGCTTCGTTCGGCTTGCCAGTACACGACAAAATCAGCTAAAGCAGCGGCGAAAATATCCGGCGGTACTTCCGGGCATTGAGTGATTACCGGTCGCCAGTTTTGAAACATGGGGAACGGTCGATCATCAGGTAATAAATCTCCCTCGCGCACATGCGCGTTGTGTGGGGTTTTATCTTTTAGATCTTTATCTTTATCTTTATCTTTATCTGGTGTGACATTGCGTGACGCGTTGTGACGGGCTTCTTTCTCCTTGGCTAGTCGCTGCCGTTCACGCTGAGCATTTTTACGTTCTGCGGCAGACTTGGCGCCGGTTTCAGGGTTGCCAGAGTCTTCACGTTTAACCTGCCGTTTCTTCCAACCAGTGAGATCTTTCCCGTCCAAAACTCTGCCTTGCATAGCTTCTAAAATCTGCCCAATATCACGCTCAGTCACGTCGAGCGCACTTGCTAAATCTTCGTGCGTGACATCTGCGTGACCTCGCGTGACACTCTGTGATGCGCTGACTAACAGGTGCAAATATGTCGCCTGTACTAGTGCCACAGGCTGCCCCGACAATCTGGCTATAGTTCGCCATTTGGGGTCATTCGGCATGTCGTGCCAGAGCCGCAACCATGAATTAGCCATCAACATACTCCCCACTTGGATTGCTAACGAAAATCTCAAGTGATATTTTAATTTCAATCAATTGCATGTTTTTTGGAGATAATATGACCAGTTTTATAGCTATCCCCCACAGACCTGAAATTGCAGTTAGGTACGAGTCCGATCAAGACCGGGTTGTTATTAGCCTCGATGATTGCCCCAACATCACTGACCCGCAGCTCGGCCTCTATCAGGAGATCACCATCGACGCCAATGACATACCTGAGTTGATTGACGCCCTCAGCAAGGCGTATCAGCACGCTCAAACCAAGAAATCCTAAAACTTCAACAAAGCCCTTTTTGCCAGTACTTTGGTACTGGCCTCCTCTAATCACCGACGCCCCATGCGACGCCCTGGTACATGCGGACGGTCTGGCTTGCCCTTCACCCGCTTTAGCGGCTTTGCGTACGTCTTTGCGACCGCAAGGCTGCTGGCGATGGTCGCATTTGGGTATGCCAGGTAATGATTGGCGCCGTGGACTGCAGCAGAACGCGCGACTTCAACAGAAAATCCATTACTTACCAGTTGATCGCGGATCTGCGCTTCAACTTGTTCTCTTGAAATTCTCTTGAAAAATTAGCCATTGGTTTATGCTCCGATCGTTAAAAACAGCCGCTGAATACTGCGGCAGCGCTGGCCATAACTGCAGCCCACCGATCCGGCGGTGCCAGCCTTACCAGCGATTCAATGCCCTCGCGGATTTCTTTCTCCAGTTCACGCAACGGTGCTCCGAGTAATGCCGCCTGTTTGGCATCCGCGCATTCTTTGATGGCGTCGGCCACCAGTTCAAACTTGGTTTTCCCCTGCTTCAATCCGTATTTTCTGGCTATCTCTATCGGCATCACGTCGGCAATTACCGGCGCCAGCTGCAGGACGTAACCGGCGTACTTCTCAGTACGGTGCGGGTTATCCAACCAGCGGAAAATGTTCTGTCTGTTGTTACGGTCAGAATCCCCCAATTGGAGGCCTTTTCCGTCACGTCGAAACCATTCATCGGTGATCAACTTTGCGATAGTTTCCTGTGCCCGGCCCGGCAGCGTGCTCTGCCAATCCTCGACGGCCAGCCGCACCGCCTCGGGTTTGACGCTGGCACGGCGCCGCATGGAAGATTGATTTTCTGAACTCAGGCGCTGGCCACTCGCCCTGATAGCATTTGCAAATGACATGGCTAACTCTCCAGTTTCTGAGGTATACCTGATGTCGGATTGGGATGTATGTCTGGGCGCAATTCGTGCGGGGTTATACCCGTAAGATTGAAAATCTTTATCAGGTAGCCTTCTGGAACCCTTCCCTTATCCCGATGCCTCCAGTGGCTAACTGTCATTGGGCTTACTTCCAGAGCCCTAGCCAAACAAGAAGCGTTATTGAGTTTCTTAATTACTTGATCTAGCGCTGTCATTTTTGAACCTCATCATTTACGACAAAGTTGATTAAATAATTTATTTATACTTCGTGTCAATATTTTATTTATTTCATGCGTTAAATAAATTGTTTATACTTATGATATGAAAGAGAAAAAAACTAACTCACTAACAGCATTCGAAGAGCGTATGTCTCTCCTTATGCAGATGAAAGATCTGAATAAAGCAGATCTGGCACGTATAGCCGGAGTTAGCCCCCAGGCTGTTAACGGCTGGTTCAATAGGGGTGAGATCGGAAAAGCTTCTGCCAAGAAAATCTCTTCAGTTACCGGCGTATCTGTCGACTGGCTGCTTGAAGGTAGCCCTGAGTTGCACGAGCTAAATGCACATCGTGGCAAGCGACTAGCCGATTGGTTTAAGGATGGATTTCCTGAGCATGAAGCCTCTTTCTTTGCAGACCTTGTTAATGGGCAAGTGGCTTTTACTGATAAAACAGCCAGGAGGATAGAGGTAGATTACAGCCTTCCCTTCAACTACTTGGATTCTGGCAATTCTCTTGGTGCCCCCTCAAACCTTAATGATGATGACAAAGAACTTTTGTACTATTTTCATAAGCTTACAAAAAAATCGAAACAAGAACTCTTAGAAAACGTCAAAAAGCAGGCTATTTTTTACGATGATATGTTTGAAGAACTAAAAAAGCTTAGAGAGCAGTAAGCAAATAAATCAATGAGTTACAACCGCCTTAATGGCGGTTTTTTTTCGTCCGCACGAACCATGTAAATAAAATATTGACCAATATGTAAATATAATATTTAATTGAACACATCAAAAGCACCGCAGTGCTCAGGAAATGTTCTGACACCGGGAAAGACCGGGGACGGCTGGAGAGACAGCGAGCATAAACCAATGTTCAACCAGGCAGCAGAGGGTTACACGATGACTACTAAGCAAAATGCAATTGTTCTGGCAAGAACCGCACGTAGCGAAGCCGCCAATACGGCAAAACGTACCATTGCATCAATCATCACCAACTGGAATGAGTGTGTAAAACAAGCCGGGTTCACAGGTGTATTTGATTTTCCGACCACTGGTTACACCCGAAAAGCACAACTCATTGCAGATCTGGAACGTTGCGCCGCGCAGTTGGACGATTACTGTGAGCCTAACCCTTTCGCCCCGCACACCGTTGAGCAGCAGACTCGCGAATTAAATGCAGCGCTTACTCGCGTTCTTGATGCCGATGAGGCGCACGCCGAAGCGTTCGAAATTAACCTCCGCATGGGCCCAGTGAAAAATACAGTTTTGGTCAAGGTTGTATCAGGACTTAATCAACGTGCCGAATTCTACGGCCGGTTCCAATGGGGTCGCACTGTTGCATTCAAGAGTATCCCTGGAGCCACTCGCTGTATGTTTAGTTCTTTATCTGCAGGTGATATCAAACACGGCCTTTAATCAATCGCCAAATTAAATTGATAGCCTTATTAGGGCGTAATAATCGAGACATAATCTAATGAATAACATCGTTCCTAATAGCGGAAAAGCGGTAACCCTGCGTCATAAACGCACAGGCGCGCCATGGGATGTATCATTTGACTACGTACGCAGCGTCTATCGGTTCGAGCCTACCGGCAACCTTCGGGCGATCAAAGCACCATTTGAATCACCAGGGATCCCACCGGAATTTGAGCCGGCAGGCACTCACTGAGTACCAAGCCCAGCCAGCGGTGGTGAACACTGGCAGTAAGCGATTGGTTCTTGACCTTGCTAATGCGCTTACGGACCGCCGGGAAAGACCGGCAAAAAAGCAACACCAGGGAACGGTCGTATATTCCCGCGCGCAGATGTAGGTAATACGACGCCGGAAACGTAACCGGCGACCTAATTGTTTTTAATTCAGTTTATTAATTAAGTTATGGATCCCCATTACCTAAAACCGGAGTATGACCAATGAGCAAGACAGTTATTTTTAAATTAGAGCAGGTCAGCAACAATATCGCCAAAGTATTTTCTAACGGCGAAACTGCTGGTTATATCGCGCTGCCGGAAAACGAACATCAAAACCAACAGCCTTTCGCTATCACCCACAATGGCAAAGACATTGGCTATGAGCATTGCGATGTATGTGCTATCGAAGCTGTTATCCGCCGCTTTGAACGTATCCCCCTTTCGGTGGAAATCAACCTCATTACGCCTAAAGAGGTTGCCCGTTCAGTAAGCATCAACGTGGTATCCATTCACTGATTGCTGTGTGTAGTCTTCCCCGCTGCCGTTGGCGGGGCTTTTTTGAAGCTATTGAAATGCGTCCTGCGTTTCCTATCTGGGGGCGTAAATTCACGGGGCGCATTTCAATACCAACCAACACGAGAATTTAATAATGGAAAAAGTATTCTCCCCGCCAGTCGCGCGCGAATCGCAGGCCAAATATTGCAAAGAAAAAAACTATCCGCATTTCGCGCCACTTGACGGAATTTGTTATCGCTGCAAGCGGGACATTTATCAGCAACAAACTGCGTCCCCGCGTCCTACTGGCATTTCAGTTCAAGAGGCAGGCAGCAAACTGATTTGCTTCTGCCCTCACTGCAACCGCAGTTATGACGACTAAAAAGTAAAAAGGCCCGCACAAGGCGGGCCAGTCTACCGGCTTAACGTCCCGGTGACGGGTTACCGGGGAACCACCCCCAGCAACCGGAGCATAAACCAATGACCAACCGAAGCAGATCATCGATCGGTTGGGATTCTACCTAATTTCAGGAGAACTGCATAATGCAAAATGTTGCCAGCTATCTTTTACGTGCGAAGCAAAAATCAGGTAAGCCGCACGCTTATGTTCAATTTGTCGTGGAAGATGGTGACGATGCTGAAACAATTCTCAGCTATCTGATCATGAAGGCAAAGCTCGTAAAAAATGATTACTTCGCTGCCGTTCGTATCGACTTCCCCGTTGTTGACGGACTGCCAGGTGATGGTGAATTCAGCGAAACCTTTTGGCTTGAATGGGCTCTTGAAGGTGAAACAGGTAAAACATGCGTCCCACGCGCCACGCTTGATCCCACTATCGCGTTTCCTAAGCTTTACCCTTACATGATCAAGGCCGACGCAGATACACCGGCAAAAATACCAGAGCCGCCAGCCAAGGAAGAGGCCAAGTATCACGCGACAAACCTTGATAAGCATACTGTCATTGCTGCAGCCTGGCAGCTCGGCCGCGACTGCCTGCAGTTGAATGATGAGCAGTTAAGAGCTGCAAAGACTCTTGTGATGGACGATTCTCAGCGATACCCGCAGAACGTCATCATGGCACTATCAAGCCTCAAGCAGTTTGATTACGTATATCCAGAAATGCCAATAGTAGCCATTGCCGGAATTAAGGCTGTATGGCCACCGTTCGGGAAAGCACCAGAACTGGGCAAAATTAGTCAGTTCGCTACCGAATACCTGAATGTAAAGGTAGAGGATCGCCAGTCTGTCATTTCCAAGTGGCAGACCGGCGGTAACGCAGCTGGCAGCCAACAAAAAGAAGACTTGCCGCGCACGTCATCCGGCGCACTGGCCGGCACAGGCAAGGATCCAGTCTACGGCACGCCAATAGCGTCCTTTAGCGAACTTGAAACAGTCACCTACCTTGCGCACTACCCATCCGATTTTGATATCAGCAGGCCGCCAATCGGCATTGTTAATGCAGTAAAAGAGATGAAAGCGCGCAAAGAAAAGTCTCCATTAGCATGGTATGGACAGTTATCCGAAACTCCCGGCATTCTGGACTTTTCCCGAGAGGCCATTGGCACGCTTATCCGTAATGCGCCAGAAAAACTTCACCTGACACCCGGCCCACTACGCGGCTATATCAATGCGAACCTGATTGAGATTGACGACAAAACAGCGCAGGTAAAAACCGATGATCAAACCCAATCGCTGCCGCAGGGCGAGGCAGGCTCACTGGCTGATGAACAGCTTGCGAAAGAAACGCTGGTAGACACAGCAGCAAGTGTTGGCAGCACGCCGTTGGCGGGCGAACTAACAGCAAGTGATGCCGCAAATGACGGCGAAAAAGAAGAAGTGAACGCCATTAAGGATCTCGAACCAACAACGCGCAGTGCGTGGCTGCGGCGCGAAATCATGACTGCGCTTGACGGTAAAACGTCAGTGATGAGTACGGATGATGTCGAGGAGCTTCTCACAAAAGCTGGCGATTTTAATCACGTATACCTCGCCAGACTGCTAGCCAAAGAGATAGAGCCTTGTGATCCCTTTAAGCAGTTGGCCCAGGACGATATCTATCACCTCACTTGCGATGTGCTTGAAGGCTGGATCCATGAAAAAGACGAGCGCTGCCAACTTATCGATGAACGCGTTGAGTTCTATCTGAAAGAAGCGCGTCAAACGTTGGAACAGGCAGGTGTCGCTAGCCAGCATAAAAACACTGAACTGGCGCGGCCTGATGCCTCAAATTTAGGAGAAAAACCGAAAGTCGCCCAGCAGCAGCCGGCTGGCGAATTACGCGCCATGGGCGGCAGTAAGTTTGATGTATCAGAATTGTTCGCGGCATCACCGCTAGCCAGTGTAGATAACTCAGCCCCAGCCGATTTGCGGAAAAATGAGGATCTGACAACCAAGGATGTTCGGGAATTCCTGGATCCGTCAACCAAATCGGCCGATTTGTCAGGTGAAACGGTCGATTCGTCAGGTGAACACACGCCAGCCGCACAGGAAGAACGGGTCGCCACTACGCCTGCATATTTCGAATCAGGCCGGTACCACGATATCCCGAACGACGTTTACCACGCGGCGAATGGCATCAGCAGCACCCAGGTGAAGGATGCACGGATCAGCCTGATGTACTTCCATGGCCGCCACGTCATCAAGTCCATTGCCCGTGAACGTAGCGATGCCCTGACTTTTGGCTCGCTCGTCCACACGATGGCGCTGGAGCCGGAAAAACTGGTCAACGATTTCAACATCGAACCAATCATTCCTGAGGGGGCCTTCACTGGCGTTGCATCAATGCGCGCGTTTATCGACAAACACAACGCAGCACTGCCAAAACAGGCCGACGCCGACACACTTCGGGCAATGATCGAGAAGCACAACGCCACGCTGCAGGTACCGTATGCCCTGGGCGGTAATGCGGATGAAATCGGCCGGATTTACACCCTGCTGCCTGAGGCATTCCAGAGCATCGCCGAGGGGCAGAAATTCACAGCTACAGCCATGAAGGCTTGCATCAAAGAGTACAACGCCACCCTTCCCGAAATGCTGAAAACCAGCGGCGGCCGCGATGCATTGCTCGAGCAATTGGCAACCATTGATCTGGAGTTCGCCACGTTGGAAAAAGCCATCCCTGCGCCGCTGCCGGTTAGCGGGACAAAAGAGGACATGGCTGCCCGGATCAAAACGATTCTGCCAGAGGCCATTTTCGCTGACGAAATTCTTGATGCGTGGACGTCCTCAGACGACGGCCGGCAACTGGTAACCCAGCAGCAAATGCAGGCGGCGAAAGCCATTCAGCGCGCCCTATTCACTCACCCGTCTGCTGGTCCCCTGCTGCAGCATCAGAGCCGCGCGGTTGAGGTGAGCTACTTCGGGATCGATGAAGACACCGGCCTCGAGGTACGTGTTCGCCCTGACCTTGAGATCGACCTTGATGGTGTTCGCCTGGGTGTGGATCTCAAATCGACCAGCATGGGCCGCGTTAAACAGGATTTCTTACGCGCAAAATTGCACCGGGAAATCATCGATCGCGATTACCACCTCAGCGCGGCCATGTATTGCGACGTTGCCGCCTTCGATCAGTTCTTCTGGATTTTCGTGAACAAGGACGAAGGCTATCACTGGGTGGCCATCGTTGAAGCCTCGCCTGATCTGTTGGAGCTGGGACGACTGGAATACAAAAAAGTGATGCGCGATATCAAGCAAGCTTTCGACATAGATACATGGCCGGCACCGATCACCGAAGAAATCGTGGACGACATTAACGACTTTGACCAGCGCCGCATGGAAGCGCTGCGCATAGCTTAAGGAGCATACCAATGACCAACCAACTCGCACTGATTCAGAAAGATTTAGCAGCAGAGCTGGCACCGGCCAAGGAAATTTTGCCGAGCCATGTCAGCTTTGAAAAATTCACCACCGCCGCGGCGGTGGCACTAGCCAACAATAGCGATTTATTGGGTGCCGACCGCCAAAGCGTTATTAATGCCCTTTCATCTTGCGCAAAAGACGGACTGATCCCTGATAACCGTGAAGCCGCGTTGATCGTGTACAAGACGAAAAACGCTAAAGGCCAATGGATACCAAAAGCGCAGTACTTGCCGATGGTCGACGGCGTGATGAAACGGGCTCGCCAGTCCGGCGAAGTCTCGGTGATCGCGACGCGTGCCTGGTACAAGAACGATCAATTCCGCGTCTGGATGGACGAAGATGGCGAGCACATTTTTTACGAGCCGAACCTACTGGATCGCGGCGAACTCGTTGGCGCGTTCGCCTATGCCAAGATGAAATCCGGCGAGCTGCAATTCGAAGTGATGAATCTGGATGATATTGAAAAGGTCCGCGCTGCCAGCAAAAACAGTGACAAAGGTCCGTGGGTCGATTGGTATGAGTCAATGGCGCGAAAATCCGTGATGCACCGCCTCTGCCGCCGTTTGCCGAACAACTCCGAGATGATGGAAATGCTCGAACGCGGGCAGGAGATGATCTGGCAGAAAGAAAAAGACGTCACCCCGGACACACGCGTAACCGCCGGACAGTTGATTGAGTCGGCAGATAAGACGCCTGAGCCTATCACTGAAAATTCAGCGCCTGAAAAAATTGCTGAGGATATTCGCGGCTGCATCGACAAGATCACCACCCCGGCACAGGCGACTGACCTTCGCGCATCAGTTGAAGAATTGAAAGCACAGTTGGGGATCACTCTCTACACCGAGCTGAAAAACAAAATCGTGAGGCAGCACCACCGTCTGAACGCGATTGCAGCCCTGGGTGCGTCGATCGATACGGCTGGCAAGAACGGCGGCACAACGAACGAGGAGCGTGCCGAGCTGGGCGCACTGCTTCATCGCTCCGAGCGCTTTCTTAGCGCTGATGAGGTTCAACGCTATCAACAGGCGATCGATGATCTGTCGCCAGCGCAGGAGGCGGCATGCTGACGCTCATTGGCTTTGTCCTGCTGGTCAGCCCGTGCGGCCACGATGCATGCGACGCGCTACCAGTATCCGAAAAGGTGTTCTCGACCAAAGCTGAATGCGAGCAGGTGAAAGAAGCAATCCAGTTTCGTAGGCCACACGCCGTATTGTTTTGCGGCGATGTATATCGACCTGAAAACTGATTTACAAAAATCAAAAATATCCCGGTCAGCGCGGTACCCTGCTGGCCGGTTATATCGTTGAGGTATGACCAATGGCAAAAATCACTCTCAAAGAATGGAACGATCGCCAACCACGCCCTAAGAGCGTGGAAACTGTTCGTCGCTGGGTTCGGGCAGGAAAAATTTATCCAGCTCCAGAACTTGATGGCCGGGAATACCTTTTTGATGACCGGGCCATAAAAATAAACCCAAATAACCTACCCAAACAGTCAACAAAACAACTGCTGGACAGGATCCGTGATGGCAAGAATGCGAAGCCGCGCCCGGCGCGATCTACCCCCAAACTTATACGTCCGTAATGATGGCTACTACAGCTACCGTGACCCACGGACGGGAAAAGAATTTGGGCTAGGTCGGATTAAGCGCGACGCCATCAATCAAGCTATCGAAGCAAATTTACAGCTTATGGAAACATCGATCAGCCTGGTAGACCGGATAAACGGTAGTGCGTGCGTTATGTTCCACGCTTGGCTTGAAAGATACGAGGGGATTATTAAGGCCCGTGATCTTAAAAAAACATCACTGGACGACTACTTGAACCGTGTTAGCGCAATCCGGACAGGGATCGCCGATGCAGAGATCGATACGTTAACCACCAAAGACATTGCTGTGTTTCTTAACGATTACGTGAGTCAGGGGAAAAACACACGTGCAAAATTATTACGTTCAACGCTTAACGATATTTTTAAAGAGGCGGTTGCCGACGGGCACATTCAGTTCAACCCCGTTGACGCTACGCGCACCCCAAGAACGCCGGTGCAACGCGAACGCCTTAGCGTTGAGGAATATTTCAAGATCCGTGCAGCGGCAAACAGCATGCCTGCATGGGTTGGATTAAGCATGGAGCTGGCATTACTGACAGGTCAGCGGTTGGGGGATGTAAGCAGATTAAAATGGGAGGATGTACACGATGGCAGGATGTGGATTGTTCAGGAAAAAACCGGGGCGCATGTATCGATCTCAACAGACATTAAGCTCACAGGGGCCCAGTTGAGCCTTAGTGATACCCTTGCGCGTTGTAAGCTGCATTACGCTGATTGTTCTAACATCATCGCTGGCCAATCTGGCGATACTTTAGCAGCAAAGACGATCTCTACAGCATTCAAAGACAGCAGGCGCGCTTCTGGGCTTGAGTGGAAAACCTCCCCGCCTTCTTTTCATGAACTGCGCAGTTTGTCCGCAAGGCTGCACAAAAAAGAAAATGGCGAGGAATTCTCTCAGCATTTACTTGGCCATAAATCCGCAGAAATGACGGCCAAGTACCATGATGAACGCAGCGATAAATGGGTATTCGTGTAGGTTAATTATGACCGAATAGTGACTTATAGTGACCTGTCACTTTTAACCTTATGATTTAAAATGTTTTATTTTCATGCGACCTATCACAGTCATAGGTTAATAAAATCAATACTATCGACTACGATTACTCTAAGGCCACATGACGCGGTCGTTGCTGGCCTGGCCGATAACCCATTGAGGGATATCATCATTATTTAAACTGTTAAAGCCGTACGCCACAAGGCTAAGAAAGGTTGATTATGGCACGTACTACCCCCATCGAACGCTACCGCAATATCGGCATCTCGGCGCACATTGATGCCGGCAAAACCACGACGACCGAGCTGATTCTGTTTTACACCGGGGTCAGTCACAAGCTGGGCGAAGTCCATGACGGCGCCGCTACCATGGACTGGATGGCGCAGGAACAGGAGCGCGGGATCACCATTACCTCCGCCGCAACGACCTGCTTCTGGAACGGCATGGAGCATAATTATCCTCAGCACCGGATCAATATCATCGATACCCCCGGGCACGTCGATTTCACCATCGAGGTGGAGCGTTCAATGCGCGTGCTGGACGGCGCGGTGATGGTGTATGACTCGGTCGGCGGCGTGCAACCGCAGTCCGAAACCGTGTGGCGTCAGGCGAATAAATACAAGGTGCCCCGGCTGGCCTTCGTCAACAAAATGGACCGCACCGGCGCGGATTTTTTCCGCGTGCGTAACATGATGATCGAGCGCCTGAAAGCTAACCCGGTGCCAGTGGTGATCCCCATCGGCGCAGAAGACCATTTTGCCGGCGTGGTGGATCTGATCCGCATGCAGGCCATCTTTTGGGATGAAGCCACCCAGGGGATGACCTATCGTTTCGAGGCAATCCCGGCTGACATGATCGAGTCTGCCAAAGCATGGCGTGACAAGATGATTGAAGCGGCGGCGGAAGGCTCCGAAGCGCTGATGGATAAATACCTCAATCAGGTTGAATTGACCAATGAGGAAATCGTCCAGGGGCTGCGTGCCCGTACCGTTACCGGTGAGATACAGCCCATGCTGTGCGGCTCGGCATTCCGCAACAAAGGCATCCAGCGCATGCTGGACGCGGTGATCGAACTGATGCCCTCTCCGCTAGATGTGCCGCCAATGGAAGGCCATGATGAGCGCGATAACATCATCACCCGCAAGGCCGATGATAATGAAAAGTTCTCGGCGCTGGCGTTCAAGCTGATGACCGACCCGTTTGTGGGCCAGTTGACCTTTATACGCGTCTATTCCGGCATCGTGGCCAAGGGCGATAGCGTCTATAACCCGGTGAAGGGCAAAAAAGAGCGTATTGGCCGTATCGTGCAGATGCACGCCAACGATCGTAAGGAAGTCGATGAACTGCACGCCGGGGATATAGCCGCCTGCGTCGGTCTGAAGGATGTGACCACGGGCGATACTCTGTGTGAACCTAGCGCTATCATCACCTTGGAACGCATGGTGTTTCCGGAGCCGGTGATTGCGCAGGCCATCGAGCCCAAAACCAAGGCCGACCAGGAGAAAATGGGGATTGCGCTGCAACGCCTGACTTCGGAAGATCCGTCGCTGCGTGTGCGCACCGATGAAGACTCCGGCCAGACCATCATCTATGGCATGGGCGAATTGCACCTGGAAATCATTGTCGACCGTATGCGGCGCGAGTTTGGCGTCGAAACCAATACCGGTAAACCGCAGGTTTCTTACCGCGAAACCATCCGCCAGAAAGTGACCGACGTTGAAGGGAAATTTGTGCGCCAGTCTGGCGGTAAAGGCCAATATGGCCACGTGGTGCTGACGGTGGAACCCAATGAACCGGGTAAAGGTTTTGAATTCTTTGACGAGATCAAAGGCGGCGTGATCCCCGGTGAATATATTCCGGCGGTGAAAAAAGGCGTGCTGGAGGCGTTGAATAATGGCGTGCTGGCGGGGTATCAGATGGTCGATGTCAAAGTGCATCTGACCTTTGGTTCCTACCACGATGTGGACTCCTCCGAACAGGCGTTCCGCATGGCGGCCATCTTTGGTTTTAGAGAAGCCTGTCGCCTGGCCAGCCCGGCAATTCTGGAGCCCATCATGGCAGTCGAAGTCGAAACACCGGAGGATTACGCCGGTAACGTGATGGGCGATCTGTCATCACGGCGCGGAATGGTACAAGGAATGGAAGACATCCCCGGCGGTGGCGGCAAAGTGATCCATGCCAAGGTGCCGTTGTCTGAGATGTTTGGTTATTCCACCACCCTGCGTTCCATGTCGCAAGGCCGGGCCACCTATACTATGGAATTCAGCCACTACTCCGAAGCCCCACGTAACGTGGCCGAAGAGATCATCCAACACAGTAAACGTTAATTGATAACGGCTACGGGGAACCCCGTAGCCGTTGACCTTAGAATGACAAAGTCACGTTGCCATAAAAAGCTCTGCCCGGAATATAGAAGTTGTTTCCGTTGGTCGAGCTGTAATTGCCTGAGCTGGTGACATCCATCGGGTTCTTATCGAACAGGTTGTCGATCCCCGCGTTTAGCTTGATGTTCTTGGTCGCTTTATAAGCCGCATTCAGCCCCCAAATGGTATAGCCGCTACAAACGCGAGCTGCCCCCGTATTGCGACCTACTTCTTCACACCCACCTAAAACCTGTCCGTAATACTGCGCGCTAAGCGAAGCGGTAGTCTGCTGATCAATATCCCAGTCCAGCGAAGAGTAGCTGGCCCATTTTGAGGTGTTGGTCAGCAGATTGCCGGCGGAGTCTTCGGCCTTGATCATGCGGGTAATATTGTTACGCAGATACAGGCCGCTGAGCCAAGGGTTTTGGAAATCATCGACAATTGGAATATTCAGCGTCGCCTCAAGGCCTTGGGTACGGGCCGAGTCCAGGTTGACGCGCTGCAACCAGTAGATATCATTGATATTTTCACCGGTTTGGCCATACAGATAGCCTAGCGGTGCCGAAGAAATTTTATCTTTGAATCGAGTATCAAAGAAGGTCAACCCGGCCAACCATTGCTGGTTCTCGTAAGTCGCACCGATCTCCCAGCTTTTGGATTTCTCCGGCTTCAGGCTCTCGTTACCGCGCGTATAGCAGTCGACAATATTCTCCCGTGCTGGCGTGGTTTTGCCCTGATAGTCACCGTACATCTGGCAGGCGGTGCCTTTCGACGTTTCAATAAAGGCCAGGCTGGATTGGCGCACCGTTGGCACCTTGAACCCTTCGGAATAGCCCCCTTTGAAGGTCCAGTGATCGTAAGGCTGATACACCAGGAACGCTCGCGGCGTGGTGGCGTTACCATAATCGGTCACGTCGCGGCGCAGGCCAAGGGTTAGCGCCAGCTCGTCGGTCAAGGTCAGTTGGTCTTCAATAAAGAAGCCCAGGCTTTTCATCTGACCGTAACTTTGCCCCAGAGTATCGGTACCGGTTTTCGATCCCATCGATGACGGATTGCTCAACTCTTCCTTTTTCCAATCCATACCGAGCGTGGCGTTTTGCTCCAGCCACAGTTCAAACGGGAAGTTGAAGTCGCCCTGCACCACGGTATCCTTGCTCCACAGCTTGCCGCTACGGCTACCGAGAATGGCGTCATTGCTGATGACTGGAATGTTGTTACTGGTGTTCTCGTACTTGTTTTGATAGGCAGAAAATTTCGCCGTGCCCAGCTCGAAGATGCCTTGGTAATCAAAAGAATAGTTTTTACGCTCAAGATCGGTGATCCCACGCAGCGGCACGATATAAGAGTTCCCTTCGTAGTTGACGCGGCCCTCAATGCCCTTTTCTCTGCCACCCATATAGCCGACGCTGACGCGTTGGGTGTCGGTGATGTCCCAATCCAGATCGGCACCGTAGCTGTAGCGTTCTTTGCCTTCTCTGCCCCGGCCCCAGCGCAGACCATTAATGGCATTGCCATTTTTATCGAAATCGGCGGCGGAACTGACATCGGCATCGCGTTTATCCCAGGAGCCATTCATCCGTAAGGAGAAACCATTCCCCAGCGGGCCTGCCAGATAACCGGTATAGGTATTGGTATCACCGGCATCCGAGTCCTGCGGTTGGTTGGTGCCCAACGTCAGCGAGCCGTTCCATTTTTTGGTGTTTTTCTTGGTGATGATGTTAACCACCCCGCCCATCGCATCCGAACCATATAGCGAGGACATTGGGCCACGTACGATCTCGATGCGTTCAATCGACTCGATCGGGATCCAGTTAATGTCATCAAAATAGTTTTGCTGTGTGGTTTTGATGCCGTTGCTGGCGCTGATGCGTTTGCCATCAACCAGTAGCAGCGTGTAGGCCGCAGGCATGCCACGGATCTCAATCCCTGAGCCGACGTCATTACTATTGGCTTTGGCCACGCCGGTGATCCGGCTAAGCACGTCGGCCAGGTCGGTGGCGGATTTAGCGACGTTCGAGCGTAACTGCTCGGCGGTGATCACGGAAATGCTGGCGGGTGCACTGCGTAGGGTTTGTTCAATCCCTGACGCAGTCACCACCATGGTATCTTACGTTTCGGTATTGCTTTCCTCGGCTAAAGCCGAGGCGCTAAACAACAAGAAAGGTAGTGAACATAGGCCCGAGGCCGAAGTAGTAAAATTTTTCATCCTGAATCCCTGATCCTAGTGAGGATTCGAATGATAATTAATACCATTCGTGATTACAATTCAAAAGGTAATAAAATGTAACCGGGATAAACAATTCATATGCTCGGGTGGCTTATCCACGCTCCTCTAGTGCAATCACCACCGGTTCCAGCTTGATGCGCATCGCGTAAATCACGCCGACCATCAAGCAGGCAATACCGCATAGCGTCAGCAGCGGCGGCCAGGTATGGCGTAGCATATAGGTATAGGCCAACCCGGCTAAGATCTCGAACACGATCAACGGCCCTACCAGTACCGTTGGCAATCGCTGGCTCGCCTCGTTCCAGCACAACGTACCCAGCCAGGAACACAGCACGCCGATGGCGATCATCAGTGGGATAAACACTTCCGGTCTGGGGCCAAACGGCAGCGCGAACTGCGGTTGTGTCAACGCCAGTTGCCCGCAAACCAGCACATAGCCCACCAACGCCAAAGGTAAGGTCACAATCCCCTGCGCCGTGGCCCAGGTCGCGGGTCGTTTATCCGGGTTATCGCGTAGCCAGCGCGCGTTGCGCAGCGGAAACCAGGTCCAGCACATCACCGCCAACAGTGCCAATCCCAGCCCGCTGGTATAACGCCAGACATCAATCGGCTCGCTATTGCCTCGCAATTCCGCCACGTTGACCAACACCAGCCCAAGGGCAATCACCAGCAAAGCCGGGGTCAATTTACGCCAGGAGAGACGGCCGTCGTGGTGGCCATAAAACAGATTGGCGGCAACCGATATCACCACCGGCAGCGTACCGATAATCATGGTCGAAACCGGCGCACCGGTACGTTGGATCGCACTGGCCAGGCACAGGTAATACAGCAGGTTGCCGATTGCGGTCAGTTTCAGCGCCTCCAGCCAATCTTTAGCCAGCAACTGACGCAGGCGACGGCGGTCCAACCACGCCAGCGGCAGTACAACCAGCCCAAAAGCCAGATAGCGCCCGGTAGACTGCAAAGCGGCTGGGTAGTCAGGCACCAACACCGGGCCAATAAAGATCAGGCCCCACATCAACCCGGCAATCAGGGCAAACAACACGCCGACAAACATAGTCACTCCATCATTAACAATCATTCTCAAGTGGCGTCAGGATAGAGGGCGGTGGCAGCAGAATATTGTACCAGGTTGCTGTTTTACGTCGGATGTCAGCGCATGACCTGTTTTTGGTAGCGGGCTGGCGTGACACCGTAACGATTGACCAGCGCTTTGGTCAGATGCGCCTGATCGGTCAACCCCACCGCCACGGCCACCTGGGCGGCGGGCATTCCCCGCCCGAGCATCTGCTTGGCCCGTTCAAGCCGGATCGCCATCAGCATCTGATGCGGGGTTACGTGAAACTGTGCCTTGAATTTGCGTTGGAAATGATACGGACTGAGCGACACCAAAACCGCCAGATCGCTCAACGTGATCGGCGAGGCGAAGTTATCCCGCAAATACTCCTTCACGATGGCCATACTGTGAGCGGCTTCATTCTGCTGCGGTTGAGCAATACGCGTATAGGGGCGGAAAATATCAACGACGGAGAGCAACAAGCTATCGAGCGCCAAGGTGTCGCGGGTTTGCCATAGCGCCGCCAAGGTTTGCGACAGCCGTTTGGCCGCCGCCGCATCATGATGGATCACCTCATTAAACCAACAGCCCTTCTCGCCGGAAATTCTCTCTAGGGCAGCCGCTTCCAGATAGATCATCCGATAGTTCCAACCGCCTGCGGTTTCCGCTTCACCGGTATGCAGCTCATCAGGGTTCATCAACACCAAAGATCCCGGCGCGGCCAGATGCTGTGCCCCTCGGTAGCGAAAGCGCTCCGCGCCCGCTTCCACCGTGCCGATGCCAAACGCATCATGGGCGTGTGGCTCAAACGCGTAGCGATCGATATGGGCCTGATAAAGCTCCACGCCCGGCAACTGCGGCAAATGCCGAAACTGGGCGCGATCTTTTTCAAATGGAAACTGTTCTGGCACACCTTGCACTTATCGGGTTCCTGTTGCAGTTAAACCGGTACGCGGCGGCTGATTTCAACCACCTGGTCGCTGGGTAGATAATAATAATCCGTTACGTGCATACCGTTACGCACCATCAGCGCGAAGATATGACGTTGCCACGCCGGCATTGCGCCACGCCCTTCGCGTTTGACAATGGTTTCATGCCCCAACGTCGTTAAGGTTGAAGCCGCATTGCTGCGCTTCCAGATGACGTAACAACTGAGGAATGTTCGGCCGTTCCATAAAACCATAATGAGCCACGCCGCGCCAGAAATCCGGGGCCAGTTCGGTCATCGTCAGCCGTTCCCTATCGGCCACTCGCGGTACGTTTTGCACCACAATATTCAGCGCCAACAGGTCAGTATGCAGCGAACCATTGCGCTTGACGTGCCATTTCATGACCGGCGGCGTCCCTCCCTGGGAACGCGTCAGGAAAATCGCCGTGCCCGGTACCCGTGGAATTGCCTGTTGTTCGATCGCCGCCATAAAGGTGGTTACCGGTACCACTTTTTCGTCCAACATCTGCGAAGCGGATACCACCCCACGGTGCCAAATCAGCATCACGCCGTAAACCGCAGCCGCCAGTAACAGCGGCATATAGCCCCCTTCCAGCACCTTGCTCAGGTTGGCTATCAGGAAACTGAGATCGACGATAAAGAAACATCCAGCTACCACCAGGCTGGCCGCCAGACTCCATCGCCAGACTTCGCGCATGGCGACAAACAGCAGCCCAGAAGTCATGATCATGGTCAGGGAAACGGCGATCCCATAGGCCGCGGCCAGATTATCGGATGATTTGAAGAATACCGCCAGGAACACCGTTACCGCCATCAATAGCCAGTTGATCGCACCAATGTAGATCTGCCCATAGCTATCTTCGGTAGTCTGCTTGACGCGTAAACGCGGTAACCATCCCAGCTGGATCGCCTGACGCGTCATGGAGAACGCGCCGCTGATAATGGCCTGGCTGGCAATAATGGTGGCTAACGTGGCCAGAATGACCAGTGGGATTTGCAGCACCGGCGGGCACAGGCGGAAAAAGATGTTCTGTGTCACGTCGGCCCCGGAGAGGATCAAAGCCGCCTGCCCCGCATAGTTCAGCAGCAGGCTGGGAAATACGATACCGAACCAGGCTAGCCAGATGGGCTGTTTACCAAAGTGCCCCATATCGGCATACAACGCTTCCGCACCGGTCACGCACAGGAAGACCCCGCCGAGCACCAGAAAGCTGACCATGCCATTGGAGAACAGAAAGCGTATGCCATACATCGGGTTGATCGCCATCAGCACCGCCGGATATTGGATAATGCCCCAGACCCCCAGCGCGGCAATCACCGCGAACCACAGCGCCATTATCGGGCCGAATACCTTGCCGATGCGGGCAGTGCCCAGCGCCTGGATCGCAAACAAACTGACCAGGATCGCCACGGTCGCAGGCAGGATATAAGGTTTGGACTCTGGCAAGACGATGTTCAATCCTTCCAACGCCGAAAGCACAGAGATCGCTGGGGTAATGGCCCCATCGCCGTAAATCAGTGCTGCGCCAAACAACCCGGCAAATACCACCGCCGGACGATGATTCTTGTGGCTGACCAGCAATGACATCAACGCCAGGATGCCACCTTCGCCGTTGTTATCGATACGCATGGCGAAGATGGCATATTTTACCGACGTCACGATCACCAGGGTCCAAAAAATCAGGGACAGCAATCCAAGGATCACCTCCGGGGTTGGTGCATCCCCAGACAGAAACAAGACGGTTTTCAAGGTATACAGCGGGCTGGTTCCGATATCGCCAAACACCACGCCCAGTGCTCCCCCGGCCATCAGCGTCAGACTGCTTTTTTTACTCTCCACGGCGGACATGGCATCGTCCTTAACAGTTTGATCATACAAATAAGGATAGTGTAAAACCCTGCCGATAGGGCTATTGTCCCGCCATTCCCTGGCAGGTAACAAAGTTAAGCCGATGTCTCCAGCGCAGTAAATAAAGACTGGGCCGCTGGGGTCAAGCCGGTCATATGCATACAGGCATGTACCATACCGGGCAAGCGTTGGCAATTCACGCTAATGCCTGCTGCCTGTAAGCGCTGCGCATAGCGTTCGCCCTCGTCCCGCAGCGGATCGTATTCACAAACCAGGATCGTTGCAGGCGGCAAATCTGCCACGCTTTCTGCATACCATGGTGACGCATAAGGCTGCTGTCGCTCCGGCTCCTGCCCTAAATAATTCTCCCAGCACCAGCTCATCACCTCCTGCGTCAGATAATAACCCTCACCATATTGGCTAAAGCTGGGCATCGTCATCCCGCTATCCAGGGCCGGATAAAGCAGGTATTGATGCTCTACACTTGGCCCTGAGCGATCTCTGGCCATCAGCGCGGCCGCAGCAGCCAGGTTACCTCCCGCACTATCCCCACCAAGAGCGATCCGCAGAGGATCAATACCAATTTGAGCGGCCTGCTCCGAAGCCCAACATAGCGCCTGATAAACATCATCCAATGGCGTCGGGAAAGGATATTCCGGTGCCAGACGATAATCGACAGACAGGATCATTCGCCCAGTGGCATTGGCCAACGCGCGGCAAGGCACATCGTAAACGTCTAGCGACCCGAGACACCAACCACCGCCGTGTGCGAACACCATCGCCGCAAGCGTTACATCCACTGAGGCATTCAGGGGAACATAACCGCGCACGGCAATAGTCTGCCCACCGCTGACCGGGATGTGGAATTCCGTTATTCTCTGGACGGGCTGCGGCTCTCCCTGCAAGCTCCGTAACCCCACCGCCGTCTGCGCGCGCAGTGCCTCCAATGAGGATGGTGCAGGCACATCGGCCTGTTGCTGCAAAAACAGTGCAATCTGCTTATCCAGCGGCATGCTCTTTACCCTCCAGTAAAAAAGGCAGGATCAGAACGACAAACGCCTCATGGCTTTCCTCGGTAATAAAATGCCCACAGCCGGGCACCATTTCCCCTTGAAGATGGCAGGCCTTGCCCTGCAAAGTCTGGAATGGCGCATCACGAGTGGCATGCTCGGCACCTATCGTCAGCACCGGCATCGGCAACTGGGTTTTCGCCCGCAGTTGGTTCTGCCGAATGGTTTCCGGGATAGCCCGGTAATAGTCAAAACCGGCCCGCAAACTGCCCGGCACCGAATAAGCCGCGATGTAGGTTTCTGCGGCAACGCGATCGCGGCGGAAAGACCAGCGGTTGAAAATATACCCCAGATATTCCGCCTCTCTGCCGGTGGTCAAGGCTTCGGGCAGGTCGGTTAACTGGTTAAACATAAAATGCCACAGGAAGATGTTGTCCTCGGCGGGAACAAAGATCGGCGGAGCTTCCGCCAACCCGGGGATCACCGCTTCGGTCAATACCAGCCTGCTGACCGCCTGCGGATAATCACTGGCTAACGCGTAACCCAGCCACATGCCAATATCATGGCCGATCACCGCATAACGCTGATGCCCCAGTTGCGCCATGACCTGATGGAGTTTTTCTGCCACGCTGCCGGTGTCATAGCCGCCAAGGGGTTTGTCCGAATCGCCCATTCCAGGGGGATCGACAGCAATCGCCTGAAAGCCTGCGCCAGCTAACGCCTGCATGACGTAACGCCAGGTGTACCAGGTTTGTGGCCAGCCAGGGATCAGCAATACCGGCTGGCCGCTACCGGCAATAGCGCAGTGAATACGGTTGCCGTTGATCTTGAGATAGACGTGTTCGACCTTGAGCCCATTGGATAATGGCCCGTGAGTTTGCATAGTCATAAAGTGCTCCGAAAGTTAGCGAATGCCCAGTAAGGCGTTGATTTGTTGTTGATTGACCGGCGCGCCGGCAAAGTCGTCGAACACTTTATCCGTGACGGGAATAATATGGTTGCGAATAAACGCAGCCCCTTCTTCCGCCCCGGTTTGTGGATGCTTCAGGCAGCATTCCCATTCCAGCGTCGCCCAGCCGGCATAGTCGTACTGCGTCAACCTGGAGAAGATCCCTTTAAAGTCCACCTGCCCATCACCTAATGAACGGAAGCGCCCGGCACGATCCGCCCACGACTGATAACCGCCGTAAATCCCCTGCCGACCGCTTGGGTTGAACTCTGCGTCCTTGACGTGAAACATGCGGATATGATCTTTATAGATAACAATAAATTCCAGGTAGTTGAGCTGTTGCAGCACGAAATGGCTGGGGTCAAACAGCATTTGGCAACGTGGGTGGCCCGCAACGCGCTGGTGGAACATCTCAAAGGTAATACCGTCATGCAGATCTTCGCTGGGGTGGATCTCATAACACAGGTTGATGCCCTGCTCATCACAGGCGTCCAACACCGGTAACCAACGTTTGGCCAGCTCATCGAAGGCCGTTTCAATCAACCCTTCTGGGCGTTGTGGGAACGGGAACAGATAGGGCCAGGCCAATGAACCGGAGAAAGTGCCCATTTCCGTCAGGCCCAACCGTGCGGAAGCTTTTGCCGCCAGCAGCAGGTTTTCTTTCGCCCACTGCGTTCGAGCTTGGGAATTGCCGCGCAATCCTTCCGGTACAAAGCTGTCACATAGCGCGTCATAGGCGGGATGCACCGCCATCAGTTGGCCAAAGATATGCGTGGTTAATTCACTGACGACCAGGCCGTGCTCGGCCAACATACCGGTGACGTCATCGCAATAACTTTGGCTCTCTGCCGCCGTTTTAACATCAAACAACCGGCTATCCCATGCTGGGATCTGCAAGGCTTTAAAGCCGGTTTCCTTCGCCCAGGCAGCAATGGCAGGCAGGCTGTTAAATGGAGCGGTGGCATCGCTAAATTGGGCAAGGTGGAGGCTGGGACCTTTAATCGTTTTCATCGTCTTTCCTATTGTTTGTCGATTGACAAACAATAGGCTTAAATCAGATTATCGGCAAGCGGATTTTTGAAATTCGTTGGTGTTATCCACGATTTAAGCGATCCTATAGCCCGCAGCAGAACACCGGAGAAGATGACAATGGCAGGTAGACCAAGGGAGTTCGACCGTGAACAGGCACTCCTGAAAGCACGGGATTTGTTTTGGCGACAGGGGTTTGAAGGCACTTCGATGTCTGACCTGGTGGCCGAGCTGGGCATTGCTTCGGCGCGGATCTACAAAGCCTTCGGTTCAAAAGAGTTGTTGTTCCGTGAAGCAATAGAACATTACGAGGCCCACGAAGGCGGCTTTGCCGAGCGCGCTTTTACGAAAAACGCCGGTATAAGAGCTGCTCTCGAACAAATGCTGAATGACGCGGCTACACTGTACAGCAACGTTGATCTCCCCCAAGGCTGCATGGTGGTTTCTTCTGCGGCCAGCGTCAGCGAAGACAATCAGGGCATACGAAACTGGTTGATGGAACACCGTCAACAGCGTACCCAAGGCATCATTGACAAAGTTTTGGCTGCGGTACAGGCTGGAGAGCTGCCCGCCAACACCGATGCAGAAAGCCTCGGCGATTATTTTGCCGCGTTTTTGCATGGCTTATCCATTCAGGCACGCGATGGTGTCAGCCAGGCCCGCCTGAAGAAAGCAGTTAAGACCGCCCTCACTATGCTGGATCATCCCCCGATGTAATGCCTTACCCACAATTTTTATGTGACAAGGTTAAAAAATATTCAACGAACAGGTTGAGTATTGCCGTTGGCGTTCTATATTTAACCATATGGTTAAATTATCTTCCTCACCGCTAGACGCCATTTTTCATGCACTGGCCGACCCCACCAGGCGTGCCATTCTGCGTACCTTGGCCGAAGGCGAACATAGCATCGGTGAACTGGCTGCCCCGTTCGAGATGTCGTTTGCCGGTGCTTCCAAGCATATCAAAGCGCTTGAGCAAGCCGGGCTGGTGCAACGCACTGTGCAGGGAAGAAACCATATCTGCCGGCTCGCTCCCGAGCCGATGGCGCAGGCCATGCACTGGCTGCAAACCTACGAACATTTCTGGAATGAGCGGTTGGACGCGCTAGAGCTTGCGCTGCTACAGGCCGACTCGTCTCCACCGACGGAGTGAATCATGAACGACTACGGTATGATTATTGAAACCGGTACGCTGCGTATCCAGCGGTTGCTGCCCGGCCCACTCAAACGCGTCTGGGCCTACCTGATTGAATCGGATAAACGTGCCAGTTGGCTGGCCGCTGGTGAGATGCCAATGCAGGTCGGGGCCAAGATTGAGCTGCTGTTCTGCAATGCCGATTTGGCCGGTGAGGACGAAAAGCCGCCGGCAAAATACAAATCCTGCGCCGGTAAAGTCACTCAGGTTGGCCATATCACCTGCATACTTCCGCCGCACCTGGTGAGCTTTACCTGGGCAGAAACAGGGGAAGCCCGCCCATCGGAAGTCACGATTGAACTGACCGAGCAAGGGGATAACGTGCTGTTGACCCTCACCCATCGCCGCCTGGCCAATCGTGAAACCATGCTCAGCGTCGCCAGTGGCTGGCACACTCATCTGGATCTTCTGCTCGATCTGTTGCAAAAGCGCACGCCGCGTCCGTTCTGGGCTTCCATGAGCCAATGGGAAGACGAGTACCGGGCAAAACTGTAAACCTGCGGGGTGAGAATTTCTATTCTCATCCCATTGTTTTGGCAACTCGCAAAATGCTCCGAGCCGATGTTGCCATAACCCCTAGTAAAGTATATAAGGTACCGATCTCGCGAAAAATCGTCCACTTAGGTGAGCGACGAACACGCCAGCAGTGCGTTATGTACTTGGATCGGCCAGCGTTTTCCTTTATCGTCTGAAAAATTTCAGGCACCGTCACAGATTTAATGTCTTGTGTGCTAAATCTGAGTTTCGACAGGAACGTTGAATGAACAAACCTCTTATTATTATTTTCACCACCATTGTCCTTGATGCGATTGGCGTCGGTATTATTTTCCCAATCCTGCCCTCACTGCTCAAAGACCTTACCCATACCAGCAACGTTGCACTCTATATTGGCATCATGACGGCCCTCTATGCCGTCATGCAGTTTATTTTCGCCCCAGTGCTCGGTGCTCTGAGTGACCGTCTGGGGCGCAAACCGGTGTTGATGATCTCCCTTGGCGGTGCAGTCCTTAACTACCTGTTCCTCACCTTTTCGCCCCATCTGTGGATGTTATTGCTTGGCCGAGCCATCGCAGGAATGACCAGCGCCAATGTGGCGGTAGCCATGGCCTACATTACCGATATCACTCCGCCTGAAAAACGAGCGCGTCGTTTTGGCTTGTTCAACGCAATGTTCGGTATGGGTTTTATTATTGGACCGGTACTTGGCGGTGTCCTGGGTGATCATTGGTTGCGGCTCCCTTTCATTGCGGCAGCTGTCCTCAATGGCTGCAACTTTCTGATGGCCTGGTTCGTACTCCCCGAATCCCGCCCCCCCAGTCGTGAAAAGATCAATCTTTCCGCGCTCAACCCACTCAGACCACTGCGCTGGGCCTTTTCCATCAGAGGGCTGCTGCCGATTGTCATGACCTTTTTTATCCTTAGCGCTACCGGGGAGGCTTATGGCATATGCTGGGCGCTGTGGGGATATGATGCGTTCCAATGGAATGGTTTTTGGATTGGACTCTCGCTGGGGGCATTTGGGGTCTTTCAGACATTGGTGCAAATTTTCCTACCCGGACCTGCGACCAGACTATTTGGCGAGCGTGGCGCTATTCTCATTGGTATCGCCTGTGCCTGCTCAGCGCTTGTTGCATTGGCCTTCGTCCGTGAAGGCTGGATGGTGTTTGTTATCATGCCTATCTTTGCACTCGGCGGTATTGGGAACCCGGCACTACAGGCGCTGGTTACCCGCCAGGTCGATCCCGATCGCCAGGGTCAGTTGCAGGGGGTGCTAACCTCGGCGATCAGCTTGGCATCGATCGTCGCACCACTTTTTTTCTCAACCGTCTATTTCGCCGTCCAGCAGGAATGGCCTGGTGCTGTGTGGCTTTCGGTAGCCGCTGTTTATTTGATTGCGATACCGCTAGTCCTTCAGAGTACCCATGCTAAAATCAAGGCCACTAACCACCCGGCCGTTTAAAACTCAATCAACATAACCCGGTTCGATTGCGGAGCAAACTCGCCGCACGATCAGACTTTTTGAAACGTATAACTTCAGCCAATAGGGGTTTTAAACGTGCACCATTGCCCCTATCCTCATCAGTCAGATGTCCTTGAAAATGGAGTTACGATGCGTCAACGTATTATTGTCTGCCCGTTAATCGAAAACGATAACGCCTATCTGCTATGTAAAATGGCTGCCCATAAGGGCGTCTTCCCCGGCCAGTGGGCGCTCTCTGGCGGCGGCACCGAGCCAGGGGAAACCATCGAGGAAGCATTGCGCCGTGAGGTGAGTGAAGAGCTGGGGAGCGAACTGATACTCGACCACATCCAACCCTGGACGTTCCGCGATGACGTGCGGATCAAGACCTATGAAGACGGCAGCAAAGAGCAAATCTATATGATTTACCTGATATTTGACTGCCACGCGGCCAATCGCACCATCACGATTAATGATGAGTTTGAAGACTATGCCTGGGTGCCGAAGGAACAGCTGGCCAACTACGATTTGAACGAAGCGACCCGATTCACTTTGCGCCAGCGTGGGTTATTGGAATAGTGACGGGCGCTGCATGCAGCGCCCCTACTTTCTGGCCCAGGATTGCCCCAGAGTGATCTCTAAACGCCACCCAGACCGATAAACAACCCGGCAATGGTGGCACTCATCAGGTTGGAAAGCGTCGCCGCCAGCAAAGCACGGAACCCCAACTGAGCAATTTCGGAGGCCCTCTCCGGCACCACCGCGCTAAACGCCCCCACCACCACGGCAATAGATCCAAAATTGGCAAAGCCACACAGGGCGAACGAGATCACCGCAATGGTTTTCGGATCGAGCAGCATTGCGCTTTCTTTCAGGTAAGGAGAGAAACTGAGATAGGCAACAAACTCGTTAATCGCCAGTTTCTGACCAATCAGCCCCCCGGCCAGATCGGCGTGTTCCCAGCTCACGCCCATGATGTAGGCCAACGGAGCAAACAGATAGCCCAGCAGGCTTTGCAGGCTGACACTTTCAACGCCAAACAGGCCACCCACGCCGCCAATGATGCCGTTGATCAACGCGATCAGCGCTACAAAGGCCATCACTACCGTGGCAACACCCACCGCAATTTTCAACCCCAGCATGGCACCATTGGCCGCCGCTTCGATAATGCTGGCAGGCCGTTTATCGCTGAATGACATTTCGCTGAACTCCACGCGGGAAGGCTCCGTCGCCGGGCTTAGCAACCGGGCAAACAGGATCCCCCCAGGGATAGCCATCAGGGAAGCCGCCAGCAGATACTCAATGGGGACGCCCAAACCGGCATAACCGACCAGCATCGAACCGGCAATGGAGGCCATGCCGCTACAGATCACCGTGAATAGTTCATTGCGGTTCATGTGTTTGACAAACGGCTTCAACACCGCAGGTAACTCATTCTGCCCCAGGAAAATGGTGGTGACGGCGGCAAAGGATTCCACCTTGCTGATATTCATCAGCCGTTGGAAGACATAGCCAAGGATATTGATCACCCACTTCATCACGCCAAGGTAATATAAAATAGAAATCAGTGAGGTGATAAAAATAATGGCGGGCAAAACGTGAAAGGCGAAGACAAAACCTGCGCCATCGAAAAGCTCATTCATTTTCGGCCCAACCAGGCCGCCAAAAATAAATGCGCTCCCCGCATCGCTGTAAGAAATAACGCGATTGACCCCGCTGGCAATGGCGTTAATTGCCCATTTTCCTGCGGGGACATAGAGCATAATCGCCCCGAGTAATATCTGGAGCAATAATGCTGCACCTACCGTACGCAAGCTGATCCTCTTTTTATTTACTGAAAAAACAAACCCGATCAATAACAGGATGATGATGCCTGCCAAACTGCGCAATAATTCCATAATGCCCCCTTCTGTTTTGTTTATTCACTCCGTACCTCGACAAACGGCAATAACGTGCCGTCTGCCGAGGCAGCAGTGATTTATCAAGGACAAACGTAGCGTACTGATTAAAACGTTATGCGCAATTTAGCTGATAGTGACTGGCAATCTTGGCGGCCAACTCGGCATTGTTAAACACCAGTTGAATATTGGCCTGCAAACTGTCGCCCCCGGTCAATTCGGCTACCCTGGCGAGCAGGAATGGTGTGCTCTCCTTGCCGGACACACCCTGTTCCTCAGCCTCTTGCACGGCCTGGCCGATGGCCTGATTGATTTTCTCCTCTGGCATGGCGTACTGCTCTGGGATTGGATTGGCAATCACCATGCCGCCCTGCAAGCCAGCAGCCCATTTGGCCGCCATCGCCCGGGCAATGTCCTGTGGCGTATCCAGGCGTACGCTGACGGAGTAAGGGCTGGTACGGCTGAAGAATGCGGGCAAGCTGTCCGTGCCATAACCCACCAGAGGCACACCATGCGTCTCCAGGTATTCGGCCGTCAAACCGAGATCCAGGATCGATTTGGCACCGGCGCAAACCACCGCCACGTTGGTTTGTGCCAATTCCTGTAAATCGGCCGAAATATCAAACGTCTGCTGAGCACCACGGTGCACACCACCAATCCCGCCGGTGGCAAACACGCTGATCCCGGCCAGTTCGGCAATGATCATGGTGGAGGCCACCGTCGTCGCGCCGTTTTTGCCACTGGCAATCACGAAAGGTAAGTCGCGGCGGCTCACTTTAGCAACCCGGTGCCCTTCACAGCCCAGCGTTTCGATCTCATCATGGGAAAGCCCCGCCTTCATCCGCCCATTGATCACCGCAATGGTTGCCGGCACCGCACCGTTGGCCCGGATCCTGTCTTCGACCTGCAAGGCGGTTTCAACGTTCTGCGGGTATGGCATCCCGTGGGAAATGATTGTCGATTCCAACGCCACCACCGGGCGATGCTCTGCCAGGGCCTGCGCCACTTCAGGTGCGATATCCAGATATTGATTGGTGATTAGGCTATTTTGCATGATTGTAATTCCAAAAGTTTTTGAACGCTGGCTTGCGACAGGTTCGGGTTATTGGTGAACTCAGAGGCCAGGGTCATTGCCGAACAACCCTGGGCAAAACGAATACTGTGATCGAGTGGGAAATCTTCCAGCCAGCAGCTCACCAGCCCCGCCATCATGGCATCCCCGGCTCCTGTGACGTTGACCACCTGGGTTGGCAACGGTGCCGACCAGCCTTGCTGACCATCCACTTCGCTGAAATAAACACCGTGGCTACCCATACTCAGCGCCAAACGCTGGACCCCTTGCTGGTGGAACCACCGGGCCACCGCCGGTGCGTCACTCGCCTGGGAGATTTTCATCCCGCTGAGGATCTCCGCCTCAATCCGATTTGGCTTCAAGGTGTGAATATGCGAGAGCCAGTTTTTAATTTTCGGCGCTTTAAACGCGGAAACCGTATCGACAAATACCGGTACGTTACCGGCATGGGTAAATAGCCAGGCCAGCGCGTCTTCGCTCAGGTTGCAATCCAACACCAATACGCCGCTGTGCTGAATTAACTCCTTGGAATGGGATAATAGCGCCGGAGTCAATTTTTCCAGGATGCGCATATCGTTAATCGCAACCAGCATTTCGCCATGACCATCCAGCAGCGAAACATAGGTCGAGGTGCTTTCACCGTGCAACCGGTGGCAATTATCCACGTTGACACCGGCCAATTTTGCCTGTTCCAGCAACGTCGTGCCGTAAAAATCATCGCCGACGACGGAAACCAGGTGGCATTCGGCCCCTAATAACGCAATATTTTGTGATATATTGCGGCCAACGCCGCCCGGGGTACATTTTATTTTCCCTGGGTTGGAATCTTCATAAACCAATTGCGTATTGGCATAGCCGCAAACGTCCATATTGACCGAACCCACGGTGACCACATAACGATGTTCGGACAGAATATAGCCTTTGCCTTTAATATAACCTTTATTCATTAGATTCATGATGTGCCCCGCCACACCAGAACGGCTAATACCTAGAATGTCGGCGATTTCGTGTTGTTGAATCAACGGGTCCCGCCGAAGGAGTTGCAGTATCTGTTTTTCCCGATTGGTCATAGTTAACACTTGTTTGTTTTTAAACAGATGTTTGTTTTAAATCGGCAGCCGACAACAGTAAAGCGGCAATTTTAGGAGTTGAGATTATGATCGTAACTTGCAGTCGCGCGGTTTTCAGTGATTAATCTGTGATGCTAATCATATTAACCCAGGCTTGAAGCGCGGTTTTTTATGGTTGTTAAGCGGAGCCAAAATTTTGTGCTGAAGATAAACGTATTAAAACAAAGGGATGGGTTTTTCGCTTATTTTAACCAACAAGTGTTGGTAGCCCTATTAATTACAAGGACTAATCTCACTAAGGTTGATTTCGCTTGCATAGAAAAATGACCGGCCTCACACAATTCGCTTTCCTCGTCTCGCGGCTTAAAATCCGAGGGCGGTCACCTGCCCCCGGAGAATGCAAAACGGGGCTTACTTATCTTTCAGCCCGCGATTGATCAGCATGGGTTCAATGCTTGGCTCTTGCCCACGCCACTTCACATACAGCTTCTCCAGATCCTGGCTGTTGCCCTGCGACAAGACCTGGTCACGGAAGCGTTGGCCATTCTCTGCCGTTAATCCGCCGTTATCGCTGAACCACTGGAAGGCATCATCCGCCAACATCTCCGTCCACAAATAGGCGTAATAACCGGCGGCATAGCCGTTGCCCCAGATATGCTGGAAATAGCTGGAGCGATAGCGCGGTGGCACATAGCTGAGATCGATCTTGTCCTGACTCAACGATGCGGCTTCGAACTTGTCAACGTCCTGCTGGGGTTGATCGGCCGTCAACATATGCCAGTGCATGTCCAGCAGCGCGGCAGCCAACAGCTCGGTCATGGCATAGCCCTTGTTGAACTTGTCGGCCTTGTTAATCTTGTCAACCAACTCCTGCGGCATTGCCGCGCCGGTTTGGTAATGCTTGGCGAAGTGGGCGAATACTTTGGGATCGCTGGCCCAGTGCTCGTTAAACTGCGAAGGGAACTCGAAAAAATCGCGGGCGGTATTGGTACCAGAAAGGCTCGGGTATTGCTGATCGGCAAACATGCCGTGCAGCGCATGACCGAACTCATGGAACATGGTGATCACATCGTCATAGGACAACAACGCCGGTTGGCCTGCCGCAGGCTTGGTGAAGTTGGAGACGTTGTAGATCACGGGTTTGGTGCCGTTGAGTTTGGACTGCTCAACAAAGTTGCTCATCCAGGCACCGCCGCCTTTGTTATCACGTTTGTAGAAATCGGTGTAGAACAACGCCAGGGATTGGCCGTCTTTATCAAACACCTCGTACACTCGCACATCCGGATGATAAACCGGGATATCTTTGCGCTCTTTAAAGCTGATGCCGTACAACAGGTTGGCAGCGTAGAACACGCCATTATGCAGCACGTTGTTCATCTCAAAGTAAGGTTTGATCTGCGACTCATCCAGATCGTACTTCTCTTTACGCACCTGCTCGGCGTAGAACTGCCAATCCCAGGCGGCCAGTTTAAAGCCACCATTCTGTCGATCGATCATCGCCTGAATATCTTTGGCCTCGCGCTCTGCCCGGCCGGTGGCGGCAGGCACGATATCACGCATAAACGCCAGCGCCGCATCCGGGGTTTTCGCCATCTGGTTTTGCAACTTCCAGGCGGCATAGTTCGGGAAGCCCAGCAGTTTGGCCTGCTCGGCACGCACTTTGGCTAGCCGCGCCAGGGTTTGACGGGTATCGTTGGCATCACTTTTTTCGGCCCGATTGATCGACGCTTCGAACAATTTTTGCCGAGTATCGCGATTTTGCAGGCTTTGCAGATCGGGTTGCTGCGTGGTGTTTTGCAACACCAACAGCCACTGCTTATCCAGCTTACGCTCACTAGCAGCCTGAGCGGCTGCCGCTAACTCGCCATCTGAAAGCCCTGCCAGCAGGCTTTTATCGCCGATCGCCAAAGCGCCGTTTTTGCTGGCGGCCAGTAATTTATTGGTGAACTGGGTGCTCAGCGTTGCCGCTTCCTGATTCAACGCTTTCAGTTGGGTTTTATCCGCGTCGGAGAGGTTGGCACCGGCCAGCACATAGTTCTTGTAGGTCACTTCAACCAGCCGCAGGGATTCGGCATCCAGTTTCAGGCTATCCCGCTGGTCGTAAATCGCCTTGATGCGCGCAAACAGCTTGCTGTTCAGCATAATGGCATCATCTAACGCGGCCAGTTTCGGTGAAGTCTCTTCATCCAGCTTTTGCAAGGCATCGCTGGTGTTGGCAGAGGTCATCGCGCTAAATACGTTCATGGTACGCGTCAGCAGTGCGCCACTTTTTTCCAGCGCCACAAAGGTATTTTCGAACGTGGGCGCTGCCGGGTTATTGGCGATCTTTTCGACTTCCGCAAGTTTTTGCTGGATACCGGCGGCAATGGCCGGAGCATAGTCGCTTTCGCTGATGGCATCAAAACGAGGAGCCTGGAATGGCAACTGACTGGCGGCAAAGAACGGGTTTTCTCCCCGCTTAGCCTGATTAACTTCTCCGGTCACATTCGCCTCCTTAGTCTGGGTGTTCGTTTCTGCCAGCGCGGGCGTGCTTAACGCAACGCCGATCGCCAGCATCAGGGTTGATAAACGCATCAAATCGAAACTCCTCCATGTCGTGGTGTGGCAACGCGGTACGCGGTGCCCACTTGGATAGAAGCTGCAAATTCAGCAACATAGGCTAGCTTAGGCCCAGATGGCCATTTGAGCAAAGATAAGTTGCAATCACACCTGGGTGCGACCCGTAACTCTTTTTTTGCACATTTAGCAATTGTTAACCGACAAGGGGCGCTGGGATTTGGCTCGTTATAATGTCCGAGCTTCTGGTACGGGTGGCTTAACAGGCAGGGAAAACCCTGCCTTACAACCTATTGAAATTCATTATTGTGCGACAGGCTTACCATCGACGGTCACGTTCCTGACAGCGTTGAAATGCCAAGGATCATCTCCACGTAAGTGGCTAAACGTCACCTGGTCAAACTGACTATCTGCTAAATCACTGATGGCAGTGGGCGGCACATTATTGAAATGCACATTGTTGAAGCGGATCTGTCGGTGCCAGGCATTTTTTTCACTATTCCCTTTGATTTCGATGGCTGGTTTATCCCCTAACGTTCCCTGTACCGTGACGTTCTGCACCAGAACATTATAAAACTGAGCCGGTTCCTTCGCCGCAGGGTAATCAATCTTGGCGTTAGGATCGGAGTAATTCAACGTCAGGATCACCGGCTGGCGAAGAATATCCCGCATGGCATTATTGCGGAATGTGATGTTACGGGCCCCACCGCCGATATCCGTGGTGCTCTTGGCGCGCAAACCGACATCGGTCAGGTAGATGACGTTGTTTTCGGCCAGAATGTCCTCAATCCAGGCCCCGGTATGGCTGCCCGTCACTACCGCACCATGCCCCCGGCGCAGATAGTTGTTGAATAACCAGGCCCCCTTCATTGAAGGTTGTTCACGCGCTTTTTCACCGGTGCCTGCCGCGAAGTTAATGCAGTCATCACCCGTATCAAAGAAGTTATTCATGACGATCACATTCTGGCTGTTACCAAACTCGATACCGTCGCCATTGTTGGCATCAAAGGTCTGATGGATCAGGTTATTGGCTGTCACATTGTGACTTTCCAACAGCATGACGCCGTGGAAAGCCGGATTGCGTGCTGTAAAGTCGGCCAGATAAACATTCTCGACGCCACGTAATGTCACCAGGCTGGATCGGCGTTGCCCGTAAGCGATTTGTAGCGGTACGCCTTCGGCCACCGCCTTGGCGACCTGATGTTTAGCCAGAATGCCATCGTTATGGACTTCCCGGTTGTTACTGGAAATATACTGTGGCAGGCGGTTCCCCACCTCATCGACAATCTCAGCGCTTTTCTGGCGTAACCAGCCATTGCCGTCAATCACACCAGGCCCAACAATGCGGATATTGCGGAAAGTTCCCGGCTCTGCATGTTCCGGGTCAATGGCATTAAGCAAGGAGGCGGGCCGCATTTCTGTGGAATAGCTATACAGCCGGTAAGCTGGTGGATAATCTGCCGGATCATCGGAACCCAGCAAGGTCGAACCCGCCTGTAGGTTGAGCGTCATATCACTTTTCAGCCATAGCGCTCCCGTTTTATAAACTCCCGCAGGAACATCAAGCCGGCAGCCAGGTTGGCAAGCATCAATTGCCTGTTGGATCGCCTTGGTATTCAGCGTGGTGCTATCGCCTTTCGCACCGAAATCCGTGATATTGATCACGGCCGGCAACGGGGTGGTTTTGGCCGTAATGCTTTGACTGGCGTCTGACTGCGTACCATCGGCATAGAGCGCTTTGACGGTAAACGAATACTGACGCTCAGGCTTTAAATCCGTTACTTTGAAATTCTGGATCACGATCCGGTGCGAGAAGCGATCTTTGTCATTGGCATAAAATTGATTGATGTAAGGCTTGGCTGGTGAAAACCGATCGTTATTTTCACTGGCTTTACCCAACAGTTTCCCTTCAGAGTAAACCAGATAGTCAACGATATCGCCGGTATCCTCTGGCGCTTGCCATACCAACATCAAGCTACTGTCGTCAGACGATAGAGCTGGAACATGCAATTGCTGTGGGGCTTGTTTGTTCATGGGAGCGGCAGACGCCTGTGGAGTGGTTGCCATCAAACCGGTTGCCATCAGCAGAAGCATAGTCTTAATCGTTTTATAGGAAGGTGAGCGCGTTATTCTCATGGAGATCCCTTATCACTAGAAGAACAGTCAAGGTCGCTGTAATCAGCGCATTGAATGTTATCCCTTTTCCTGTCCGTGTTAAATTAAAGAAACGATGTTTCATTAAAATTAACATGCCAGTTTGTTAATTTGTGATGGGTATCAAATCGGGTTCCGCATGAAAAACGCGGCCAGGTGGCCGCGTTCTCGCAAGCTGACTTATTACACTGTGATTAGAACTGGTAAACCAGGCCTACAGCAACCACGTCGTCGGTATTGATGCCAGCCGACTTGGTGAAGTCGTTTTCATCCAACAGGTTGATTTTATAATCCACATAGGTGGACATGTTTTTGTTGAAGTAATAGGTCGCCCCCAAGTCAACAAACTTGACCAGATTTTCACTGCCGTAGCTATGGCCGTTGGCTGCCTGCCCCAGGTTTTTCCCGTTGGTTTGGTTATAACCGACAAATGGTTTCAGGCCGAAATCAAACAGATAATGGGCATAGGCCTCAAAGCTTTGCGCCTTGTTGGCATAGCCATAAGCCTCGCTGTTTGAGCTGCCAAAACGGGCCGCATTATAGGACTGGGTAAACATCACCGCCAGGTAGGTATTATTGGCATCATATTTTAGACCGCCTGAATACCCTTCCGCATTATCGCCACGCCCCATGATGCCGCTATATGCGCCGCCGCCATTCTGTTCGCTGGTACGTTTGGAATTAAAGAAGGCACCTGCTGCATTGATGCCGAAGCCCATATCATAATTCACCGACATCCCATAACCGTCGCCGTTTTGCCCCAGCACGTCGCGGCCATTGTTAGTTTCTTCAGGACTGCCGTTTTTCCCCTGGTACTGCACAGCAAAATGCAGGCCATCGACCAGACCAAAGAAGTCATTGTTACGATAGGTGGCCAAACCACTTGAGCGTTGGAACATGAATTGATCGGCACCATAAGTAGAGCCGTCAAATTCAGGCTGCATATCCGTATAGGCCGCAACGTCATACAGTACGCCGTTATTACGGCCATAGTCGAATGAGCCATAATCAGTGGCTTTTAATCCCGCGAAACCATAACGGGTGAAGGCATTGTTTTCGCTTTCCGGGGTGTTGACGTTGACCTGGTATTCCCACGTGCCGTAGCCGGTGAGTTGATCATTGATCTGCGTTTCACCGCGCAGCCCCATACGTATGTAAGACTGGTCGCCATCAACGCTATTGTTATCAGAGAAATAGTGAAGACCATCGACTAAACCGTACAAATCCAGTTTATTACCGTCTTTGTTGTAGATTTCCGCTGCGCCTGCGGAGCCTGCCATCAGCAAAGCAGGCACCATCAGAGAGAGTACTCGAAGTTTCATCGTGATTACCTCTATTATTATGTCGAACTCTAGCCACTACTGTTGTTACAAGCATGATTAGCTCGTAGGAGTATCACCGTATTGATGACGGTAATTATATTAATCTATACCGCCATTAGCTTAATGCAAGGCGGGCCAATTACTTTTTTAATCGTCAATATGTATCCAAGTTTGTGGCAAACTCACACAATGGATCCAGAGGGATTACGGCCGGGTAAAAAATACAATTAATGCAACAGGTTGCTTCTGCATCAATCATTACTAATTATTTCATTTTATAAATAACGCCTCAGCGCCATGCGGACAGCCCCACAATATTTATTTTTATTGTTTCACTTTTACCCTGCTGCTTACCAAATCTTAACCTTGATCCCTGGCTATTTATTTTAACAGCACTTCATAGCGAGGATTGAATTCATCAAACAGCGGCAGCGATGCGGCCCCCAGTGCGGCGGTATCTGCCCCGGTGGTGCCCAAACGAACTCGTAATCCATCCAGGTATTTACTGCGCACCGAACGGTGCAGCGGAGCCAAGCGTTTAATCAGTTGCTCCACAATGCTCTCCGGCATCAGGCCGCCGAGGATCACCGCTTCGGCATCAAACATACATTCGACGATGTTGATGGCCTGACGCAAGGCAGGTACCGCAGAATCGAACCAGTGAACCAGGCTGGCCTGCGGCAACGACAACAGATCTTGCGGCATGGCGGTCATGGGGTCTAACCCGCAGCTTTCATACGCCGCCTGTAGCGAGACATAACGCTCCAGACAGCCCTGATTACCACAGTAACAAGCGCGTCCACCCGGTTGCACTATCATGTGGCCGACTTCACCAGCGTTGTGCGCATGGCCAGTATAAATACGCCCGTCGGTAAAGATCCCGGCCCCCAGGCCGGTGCCGAGATAAAGATAAATAAAAGAATTTAGCCGCTTGGCCACACCGTGCAACCGCTCGCCAATGGCGGCGACGGTCGCGTCATTTTCCAGCGTCACCGGCAGGCCACTCTGTGCAGTGAGCTCAGCGACCACGTCGGTTTGCTCCCAACCGTTGAGCGTGGTTGGCCCCACCGATGAGATCCCCTCCACCCCAAACGGCCCCGGCATCACCACACCGATGCCCAGCATTTTGCTCCAGGTCAGATCCGGCTGCTGGCGCAATTCTTGCAGTACATCACAAATCCGTTTCAGGGTCGCAGCAGGCTGGGGCTTTTGCACCATAATCAAGCGGTGGAAGCGCACGCTTCCCGAGAGATCAACGACGATAACCAGCAGTGATTGATGATCCAGATGAATGCCGATGGAATAAGCACTGTCTGGATTCAGGGTTAGCGGCGTTGCCGGTTGGCCTCTTCCCCCCGCGCGGCGTGGCAAGTGCGAGGAAAGAATGCCAGCCTGCTCCAGTTCTGTTGCGATGTTAGAAACGGTTTGCGGCGTCAGTGAGGTCAGCCGGGCAATTTCGGCACGGGTCAATTCGCCGTGCAGACGGATCGCCTCGATCACTACGCGCCGGTTGTGTGCACGAGCATGTTCAAGGTTAGTGCCGGAAGTCGTCATAACTGCCTATGCAGAAAGGGAGATCGTGTTAGCAGTATGGTGCCCTCCAATAAAGCAATCAAATTGATTTAAAAATCTTTTTACACCGGAGACCGCACATGAAAAGTACCACCATCGCCGCCAGTGCAGTTTGTACCCTCACTGCCCTGACGTTTAGCCTCTCATCTGCCTTTGCTGCCCCAACGCAAATCAACGCGCTGTTTATGACCCAGGCGGCCTACAGCGAAAATGATATTCGCGCCATGACTGCCGACTTCAGCAAACAGCACCCGGATATTACCGTTAACCTGGAGTTTGTCCCTTACGAAGCGCTACACGACAAGATCGTGGCGGCGCGCGGGGCCGGTAGCAATGGCTATGACGTGGTGCTATTCGACGCCATCTGGCCTGCCGAATTCACCAAGTTCGGTCTGCTGCAAGACGTCACCGCGCGCGTCAGTCCAGAGGACAGCAAGAAGATCTTTGACGGGGCCATGACCACCGTGACGTACAAGGATAAGGTCTGGGGCATGCCGTGGATCCTCGATACCAAGTATCTTTACTTCAATAAAGCCATGCTGGCCAAGGCTGGCATCACCGCCCCACCGAAAACCTGGCAGGAACTGGAACAGCAGGCGGAAATCCTCAAACAGAAAGGCATCGTAAAATATCCGCTGGTTTGGAGCTGGTCGCAGGCGGAAGCGCTGATCTGTGATTACACCACCCTGGTTTCCGGCAATGGCGGCAAATTCTATCAACAGGGAAAAATTGATTTCTCCACGCCAGCCTCACTCGCAGCGGCCAGCTATATGAAGCAGTCGCTGGATAAAGGTTTGACCAACCCCAACTCCCGTGAGTATCTGGAGGAAGACGTCCGCAAAGCCTTCTCCAACGGTGATGCTGCGTTCGCCCTCAACTGGACCTATATGTACAACATGGCCAACGATGCCAAACAGAGCAAAGTGGCTGGCGATGTGGGCATCGCCCCAGCTCCGGGTGGCAAGCCGGGCCAGGTAGGTGCGGTGAATGGTTCGATGGGGTTGGGCATTGCCAAGGCCAGCGCCCATCCGGACCAGGCCTGGGAATATATCAGTTACATGACCTCGCAGCCGGTACAGGACAAATACGCCAAGCTCAGCCTGCCGATCTGGAAATCGTCTTACGACGATCCGGCGGTGCAAAAGGATCAGGAGCCGCTGATTGCCGCTGCCAAACAGTCGCTGAACGTGATGCTTTCGCGCCCGGAAACGGCGGATTACTCGCGCTTATCCAACGGTCTGCAACAGGATTTGCAACAGATCTTGCAGGGCAAGGTGACGCCGCAGGAAGGGCTGGCTACTGCCACCCAAAGTACCGCACGGTTGCGTTAAGGGATGAGCATGCTCACTTTACCTCAACGTGAGCGGCGTCAGGCATGGGTGCTGCTGGCACCCATGTTACTGATGATGCTGCTGTTAACCGCCTGGCCGCTGGGCCGCACGCTTTGGCTGAGCTTCACCGATGCCGCCCTGGTAGGTGACGGCACCACACCTGCCTGGGTGGGAGGTGACAACTTTCTCTATGCCCTCACCGACCCGGATTTTCAGGCCGCGTTATGGCGCACGCTTTATTTCACCGTGGTTTCGGTAGCCTTCGAGGGGCTGATCGGTGTGCTGGTGGCGTTACTGCTCAACCAGAAGTTTTATGGCCGCAATGTCCTGCGGGTGCTGGTGATCCTGCCTTGGGCCTTGCCGACCATCGTCAATGCCACGATGTGGCGGCTTAATTTCAACCCCGACTATGGCAGCATTAATGCCCTGCTGACCCAGCTTGGCGTGATTGACCATTACCGCAGCTGGCTGGGCGATCCTGCTTCGGCCCTTAATGCGGTGATGCTGGCGGATATCTGGAAAAACTATCCGCTGATCACCCTGCTGACGCTGGCGGCGTTGCAGTCGATCCCAGAAGACTTGTACGAGGCGGCCAGACTGGACGGTGCCTCGGCCTGGCGGCGTTTTCGCGCCATCACCCTGCCCGCGATCCTGGCACCGCTGGCGGTAGCGCTGGTGTTGCGCACCATCGATGCTTTCAAGGTGTTCGATATCATTTACGTGATGACCCGCGGCGGACCGATGGACAGCACCAAAACCGTCAGCTTCTTCGTTTATCAGGAGTCGTTCAGCTATTTGCGCGCGGGCAGCGGCGCGGCCTATGCGGTGTTGATGACGCTGCTGTGCGGATTGCTGATTGCGCTGTATCTGTTGATGTTGTTCCGCCAGCGTAAAGGGAGTTCCGCCGATGAAGCGTAAAATCCGCCGCGCACTCTGCTATCTGGCCGCTCTGCTGCTGGCGGTGTCGATCCTGGCCCCGATGCTGTGGTTGTTTTTGATGAGCGTCAGCTCGAGTGCCGACCTGACCCGCGTCCCCTTGGAATGGCTGCCGCGCCAGTGGGACTTTTCACGCTATGGCAGCCTGTTATCGCTACAGGCTGGCCAGCCCGGTGCGCTGTTTTTACATGCGATGCTCAACAGCCTGTTGGTGGCCTGCGGAGCCACGCTGATCTCGCTGTTATTGGCGATCCCGGCGGCGTTCAGTTTCTCCCGCTACCCCGGACGCGACTGTTGGCTGTTCACCAGCTTGGCGATTTACATGGTGCCACCGGTGGCCTTCGTGCTGCCGCTGTACTTTATCCTGCAAAAACTGACGTTGCTGAACACCCACCTCGGGCTGGTGTTGGTGTATTGCTCGATGATCATGCCGTTCCTGACCTGGATGCTGAAAAACCAGTTCGATGCCCTGCCGATCGATATCGAGCAGGCCGCCAGACTGGACGGCTTACGCCAGTGGCAGGTGCTGTTACGGATCACTTTACCGCTGGCTAAACCGGCGTTAGGGGCGTCGGCCCTGTTTGGCTGGCTGCTGGCCTGGGACGAGTTTTTCTACGCGCTGCTGTTCACCAGCAATATTCAGGCACAGACGCTGCCGGTGACCATTGCCGGTTTCACCGCCGGGCGAGCCACCGATGACGGCCTGATCGCCGCCGTCGGTATTTTAGCGGCCATTCCGCCACTGTTTATCGCCATCTGGCTGCAAAAGACGCTGGTCAGCGGTTTAACCAGCGGTGGCAGCAAGGGCTAATTTGAAAGGGAGTGAAGTTACATGATGAATTCCACCCAAGCCACGTTATACGTAGCTGGCAACATTAACGTCGATGTGATTATGAGTACCTTGCAGCACTGGCCGCAAAAAGGCACCGAGGCGATGCTGGATCATAGCGAAATGCGCCCCGGCGGCTCTGCTGGCAACTGCGCATTGGCGCTGGCCGCGCTGCAAACGCCCTATCGGCTGGTTGCCAATCAAGGTAATGACTATTTCAGCCCGTGGCTGGCCAGCCAGTTTCCGGAGAGCGCGGTTTACTGGCCAACTTACCCTTGTGAAACGTCGCTGACGTTTGGCGTCACACACCCGGATAATGAAAGAACCTTTTTCAGCAATCAGGGCCACATCACCCGACTGACCCACGACGATGTGCTGCACCAGTTGCCGCTGGTCGCCAGCCAAGGCGATATAGTGCTGTTATGTGGAACCTTTCTCTGCACCACGCTGATGGCGGCCTATCCGGCTCTACTGCAAGCCTTACACCAGCGAGGTTATCGCATCGCGGTCGACACCGGTTGGCCACCGCAGGGCTGGAGCGATGAACTTCGCGCACAGATCGCAGAGTGGCTGCCACTGTGCGATATCCTGCTGCTCAACGAGGTGGAAACCTGTGGCATGGCGGGTAATGACGATCTTTACACTGCAGCGCGCACGCTCAACCGACAACAGCCCACCGATGGCCAGTGCGTGGTAAAATGCGGGCCCGACGGCGCCAAGTTGTGGAGCGGTGAACGGCAGCTGCAAGCTGCGGCGCATCCCATCAAGGTAGTCGATACCATCGGTGCCGGAGATAGTTTCAACGCCGGTTTTCTGACGGCAATCCTGTACGGCCACTCGGCGAGCGTCGCCCTGCGTTGGGGAATTCGTGCCGCCAGCCATGCGATCGGCAGCTCACCGCGCCAATATCTGGACTGGCAAACCCTGAAAACCTGCGCCGGAGAGTAAATCTGATGGCAAGCGTCGAACTGGTGCAAGTTGCCAAATACTATGGCAAACAGCGGGTGCTCAACCCGCTCGATTTAACCATCCCGGATGGCAGTTTTACCGTGTTGGTTGGCCCTTCTGGCTGCGGGAAATCGACGCTGCTGCGCTTGCTGGCCGGATTGGATACGCTTTCCGACGGCGCGATCCTGCTCGATAAGCAGAAGATTAGCGATCTCGATCCCGCCGATCGGGATATCGCCATGGTGTTTCAAAGCTATGCGCTCTACCCACACCTGACGGTGGCGGAAAATATGGCGTTTCATATGCAGGTGATGAAGGTCAGTAAAAGCGAGCAGCAGGCTAAAGTGCAGCAGGCGGCGCGTATTCTGGGGATCGCTACGCTCTTGCAGCGTTACCCCAAGGAGCTTTCTGGGGGGCAACGGCAGCGGGTCGCCATGGGCCGGGCGATGGTGCGTAATCCGAAGGTGTTTCTGTTTGATGAGCCATTGTCTAACCTTGATGCCCAGTTGCGGATGGAACTGCGGGCCGAAATCAAGGCACTGCATCAACAGTTTCGTACCACGACGGTCTACGTGACCCACGATCAGGTTGAAGCCATGACGTTAGCCGATCAGATCGTGGTGATGAAAGACGGTAATATCGTGCAACAAGGTAAACCGCTGGAGATTTATGACGCGCCCGTCGATACCTTTGTCGCCCGATTCATCGGTTCACCACCGATGAACTTACTGGAAGGCGTAGTGCAAAACCAGGGGGTTGCCTGCGGTGAGCTATGGTTTCCTTTGCCCGACAAATGGCATGGCGTCACCGAGGGCAGCCAGGTGATCCTCGGGCTGCGTCCGCACGATTTCCGTCTGGTCGCCACCAGTAGCCAACCTGCTGCGGAGCTGAGGCTGATAGAAGTCACCGGTGATGTCAGCCTGTTGCATCTCACCTGGGCCGGTTTTCGCTTGCATGTGCAGTTCAGCGGTCGGATCGACGCACAAAGCGGCCAAAGGCTCGCGCTTGAGGCCAATGCCAGTGCTATCCATCTGTTTGATGCCCAGAGCGGGCAACGGTTGGCTGGCGGTTAATTTCGATCGAACTGGCGTTTTTACAGCTAAGCGGGCGCAGCATGCGGCGCCCCTACAAATCGTCCTGTTTAACCTTGTCGTGATGCGTTATGCTCAAAAACTCTGCCGACGTTACGATTTTTGAAACGGGGTTTCTGTTATGCCTGCGTGTTTGCCGTACTCCAGCCGGAGCCGTCCATGAGCTGGTTCTCCCGCGCTAGCGCGCTCCCGCTGCTGGTCGCCGGGGCATTCTTTATGGAAAACCTGGATGGCACGGTAATTGTCACCGCCATGCCGCAAATGGCGGCGGCGTTTGGCGTACAGCCGGTCGATATGAACATCGGGGTTTCTGCCTATATTCTTACCCTGACGGTGTTTATCCCCGCCAGCGGCTGGATCGCCAACCGCTTCGGTGCCCGCAATATTTTCACCGCCGCCATCGTTATTTTTACCCTGGCCTCGGTGTTGTGCGCTCTCAGCACAACTTTGCCGCAATTTACCACCGCTCGTATCCTGCAAGGCTTTGGTGGCGCACTCATGGTGCCGGTAGGCCGCCTGGTAGTTCTGCGCAATACCGCCAAACCCGATCTGATCAACGCTATTGCCACTATCACCTGGCCAGGGTTGGCGGCGCCGATCCTGGGGCCACCGGTGGGCGGTTTTATCACCACCTACGCTTCCTGGCACTGGATTTTTATTCTCAACGTCCCGCTTGGCCTGCTGGCGTTGTTCTTCGCCTGGCGGTTGATCCCCCATGAGCCAGCTCAGAAAGGCGTCCCCTTTGATGGCGTGGGCTTTGCACTCACCGGCGTCGCCTGTTTCGGGCTGATGTTTGGCCTGGATCTGATCAACAGCCCGCAGCTTTCTTGGTTGGTGCCGCTATTATGTCTGGTGGGCAGTCTGGCGCTAGGCAGCCTGGCAATCCGCCACGCCAAACGCCATGCCTATCCCTTGATGGATCTCTGGGCGATGCGGATTAAAAGTTACGCCGTCACTATTAAGGGCGGTACCCTGTTCCGTATCGCCATCGGAGCCGTGCCGTTCCTGCTGCCCTTGCTGTTTCAAATCGGCTTTGGCTTGAATGCCTTCGACGCGGGATTATTGGTATTGGCCGTGTTTGCCGGTAATCTGGTGATGAAACCCTTTACCTCACCGATCCTCTACCGGTTCCGCTTCCGTACCACGCTAGTGGTCAACGGTTTACTCAACGCTGCCACCATCTTTGCCTGTGCGTTGCTTACCCCACAGACCCCTACCTGGCTAATTCTGGCGCTGCTGTTTGTCAGTGGCTTGACGCGTTCAATGCAGTTCACCGCGCTCAATACGCTGGCGTTTTCCGAAGTGCCGCAGCCACGCATGAGCGGAGCCAACACCCTGTTCAATATGGCCCAACAGATGGGCAGCGGCCTGGGGATCGCCATCGGCGCGCTGGCGTTGCGGCTAGCAGAGATGCTGATGCCGCAGCAACATGGCACGGTACCGCTGGCCGATTTCCAACTGGCCTTTATCGTGATCGGCGTGATCGCCCTGTTGGCGGTGCTGGATAGCTTTACGCTGGGCGCAGAGGCGGGCAATGAAATCCGCCAAAGGAAAAGTGCGCCCCCCACGTCTGAAAAATCTCTGGCAACCAAGGTAAGGAGTTAACGATGGAATACCGTCAACTTGGCCGTTCCGGCCTGAAAGTTTCGGCGCTAAGTTTGGGCACCATGACCTTTGGAGGGCAAGGCAAGTTCGCCAAAACCGGCACGACTGATGTCAGCGAGGCACGCAATCAGATCGCCATGTGCATTGACGCCGGGATCAACCTGTTCGATACCGCCGATGTGTACTCGGCAGGCCAATCGGAGGAGATCCTCGGCCAAGCACTGGGCAGTCAACGCCATGAGGTGCTGATCGCCAGCAAGGCCCGTTTCCCCATGGGCAGCGGCCCGAACGACGCCGGGCTGTCACGCCACCACCTGATCCGCGCGTGCGAAGCCAGCCTGAAACGCCTGAACACCGACTATCTCGATCTGTATCAGTTACACGAATGGGACGGCATCACACCGGTGGAAGAAACGCTGCGGGCATTGGAAGATCTGGTGAGCAGCGGCAAGGTGCGCTACACCGGTTTGTCCAACTTCTCCGGTTGGCATCTGATGAAACACCTGGGCAGCGCTGAACGCTTGGGATTGGTACGCCCGGTCAGTCAACAGATCCATTACAGCCTCCAGGCACGCGAAGCGGAATACGAACTGCTACCGGTCGCACAGGATCAAGGGCTTGGCGTCTTGGTCTGGAGCCCATTGGCCGGTGGCCTGCTGTCGGGCAAATATCGTCGTAATCTACCGACACCGGAAGGCACCCGCCATCTGGCCAACTGGGGTGAACCGCCGGTGCGCGATCAAGAGGCGCTGTTTGATATTGTCGAGGTGCTGGTAGACATTGCTCACTCCCGTGGCATCTCTGCGGCACAAATCGCGCTGGCCTGGCTGTTGGCACGCCCAACGATAACGTCGGTCGTCATTGGTGCCCGTAACGCGGAGCAGTTCAAAGACAACCTGCACGCGGCCAACCTGATCCTGAACGAAGAAGAGCTGCGGCGCTTGGAGGAAGTGAGCCGTCCGCCGCTGATTTATCCGTACTGGCACCAGGCCTCCACCGCACCCGATCGCCTCTCTGCGGCTGACCTTTTACTACTGGCTCCCCACCTGGTAAAAAAATAAGTCGCATCTGGCGCTAATCAACGTAATATCGATGATCCGCCCCGTTTTAACGGGAGCGGATTTTTGCCATTTCAGGCCTGAAAAGCGAGGTAAATAATAATGATCCACAGTGACCTTACTCAGTGCCGTGTGAATACCGATCGGTTGTTGATTGCCCCTTTTACCGCAGCAGACGCCGACGATGTTTACCAGGCGATCACTCCTACGCTAACGCGTTTTTTAACCTTTGAACCAGAAGAATCCCCCGAGGCGTTTGCCAATATCTGGGAAGGCTGGCTGCCGCTGATCCGTGAAGGTGAAGAAGTCATCTTTGTGGCACGGTTGCGTGACAGCAAGCAGTTCGTTGGCCTGGGTGGCGTACATAATCTGCACAGCCAAACACCTGAACTGGGCATCTGGGTGAAAGAAAGCCTGCATGGCAAAGGCTATGGGCGCGAAATCGTGCACGCCATGGCCAAGTGGGCCAGCGAACGTTACCACCCGCCGTACTTTATTTACCCGGTAGCCGAGCAGAACACGCCAAGCCGCCGCATTGCCGAATCGCTGGGGGGGACGGTGCAAGGCCGTCGTGAGAATATCAAATACGACTGCGTGGTTTACCACGTGCCAGCCATCACCGTTTAAATTGCAGGGTTAACGCAACCGCGTTAGAGTGGATGCAGGGTAAAAACAGTTAAGGAACAGTAGCATGATTATTTTTGTCACGGGCGCCACCTCCGGTTTTGGTGAAGCGATTGCCCGCAAGTTTGTACGTGAAGGCCATCAGGTGATTGCCACCGGTCGCCGTGTGGATCGCCTGGAAGCGCTACAGGCAGAACTGGGCGAAGCACTGCATATCGTACGTTTGGATGTTCGCAACCGTGCGGCGATCCAGCAGGCTATCGAAGAGTTACCCGCCACGCTGCGTAACGTCGATGTGCTGGTGAATAACGCCGGTCTGGCGCTGGGCCTCGAGCCCGCGCACAAAGCCAATGCGGACGATTGGGAAACCATGATCGACACCAACACCAAGGGCCTGGTCAACATGACCCGCGCTCTGCTGCCAGCCATGGTAGAACGCAACGTGGGCCATGTGATCAACATCGGCTCCACCGCCGCCAACTGGCCTTATGCCGGTGGTAACGTTTACGGTGCGACCAAGGCCTTTGTTAAACAGTTCAGCCTGGGGTTACGCGCCGATCTGCACGGCACCCATATCCGCGTTACCGATATTGAACCGGGCATGGTTGGCGGCACCGAGTTCTCCAACGTGCGCTTTAAAGGCGATGACGGCAAGGTCGATAAAACCTATCAAGGGGTGGATGCCCTGACGCCGGATGATGTTGCCGAAGCGGTGTTCTGGGTAGCGACGCTGCCTGCACGCGTCAATATCAATACGTTGGAAATGATGCCGGTCAGCCAGTCCTTTGCCGGGCTGAGCATTCATCGCGGCTGATGGTCCTTGCGGGCGCTGCATGCGGCGCCCCTACTTTTAACATTCAGGCCGTACGCCAACCAGAAACGATAATCAACATCCCTAGCAGCGCAACCCCTGCGCCCAACCAATCCATCGTCGAGAGTTTCACTCCGTCTACCACCCGCAGCCAAAGCAACGCCGTTGCCACATACACGCCACCATAGGCAGCATATACTCGCCCGCTGGCCGCCGGATGCAGCGTCAACAACCAGACAAACATCATCAGGCTAGCCACCGCAGGCAGCAGCAACCAGGCGCTGGCATTTTTCTTTAACCACAGGTATGGCAGGAAACAGCCAATGATTTCGGCCAGTGCCGTGGCAAAAAACAGTAACGTGGTTTTTATCATTGCGGGTATTTCTCTCTGTAAATTAAACGAACAAGGCTCGGCGCTGGTGCAATATAACAGCAGGGTGATATATTTAGCCCATGTTACAGCCAGTGTTGCTGGTGGATGCGACACACACTTATAAGGATGAAACCATGAAATTACTTTCCCTTCCGCGCCTGATGCTGCCGGTGGCCATGTTATTGTTGGCCGGTGCCTGGCAGGCTCCGGCTTTCGCGGCCTCCTGTACTCAAGGCAGCACCTGTGTCACGGTTGACGGCAGCGGCGGCGCAGCAATGAGCAATGAACAGGCTCGCCAAAGCAAAGAGCAGTGGAACGAAACCAAGTCTCTGCGCAGTAAGGTCAACACCCGCGTAGAAAAAGAGTTCGACAAGGTTGATCGGGCCATTGACGATGAAGATCGTTGTGATAACAGCTACAACGTCAATGCCTATTGGGAACCTTCAACCCGCAAGTGTCTGGATCGTACCACTGGCCGCCAGATTACGCAGTAATCGGCCAGCAAGAGTAAACGATCCAACCTGATGCTGCTATCCTGTAAAGAATATTCATTCTCAAATAAGGATGGAATGATGAAAAAAGCGCTCGTAGTAGGTGTACTGTTATTAGCCACCGCGCCACTGGCCGCTTTTGCTGCCTCATGTGAGAGCATCAAGGCGGAAATTGCGCAGAAGATTATCAATAATGGCGTGCCTGAATCCGGCTTCAAGCTGGAGATCGTCCCTAACGATCAGGCTGACCAGGCCGGTGGGCAAGTGGTCGGCCACTGTGGCATGGACACACAGAAAATTGTTTATACCCGCCTCCATAGCGGCGACGACAGTGGCGATGCGGCACCAACTGGCACCAGCCAGGATACCCCAGCTCCGCAGTAACCCCTCACCCTAACCCTCTCCCACAAGGAGAGGGGACTGAACGTGCTACAAATTGACACCTGCACCTACCGCCCACTTTTCCTTTCTTACGCTTGTTTGGCCTCTTCTGCTTCACTCTGTGGCCGATGGCTCGCCGGGATCAGCATGGCCGCCCCCAAGGCAAACAGTGATATCAATGCCGAGACCAGAAACACCCAATGCAGCGAAGCGGCAACCAGGTCGGTAAGATGGCTTAGTACATCGGGCTGCATGGCATTACGTACTGAAGGATCCATTAACTGCTGTAACGGATCGCTCGCATCTGGCAAACGCAGATGCAGGTTGAGATTCAGCGTGGCGCCCAGAATGGCGGTACCGATGGCCGATCCGACCATTCGAGTAAACACCGTGCAGGCCGTCGCGATACCGCGAATGCTGTAGTGAGCCGCATTCTGTACCGAGACCAGGAACGTGGTGTTACACAACCCCATGCCGACACCGATGATGAACGCCGCAACCCGCCCCCACAACAAACCGCCAACAGGTTGCAACATCAACAGGATGAAACCACCGGCCGCCAACAGTAACGCACCGAGCAGTGCCGTGGTGTGATAGGAGGTCAGCAGCATCAAACGGCCGCTCAGCGCACTGGCCAGCGGCCAGCCAATCGACATCAAAGCCAACGTGGTACCTGCTTCCAGCGGCGTTCCACCCTTCACGCCCTGTATAAAGGTGGGCAGGAAAGCGCTGATGCCCATCATGGCAGCACCGATCGCCACGCCGCCAATATTGCCGGCGATAATGACGCGGTTTTGCCACAGTGCCAACGGGAACAACGGTTCCGGAGCACGACGCTCCTGCCGAATAAGCAGGATCAGCGCCAGTAACGCCAACACCAGCAGTGGCATCACCCACCATCCCAGCATTTCTGCCTGCAACAGTGACAGCAGCAAAGCGGCGACAAAGATCGTCAGCCAGGCCGTACCCGCCAAATCCAACGCGTGCTTGCGCCCCTGCTTGAAATCAGGCAGATAGCGGCCGAGAAAAAACATCGCCAACAGGCCAATGGGCAGGTTGACCCAAAATACCAACGCCCAAGACAGGTGCTGCACGATAAACGCACCCAGTAGCGGGCCAAGGATGGCGGAAACGCCCCAAACGCTGGATAGATAGCCCATCACCTTAGGCCGCTCGGTAGCACTGTAGATATCGCCGATGATGGTGGTGGCGATCGGCATGATGGCTCCTGCTCCCAGCCCTTGCAGCAGGCGGAAGGCGATCAGCCAATACATATTGGTTGAGAAACCACAGAGGATCGAGCCCAGCAGGAACAGCGTAGCCCCAAAGAAGAAAACGGGTTTGCGGCCATACAGATCTGCCAACCGCCCATAGATCGGAATGGTGATGGCCTGTGCCAGCAAATAGACTGAAAACACCCAACCCAGCAACGAAAAACCACCCAGGTCGCTGATAATGGTCGGCATCGCGATGGCGACAATAGTCGCCTCAATCGCGGACATAAACATCGCCAGCATGCAGGCGAACAGGATCACCGGCCGGTGGGCAATCGGGGCAGCGTCCGCAGAAGTGTTAGTGATCATCAGGTTATCAGTTATCCCTCTATCTTTATTTTCCCGAAGTATAACAGCCAGAGGGGGCTGTGCATTTACTCTCGACACGTTCCAGCGGCAATCCAACCATCAAATAATTTGTGACACCGTCACTTTTAAATGCAGCATATTGATAAATAGGTAATTTCTTAGAAATGCGCTGTGTGCTGCGCCACGCCTGTCTCATCGTTAGAACCTATCTGAACGATAGCGTACACCAATCATAGTGATTGATTTTAATCAAGTTGCTGACCGCCCCTGGCCGTGACAATCCCATTGCCCAGTTTTTCATCACCTTATTTCGATGTTGGGCAACCCGGCAGTAAACTCATTGGAGCGAGATATGATTAAAAAAATTATTCTGGGATGTGCCGTTACCGCGGTCGTCGGTTACTTAGGCACCGTCGGTTATATTTATCATTACGATCAGCAACGCCAACCTGTCGTTGCCGATAATTCCATCGATACCCTGTTAACCCGTAATGGTTGCGACTATTGTCACTCCAACTCGGCAAAGCTGCCCTTCTATGCCGAGCTACCTATCGCCAAGCAAATCATGGCGCAAGATATCCTCAGCGGAAATCAGCATTTCAACCTCGATGCAACCCGTTCCGCCTTGCAACAGAAAACGGCAGTACCTGAAGTCGACCTGGCGAAGCTGGAAGCGGTGCTGCAAAACCAGGAAATGCCACCAACCCTGTACAAGATGGCCCACTGGTCAGGTAACGTCAGTGACGGCGACCGCAATGAATTACTGAGCTGGATCCGCCAACAGCGCGAGCAGTTCTACACCCCACCGGATACGCCAGCCGAACTGCGCGGTGCCGCCTTACGGCCAATACCCGCCTCGCTACCTACAGATCCGCAAAAAGTCGCATTAGGCTTCCGCCTGTTCCACGACCCGCGCCTGTCAAAAGATAACAGCATCTCTTGTGCCCATTGCCATAAGCTGGGTGAAGGTGGCGTCGATGGCCGTGTTTCATCACTGGGCGTCGACGATCAGGTCGGGCCAATCAACGCCCCGACGGTGTTTAATGCCGCCTTCAATATGGTGCAGTTCTGGGATGGCCGCGCGGCAGATTTGCAAGCCCAGGCGGGTGGCCCGCCAATGAACCCGATCGAGATGGCCTCAGACTCCTGGGACGAAATCATCGCTAAACTGGATCAGGATGCCTTGCTGAAGGCCGATTTCCGGCGCGTCTATGCTAACGGTTTCACCGGCGACAATATAACCGACGCCATTGCCGAGTTCGAAAAAACGCTGATCACGCCAGATAGCCCGTTTGACCGTTACCTGAAGGGTGACAGCGACGCACTGACGGCCCAACAGAAACATGGCTACCAGCTGTTCCAGCAAAACAAATGCGGCACCTGCCATACCGGCGTCAACCTTGGCGGCCAATCCTATGAGGTAATGGGGCTGAAAGCAGATTACTTCGCCGCTCGCGGTAATCCTACCGAGGCCGATCTAGGTCGTTACAACGTCACTAAAAATGAAGGCGATCGCCACCGCTTCAAAACCCCGACGTTACGTAACATCGCCCAAACCGCGCCTTACTTCCATGACGGCAGCGTGACTTCACTGCATCAGGCGGTCAAGGACATGCTGACCTACCAGGTTGGCGTTAGCCTGCCTGACAGCGATATCAAGGATCTGGTGGCGCTGCTGGAAGGCATGAGCGGTAAATATCAACCAGCAACGCCTCCAGGCGGTTAAGACTTTAGCCACAACGCCAGTGGATCAGCTAAAGATTCACTGGTTTTCAGGTGGGTAGACAAGCACAATGCCCACCTGATCCTCTTATTTTTCATCATCTGCCGACGCATGAAACAATTGGTCCCTCTGCACCACTATCGCGCCCTGCTGCGCCATCTGTTTATTGCCATCTTACTCGGCATTTGTGCTGCGCTGGCCGTGTGGTTATTTCACCGTGCCATGTTCGGGCTTGAATGGTTATTGCTGGATCACGACGAAGGCAGCCTGGTGGCAGCCGCGGCTGCATTACCCGGATGGCGTAGAGCATTAACACCTGCCTTGGGTGGATTGGCCGCCGGCTTTTTGCTGTGGATGTATCAACGTTACCAACATCAGCAACCCGGCGCGCCTACTGACTACATGGAAGCAATTGAGACCGGGGACGGGCGGTTAGCTGTTAATGCCAGCCTGATAAAATGCCTGGCCTCACTGCTGGTGGTCTCCAGCGGCAGCACCATTGGCCGCGAGGGAGCGATGATCCTGTTGGGGGCATTGGTCGGCTCGGTATTCGCCCAGCGTTTTACTCCGGCGAAAGAATGGAAACTGTGGGTGGCTTGCGCTGCTGCGGCCGGGATGGCCAGTGCCTATCACGCCCCGTTAGCGGGCAGCCTGTTTATCGCGGAAATCCTGTTTGGTTCACTGATGCTGGCCTCGCTTGGCCCAGTGGTGATCGCCGCCGTGAGCGCGTTGCTGATGACCAATCTGCTGAACGGTGGCCAGGCCCCGCTGTATATCGTGGAACCGCTGGCGGCTCCCTGGCCGGTGCAATATCTGTTGATGGCCTTGGTGGGCATACTGGCGGGAGTTTGTGGCCCGCTGTTTCTATGGGCGATGGCGGCCAGCGGAAGAGCATTTCGCTCGCTCAACCTTAAGCCCCCGCTACAACTGGCGCTTGGCGGGCTGATCGTCGGGTTACTTTCCCTTCTGTACCCCGAAGTCTGGGGGAATGGCTATAGCGTGGTGCAATCCTTGCTTACGGCACCACCGGGGATGTTGTTAGTGACGGCGATTCTGATTTGCAAACTGTTGGCCCTGCTGGCCAGCAGCGGCTCGGGTGCCCCAGGTGGCGTATTTACGCCGACGTTATTCGTGGGGGCCGCGTTGGGATCGGTCGTGGGCCAGATGTTTGGCCTGTGGCCGGAGTTGGGGACTGCAGTGCCAATTCTGCTGGCACTGACCGGTATGGCGACCTTGCTGGCTGCCACCACTCATGCGCCGATTATGGCGGCATTAATGGTGTTTGAAATGACCGGGGAATATACCCTGCTGCCAGGCATTCTATTGGCTTGCGTTATCGCCACGACGATTGCTCGCGGGCTACGCCCGCTGTCGGTCTATCACAACGCGTAACGATCAACCAGTTGGGAAACGTCCAGATACTGTGCCAGCTCACGCTGTTCCGCGCGTGGCAGATAAGGGATCTCACCCAGCAACGGAGCAGGAATGCGCTGCTGCATCGCATCAATGGTTTCTGCGTAGTGTGCCAAACCGGGGTTGATACGGTTGGCGACCCAGCCCAGCAATGGTAAGCCATCGTTAATAATTGCCTGTGCGGTCAATAGTGCGTGGCTGACACAGCCCAGTTTGATCCCGACGACCAGAATGACGGGTAACTGTTCCTGAACCACCCATTCGGCATAAGGGCGAAGATCGTTCATCAAGACACGCCAACCGCCACTGCCCTCAACCACGACCGTATCAGCCTTGGCAGAGAGATGCTGTAAACCACGGCTCATCAGCCCGTAATCAATATCCTGGGTCGCATGGGCATGAAACACCTCATCGAGGCAGGTGATCGGATTGATTTCGTCGTAGGACAGCGGCAGTGAGGAAGAGGCCTGTAAAACCAAAGCGTCTCTATTGCGGATGCCTTCGCTGGTTTCCTGGCAGCGGGCCGCAATGGGTTTATAACCCGCCACTGAACGGCCTTGCGCGGCGAAAGCCTGTAGTAAACCGCGAGAAACCACTGTCTTGCCGACGTCGGTATCAGTGCCTGTAACAAATAAACGCTTTAACATGAATAGATTGCCTTGAGATGCCTCGTTAACCTGAAAAATCGCCGTAAATTGCGACGAGAGTCGTCCTACGGGAAAAGTCTAGGGGATGCAACTCAACGGGGGCTTGAGGTAGCTCAATCTTTTGGCGGTAAATAATAAGAAACTCTGATAAGAATAACTTATATCAACCTTGCAGCAGTTTCACCAATAAAGAACCGTTATACATCGCTTCTTTCACCAATGCGGCTCCCGGCATCGTGCCCTGGTTGAAAAACTGAGTGGATTCAACCTGAACATGCTCGCTATAGGCAGGTAAGGATTGCTGGCGAATGCAGGAGGCTATCGCCGGATGAAGTATTTCTGCGGCCCGGTTCAGCGGCGAGCCTACCAGGATTTTTTCCGGGTTGAACAGATTAACCATGATCGCCACGATGCGCCCGACGCTGTGGCCAACGCCAAGAATGATGTCTTTGGCTAACTGATCGCCTGCCAAGGCCGCATCGCACAACGATTCTACCGTCAATGGCGCGCTGTGGAGCACCGAGGACATTGAACCGCCTAGCCGCTGTTGGGCAATTTCCAGCATGTTTTCAATGCTGGCGACCGTTTCCAGACAACCGTGGTTGCCGCAATAACAGCGTTTACCGTAAGGGTCGACCTGTGTATGACCAATCTCTACCACGCTACTGCTGCCCGCATGCAGTACGCGCCCGTTGGTGATCACCCCTGCGCCGACGTTATGATCGATGACCACCTGGATAACGTTCATGTTGCCACGTGAGGCTCCATATAACGCCTCTGCCATCGTCCAGGCGCAGATATCATGCTGTACGTAAACCGGTAGCCCCGTCAGTGCCTCTAGTGCTGGCCCCAGCGCCATCTCATTGACGTCATAAAACGGCATACGGTGAACAACACCGGCGGCGGTATCAATCATACCGGGCAGCGTAATGGCAATGGCGGTTAAACGTTCCAGTTTGCTTTGGTGGCGGATAAAGAATTGGTCAACTTCGCTGACGATGCGCTGTAATAACGGCTCTGGATGTTCGGCCTTGAGCGGTAGTAGTTCCTCAACCACCATTTTGCTGCTGAGATCGCGCAGCGCCAGGGTAATGGTGCCACGGCTGATACGCGCAGAGAGGTAGTGCCAGGCTTCGGTGTCCAGCACCAGGCCAACGGCCGGGCGGCCACGGCTACCCACTTCCTGGTATTCGGTTTCCTTGACCAGATGCGCTTCGAGCAGTTCACGCACGATCTTGGTGATACTGGCTGGCGCCAGCTGTGCGCGCTTGGATAATTCGATGCGCGAAATCGGCCCCAGCCGATCTATCAGCCGGTAAACTGCCCCTGCATTGGTTTGCTTGATCTGATCAATATGCCCAGGCTGTCCATCCGCAATCACACACCCGCTCCTACTATTTTTCGCGCTTCTAAATAAAGATTAGAGGCTATGGTGGGGCTTTTAGAATACAGCGTCAACTATTTGATTCGTTATGTGATTAACAGCACAAATTCGCTGATATTTGACCGGGAAACGCCTCATATTTACACAGTTGCCGGTGCCAGCATCAACACCATTAGCGCCTTGGCCGCAGCCGTTAACGGTCTACTTCGATGATGCACTAACCAGACCTCGGTCATCGCCTCCGGTTCGGCTAGGGGAAGATAGGTCACTCCGTCGATCTTCACCCGGCCAAAGGACATTGGCAGGATCGAAATCCCCAACCCGGCCGCGACCAGACCGATAATGGTCATCGCTTCCCCCACTTCTTGTGTGATGTAGGGCGCAATCCCGGCAGTGGCCAACAATGCCAGGATTTCGTCGTACAGTGCGGTGCCCACTTCACGGGAAAAGAACACAAAGGGTTCCAGGGCCAAATCGCAGAAACGCAACGTGCCCGGTGCCTTTAGCGTCAACGGGTGGCCATTCGGAACCACAGCCAGCAAAGGTTCACGCAATAGCAACTGGTGCTCAAGCGCATCCGGCAAGCGAGTGTTGCGCATCACGCCCAGATCAAGGCCACCGTTTAACAACGGCTCAAGCTGCTGTTTGGTGTTGACCTCACGCATTTTGATATGCACATCCGGTGATAACTGCCGGAACGCACGTAAACTGCGAGAAACCACGCTGATAAACGGGGCCGAAGAGGTAAAGCCAATCGTCAATTCACCCAGCTCCCCACGTTCCAGGCGTGCCGCCTTTTCGGCGGCCCGATTAACCTGGGCAAGCACCTGATAGGCCTCTTTCAGGAACATTTCCCCCGCCTGGGTCAGGCCGACATTACGGTTATTGCGCGCCAGCAGACGTGCGCCCACCATTTCCTCCAATGCCTGGATCTGTTGGCTAAGCGGCGGCTGGGAGATCCGCAGCCGTTCCGCCGCCCGGCCAAAGTGCAGTTCTTCGGCCACGGCAACAAAGTAACGCAGATGTCTGAGTTCGATACTCATACTTTAAACGTCTTAATTATGATGATTAATATATTAGACAAAAAACTCACCTCTCCCTATGATTTTGTGATTCAAGACGTGTTTTTCATCTCCCGAACCCGGTAAGGAAACGTTGTGACAACCGCTTCGCGTTCTGCGGCTAGTATGCCAAAAACGCTGCCTGCTCCTGACAGTGCCCCACCTACCAAACGTGCTACGCTGAATAAACTTCCCTACATTGAACGCGGTACACCGCAGTTTATGCGTGTGACCTTGGCGCTGTTCTCTGCTGGGTTGGCTACTTTTGCGTTGCTGTACTGTGTGCAACCGATCTTGCCGGTGCTGTCGCACGATTTTGGCATTTCCCCTGCCGAGAGCAGCCTTTCTCTCTCCTTCTCCACCGGGTTGCTGGCCATCGGCCTGATGTTTACCGGCCCGCTGTCCGATGCGATCGGCCGAAAGTCGGTGATGGTGGTGGCCTTGCTGTTGGCGGCAATCTGTACGTTAATCTGTGCCTTTATGACCAGTTGGCACGGCATATTGCTGATGCGAGCGCTGATCGGGCTTTCACTGAGCGGGGTTGCAGCGGTCGGGATGACCTACCTCAGCGAAGAGATCCACCCCAGCTTCGTGGCCTTTTCCATGGGGTTGTATATCAGCGGTAACTCGATTGGTGGCATGAGTGGACGCCTGGTGACCGGGGTGCTGACCGATTTCTTCTCCTGGCGCGTCTCGCTGGCGGTGATTGGGGTATTTGCTCTGGCGGCAGCCTGTATGTTCTGGCGTATTCTGCCCGCTTCCAGGCACTTCCGCGCCAGTTCATTGCGGCCAAGGACGCTACTGATTAACTTTAAGCTGCATTGGCACGACAAGGGGCTACCGCTGCTGTTTGCCGAAGGCTTTCTGCTGATGGGCAGCTTTGTGACGATGTTCAACTACATCGGCTACCGCCTGCTCAGCGATCCCTATCATCTTAGCCAAGCTATTGTGGGCCTGTTGTCGGTGGTCTATCTCACCGGTTCGTACAGCTCACCCAAGGCGGGTGCCCTGACCTCCAGATTTGGCCGTGGCCCGGTGCTGCTTGCTTCCATCATCATTATGCTGATCGGGATACTGATCACCGCCCTCGCCCCTGTAGCCACCATCTTTATCGGCATGATGCTGTTCACCGCCGGTTTCTTTGCCGCCCACTCGGTTGCCAGTAGCTGGATTGGCCGCCGCGCTCGCCGCGCCAAAGGCCAGGCTTCGTCGTTGTATCTGTTCTGTTATTACGTTGGATCCAGCGTTGCCGGCACGCTTGGCGGAGTGTTCTGGCATAACTTTGGCTGGGGCGGCGTTGTCGCCTTTATCAGCGTGATGCTGTTATTGGCCCTGCTGGTTGCCCATTATCTCAAGCGACTGCCAGAAGCCGCACGCATTTAATCCCCTGAATAGAAAAGAGGGTGCCGCCATTGGCACCCTACCAAGCAACGGTCACGCTGTGGCCGAAGTTGCCACCTCGGTTACTCTACCCTATAGTGTATGTTGTAACTAAAATGCGAGGTGAAAATGGATAAGTACAGCCTGATCGGCAGAATGAATGCGCGTTTTAGCGAGTTGGAACAGGCGTTGGCCCTGCTCCACCAGCAAATTCTGCCATTACGTTTATTGGCCGCACGGGTGTTCAGCCTGCCGGAAATCGAAAAAGGCAAAGAACACACCGCCATTGAGCAAATCGAAGTGGAACAGCACGTGGGCCAGGCCGCGCGCGATTTGGCTCTGGAGCACTATCAGCGGCTGTTTATCCACCATAACCGCCAGCACATCAGCAGCAAGGCAGCGGTAAGGTTGCCCGGTGTCATCTGCCTTGAAACCGAACGGGCCGACTATCTGGCGCTACAACAGCAGATCGCCCTGATCAACCGGCTGAAAGCCGAGCTGGAGCAGATCATCACCGTCGAGTCCGGCCTCGCCCCCGAGCAACGCTTTGAATTTGTGCATACCCACCTGCACGGTTTGATCACCCTCAGCGCCTACCGTTCCATCACCCTGCTCACCAACCCCGATTCCGTGCGCTTTGGCTGGGCCAACAAGCACATCATCAAGAAGGTGAAACGCGACGATATCCTGGCTCAGTTGGAGAAAAGCCTGAAAGCCGGGCGCGCCGTTCCGCCCTTCAACCGCGAGCAGTGGGCCGAGCTGGTTAGCCGTGAAATAGACGACGTCGGCAGACTACCGCAGAACGCGATGCTGAAAATCAAACGGCCGGTGAAGGTGCAACCCATAGCACGCGTCTGGTATCAACAGCAGCAAAAACAGGTGCAACACCCCTGCCCGCTGCCGCTGATTGCCCTATGCCAACCTGAGATGGGCGCACAGGTGCCAAAGATCGGTGAACTGTTCAATTACGACGTGACGACGGTGAAACACAAATACAAACCAGAGGCTAAACCCCTGCGGTTACTGGTGAAACGCCTGCATTTGTATACCGATATTGCGGGTTGACTACCGGGCGCAGCATGCAGCGCCCAGCGAGCAATAAAAGGCGTTATTCGTCGTTAAGTTGGTAAACACGCAGCCGGTGACCATCGAGATCCTGCGCCACGAAGGTGTAGCCAAAGTCCAGATCGACCGGAGTTTGTACGATGGTGAGCCCTTGATCCCGCCATTGCTGATAGAGCGCATCGACCTGTTGCGGCTGTTCGCACATAAAGCAGATCTCCGTACCGCCCCCGGTCGCTGTCGCCGCAGGCTCAACGGTATGTTTTGACCACATGCCCAGCTTGAAACCGTTGCTCAAGATAAACAAGGCGAAGGTAGGAGACTGCTCGACAGGCTCGGCACCCAGCAATTGGCGATAAAATTCGGCGCTGTTTTCCGGGCTATCGACATAAATCATGGTCATGCTTGGGGTTGGGTTGCTCATAACGTTTTCCTTGTGATGAAAGCCGGTTGGCTCTGATAACGTTACTTTAATTCGCCCTACTGACAGTTTCTGGCAGTAGGATCATTGCGGCGAAATATTCTCACTTTCCCGCCATTGCTTCATCAGCGCCCGGCGGCCAGCAGGATAACGCTGCGGCAACGGCGTTAACCGGCCAATGCGGTCAAGACGGAAATGGCGGATTGCGCCACGCAATTCACACCAGGCCATCAGGATCTGCACCTGCTCGAAATACCCCATGGCAAACGGCCACAAAATACGCTCGCTGCCATTACCGGCATAATCCCGATACTCCACCGTGATCTTGCGTTCGAGACGTATCGCCTCACGGATCGTCACCAGAATGCCGTCATCGACATAAGCGGTGGGCACCGGGCCGATCAGCAACGTATTGGCATCCAGCTCGTCCCGCAGTTCCGCAGGCAACACGGCGGCAATTTTGGCCAGCGCATTGGTCGCCGCACCGGCAAGTTGGCTATGACCCCGGCGCTCCACCCAGCGCATGCCCAATACCAGCGCTTCGATCTCCTGCTGCGAGAACATCAGTGGGGGCAGCATAAATCCCGGTCGCAATACATAGCCGATACCCACTTCACCAACAATATCCGCCCCCTGCTGCTGCAAGGTCGCTATATCGCGGTACAGGGTACGCATGCTGATCCCCAACTCTTCGGCCAGGGAATGCCCGGCGACCGGATAGCGATGGCGGCGCAGGATCTGCATCAGATCGAGCAGACGTTGAGTGCGGGACATCGGTTACTCCCGTTGCAGTAGCAGTTGTTGAATAAAGTCGGCAAAGGCGCGGGCCTTGGCCGAGACAAAGTGCCCACTGGGAAACACCGCCCACAGCGCCAACGGCGGCAATTGCCATTGCGGCAAAACGGCAACCACCGTTCCCTCACGTAATTCACTACGAAACAGCCCTTCACAGGCTACCGTGGCACCAAAACCGGCCACCACCATTTCACGCAAGCACTCCGTAGCACTAACGCGCACCCGACCCTGTAATCTGACCTGTTGCTGCTGTTGCTCGCGAGTGAACAGCCATTCCTCAGCGCTACCCACTCGGTGATGGATCACCAGCTCATGCTCTAGCAACTCCCGTGGCTCTTGCGGCATCCCCGCCTTGGCAAAATACACCGGAGCCCCGATGACTCGTTGCGTTGCCGAACCCAATTTGCGGGCGGTGAAACCAGAGTCGGTTAAATCACCGACGCGTAAAGCAATATCGATCCCCTCGGCGATTAACCCCAACTCACCCTCATCAAGCAACAGATCCATGGCCAATTCCGGGTTGTCGTGTAAAAAGCGGCTCAAGTCCGCTAGCTCAATCAGCCGAGAAAACACCGCAGCCGATGCGACCCGCAGCCGGCCAGTCAACACTTCGGCTACGCCTGAGACGGCCGATTCGGTTTCCGCCACCTCATGAAAGATGTGCTTGGCCCGCAGGTAAAGCTGTTGCCCCGCCTCCGTTGGCCGTAAACCATGAGTCGAGCGGAGCAGCAAGCGCGTATTCAGCTGTTGTTCCAACCGGACAATGGCCTTGGATACCGCCGGTTGACCAATATTAAGCCGCCGGGCCGCAACGGAAAATGAGCCCGCTTCAAACACGCTGATATAGGTGGCGTAGTCGCCCAGTTTATCCATCCCGCCATTCCCCGCCGGAATAACCATTAGTGATCAACGCACTCTACCCCCTTACCGCGGCAATAGGCAAACTGACAGCCGTCCATTCGCTATCTTAAGGAACAGTATGAAACTTCAGGATCGGCTCGACGCCTTCAGAATCGCTTTCGAAGCAGGCCAACTGCCCTTCAAGCTTGAGGCCTCGGTGCATGGGCTACTCCGTCAGGGGATTGACGAGCTCATCAGCGCGGAAATAGCCAGCAACGCCTTGAAGGTCGGCGATCGCGCCCCAGAGTTTATTTTGCCGGATACCCTGGGCAACCCAGTCTCTTCCCGGCAATTACTGGCGCAAGGGCCGCTGGTAGTCAGTTTCTATCGGGGGAGTTGGTGTCCCTACTGCAATATGGAGCTCCAGGCTCTACAAGCCGTGCTGCCCGAGTTGCGTAGCCGCCATGCCAGCCTGGTGGCCATTTCGCCACAGTTGCCGGTTAACGGCCAGCAAATGCAGCAGGAGCATGACCTGACGTTTCCTTTGCTGACGGATAGCGGCAATAGCCTGGCGGCCCAGTTTGGTTTACGTTTCGAGTTGGCAGATTATATAGTCGAACTGTACAGCAATAGCTTGGGTCTCGATCTGACCAAACTTAACGATCGCAGTGGCTGGACATTGCCGATCCCTGCCCGCTTTGTAATCGCACCTGATGGTGACATCATTGATGCAGAGGTTAACCCGGATTACACCCGGCGTGCGGATCCGGGCCGGTTGGTTTCACTACTGAACGGTTAACTATCAGCGCCAGGCACGATGGGCTGTGCCTGGCCTTTGGCATCATTTCTTCATGCTGCCGACCATCTCCTCTGGCCGCACCCATTCATCAAACTGCTGCTCGGTCAGATAGCCCAACTTCAGCGCCGAGGCTTTCAGGGTCAACCCTTCCTTATGCGCCTGTTTGGCAATTTCTGCCGCCTTGTCGTAGCCGATATGGGTATTTAACGCCGTAACCAACATCAGGGACTCGTTAAGCAGTTGGCCGATGCGGTCGCGGTTCGGTTCAATCCCCACTGCACAGTGTTCATTGAAACCGCTCATGCCGTCCGCCAGCAGGCGGATGGATTGCAGATAGTTATGGATCACCATCGGGCGGAACACGTTCAGCTCAAAGTTTCCCGAAGCCCCGCCAATGTTCACCGCTACGTCGTTGCCCATCACTTGCGCACAGAGCATGGTCATGGCTTCGCACTGGGTAGGATTGACCTTCCCCGGCATGATCGAACTGCCCGGCTCATTTTCAGGGATCGCGATCTCGCCAATGCCGCAGCGTGGGCCAGAGGCCAGCCAGCGCACATCGTTGGCAATCTTCATCAACGAAGCGGCCAATCCCTTCAACGCCCCGTGGCTATGTACCAGTGCATCGCAGGTCGCCAAGGCTTCAAATTTGTTCGGGGCAGTCACGAACGGCTGCCCGGTAAGCTCTGCCAACGCCTTCGCCACGCGGACGGCATATTCGGGATGTGTGTTCAGCCCGGTCCCCACCGCCGTGCCGCCTAAGGCCAGCTCACTGAGATGCGGTATGCTGGCCTCAATATGTTTGAGGTTGTATGCCAGCATTGCCGCCCAGCCGGAGATTTCCTGCCCCAGCGTCAGCGGCGTAGCATCCTGTAAGTGAGTGCGGCCGATTTTCACGATATCGCGGAAGGCTTCCGCCTTGGCATGCAACGTGTGGTGCAGCGCCTTCAACTCTGGGATCAGATGCTCGCGCACCGCGATCACCGCGGCAACGTGCATGGCGGTCGGGAAAACGTCGTTGGAACTCTGACTTTTGTTGACGTCATCGTTGGGATGAACCCGCCGCGCTTCACCACGTTCGCCCCCCAGCAGTTCGCTGGCACGGTTGGCCAGCACTTCGTTCATGTTCATATTGGTCTGGGTACCGGAGCCGGTTTGCCAGATCGACAGCGGGAATTCATCAGGATGCCGATCGGCCAGCACTTCATCGGCAGCCTGGATAATGGCTTTACCCCGCTCGGCGGGTAACAATCCCAAATCCATATTGACGCTGGCTGCCGCACGCTTGGTCATCGCCAGCGCATGGATCAGCGCCGGGGGCATTTTTTCTGACGAGATACGGAAATGTTCCAGCGAACGCTGAGTCTGCGCGCCCCATAGCTGGTCTGCGGGTACTTCGATGGGGCCCATTGAGTCTTTTTCAATCCGAACGCCTGCCATCACGGTCTCCTTTACACAATGAAAATGCCAACATGATTCAACTTGTTGGCGAGCCCTCTCAGTATAGCCAGATAATAACTATTCGCATTAACGTCCAAGACAAAGCGCATTTTTAGACATCTTGGCTTGCATGCGCCTGCGCCGCATTGTTTACTTAGCGCAATTTTCTTGAGATAGCAGGGATACAATCATGCAAAAAATGACTAATGCCATCCAAAACTACGCCTGGGGCAGCGCGGATGCGTTAACCAAGCTGTATGGCATTGCCAATACGGCAGGCAAACCAATGGCCGAACTGTGGATGGGCGCCCACCCGAAAAGCAGCTCACAGGTGGCCGATCAGGCGGGGAACCTGCGTTCTCTGCGTGAGGTGATTGACGCCGACCAACCAAAACAGCTGGGTGCCGCAGTGGCACAACGCTTTGGTGAACTGCCATTCCTGTTTAAAGTGCTGTGTGCTGACCAGCCGCTCTCCATTCAGGTGCACCCGAGCAAAGCCGCCGCAGAGGTAGGTTTTGCCAAAGAGAATGCCGCCGGTATTCCGTTTGACGCCGCAGAGCGCAACTATAAAGATCCCAATCACAAACCAGAGCTGGTCTTTGCCCTGACGCCATTCCTGGCGATGAACGGCTTCCGTGAACTGGACGATATCGTTGCGCTGTTACAGCCGCTTTCCGCCGCACATCACGATATTGCCGCCTTCCTGCAACAGCCGGATACCGCCCACCTGGCGACCCTGTTTGCCAGCCTGCTGGGAATGAGCGGTGAGCAAAAAACGCTGGCGCTTGGCGTGCTGAAAGCCGCGTTAAACAACCAGCAGGGTGAGCCTTGGGATACCATTCGCTTTATCGCCCGTTTCTACGCGGACGACAGCGGCCTGTTCTCGCCACTGCTGTTGAACGTGGTCAAACTGGCACCTGGTGAAGCCATGTTCCTGTATGCCGAGACCCCGCATGCCTACCTGAACGGCGTCGCGCTGGAAGTGATGGCCAACTCGGATAACGTGCTGCGCGCAGGTCTGACCCCTAAATTCATCGATATTCCTGAACTGTTGGCCAACCTGCAGTTCCGTCCGCAACCGGCGTCTGGCCTGCTGACCCAGCCAGAGCAACGTGGCAAAGAGCTGTTCTTCCCAATCCCTGTGGAAGACTTTGCCTTCTCGCTGCACGATCTGGATGCCACACCGCAACCTCTGGAACAAAACAGCGCGGCGATCGTGTTCTGTGTTGAAGGTGAAGCAACGCTGGAGAAACAGGGTCAACAGGTGGTGCTGCAACCCGGCGAGTCCTGTTTTATTGCCGCCTTTGAATCCCCGGTGAACGTTGTGGGTAGCGGCCGTATCGCCCGCGTTTATAATCAGTTGTCTTAATTAGTGGTAAAATCGCGGCAAATAAGTTGCTAAGATGATTAGATTACCTACACAATAAAACGCCTACGGGCGTTTTTTTAATTGGTTGCCCTGCCCTCTACCGGCTTAAGATAAGGAAGAACAGAACTATGAAAAAATCGTTAGTCGCTGTCAGCGTCATTGTAGTGCTCGGCGCAGCATGGACTGGAGCCTCTTGGTATACCGGCAAGTTGATCGAGCAACGGATGGGGGAAATGGTCGACACCGCCAACAGCCAGTTGAAATCCGTGTTGCCGAAAGCTGGGGTAAAACTGAGCTACGAAAACTACCAACGCGGCATGTTCAGCAGCCAGATCCGTTATGTGCTGCGTGCCGACGGTAGCATCACCACCGATGATGCCCTGCTGAAGCCAGGCGAAGAAGTGGCCTTTATTGAAACTGTCGATCACGGCCCTTTCCCGCTGGCTCAGTTGAAAAAATTCAACCTGGTGCCAAGCATGGCCTCGGTACACACCGAGCTGGAAAACACGCCGAAAGTCAAAGCGCTGTTTGAAATCACCAAGGGTAAATCACTGTTTAGCGCCGATTCGCGCATCGCCTATAGTGGCGCTATCGCCACGTCTATCGATGTTATCCCGGTCGAATACCAGAAAGATAAATCCTCACTGAAATTCAGCGGTGCGAAAATTGACGCGGATATCGGTAAAGATATGCAAACCGCAGTGCTGGATGCCAGCAGTGACAGCATCGTCATCAGTGGCCCGAACGAGTCCGGCCAGAACGAACAGATGACCATGCAAGGTCTGACGCTGAAAAGCAACACCCATCAGGGTCAATACAGCCTCAGCCTGGGCGACCAGGCGCTGGGCCTGAAGCAGTTGACCGTAGCGGTTGACGGCAAAGACGCCGTGACGATGGAAGGCTTCAACCTGGCCAGCCAGTTCGGTGAGAAAGGCAACAGCCTGGCGGGTCAGTTGGATTACACCATGACGGCGTTGAAGATTCAGGGCACCGATTTTGGCGCCGGCAGACTGCTGTTGAAAGTCGATAATCTGGACGGCAAAGGCCTGAAAGAGTTTGCCGATCGTTACAACCAGCAGGCCATGAAGTTGCTGCAACAGGCCGAAACTCTGTCGCCAGAAGCCTACCAGCAGCAAACCGCAGAGATGCTGGTGCAGAACCTGCCGCTGTTGTTGAAAGGCAACCCAACCATCAGCATCGCCCCGCTGAGCTGGAAGAATAGCAAGGGTGAAAGTACCTTTACCCTGAACCTCGATCTGCTGGATCCGGCACAGGCTGGCGCTGCGGCCGAATCACCGGATCAGCAGCTTGCCCGTTCGGTGAAGAAAATCGACGCCCAGCTGGCGATTCCTGTCGCCATGGCGCAAGAAACCATGGCCCAGGCGGCTCAGCTGCAAGGCACCAGCGCAGCAGAAGCACAGCAGGCAGCCGAGCAACAGGTGAAAAGCCTGGCGGCAATGGGCGAGATGTTCAAGCTCACCAAGCTGCAAAATAACGTGATTGGCAGCAGCTTCAAGTATGCCGATAATCAGATCGAACTCAATGGCGAGAAAATGTCGCTGCAACAGTTCGTTGGTCTGTTCGGCATGTTGGGTGGCGGTTCCGCACCTGATGAAGAGAGTGCACCTGCAACCGATCCGCAGGATGCCGCTCCGGTACCAGAAGCCGCACCAGAGCCTATGATCCAAGGGCAGTAATACGTCTGGGGCTTGGAGATATGCCAGGCCCCTATTTTCTGCAAATTGATTAGCCTGCTACTTTTCTTAAACCCCCGCCGATTTCGCGTAAATCGATTGCCAAGACATCCCCTCTGCCACCACAATCATCCCCAATCTTGACCGTATTGTCGGCCTTCTCTCGCTGTAGAAAGGAATCAACAACGCATGAAAAAGTCATTAGTCGCTGTCAGCATCATTGCCGTGCTTGGCGCTGCATGGAGTGGCGCATCCTGGTATACCGGTAAACTGATTGAGCAGCAGATGGCAACGGTGGTCGCTAACGCCAATCAACAGTTGCAAAACAAGCTTCCTGATACTGGGTTTATGCTAAGCATTGAAAATTACCGACGCGGCATTTTTACCAGCCAGGTGCGCTATGTGCTGCATAATGAAGATCGTGCCATACAGGCTCCCGGCGACACAGTGGTAGCATTGGCCACCATCGATCACGGCCCTTTCCCGTTAAACCAGTTAACCCGTTTCAATCTGCTGCCGACGATGGCCTCGGTGCACGCCGAACTGGAAAATACGCCGGTTATCAATACGCTGTTTGAACTCGCCAAAGGCAAGTCCCCCATCACTTCCGATACGCGTATTGCTTACAGCGGCGATATTTCGTCGGTTATCGATATGTTCCCGCTGGATCACCAGCAAGGCGAATACCGGCTGACCTTCAGCGGAGCCAAGCTGACGCTCGGCATCAGCCACGATATGAAAGATGTCAGGCTGGATTTCAACGCTGGCGATCTGGATTTTGCTGATAAAACCCACAGCAGATTGGTGTTACGTGGCTTGGCATGGAACAGTGACACCAGGAAAAATCCCTTCGATTTCAGGCTGGGCACTCAGTCTTTAGTAGTGAAGCAGTTGCAAGTATTAACCCCGCAGACCGGCGCGGTTGAACTGGAAGGTATTACGATATCCAGCCAGACCGATGGTAAAGATAACTACCTGAATGGTCAGGCCGATTACCGCATCAACGCGTTAAAAATCAAGGGACACGATCTTGGCTCGGGCCAACTACGAATGAACGTTAACAATGTCGACGCCACAGTGTTGAAGGCGTTTATCGATTTCTACAATCGCGAAAGTATCAATCTGTTACAACAGTATGAAGGCACTCGGCAGCAGTTGGCCAAGCTGGTTGAACATAATCTGCCGCTGTTGCTGAAAGGCTATCCAACCCTCAGCATTGCGCCGTTCAGTTGGAAGAATAGCCAGGGTGAAGCCAGCTTCTCCTTTACTCTTGATCTGCAAGAAGCGCTGCAGACAGGTACTGCCGCTTCACCGGAGCAGCAACTGACGCAGGCCATCAAAAGGCTGGAAGCGCATCTGACGATCCCGGAAGCCATGGCAACGGAAGCTTCGGCTCAGTTGGCGCAACTACAAGGAGCCAGCGTGCAACAGGCGCAAGCGATGGCACCACAGCAGGTGCAAGGCCTGGTCGCCATGGCGCAGCAGTTTAACCTGCTTACGCAGAAAGACGCGGTGATCGGTAGCAGCCTGCGCTATGCCGATAATCAGGTGGAACTCAATGGCAACAAAATGTCGTTGCAGGTGTTTATCAGTCGCTTTGCCGGGGGTAATCCGGTAATCGAAACCGCGCCAGAGCAACCGGCTCAGTGTCATTAGGCCGGTGTTGTTATTGAAGGGGTGCAGCATGCAGCGCCCCTATGCAGTGAGACCCACCAGAAACTGTATCAATGCCTTCAGCCGGGACGGTTGATAGCGTGAGTAAGGCGTCAGCATATAAAAGGGACGCGTCACGCCATCATAGTCTGTCAGTACCTCAATCAGTTTTCCCTCAGCCAACTCCGTTGCTACAGTAAAACGGTAAACCTGCATCAATCCGCCCCCGGCTTTGGCCAACGTCAAGGTTGATAAGAAGTCATCGCGACACACCACGCCACCTTGAATATCCAAATGTACCGTTTGGCCGAACAGCATAAATTCCCAAGGGATCAATCGCCCGGACCCAGGCAATTCAAACTGAATGCACTCATGGTGTTTTAACTCCTCCGGCGTTGTTGGAGTGCCGTACTGGGCAAGATACTCCGGTGCGGCCACCACGCATAAGGCTGCGTCTTCCAGCTTGCGGGCAACCAATTCCGAATCCGGTAAATGATTGCCACGAATGGCCAAATCGTAGCCTTGGGCGGTCAGATCGACATTATGATTACTGACATGGATATCTAAAGTCACCTCAGGGTAAAGGCGGCGGAAAGCGGGCAACCGTGGCAATAGGCGGTAATGGGCATAGGGGGTGGGAACGCTGATCGTTAATAAACCGGCAGGTAGCTCCTGCTCTTGCGCCAACTGTTTTTCGGCGTCATTAAGCTGATTCAATGCCTGCCTGCACCGCAAATAGTACTGCTCCCCCTCGCTGGTCAATCGCATACTACGCGTGGTTCTGAGCAACAACTTTGCCCCCAAACGAGCCTCTAATCTGGCAACCGCACGGCTGACTGCTGCTGGAGTAAGCGCAGCCAGCGTGGCCGCAGCGGTAAAACTCCCGGTTTCTGCCGTCAGACAAAACAGCTCCAAACTGCCTAGCTGAATTTCGCTGAGCTTCTGGTTCATCAAGATCGGTTCCATTTATTACATGATGTAATTACTGAAGTTAATTATTGCATATTTTTCCCTAGGCGCGGCAACGGTAAAGTGGCGCTCAATCAACACTACTTACTCATTTTCAGCGGAGAACAACATGAACAACACGACAAAAACCGTTATTGTCACCGGGGCATCCAGTGGTCTGGGGTTCGCTATCGCCAACGCTTATCTTAAGCGGGGTTATCACGTTATCGGTAATGCCTCGACGCAAGCAAGCCTGGACAGGGCTGCCGACAATCTGGGAAACCCCGCCGGATTCCATGGTGTTGCCGGTGATATTTCATTATCGGCAACGTCTGAACGCCTGTTCGGCTATGCCGAACAGCATGGCTTACGGGTAGACATTCTGATCATCAATGCGGGAATATTTATTGCCAAGCCACTGACTGACTATGCGGAAGTGGATATTACCCGCATGTTGGATATCAATCTGCGCGGTTTTATCTATCCCGCGCAGGCAGCCGCTAAGCATATGATGCAGCACGGTGGTGGCCATATTGTCGCGGTTACGGCAGCGATTGGTATGCAGCCTAACGCCAACCTGCCAGCGCTATTGCCAGTCCTGACTAAAGGCGGCTTGAATCAGGCGGTGAAGGCGTTGGCGATTGAACTGGCCCCGCACAATATCATGGTGAATGCCGTTGCCCCAGGAGTCATCGCCACCCCAATGCACGCGGATAATTTACAGGCACGTGAAGCGCTACAGTCTATGGCTCCAGTCCAACGGATCGGTGAACCGCAGGACGTTGCCGAGGCGGTATTATATCTGACCGATGCCTCCTTCGTGACCGGCACAATATTACCGGTGGATGGCGGTTCAACGGCCGGAGTTTGGTGAAATTAGCCACCCTAGGGGCCCAGCCTGGGGGCCCTCCTTCATTGGCCATAGACCGCATCGCGGATCTGTACGGGGTATAAACCGCTCAACCCCTCAAAGGCGGTGTTGGTCAATACGATCACGCTCATCTGTGCAACCGGATCGTAAAACCAGGTGTGACCATATACGCCCCCCCACTGTAGGGTACCGTTATTCTGCGGCGTTGCCGCCAACTCGGCATCCACCAGCAGCGCGCCACCAAAACCAAAGCCCCAACCCGGCCCCTGAGTTTCTGCCTGCGCGCCAACATGAGGCTGACGCATCAATGCAGCGGTTTCCGGCTGCAAAATCCCGTCGCAGCCGCTACGCAGCGTTTCGACCAGACGTAGCACGTCGTCAGCGTCCCCAACCATACCCGCGCCAGCCGAGGGGTAAGCATCGCAATCGAGCGCGCGCGAAGGCGCAAATTCCGCAGCAAAACCAACCCCCTCGGGAAGCGTTTGCCGCAGACCGTCGTACATCACTGCCGGTTGTGGTTCGCTATCGTAATAAGCCGTCGCCAGATTATCGGCGTCCTGTGTATAAAAACCGGTGTTCCCAAGCCCTAAAGGCTGGCCAACCCAGCGTTCAAACAGCTGCGGTAACGGCATACCAGCGACCTGCTCCAGCACCGCACCTAATACGTCGATCGCCAGCGAGTAACCAAAAGACGCTCCCCGGCTCTGCCTGTAACGGAGCCTGCACCAACCGACGCAGATTTTGCTCCAGCGTGAGCGAGGTTTGTTCCATACCATCCTGGATCCCCAGTCGCTGATAGATCCCACCTTCCGGCTGATTGAAACGGTAATCCAACCCGGCGGTGTGGGTTAACAAATGACGAATAGCGATCGCTGGCCGCCGTCCATCGGGCAACTCGGGAGTAAACCACGGCAGCCATCGGCTAACGACATCGTCCAGACTCAGCAGTTGCTGTTCTATCATGCGCATGGCCGCCAGAGTGATGTACGGCTTGGAGACCGACGACAGGCGGAACTGGCTGTTACGCTGCATCGGCCGCCGCTGCTCACGATCGGCATAACCGCTGGCGCCGGCGTAAATCAGCTCCCCCCGTTGTGCCACCAGCACCACGCTGCCCACGATCCGCCCTTCGGCGATCGCCTGTTGATTCACTGCTTCTATCCGTTGTGTCAATGTCTGCTGCATGAGTCTTCCCTTCTTAACATATTGAAGCCAGTGGAGTAATGCCCCCTCACCCTAACCCTCTCCCAGAAGGAGAGGGAACTGAATGTGCTACATTTTGACTCCTGCACCTGACTGCGGTTCAAGACGGGCTCCCTCTCCCCCTAACAAGGATGTATGACATATCCGGTTGTATATCGGGAGAGGGTTGGGGTGAGGGGAATTAGACCAGTGTACGACTCTTATCATTATTTAAAAGACGGAAAAGTGCGAGCAGCAGATCAGGCCGATCCTCGTTTGATCAGTTCAGGCGACAAGATCACATTCTGCGGTGCGAGGGAATCGTCGCTAATACGTTGCAACAGCCGTAATGCGGCACTGCGCCCAACTTCACGGGCAGAGCTGGAAATAAAGGTCAGAGGAGGTTCGGTCAGTTCGGCCTCCGGCACATCGCCAAAACCGATCAGCGCCACCTGTTGCCCGTAGAAACTGTCCATCCCTTCCGAGCCAATACTGCGGCCACTGCGCACAATGCCAAAATAGGCCCCCAACGCTACCGAGGCTTTATGGCACACCAACGCACTGATATTTGGATATTGACGCAACAGGTTTTCAGCGGCTTCAGCGGCCGCACGTTGATGACAATCGCATTCGACGATCCACTCAGAACGGAATGGCAACCCGTATTGCACCAGGGTGGCGCAAAATCCCCCCAGACGTTCGGCACGGGTTAGCGAATCGCTTTGCCCACCGAGGTAGGCAATCTGGCTATGACCGCGTTTGATCAGAAATTCGGTGGCCATTTTCGCCGCCTGCATATTATCGGGCCGCACCACGTCTACACCTTCCAAGCCATTGGAGCGCGCGGCACAGACCAGCGGCACCCCCTGAGCTTCGGCTTTTTCTTTCAGCCCTTTTGCGGTACGAACTCCCCCCGCCAGCACCATGCCATCAACACCATGTTCCAGCAGCATATCAAAGCAGCGCATCAGCCCTTTGCCTTCACGCCCGCTTTGGGTCAGAAACAGCACTTTGCCATTGGCTTCCAGTATCTCACTGACCCCGGCGGTCATCTCGGCATAAAACGGCTCACAGATATCACGCAGGATTAGCCCGACCACCCCTGACTCACCACCGCGCAGCGTGGCAGCCTGACGATTACGGACATAGCCAAGCTGTTCGATCGCCTGATTCACACGGGTCATGGTGGTGGGAGAAATACGACCTTTACCGCTCAATACCAGAGAAACGGTGGTGACGGAAACGCCTGCCAACTGTGCGACGTCAGTGATAGTGATTTTTTTGATGGGAATAACCTCTGCAATGCCCTATCAGAGCGGGCTTCACCCTGATAACAAATGGTATACCGAATCTATCAATGCAGTAAAACGATTTACCGCCTTTCGTATTGTCGCCGCAAAGCGCTGTTCATAATTGTGATTAGCGACGCATTTTTACTAGGTAAAACGTTTTATCTTATTTTTACCTAATCGGGTACACACAACATTGCATGCTTTTTCGCCAGGAGTCGTCGGTTATGGCAGCGTCTAAAAAACAAAAAATTACGCTTTGGGAATTTTTCCAAAGCCTGGGCAAGACTTTTATGTTGCCCGTCGCACTGCTTTCATTCTGCGGCATCATGCTGGGGATCGGTAGCTCGCTCAGCAGCCGTGACGTGATCACCCTGCTGCCTTTCATTGGTCATCCGGCCTTCCAACTGCTGTTCACCTGGATGAGCAAGATCGGTTCCTTTGCCTTCAGCTTCCTGCCGGTGATGTTCGCCATTGCCATTCCGCTGGGGATGGCGCGTGAGAACAAAGGCGTGGCCGCCTTCTCGGGTTTTGTCGGCTTTGCCGTGCTGAACCTGGCGACCAACTTCTACCTGACCACTTCAGGTGTGCTGCCTACCGTCGATCCGCTGGTGCTGAAAGCCAACAACATCCAGAACATCCTGGGTATTCAGTCTATCGATACCGGCATCCTCGGTGCGGTGATCGTCGGGATCATCGTTTACCTGCTGCATGAGCGTTTCAACACCATCCGTCTGCCGGATGCGCTGGCGTTCTTCGGCGGTACCCGCTTCGTGCCAATCGTCACCACCGTGGTGCTGGGCCTGTGCGGCCTGATCATTCCGCTGATCTGGCCTTGGTTCGCTGCCGGTATTAACGGTTTGGGACGAATGATCAACGGAGCAGGCATATTTGGGCCGATGATTTTCGGTTCCGGTGAGCGCCTGCTGCTGCCGTTTGGTCTGCACCACATTCTGGTGGCGCTGATCCGCTTTACCGAAGCCGGCGGTACGCTGGACGTCTGTGGCCGCGAAGTCAGCGGTGCCTTGACCATCTTCCAGGCACAGCTCTCTTGCCCTACCACCCACGGCTTTGCCGAAAGCGCCACTCGCTTCCTGTCACAGGGTAAAATGCCAGCCTTCCTCGGCGGTCTGCCAGGTGCGGCGTTGGCCATGTACCACTGTGCCAAACCAGAGAACCGTCACAAGATCAAAGGGCTGCTGATTTCCGGTGTGGTTGCCTGTGTGGTCGGCGGCACCACCGAACCGATCGAATTCCTGTTCCTGTTTGTCGCCCCGTTCCTGTATCTGATCCACGCCATCCTGACTGGCCTGGGCTTTACCGTGATGGCACTGTTGGGCGTCACCATCGGTAACACCGACGGTAACATCATCGACTTCGTGGTATTTGGCATCCTGCACGGCACCGCAACCAAGTGGTATCTGGTACCGTTGGTGGCCGCCATCTGGTTTGTTGCCTACTATGCGATCTTCCGTTTCGCCATCCAGCGTTGGAACATTAAAACGCCGGGGCGTGAGACTGAAACTACCGCGACACAGAGCGCTCCTATCGGCGCCGTAGGTAAGTCCGGCTATAACGTGCCTGCTATCCTGGCGGCGTTGGGCGGTAAAGAGAACATCGTCTCGCTGGATAACTGTATTACCCGTCTGCGTATGTCGGTTAACGACATGAGCAAGGTGGATGACGCACTGCTGAAAGCCAACCGGGCGATCGGTGTCGTTCATCTTAATGACCATAACCTGCAAGTGGTGATCGGCCCGCAGGTACAATCGGTGAAAGATGAGTTAGAATCGCTGATGGCCACCGCATAACCTTCCCCCCGGGCGCAGCCTGCTGCGCCCTTGTTCGGAGTTTCACATGTTTGATTTTTCTACCCCGGTAGATCGTCACGGTACCTGGTGCACCCAGTGGGACTATATCGCCGACCGGTTTGGCACCGCAGACCTGCTGCCTTTCACCATTTCCGATATGGATTTCGCCACCGCCCCCTGCATTCTTGAAGCCCTGCAACAGCGCCTGCAACACGGCGTACTGGGCTACAGCCGCTGGCAGCATGAAGACTTTCTTGGCGCGGTGCGCCATTGGTATCAACAACGTTTCAATGCCCCTATCGATACCACCAAGGCCGTCTATGGCCCTTCGGTAATTTACATGGTAGCGCAGTTGGTGCGCATCTGGTCGGCTCCGGGTGAATACGTGGTCACCCATACCCCGGCCTATGATGCGTTCTATAAGGTGATCCTGGGTAATCAGCGCCAGGTTCTACCTTGCCCGCTGCACAAAGTGGATAACGACTGGCAGTGCGATATGGCCCATCTGGAAGCCCTGCTGGCCCGGCCACAAACCAAGATCCTGCTGCTGTGCAGCCCGCAGAACCCTACTGGCAAGGTGTGGACCCAGCAAGAACTGGAGCAGATGGCAGAACTCTGTGAACGCCATGACGTGAAGGTGATCAGCGATGAGATCCATATGGATATGGTGTGGGGTGAGCATCGCCACACGCCATGGAGCCTGGTGGCGACAACCCCGTGGGCGTTGCTGACTTCTGGTTCAAAAACCTTCAACATTCCAGCGCTCACCGGTGCCTATGGCATCATCAGCGATGACAGCACCCGTGACAGCTACGTTCAGGCGCTAAAAAGCCGCGATGGCCTATCCTCCCCGGCAGTGCTGGCGGTAGCGGCCCATATTGCAGCCTACCGTCACGGCGAACCTTGGCTGGACGCCCTGCGCGACTATCTGCAAGATAACCTGACCTACGTGGCCGAGCGCCTCAATCAGGCGTTGCCGCAGCTAAACTGGCAGCCACCGCAGGCCACCTATCTGGCGTGGATCGACATTCGCCCATTGGGCATTGATGACCAACAACTCCAACAGGTGCTGATCGAGCGGGAGAAAGTCGCCATCATGCCAGGCTTCACCTACGGCGAAGAAGGGCGCGGTTTCCTGCGTCTGAACGTCGGCTGCCCACGCAGCAAGGTTGAAGCCGGGATGGATAAGCTGATTGCCGCGTTGCAGTTTGTCTTGGCTGATAAATAACGTTGAACGCCAGGGGCATTGCGCCCCTGGTTGATATCTCATCTTTCCAGCGTACGGTTCAACGCCACGAATTGCAGCAGCATGATGGTTTTGGCATCGACGATAACGCCCTGACTCATCGCATCCAGTGCCTCTGCAAGCGGTATTTCAAGCACTTCCAGATCCTCTCCTTCCGCTTCAATGCCACCACCGGCGGCCACTTTGCTTTGCGCATCGTATTCGCCAATAAAAAAGTGCAGTTTTTCAGTGACCGACCCCGGACTCATGTAGGCCTCAAACACCTTATGCACGTTTTGCACGGAATAGCCGGTTTCCTCTTCCGCCTCGGCCCGAATACGGGCTTCCGGGGAGGCGTTATCAAGTAATCCGGCAGCGGCTTCGATCAGCATGCCGTCGTGGCCATTGACGAACACCGGGAAACGGAACTGGCGCGTCAGCACCACCGTCTGCTGTTGACGATTAAATAACAGGATGGTTGCCCCATCGCCCCGATCGTAGGTTTCACGGCTTTGCCGTTGCCATTGGCCATTGCGCCGCAGGAAATCAAAGGTGGTTTTTTTCAGCACATACCAATCATCAGATAACACCTGGCTGGCAACAATACGCACTCGATCTTTGGTTTTGGTGGTCACCATCTGCTTAATCTCGTTATGGCCGGAAGGAAGAGTGATAATATCGTGCAGTTTCGTGTATGATCAAGATAATTCATGCATCAACAATCACGAGGGATCCCCCATGCTTACCAGCCAACGCAAAAAGATCATTCTGGAAAAACTGGCTCAGGATGGACAGGTTGTCGCCAAGCAACTGAGTGAGTTGTTTGGGCTTTCCGAAGATACCTTACGACGGGATCTGCGGGAGTTAGACAACGAAGGGTTATTACAGCGGGTCCATGGCGGCGCCCTACCGGTTTCATCCGCGATTGCCAGCTTTGCCGAAAGAAATACCTTGGAATCCTCCGCCAAAACCGCCATCGCCAAGGCGGCGGTCGCCATGATTATGCCCGGGCAAGTGGTGATGCTGGACGGTGGTACCACTTCTGCCGAACTGGTTCGGCATCTACCGCGCAATTTGCAGGCAACCTTTGTGACCCACAGCCCAAGCGTCGCAGTGGGTTTGGTCGACTATCCCAATATTGAGGTCATCATGATCGGTGGCCGCTTGTACAAACATTCCATCGTCTGCGTGGGCGCCGCTGCGGTAGAAGCCATGTCGCATATTCGTGCAGACATTTACTTTATGGGGGTCACCGGGGTACATCCCGTTGCCGGGTTGAGCACGGGTGACCTTGAGGAAGCCTATATCAAGCGTGCATTAGCCGCACGAGCGGCAGAAACCGTGGTGTTGGCCTCTGCCGCCAAGCTGAATGCGGCTTCGCAATATGCCATTGGTGAACTGACCCTGGCACAGACGATCATCGTGGAAGGTGATACCGATAACGCCTTGATTGAGCCACTGCAACTGGCAGGAGTGAGCGTAATCAGGGCTTGATGGCTGCGTGGGACCATCCATCCCACTCAGCATTGTCTGAAACCGCGATCGGCATCGCAATTTAATGTGATAAACATCACTTTTTTATGCAACTCAATGGCTATTTTCATCCATTTGTTTTTATACTGCTCTGCACTTAATCTAAACAACAATAACGAGTGCCCATCATGATTGACCGCCGTTTACCCCTCACCGATATTCACCGTCACCTGGACGGTAACATCCGCGCGCAAACCATTCTGGAACTGGGCCGCCAGTTTAATCTGACTCTGCCTGCCAACGAGCTTGCCGCCCTGCTGCCGCACGTACAAATCACCCATGCCGAACCGGATCTGATGAGCTTCCTGCAAAAGCTGGATTGGGGCGTGGCGGTGTTGGGCGATTTGGATGCCTGCCGTCGCGTGGCCTATGAAAACGTGGAAGATGCGGCCAACGCCGGGTTGCACTACGCCGAACTGCGCTTCTCCCCGTACTACATGGCAATGAAGCATCAGTTGCCGGTCGCTGGCGTGGTGGAAGCGGTGATTGACGGTATTCGCTCAGGATGCCGCGATCGCGATATTGACGTGCGCCTGATTGGTATCATGAGCCGTACGTTCGGCGAAGCAGCCTGCCTGCAAGAGTTGGACGCCTTATTGGCCCACCGCGATGGCATTACCGCGCTGGATCTGGCCGGTGATGAACTGGGCTTCCCTGGCAGCCTGTTCCTCAGCCATTTCAATCGTGCCCGCGATGCTGGCCTGCGCATTACCGTGCATGCCGGTGAAGCCGCTGGCCCTGAAAGTATCTGGCAGGCAATCCGCGAATTGGGTGCCGAACGTATCGGCCACGGGGTTAAAGCGGTCGAAGATCCGGCACTGATGGATTTCCTGGCAGAACATGCCATCGGCGTTGAGTCGTGCCTGACTTCAAATATCCAGACCAGCACCGTCGCTTCGCTGGCACAACATCCGCTGGCCACCTTCCTGCGTCATGGCGTGGTAGCCTCGATCAATACCGACGATCCGGCCGTGCAGGGCATCGAGATCGAGCACGAATACCGCGTGGCAGCCCCGCAGGCCGGGTTAACGCCGCAGGAAATCCGTACCGCGCAGGAAAATGGTCTGAAGATGGCCTTCCTCAGCGAGCAAGAAAAGCAGGCGTTGCGCGTAAAAGTGCTTAACTAAGGCCATCAGCAGGCTCAGTGGCCTTGTGGGTCACTGAGCCTGTATCTCAAGGTTGATACGGTAATACCACCCGGTGGCTCTCCTCAATCAGCGCCACAATCTCCGTACGTGGCCCTGTCAGCCAGGCTTGGCTACGGTAGAAGTCATGTAATCCCTGCTCCATCTCCGCCATGCCATCAAACCGCCGCAGCAGGTAATAGGCATCGGGGTCGTGTAGCGAAACACCAAACTCAAGTACCTTAATCCCTGCCGCCTGATGCAACGGCACGCTATCATGCTGCATGATGTGGTGAAAACGCTCACCACTTCCGGCCTGTAGCCGGTACTGCAATATCTCGACAACCCTACTCATAGGTTTCCCTGTCTGTGACGTTAATTATTGACCGCAGCCTGCTGCTGGGCAGTTTTGCGCGCATAGCGCTGCGCCAGTACCGCACACACCATCAGCTGTACCTGATGGAAGATCATCAGGGGTAATACCATCGCCCCAACGGCGGCGGCCGGAAATAGCACGTTAGCCATCGGAATACCGTTGGCCAGGCTCTTTTTCGAACCGCAGAACACGATAGTGATTTCATCGGCAGTATCAAAGCCCAGCCAGCGTGCGCTATAGGTATTGATGATTAGCACCACCGTCAGCAGCACCAGTGACATCACCAGGATCGTCAGCAGCGACCAACCGTCAATAGTGTGCCAAATCCCTTCAACCACCGCCGCGCTGAACGCGGTATACACTACAAGCAGGATCGAGGAGCGGTCGGTGAGGTTAATCAGTTTACGATGGCGATCGATCCATTTGCCAATCAGCGGACGCGCCAGATGACCAATCACAAACGGCACCATCAGTTGCAGAATAATCGCCCCGATGGCATGTAGTACGTCGGTATTGCCTTCCTGCGTATGCATCAACGCACCAACCAACAGCGGAGACAGGAATACCCCCAGAATGCTGGATGCCGAAGCGCTACAGATCGCCGCCGCTACGTTCCCTCCGGCAGCAGAGGTAAACGCAATTGCTGATTGCACCGTGGCAGGCAGAGCGCACAGATAGAGGAACCCTAGATAGACGGTAGGCGTCATCAAGCCCGGCACCAGCAGGTTCATCGACAACCCTAACAGCGGGAAGAGCGCGAAGGTGCTGAGAAATACCACCAGGTGCAGCTTCCAGTGGCTCATCCCGGCCACGATCGCCTCGCGGGAAAGCTTGGCCCCATGCATAAAGAACAGTAAGGCTATCGCCGCAGTGGTTAAATGTTCGAAGAAGGTCTGCCAAATCCCTTCACAGGGAAACAACGAGGCCAACAGCACCACCATCAGCAAAACCAGTAAGAACTTGTCGATACGTAGACGTTGCAACCAGGACATCCTGCACTATTCCTTGCCATTAAAAGCTTAACGGGCGCCGCATGCAGCGCCCCCTACGATGGAACATGGGCGCAGCATGCGGCGCCCCTACGTTAAACTACCGGCAGCGCTTTTTGTTGTTTGGCCGATTCGATGCCCAGCTCGATCATTTCCATGACCTTGATTGCATCGCTGGCCGGGACTGGATTGGCACCAATACCGGAAATGGCATCGCGAATGGCGGCGTAATACGCCGGGTAATTGCCCGGTATGGTCAACAGCGGCTGTTCCGCCAGCAAACCATCACGTGACAACGTCACTACACCATCACGCATATCATAGCCCCAGTCGGCCTGCGGCAAACGCTCACCGGCTTTCAGACGGTCTTCCTGCGGATCCAGGCCATATTTGATAAAGCTCCCCTGGGTGCCGTGCACAATGTAACGGGCCGTTTCCGCCGCAGCCAGTACTGTGCCATGCAGCACCACGCGTCGATGACCGTAATTGAGCGCTGCATGGAAGTAATCCACCGATTGTGACCCTGGACGTAGCTCACCGAGATCGACAAACAGCGTTTGTGGCTTGCCAAACAGCTGCAAGGCCTGGTCGATCAGATGTGGCCCCAGATCGTACCAAATGCCGCTGCCTGCGCCACCTTGCTCACGCCAGCGCTGGCGCACTTCCGGGCGGAAGCGATCGAAATGAGATTCAAAATAGACGACTTCGCCCAACGTGCCGTCTTTCAGCAACGCCTTTAAAGTCAGGAAGTCACTGTCCCAGCGGCGGTTGTGGAACACCGAAAGCAGCTGTCCACTCTGTTCGGCCTGTTGTTGCAACTGCTGCGCTTGTGACAGTGTCACGGTAAAGGGCTTGTCCACCACCACATGTTTGCCTGCCGCCATCGCCTGTTGCGCCAGCGGGAAGTGGGTATCGTTGGGGGTTGGGATCACAATCAGGTCAATCGAAGGATCGCTAAACAATGCCTGCGGATCGCTGACTACCGTCATCATCGGCCAGTCGGCGTGGACTTTACCGGCATCGCTGCTGGAAACGGCGGCCAACTCCATGCCGGGAGTTCCCGCGATCAGCGGAGCATGAAAGGTCTTGCTGGCGTAACCATAGCCCACCAGGCCAACGCGGATTGTTTCAGACATCTTGTTTCCTCATGCAGGGCGATATACGCATCAATTCCAGGCAGCTGAAATGCTACGTCCATGTCAGTTGGGACGAAAAACCTGCTCCCTGAGTGTTGCCGCTAGAAAAAGATGAACTAGAGATGGCTTCGATTTGACACCATGATGCAGGCAGGAACAAGCGCTAAATGCAGATTGATAACAAACCGGCAATACAGCGAAGCATACGTGATAGGCAACCAAGCGGGCGCAACATGCTGCGCCCCTACAGAGGAATTCAGCTAACGGACCGCGGTAACCAATGGCCGCTCCTGGAAATGGTTCGCAGGATAGTTGATCTCCAGGCTACGGCGGCGGAAATCGCTCGGGCTGACGCCCACCCGCTTGCGAAACACCCGTGAAAAATAGAGCTGATCGTCGTAACCCACCACCCGACCAATGGTGGCAATCGACTCCTGAGTGGTTTGCAGCAACAGTTTGGCGCGGATCACCCGCTGATCCTCACGCCAACGCAGAATGTTGATCCCAACCTGATCCCGGAACAGATGTGCCAACCGTGAAGGCGAAAGGCAAACGTGGCGTGCCACCTCATCGATACGCAGTTCCCCTGCCAGATTGCCGGTAATGAACTGACAGGCTTCAATCACCCGTGGATCCATAATCTTCTGCGGGCTGAGCGGATCTTCCTCCATTGCGCGTAGCAGCAGACGCTCAAGCAGATTCATACCAATCTCTTCGGCAAAACGGCGGCCGGAGCGCTGGGTCTGCTCAATGTTGGCAAACAGCCGGTCAAACTCGGTCAGCAGTTGGTTGTTGGGCAACGTCAGACGCCCCACCTGATGCGCCTTGCTGTGCCATTCCAGCCAGTCCGCCCAGTAGGCACGCGGACGGAAATAGACCCAGCGGTGATACCAGCAGTCGCTATCCGGTGATCGGCCATAGTTATGCGCCGCCTTGGGTGGAAACAGCAACAGATCGCCTGGATTACAGTAAAGCGTTTCCTCACCGTCAAACACCTTGCCCTGGCCTTTAATGGTCAGGTTGAGGATGTACCCCTTCATACCGCCAGGGCGATCGATAAAGAAATCCAGCGGCCCGTCCGCCATAATCGGCGTCAGCCCGGCAACCAGGTAGGCGTTAAAGGTGTAACCCGGCAACAACGGGTTCGGTTGGGGTTCCTGAACCATGCGATGATACATCTGGCCTCCAAAAGTGTCGTGTCACGGTCCTGAAACTAGGACCCCTCACCCTAACCCTCTCCCAAAGGGAGAGGGGACTGTCCGTGCTACAAAATAGCCTCTGCGTTTCATATCAATACAACCAGTTTACCCATCCGGTAAAATGCTGCTGAAGCTAATCGTAAAAGTGTGATGTCTCTTTTACGCCCTGCTCTTGGCTTTTTGCTTGTAGCGGTCAAAAATCACCGCCGCCAGCAGGATCACGCCGCGCACCACATACTGCGAGAACGGCGAGATGTTCAGCAGGTTCATGGCGTTTTCTACCGTCCCCAGGATCAGGATCCCGGCGATAACGTAAGAAATCTTGCCAATGCCGCCTTTGAGCGAAACACCGCCCAGCACACAAGCGGAGATCACGATCAGCTCATAGCCGATGGAGGTCATCGGCTGGCCGCTGGTCATCCGCGAAGCCAGAATAATGCCCGCAGCGGCGGATACCAGCCCGGAAAGCACAAAGATGATGATCTTGGTGCGCACCACCGGCACCCCAGCCAAACGGGCCGCTTCCTCGTTGCCGCCGATAGCCAGGGTATTACGGCCAAAGGTGGTTTTATTGAGCAGGAAACCGAACAGGATCAGGCAACCAATGGTGATCCAGATCGGCGCAGGCAACCCAAACCAGTTGGCATAACCCAGCGCAAAGAAACGTTCGTCTTCGATCCCCACCGCTTTACCGTCGGAGATGATATAGGCCAAGCCGCGGAAGATTTGCATAGTGGCCAAGGTGGTGATCAGCGCGTTGATTTTCAGCCGGGCAATGACAAAACCATTGATCAGCCCAGAGAGCACGCCCAGCAGCAAACCGGCTGCCACGCCGATCCACAGGCTCTCGGTCATGTTGATCACCACAGCAGCGGTAACACCAGCGCAAGCGATAACCGACGCAACCGACAGGTCAAAATCGCCGGACGCCAGGCAGAACAACATGCCACACGCCACCATGCCGGACATGGAGATCGCCAACCCCAGGCCCTTCATATTGATAAAGCTGCCAAAATTTGGCACAAACACCACGCAGGCAACAAACAGCACGGCGAAGACCACCAGCATACCGTAGCTGTCCCAGATACGTGCCAGGCTAAAGCCGCCACGGTTTTTCACAGAATTGGTTGTCATACTCGACATCTCTTGCTCCTTCACAATCAGGCCATCGCCGCTGCGATATCGGGGGTACGTAACATCGCCAGGCTGAGGGCTTTTTCCTCAGTGGCATCGCTGTGGGTCAACTCGCCTGAAATCGCCCCTTCACGCATCACGATGATGCGATCCGCCAGCCCCAGCACTTCGGGCAGGTCGCTGGAAGCGAACAGTACGGCAATGCCCTGTTGCGCCAGTTGATAAATCACATGGTAGATTTCGTGCTTTGCACCAACGTCGATGCCGCGTGTCGGCTCATCCAGCAGGATCACCTTCATCTCTTCCGACAACCAGCGGCCCAGGATCGCCTTCTGTTGATTGCCGCCGGAGAGATTCATGATCAGTTGTTCTGCACTTGGGGTTTTGATATTCAACGCCCGAATGTGGTGATCGGCATTGCTGGTTTCCCAGGCGTTGTCGATCAGGCAGCCCGCCTTGATGCTTTTGCGGCGTGCGCTGATGTTGATATTGTCGCGCACCGAATGCACCGGAATGATGCCATCGGCCTTACGATCTTCCGGGCACAGCATCACGCCCGCTCGGATTGCGTCAATCGGTGAACGGACATCGAGCGGCTGCCCATCCAGCGTCAGTTGACCTGCGGTGATCCGCGTCGCGCCAAAGATCCCCTTCATCAATTCGCTACGCCCGGCGCCCACCAAGCCAAACAGACCGACAATCTCACCCGCACGCACGTCAAGGCTGATCGGCGTTTTCACTCCAGTGGCCTGCAAAGCGCTGAGTTGCAAGCGCACTTCCCCCAGCTCGCGTGGCTGATAGCCATACACATCGCCGAGATCGCGGCCAACCATCGCCTGCACCAGCACTTCATTGTTGACCTGCTGCATATCGTCGAAGGTGCGCACATAGCGGCCATCCTTGAATACGGTAATGGCATCACTCAACGCGAAGATTTCCTCCATCCGGTGTGAGACATACAGGATCACCCGGCCTTCGGCACGCAGCTCGCGGATCACCCGGAACAGTTGTTCAATCTCACGCGCCGACAGCGAACTGGTCGGTTCATCAAACGCAATCACTTTGGCGTTACGCGCCAAGGCCTTGGCAATCTCCACCATCTGCCACTGGCCAATCGACAGATACTTCAACGGGGTATCCGGGTCGATATCCAACCCGAGGTGCTCCAACTGCAAGCGGGACTCATAACGCAGCAGTTGACGATCGACCAGGCCATATTTAGTGGGCAACTGGCCCAGATAGATGTTCTCTGCCACGGTCATTTCCGGTACCAGATGCAGTTCCTGGTAGATAATCGCCACCCCGGCGTTCAACGCATCGGTGGTGTTGGCAAACTGCATCGCTTGCCCCTGAAGGTGAATTTCCCCTTGGCTTGGGGCGTAATTGCCGCTGAGGATTTTCAGCAGCGTCGATTTCCCCGCGCCGTTTTCCCCCATCAGCGCGTGGATCTGCCCGGCCTGACAGCTGAAACTGATATCATCCAGCGCTTTGACGCCAGGGAAGCTTTTACCAATGCCTTTGAATGCCAGATAGGGCGTGACGGCAGTCATAGTGCTTTCCTCAATGCTGTGCGATAAACGGCCGCCTGCTTGAACCAGGCGGCACACTGCTTACATCAGACCTTTTTTCTGTAGTTCTACCTGGAAGTTGTCGCGGGTGATCAGCACCACGTCGGTCACTTCGGTAAACTTCTGCGGTTCCACGCCTTTCTCTACCCAGTCATGCAGCATCTGGATGCTTTTGTAGCCATGAATGTCCGGGCTTGGCAGCAGCGAGCCATAGAAGCCGGTGGCCTGTTTCTTGGAGAGTTCGCTCACCGCATCAACGCCGTTGATGCCAATGCCGATCACGTTAGGCGCTTTAAAGCCCTGACCTTCGGTGGCACGCACGCCGCCCAGCACGGTATTGTCGTTCATGCCGACGATCAGCCAGTTTTTCACTTCAGGATGCTGCACCAGCATTGAGTTGGCGGCATCGAACGCCCCTGGGATATCGTTGGATTTGGTCGGTACCTTGTAGATTTGTTTTTCTGGGAACCCCGCCGCCTTCAACGCGTCCATCGAGCCACCGGTACGGCGGCGTGCGGTGTCCAGTTCATCAGAGGTGATAGCCATGACGCCGGTCTCTGCCACTTGCCAGCCGCGCTTGTTCATCTCTTTCCACAGTTCTTCACCTTGGCGTTCACCAATTTTGGTGGCGGCCATCATCACTAACGGCACGCTGTCCATCGGTTTGCCTTTGGCGTTCACAAATTGGTCGTCAACCGCAATGACTTTCAGGTCGTAGCTGCGCGCCTTGGCGACAATCGCCGAGCCAAGTTTGGGATCCGGGGTACAGATAACAAATCCCTTGGCCCCGCTGGCCGCCAGGCTGTCGATGGCATTGAGGGTTTTCTCACCGTCTGGCACGGCAATCTTGATCACTTCAAAACCCAGGTCTTTACCCGCTTTGTCAGCAAATTTCCATTCGGTCTGGAACCAGGGTTCTTCAGGCTGTTTAACCAAAAAGCCCAGTTTCATGGTCTCTGCTACAGCCGAATGTGACATAACCGCCGTCAGACCGATAACCGCCAACGCCTTAGTGAATTTATGCATGGTACTCTCCGCTGTTTTGCTTTCATCGGTGGGAAAACCGGGCCACTGTGAAAACGTTATCATTATGGGTTCCCGTCACAACAGTCGCACTACACCGCGATTTCTGTCGTCGACACAGATAAGACGCCAACAGTTTTAGCGGGTATTTGTTACCTAAATGTAGAGCGCTATCACATCTCGGAATAACAGCAGGTATGTGCATACATTTAGCAAATTTAACCAAGTGATAACTTTTGACACCCATCACAAAATCACTGTAGCAAGCAGAAAAGTGCATACTTCCAGCCAATGATTCCTCACCTGCCCCCCCGTCCCGCTCCTATCGTTAACCTCAATCTAACAACTTAGGAGTCAGCATCATGACGGCAGGCGCTATTGCCCTGGGATTAGACTTCGGCAGCGATTCAGTGCGGGTACTGGCTGTCGACTGTCATAACGGCAACGAACTGGATACCGAGGTGGTTTACTACCCTCGCTGGCAGCGTGGTGATTTCTGTAACGCCGCGCAGAACCAGTTCCGCCACCACCCACTCGACTATATCGAAGCCATGGAACAAGCCGTCGTCGCCGTGGTGCAGCGCATGAGCCTGGAACAGCGGCAGGCCGTCGTCGGGATCGGCGTGGACTCCACTGGCTCGACTCCTGCCCCGATCGATGAGCATGGCGACGTATTGGCGTTGCGGCCTGAGTTTGCCAACAATCCCAACGCCATGTTTGTGCTGTGGAAAGATCACACTTCCATTGAAGAAGCCGAGGAAATTAACCAGCTGTGTCGCCGTGGCGATTTCCCCGACTATTCACGCTATATCGGCGGTGTTTACTCCTCTGAATGGTTCTGGGCCAAGATCCTGCACGTTTCACGTCAGGATGAGGCGGTGCGCCACGCCGCAGCCTCTTGGGTCGAGCTGTGTGACTGGGTGCCGGCGCTGCTTTCTGGCACTACCGCACCGCAAAGCTTGAAGCGCGGCCGTTGCAGCGTTGGGCATAAAACGTTATGGCATCCAGATTGGGGCGGCTTGCCGCCAGAAGCCTTCTTTGCCGCCCTGGATCCGCTGCTAGTGGAAGATCTGCCCTATCCGCTGTTCACCGGCTCCTACACTGCCGATTTGCCGGTGGGAACGCTGACCAAAGAGTGGGCCACACGGCTTGGGCTAGCAGAAAGCGTCGTGCTGTCCGGTGGTGCATTCGATTGCCATATGGGAGCCGTAGGGGCCGGTGCGCAGCCTTATACGCTGGTGAAGGTGATCGGTACTTCAACCTGCGACATTTTGATCGCAGATCGTGAACGCGTGGGCGATCGCGCCATTGGCGGTATTTGCGGGCAGGTAGACGGCAGCGTGATACCGCAAACCATCGGGATGGAGGCCGGACAGTCCGCTTTTGGCGATATGTACGCCTGGTTCAGCCGGTTGCTGAGCTGGCCACTGCGTGAGGCAGCCAAGACTCAGCCACAGCTTCAGGCACAGTTGCAACAAATCGAGCATGACATGCTGGCCGCTCTGACCGCTGCCTGGGCCAAAAACCCGTCGCTCGATCATCTGCCGGTGGTGCTGGACTGGTTCAATGGCCGCCGTACTCCTTACGCCAACCAGCGTCTGAAAGGCGTGATCACTGACCTCAACCTCGGCACCGATGCCCCCACGCTGTTTGGAGGCTTTATCGCCGCAACGGCCTTTGGCGCTCGCGCCATCATGGAATGCTTTGAACAGCAGGATATCCCGGTGGAAAACGTGCTGGCTTTGGGTGGCATCGCCCGTAAATCACCGGTGATTATGCAGGTTTGTGCCGATGTGATGGACCGCCCGCTACAGATTGTAGCCTCCGACCAATGTTGTGCACTGGGTGCAGCCATTTTCGCCGCCGTCGCCGCAGGGCATTTCAGCGACGTGCCACAAGCCCAGCAGCATATGGCTTGCAGCATTGAACGTACTTTGCAGCCCGATCCGGCCAATGTCGCACGCTACCAACAACTTTATGAACGCTACCAACAGTGGTGTCAGGCCGCCGAGCCGCGCTTTGCGCCAACCGGCAAAAATTAATACGCCGGGGTGCGCTCTGCCTCGGCTCAATAAAACCTCTAGATTCAGGAGTTTTTGATGAACATCTTTAAGCAACGTGAAGTATGGTTCGTGATCGGCAGCCAGCATCTCTATGGGCCAAAAACCCTGCAACAGGTGACGGCCAACGCCGAGCAGGTGGTGAACAGCCTGAATCGTGAAGCCGGTTTACCGGTGAAACTGGTATTGAAGCCGCTGGTCACCACGCCGGACGAAATCACCACCGTCTGTCGTGAGGCCAATTATCACCAGGACTGTATCGGCATCATGACCTGGCTGCACACCTTCTCGCCTGCCAAAATGTGGATTGCCGGCCTGTCGATCCTCGATAAACCGCTGCTGCAATTCCATACCCAATTTAACGCCGAGGTGCCTTGGGACTCCATGGATATGGACTTTATGAACCTGAACCAGACTGCCCACGGCGGCCGTGAGTTCGGGTTTATCGGTGCACGCATGCGCCAGCAGCACAGCGTGATCGCAGGCCACTGGCAAGACAAACATGCCCAGGAACGCATTGCCCAATGGATGCGTGTTGCCGCCGCCAAGCAGGAAAGCCAGCAGCTGAAAGTTGCGCGGTTTGGCGACAATATGCGTCAGGTCGCGGTAACCGATGGTGACAAAGTGGCCGCGCAGATCCAGTTTGGTTACTCCGTGGATGCTTACGGCATCGGCGATTTGGTCAGCGTGATCGATGAAGTGAGCAAGGGCGATATCGCGACCCTGGTCGAAGAGTACGAAGCCAGCTATGAGCTGAGCGACGTGGCAAAACTTAACGGGGCCAAACGTCAGAACCTGATCGATGCTGCTGCTATCGAACTGGGCATGAAACGCTTCCTCGAGCAGGGTAAGTTCCACGCCTTCACCACCAACTTTGAAACGCTGCACGGCATGAAGCAGTTGCCAGGTTTGGCGGTACAGCGCCTGATGCAGCAAGGCTACGGCTTTGCCGGCGAGGGCGACTGGAAAACCGCCGCCCTGCTGCGCATTATGAAAGTGATGGGCAGTGGGCTAAACGGCGGTACCTCGTTTATGGAGGATTACACCTATAACTTCCAGCCAGGCAACGATCTGGTGGTGGGTTCCCATATGCTGGAAGTCTGCCCTTCCATCGCCAAAGAACAAAAACCGCTGCTTGATATTCAATATCTGGGCATTGGTGGCAAGGCCGATCCGGCCCGCCTGATCTTCTCTACCCCGGCAGGCCCCGCAGTGAACGCCAGCCTGATCGATATGGGCGACCGTTTCCGTCTGCTGGTTAATCAGGTCGATACCATCGAGCAACCGAAACCGTTGCCGAAGCTGCCGGTGGCGCGCGCAATCTGGCGTGCTCAGCCTTCCCTGGCAACAGCGGCCGAAGCCTGGATCCTGGCGGGCGGCGCGCACCATACGGTGTTCTCGCAGTCACTGAACGCCGACTATCTGCGCCTGTATGCCGAGATGCATAACATCGAATTCCTGCTGATCGATAACGACACTACCCTACCAGCGTTCAAGAACGAAATCCGCTGGAACGAAACCTACTACCAAATCAACCGTCGTTAATCTTCCGAAGCAATACTGCAACCGGTTTCAGAAACCGGTTGCAAACTCATTTCAAACCGACCTAAACTAGACTCTATATTTTACGTACAGAGAGAGAATAGTTATGTCTGCTTTCCCGAAAGAGTTCCTCTGGGGCGCGGCTAGCGCGGCGTATCAGGTTGAAGGCGCGCACGATGCCGACGGTAAGGGCCCATCCATCTGGGATACCTTCTCCCACCTACCAGGCACCACCTACCAAGGCACCAACGGTGACGTCGCCGTCGATCACTATCACCGTTTCCGCGAGGACGTAGCGCTGATGGCCGAAATGGGGATGCAGAGCTACCGGTTCTCTATCTCCTGGCCACGCCTGCTGCCACATGGCCGGGGCACCATCAATGAGGCCGGGGTCAAATTCTACAGCGACCTGATCGATGCCCTGCTGGAGCACAACATTGAGCCGATGATCACGCTGTATCATTGGGATCTGCCGCAGGCGCTGCAAGATGAAGGCGGTTGGGAAGCACGCAGCACCGCTGAGGCCTTCGAAGAATATGCCCGCCTGTGTTACGAGCGTTACGGCGATCGCGTCAAGCTGTGGTCTACCTTCAATGAAACCGTGTGCTTTATTGGCTTCGGTTACATCACCGGTGGCCACCCACCGGGCGTACAGAACCCGGCGCGCGCCATCCAGGCCTGCCACCACGTTTTTGTGGCACACGCTAAAGCGGTGGCAGCATTCCGCACCAGCGGCATCGACGGCCAAATCGGCTTCGTCAACGTGCTGCAAACCCACACCCCGCTCAGCCAGTCTGCGGAAGACCTGGCGGCCTATCAGTTGGCCGAAGGGATCTTTACCCATTGGTTGTACGATCCGGTACTGAAAGGCGAATATCCGGCCGAACTGTTGGCGCAGACGCAAGCGCTATGGGGCGTGCCTCAATTCGCGCCGGGTGATGAACAACTGCTGTGCGACAATATCTGTGATTTTATTGGCTTGAACTACTACAAGCGTGAAACCATCGCAGCCAATCATCAGGAGTCACGCCTGACCATCAACACCACCGGCGAAAAAGGCAGCGGCCACCAGCAGGGTAACGAATTCGGCTTTAAAGGGCTGTTCAAGTTCGTGCGCAACCCAAACGGCGTGTATACCGACTGGGACTGGGAGATTTATCCGCAGGGCCTTACCGAAGGCATCATGAACATCAAGGCACGTTACGGCGATATTTCTATCTACATCACCGAAAACGGTCTGGGTGCCAAAGACCCGATTATTGATGGTGAAGTGGTGGATGACGATCGCATCGACTATCTGCGCCAGCACATTGGTGCCATTGAAGACGCCATCAAACAGGGTGCTGACGTACGCGGCTATTATCCGTGGTCATTTATCGATCTGCTGAGCTGGCTCAACGGCTTCCAGAAGCAGTACGGTTTCATCTACGTTGACCACAACAAGGATCTGGCTCGCCAGCGCAAGAAGAGCTTCTTCTGGTACCAGAAACTGATCGCCAGCAACGGTGTTGAACGTTAATCGCGTTCCAGGTGTTGCTGGGTATAATACCGCAACACCTGAAGCTTGAGGCAGGTGGGGATCATTGCAGGTTAGCCGACCGTTGAGCGCAAGGATGCGCGATTGCGAGCCCCCAGGGACGGGTTCACGACGTGTCGGCGTTCTGCATGATTTCCACCTGTTGCACTATTTCTCGCAGCTCCCCTCCTGATTGACATTCTTGTGGTGAAAACGCCTTCTCCTCGCGCATTGACACATATTTAAGTAAGCTATGTGGCTTACTTTGTTGGAATACCACTCAGGATCCCGTATGACCCAAGCTGAATATTCGCGCATTGGCGGTTGGTTGTTAGCCCCGATGGCCTATCTGATCGTTACCCTGCTCAGCGCCAGCCTGATGTTGGCCCTGTACGGTATGGCCATTTTTATGCCGGAATCCCGCGAGTATCTGAGCACCAATGCTCAAGCCTTCTCCACCCAGTGGTATCTGTCGGTGCTGACCACGCTGGTGATGTGGTGCTTTACGCTGTATCTGCTGTGGCTGTTCTGCCAGCGTTCACAACGCTTCCCGAAGCTGTTTCTGGTCTGGCTGCTGATCACCGTGTTGTTGGCAATCAAAGCGTTCGCTTTTGCTCCAGTCCCCGATGAACTTGCCGTTCGTAGCCTGTTATGGCCATTGGTAATGGCGGCCCTGCTGGTGCCCTATTTTAAGCGTTCCAAGCGCGTGAAAGGCACCTTCACCGAGAAATAACCGCGGCAACGCACGTTTTGCACGCCTTGCTGAGTAAATTTTCAGCAAAATTGGCAAAAAAGCGCAATACCCCTGCGATTAGTATGTTGTCGTTACGCCGCTGATTCCCGATAATAGGCGGCTTTTCTTTTTTTAGGCGTTGCAATGACCGAATACCTGCTGTTGTTTGTTGGCACCGTACTGGTGAACAACTTTGTCCTGGTTAAATTCCTGGGCCTGTGCCCCTTTATGGGCGTTTCCAAGAAACTGGAAAGTGCCATCGGCATGGGCATGGCGACCACCTTTGTGATGACGCTGGCCTCGGTCTGCGCCTGGCTGATCAACAGCTTTATCCTGATCCCGCTGGATTTGGTCTATCTGCGCACGCTGTCCTTTATTCTGGTGATCGCCGTGGTGGTGCAATTCACCGAAATGGTGGTGCGTAAAACCAGCCCGGCGCTGTATCGCCTGCTGGGGATTTTCCTGCCGCTGATCACCACCAACTGTGCCGTATTGGGCGTGGCATTGCTCAACGTCAACCTGGGCTATAACTTCCTGCAATCTGCGGTTTATGGTTTCAGTGCCGCTGCGGGCTTCTCGTTGGTGATGGTGCTGTTTGCCGCCATCCGTGAGCGCTTGGCCGTAGCCGATGTTCCCGCACCGTTTCGTGGTTCCTCCATCGCCTTGATCACCGCTGGCCTGATGTCCCTGGCCTTTATGGGCTTTACCGGGCTGGTGCGATTCTAATGACTGCGTTGTGGATTGCGATGGCGGCATTAAGCGCTCTGGGCCTGTTGTTTGGTCTGGTGCTGGGCTATGCCGCGCGCCGTTTTGAAGTGGAAGAAGATCCGGTTGCCGAACAGATCGACGAGATCCTGCCGCAAAGCCAATGTGGCCAATGCGGCTACCCTGGCTGCCGCCCTTACGCCGAGGCCGTGGCCAACGGTGAGATGATTAACAAGTGCGCGCCCGGCGGCGAGCAGGTGATGCTCAAACTGGCCGAGTTACTCAACGTCGAACCGCAGCCGCTGGATGGCGGTGCCGCCGTGGCCGAACCGGTACGCAAGGTCGCCTTTATCGACGAAGCCAACTGCATCGGCTGCACCAAGTGCATTCAGGCCTGCCCGGTCGACGCCATCGTGGGCGCTACCCGCGCCATGCATACGGTCATTACCGATCTCTGTACCGGCTGCGATCTGTGCGTTGCGCCCTGCCCAACCGATTGTATTGAAATGATACCGGTCGCCACCACGACCGCCAGCTGGAAATGGGATATGAAAACCATTCCGGTGCAAGTGATCCCCGTGGAGCAACATGTTTAATCTGTTCGCCGCTATGAAAAAAGATCGGATCTGGGACTTTGACGGCGGCATCCATCCGCCAGAAATGAAGACCCAGTCCAGCGGTGTGCCACTGCGCGTGGCTCCCCTGCCAGAGATTTTTATCGTCCCCCTGCAACAGCATTTGGGGCCGGAGGGTGAGCTGTGCGTTAAAGCCGGCGACTCTGTCCTGAAAGGCCAACCGCTGACCTTTGGCCGTGGTCGCACCTTGCCGGTACACGCGCCCACCTCAGGCACTATCCGCGCCATTGAGCCTCACGTTACCGCTCACCCTTCAGGGCTGGCAGAGCTGTGCGTCATTATCGATCCTGACGGTGAAGATCGTTGGTGCGAATTGACTCCGGTTGCCGATTATCGCCAATTGGATGCGGCAGAGCTGATCCAACGCATTCACCAGGCCGGAATTGCCGGTCTGGGGGGCGCAGGTTTCCCGACGGCCAGCAAACTGCAAGGCGGGCGCGAAGAGGTAGAAACCCTGATCCTCAACGCCGCCGAATGCGAGCCTTACATCACCGCCGACGATCGGCTGATGCAAGAGCAGGCCGCACAAATTATCGAGGGCACCCAGATCCTGCGCCACCTGTTGCAACCCAAGGTGACGTTGATCGGCATCGAAGATAACAAGCCGGAAGCCATCGCCGCCTTGCAAGTCGCCTTGCGCGGGCAGGATGACATCGTCCTGCGGGTGATCCCGACCAAATACCCTTCCGGCGGGGCCAAGCAGTTAACCAAGATCCTGACGGGCAAAGAAGTGCCTCACGGCAAGCGCTCGTCCACCATTGGTGTACTGATGCAGAACGTGGGCACCGCCTTTGCCATCAAGCGGGCGATTGTCGATGGCGAGCCGTTGATTGAACGCGTCGTCACTTTGACCGGCGAGGCCATGAGCCAACCCGGCAACGTTTGGGCACGCCTCGGTACTCCGGTGCAGCACTTGCTGGCCTTTGGCGGCTATCAACCGCAATCCCAACAGATGGTGGTCATGGGCGGCCCGCTGATGGGCTTCACGCTGCCTGCGTTAAATGTGCCAATCGTCAAAATCAGCAACTGCTTGCTGGCACCTACGGTGGACGAAATGGCCGTACAGGAACCGGAACAATCCTGTATCCGCTGTGGCCTGTGTGTTGATGCCTGCCCTGCCGGGCTGTTGCCGCAGCAGCTTTACTGGTTCAGCCGTGGCGAAGAGCACGAGAAGGCGCGCCAGCATAATCTGTTTGACTGCATCGAATGTGGTGCCTGTGCCTACGTCTGCCCCAGCAATATTCCGTTAGTGCAATATTATCGCCAGGAGAAGGCTGAAATTAACGCGTTGGATCAGGAAGCGGCGCGTACCGCCGAAGCCAAGGCGCGTTATGAAGCCAAGCAGGCTCGTTTGGAGCGTGAGAAACTGGCGCGCGAAGAACGGCATAAGAAAGCGGCAGTGAAATTGACCGATAGCGATCAGGATGCCGTGCAGGCAGCGCTGGCTCGCGTTCGCAGTAAAAACAATGAGGCTACTGGCGTTGCCGTTACCGGCCAGGAGCCGGACAACAGCGCCGCGATTGCTGCCCGCGAAGCGCGTAAAGCGCAGGCCAGAGAGCGTAAGCTCGAGCAGGCCAGCGAAATGCCTGAAGTACCCGCCGGGCAAGAGAAAGACCCACGGAAAGCGGCTGTGGCTGCGGCATTGGCACGAGTCAAAGCCAAGAAAGCGGCACAGGAGCAAAACGCAGAGAGCGCGGTGGTCACCGCAGAGCCAGAAGATCCTCGCAAGGCCGCGGTTGCAGCAGCATTGGCCCGCGTGAAGGCGAAAAAAGCGGCGCAGCAGGATGCAACTGCACAACCAGAACCCACGGTTGAGCCAGAAGATCCCCGCAAGGCCGCGGTTGCAGCCGCATTGGCCCGCGTGAAGGCGAAAAAAGCGGCGCAGCAGGAAGCTACTGCACAACCAGAACCCACGGTTGAGCCAGAAGATCCCCGTAAGGCCGCGGTTGCAGCAGCATTAGCTCGTGTGAAGGCGAAAAAAGCGGCGCAGCAGTTGGCAACTGTCGATAAAGAGTAATCAAGGCAGGGTCGTAGCCCCTCACCCCAACCCTCTCCCGATGTAAAGCCTGGGGATCCAATGAACACCGTGATGGGGAGAGGGAGCGACTGCGGTGTAGTGGTCAAGTGCTGGCGTCTGCTTGTGGCACATTCAGTCCCCTCTCCCTTTGGGAGAGGGTTAGGGTGAGGGGCTAATCAATAGAAATCAGGTAGGTGTAATTGACATCGATCTGACGCAGTTTGGCATCCTGGTTCCACGCCTTGGCTTCAATCATCTCCATCTCGACGCTGCCGCGCACTTCGTTACGCAGCCCTGGCATCACATGTGAGATCAGGTACGAGACAAATTTGATACACTCTTTTGCCGTCCCCTGGTGTGCTATGGCGATATACTCACGCGTTGGCAGATGAATGTCGTCAATTTTATGACCCGACAGAATGTCTTTTTTAAATTCCGGTTCCACCGCCATCGTATGCGTGACTGAGCATTCAGCATCACCGTTCTCACGAGCTGAATGAATGCTGTAAACCTTGTGGCACTCCATATTCAAGCCTTTGAAGAAATCATTGAAGATTTCCCCCTTCATGGCGATACAGGAGGAAATCGCCATCTCCTGCGCCCCATCGAACTCCATCTCCCGCGTAAACCCTACCAGGTGTGTATCCGGTAACGTCAGCCGCTGTATTTCCGGGTAAAAACCCGCTTCATACACCGCTTCGAAGTCGAAGCGCGGCATCAGGCTCTGCACGTCCCATTTATCCATGGTGCGGTAGCGATTTGGCGTGATGCCAAAACGTTGCTTAAACATCCGGGTAAAGGTTTGCTGCGAGTCAAAACCCAGCTCATCGGAGATGTCGATAATGGTACGGTTGGTAATGCGCAGCGCAACCGCCGCACGGGTAAGAATGCGTGAGCGAATATAGGTGGCAAGCTGGATGCCGGTGATGCGCTTGAACTTGCGCTGTAGGTGCCACTTGGAATAGCCAGAAATACGCGCAACCTCATCAAGGTTTGGCCGCGTCTCCAGATGGATTTCGACCCACTCGATCAGTTCATCAATAAAAAATATGTCTTCATTAGTCATTATTATCTGTTCACTACTTCAATAAATAGCCGGGATAGTAACCCACGTTAATTATACAAAAGTTGTTATTCCGTGCGAAAAGTACGTCCGAAAATAGCAGCTCAATCATCAGTCTGCCAACCTTTACTGCATGTCTTGGACGTTAATATAGATAAGTCTCAGTCCGGTTTGGCTTGGAAAACCACCGTCGTTGGCGCGCCATCACCTCCAACAGAGGTGAAAACCTGAATATCCCCATGATTAGCACGTATTACCCGGCATATGATTGAGGTAGAATGCAACGCTGTAATTTCCCCCGGTGCCCGCACCGTGAATGCACTGATTAACATGGCAAAGAAATGGTAGTGATCCTATGAAGTTCAGGCCGGTACAACAGGCAGCCCCCAAGGGCTTACACATCGCCAGCTCTCCGTTTACCCATAACCAGCAAAACACCAGCCGCATCATGCTTTGGGTCATGCTGGCCTGTATTCCCGGTATGGCCGCACAGTTGTGGTTTTTTGGCTATGGCAACCTTATTCAGACCGCGTTGGCGATGGTGACCGCCCTCGGGGCCGAGGCCGCCATTCTTGCTCTGCGTAAACAACCGGTAAAAGCCCGGCTGGCGGATAACTCTGCCCTGCTTACCGCGTTGCTGCTGGGTATTAGCCTGCCACCTCTGGCTCCCTGGTGGATGATCGTTATCGGTACCTTTTTCGCCATTGTGATCGCCAAACAGCTGTACGGTGGACTGGGGCAAAACCCGTTCAACCCGGCCATGGTCGGTTACGTGGTGCTGTTGATCTCTTTCCCGGTACAGATGACCAGCTGGTTACCGCCGGATGAACTGCGCGCCACCGCCCTGACCCTGCCGGATACCTTGCTGGCCATTTTCAGCGGCCATACAGCTCAGGGAGCAACCCTGCACGAATTGCAGATGGGTGTCGATGGCATCAGCCAGGCAACGCCGTTAGACGGCTTTAAAACCGGCCTGCGCAGCGGACACTCGGTGGAACAGGTGCTTGGGCAACCGCTATTTGGCGGCACGCTGGCCGGTATCGGCTGGCAGTGGATTAACCTGGGCTTCCTGCTCGGCGGCCTGTTTATGCTGGGACGGAAACTGATCCACTGGCAAATTCCGTTCAGCATGTTGGCCGTGATTGCCCTGTGCTCAGGCTTAGCCTGGACGTTGGATCCTGCCCATCAGGCTTCCCCGCTGATCCACCTGTTCTCCGGAGCCACCATGCTAGGGGCGTTTTTTATTGCCACCGACCCGGTCAGTGCCTCCACGACGCCCAAAGGGCGGCTGATTTATGGCGGCCTCGTTGGCCTGCTGGTGTGGTTGATCCGCGTGTATGGCGGTTATCCGGACGGCGTCGCCTTTGCCGTGCTGCTGGCCAACATTACCGTTCCATTGATCGATCACTACACGCAACCACGCGTGTATGGCCACCGTTGAGGAGTCAATATGCTTAATTCCATGAGAAAGCATGGCACCACACTGGCCGTGTTTGCCGCAGTCACCACTGGCCTGACCGCCGTAGTGTACCAACTAACCAAAACCACCATTGCCCACCAGGCAGCGCTGCAACAGAAGGCGCTGCTGGATCAGGTCGTGCCGCCGGAGCATTATGACAACGATATGCAGAGCGAATGCCTGCTGGTCAGCGATCCGACGCTAGGTAACGGCGCACCGCACCACCTGTATCTGGCCCGCAAGAATGGCCAACTGGTAGCGGCTGCATTGGAAACCACCGCCCCCGATGGTTACTCTGGAGCGATCCAACTGCTGGTCGGGGCCGACTTTAACGGCACGGTGCTGGGAACCCGGGTGATAGAACATCACGAAACGCCTGGGCTAGGCGACAAAATCGAATTGCGTATTACCGACTGGATCACTTTCTTTAGTGGTAAAAAGATCGACGGCCCGGATGATAAGCGTTGGGCAGTAAAAAAAGACGGCGGCATGTTTGATCAGTTCACCGGGGCCACTATCACCCCACGTGCCGTAGTCAACGCCGTGCGGCGTACCGCGTTGTTTATGGAAACGCTGCCGCCTAAACTCGATACCTTGCCTGCCTGCGGAGCCAGCGAATGAGTGAAGCCAAAGAGTTAATCGTGCAGGGGTTGTGGAAAAACAACTCCGCGTTAGTGCAATTATTGGGGCTGTGCCCGCTGCTGGCGGTAACCTCAACCGCCACCAACGCCTTGGGGCTTGGGTTGGCGACTACGCTGGTGCTGACTATTACCAACGGTTCCATTTCCGCCCTGCGTCGCTGGATCCCGAGCGAGGTGCGCATTCCGATTTACGTGATGATCATTGCCGCTGCGGTGAGTATCGTGCAGATGCTGATCAACGCCTATGCCTTCGGCCTGTATCAGTCTTTAGGGATTTTTATCCCGCTGATCGTCACCAACTGTATCGTGGTTGGCCGCGCTGAGGCAGTTGCGGCACGTAAACCGGTAGGATTGGCCTTGATCGACGGGATGGCCATCGGGCTCGGTGCCACCAGCGCCATGTTTGTGCTGGGTTCGCTACGCGAGCTGATTGGCAACGGCACGCTGTTTGATGGTGCCGACCTGCTGCTGGGCGGTTGGGCCAAAGTGTTGCGCATCGAGATTGTCCATTTCGACACGCCTTTCCTGCTGGCCATGCTGCCACCAGGGGCCTTTATCGGCCTGGGATTGATGCTGGCAACCAAGTATCTGATTGACGAAAAAATGAAGGCGCGTAAAGCCAAGGCCTTGGCAGTTGACACCAACATGGAACAGGGGCACGTAGAGAAAGCGCTATGAATAAAGAGAAACGCCTGGAGATCCTGACCCGTTTGCGGGGCAACGACCCACACCCGACCACCGAACTGGTGTATACCACACCTTTTGAGCTGCTGATTTCCGTGCTGCTCTCTGCGCAGGCCACCGATGTCAGCGTTAACAAGGCCACGGCCAAACTCTACCCGGTTGCCAACACGCCAGCGGCCATGCTGGCGTTGGGGGTTGACGGCGTCAAAGAGTACATCAAAACCATCGGCCTGTTTAACAGCAAAGCCGAGAACGTGATCAAGACCTGCCGCATCCTGCTGGAACAGCACGATGGTGAAGTGCCGGAAGATCGTGCCGCACTCGAAGCCCTACCCGGCGTAGGGCGTAAAACGGCCAACGTAGTGTTGAATACCGCCTTTGGTTGGCCGACCATTGCCGTCGATACCCATATCTTCCGCGTTTGTAACCGCACCCATTTCGCCCCAGGGAAAAACGTTGAGCAGGTGGAGGAGAAGCTGCTGAAAGTGGTTCCCGCCGAGTTTAAGGTCGACTGCCATCACTGGCTGATCCTGCATGGCCGCTATACCTGTATCGCACGCAAACCGCGCTGCGGTTCATGTATTATCGAAGATCTGTGCGAGTTTAAAGAGAAAGTTTATCCGTTGAATTAAGCCTGCCGGGCACAACGATCCGTGCCCGCTTCCCCTCCCTGCGGTTTTTTATCAAAAATGTGACTTCTGACAGCATTAACCTTGGTGGCGCTCGGGATTTCGCTACAAACCCGCTGTTTTCGATATTTTCAACCCTAAAATTAGTCAAAAATTGTGGTTAAGCTCACGTCTTGATGTTCACATTCCATTTACAAATCCCATCACCACATCATCTATTTTCTAAAATTTCACTCAAACCAAGTTATGCACGACAAACCAAGGTCAAGCAGCCAGAAGGCATTGATATGGACTGGATATAAATAAAATAGCAGAAGATATAACTAAAATAATTCAGGACGGCTTTTAATCAAAACAAAAGCTCGGCAAATTTAAAAATAGCAAACGTTAATACTGCATAACATTTGCAACATAGTTACATGGCGTGGTGAATGTTATATGTAACAGAACATGTCAAAAAGCTTGCCACGTTGACAAAGATAGTGAACATTAACCGCCGGCATTAATCCTATAACAATGCAGAAGGGTGCAGCCCAGCATCACATTCTGCAATTTCCCGTCGTGACAATTCGGGTAGTGAAAAAACCAGAGGTACCAGTGTCAACTGCAAACAACAATTCTTCGGACAACATTAGCCTTAACGCGTTTAAGCAACCTAAGGCCTTCTACCTGATCTTCTCGATTGAACTCTGGGAACGTTTCGGCTACTACGGTCTGCAAGGCATCATGGCCGTCTACCTGGTCAAAATGCTTGGCCTGAGTGAAGCCGACTCGATCACGCTGTTCTCCTCATTCAGTGCGCTGGTCTACGGTTTCGTGGCCATTGGTGGCTGGCTGGGGGATAAAGTGCTCGGCTCCAAGCGGGTGATCGTGTTGGGTGCCATCGTTCTGGCCGCCGGTTACGCCATGGTGGCCTATTCTGGCCATGATATCTTCTGGGTATACCTGGGGATGGCCACCATCGCCGTAGGTAGTGGCCTGTTTAAAGCCAACCCTTCTTCCCTGCTGTCTACCTGCTATGAGAAAGACGACCCGCGTTTGGACGGTGCATTTACCATGTACTATATGTCCGTCAACATCGGTTCATTCTTCTCCATGCTGGCAACGCCATGGTTAGCGGCCAAATATGGCTGGAGCGTGGCGTTCTCTCTGAGCGTGGTAGGTATGTTGATCACTTTGGTCAACTTTATGATGTGCCACGGCTGGGTGAAGCAATACGGTTCAAAACCTGACTTCAAGCCGTTGCATATTCAAAAACTGCTGATGGTGCTGGTTGGCGTTGTGGCCTTGATTGCGCTTTCCAGCTGGTTGCTGCATAACCAGATTATTGCCCGCGTGGCGCTGGCTATCGTTTCCGTGGGTATCGTTATCGTGTTCGCCAAGGAAACCTTTGCCTTGCACGGTGCCGCACGTCGTAAAATGATCGTCGCCTTCCTGCTGATGCTCGAAGCGGTCGTGTTCTTCGTGTTGTACAGCCAGATGCCGACCTCACTGAACTTCTTTGCCATCCATAACGTTGAGCACAATATTCTGGGGATCGCCTTTGAGCCGGAGCAGTACCAGGCGCTGAACCCGTTCTGGATCATGCTGGCCAGCCCTCTCCTCGCGGCGCTGTATAACAAGATGGGTGACCGTCTGCCGATGCCGCACAAGTTTGCCTTCGGCATGATCCTGTGCTCCGGCGCGTTCCTGGTGCTGCCGTGGGGCGCAAGCTTCGCCAATGACCAGGGCATCGTCTCCGTTAACTGGCTGATCTTGAGCTATGCCCTGCAGAGTATCGGTGAGCTGATGATCTCGGGTCTGGGTCTGGCCATGGTTGCCCAGTTGGTACCACAGCGTCTGATGGGCTTCATCATGGGCTCCTGGTTCCTGACTACCGCCGCCGCCGCACTGATCGCCGGTAAAGTCGCGGGTCTGACCGCCGTGCCAAGCGACATCAACGATCCTCACGCTTCTTTGGCTATCTACAGCCATGTGTTTATGCAGATTGGTATCGCCACCGCAGTGATCGCCGTGTTGATGATGCTGACCGCACCGAAGCTGTACCGTATGACGCTGGACACCGCAGAAGATACGGCAGAAAAAGCGAAAGCTGCTGCCCTCTAATCCCTGCTGTAACCTGACCATCAAACGCCGGAGCCTAGCTTCGGCGTTTTTTTCTGACCAAACCCCGCTTGAATGCCAATAATGCTGCGCCCGCTCCGCGATCAAGCTCGCGGGTAGTGGATCAGATCGTGAATACGCACCGGCTCTGAGCTGGCATTGTGATACGCATGCGGGCAGTCTGCCTGGAAACGCATGGCCTCACCACTAGCAAGGCTGTACCACTTGCCGTTGATCGCCAATTCCAACTGGCCACTGATCACGATAACGTGTTCAATTACGCCCGCCTCGTGTGCCGAAGATTCGCTCACCGCACCAGGAGCCAGGTCGATCACAAACAGATCAAAACCCAATTGACGATCGAATGGAAACAGCGGTACCACGCGCATGTCGGCATTGTGTTGATTGAATATTGGCAGCTCACCGTAGCGGTGCAGCATCGCCGCCGGTTGCAACGGTGCGGCTTCAAGAAAAGCCGAGAACGCCACGTTAAACCCGGTAGCAATTTTCCACAACGTCGCCACCGTCGGGCTAGATTCACCCCGTTCAATCTGCCCCAGCATCGCCTTGCTGACGCCCGTCTTTTCGGCGGCCTGATTCAGGCTCCAACCGCGCTGTGTACGTAATGACTTCAGCGTTTGTGCCAAATGGCTGCCAAGATCCTGCATAGCTGTTCTCCTGAAAGGTCTGGACGATTATACCCCCTTGTGCGCTATAACGCACGATGCTATGCTGCGCCCATTCGTACGTTATAACGCACACAGGCTCGGGAGCGGTTATGCGTCCTGCACTCTCTTTACGTGATATCTCCTTTTCTGCCATTGTCGCCGGTTTTGTGGCGGTACTGGTGGGCTACACCAGTTCTGCCGCGATTATCTTCCAGGCCGCAGCTGCCGCAGGGGCCAGCCCGCTACAGATTGGCGGCTGGTTGAGTATGCTTGGTCTGGGCATGGGGATCACCTCGCTGGGGCTATCGCTCTATTATCGCACGCCAATCCTCACTGCCTGGTCGACACCCGGCGCAGCGTTGCTGGTCACCAGCCTGCCCGGTACCCCGCTCAATGAGGCCATCGGGGTATTTATTTTCGCCAGCGGCCTGATCCTGCTCTGTGGTGTCACTGGATTGTTTGCCAAATTGATGAACTACATCCCGCAGGCCATCTCGGCGGCAATGCTGGCTGGCATACTGCTCCGCTTCGGCTTGGACGCCTTTGCCTCTTTGCAGATCAATTTTTCGCTCAGCGCGGGGATGTGCCTGGTCTATCTGTTCACCCGCCGCTATCTGCCGCGTTACGGCATCGTACTGACTTTATTTACCGGACTGGCCATTGCCGCGTTACAGGGTAACATTCACTTCACTCAACACACGCTGTCCTTCGCCAAACCGGAATTTATCGCCCCACACTTCACGCTCCCGACGCTGCTGGGCATCGGTATTCCTTTCTTTGTCGTGACGATGGCCTCGCAGAACGCGCCTGGCATCGCCACTCTCAAGGCTGCCGGGTATCAGGTCCCCACTTCACCGTTGATCAGTTGGACCGCGCTGACAGCGCTGGTGCTGGCCCCTTTTGGCGGCTTCACGGTGTGTATTGCGGCCATTACCGCGGCCATTTGCATGGGATCTGACGTTCATCCCGACCCTAAACGTCGTTATATGGCTGCCGTAGCCGCTGGCGGGTTTTATCTGTTGGCGGGAGTGTTCGGCGGCACCATCGGCATGTTGTTCAGCGCGCTGCCGGTAGCCTTGATCCATACCATCGCCGGGCTGGCATTATTAGGCACCATTGCAGGGAGTTTGCAGCGTGCACTGCAAGATGATAAACAGCGAGACGCGGCGGTGATCACCTTTCTGATCACCGCTTCCGGCTTGACGCTGTTAAATGTGGGAGCGGCATTCTGGGGGCTGATTGGTGGCGTGCTGGCATACGCGATTTTCTCATTACCACAGCACAAAACACGTTGAAGCCCGCTATTGCTCTGCGACGATGGGCAGAATAAATCCGCTATCACCCTGCGGCAACGCGATACCTAAGGCGCGTGCCGCCAGTTCCGCTACCCGGAAATCGATATCCGCCGCTTCACCCTCTTCCAAAAACCAGGCGGCGGAAAGCCCCGCCCAGGCCAGGATCCATCGCAGCAGACGACAGCGTTCCAATCCGGCCAGCGAGCACACTTGCTCTACACGCCGATGGAAGATATCGGGATCGGTAGCAATACCGTAATTGGGGTTACAGAAGATATTGGCATAATCAAACCCGCGTTCGCCATACAAACGCTTGGGATCGATTACCAGCCAGCCGCGGTCGGCAAAATCCAGCACGTTGTCATGGTGGATATCACCATGCAGCACTCCTTGCTCCCGTGGGCTGGTCAGCAGTTCTGCCGCGGCGGTGGCACTCAGGCGCAGCATACCGCCATGAGCCTGCGCTGCGGGCCATAAGGCATTAAACCATTGATGCAAAGGGATCAGATCGGGATAGGGTTCATCGCGTGGCGCATGCAAACGGGCAATCACCTGGCACAGAATGGCCGTGGCCCGTTGGTCTTCGCCATTACGTACCAACTGTGCCAAAGACAGCGGCCCACAGGCCCGTTCCAGCAAAATGCCGTCATCGTGCCAGGCCAACACGCGCGCAGCGCCTTCTCCACGCCACCAGCACATCAGCAGACCGCCAAATTTCTCTTCCTGTTCGCGGGCAATTTTCAGCATCGCCGGCATCGTTTGATAGCGTACCGGCATCAACAGGCTGCTGTGGGTTTCAAACGCTTGCCCGTCGGGCACCAGCTGCCAACGTTGCAGATAAGGAATAAATGCCTGGTTGATCACCCTTATGCACCCTTATTGCGTGAACGACTGGATAGGATGATAGTATTATCAGGCAGTCTGCTGCAAAACTTTCGGCTGCACGCGCTCGGTTGTGCGTGCTCTTGGCTATCTCGTGGGGTCATCATGTCATTACTCAAACGCACCAATTATGCAAAATTACCCAAGCCGGGCGGGCCCTATGTCCACGCGGTACGCCACGCCGATACGTTGTACGTTTCTGGCCTGACGGCCTTTGCCACCGAAGCCCAGGGGCAGCCGGTGCAAGATCAGGCACGCGCCATACTGGAACAGCTGGCGGCCGTGGCTGCCAGCGAAGGGACCAACCTTAAGTCACTGATCAAGGTCACCGTGTTTCTGACCGAGATAGCCGACCTGGCCACCATCCGTGACGTGCTGTTCGACTATCTGGACGGTGCTCTGCCCGCCAGTTCACTGGTTGCCGTCAGCGCCCTGTTTTCGCCGGATCTTAACGTCGAGATCGAAGCGATTCTGGCTCTGTAAATCAGGGGCGCTATAGCGCGCCCTCATCCGGTTCACATGGGCCAATCTTGAACCAGGCCTTGGCAATCTTCCCCTGATCGATTTCGTAGATGGCAATAACGTCCATCTTCCCGCGTCCCTGTGGGAAATTGCGAGTCACCACCTCCTGGTCGATCACCAGATTCTGCACCACCATACGTTTGATGCGTTCACCGTACAGACTGGGCTCTAGGAAGCGGGCAATATGACGCTCACGAATTTCACCTTTACCGCGGGCAAGCAGCGTATCCGGATGCTGGTAATACTGCGCATCATCGGCCCAGCAGGCCATAAAGGCATCAATATCACGGGCATTGTAGGCATCAAGTTGCTGTTGCACGATCTCTTCTGGCCGTACCGTTTTGCTGTTCATCGTTATCTCCTGCCCAAGGTTAAAGCTCACTGATTTCATCCACCTGATGATGAAATACGTAAGGATCGGAGATCAGCGCAAAGGCTTCATCATCCGGATAGGTGACCGCCACCTGATAGGCCTCACCGGCAAAACATTTGATGGCCTCCAGCGAGGTCCAATAGGTTGCCAAAAAGAAATGCGCATAGTCTCCCTGCACCTCTTGCCTGACAAACGCCCCAAGGTTGCCCGCAATGCCATTAGCATGCTTCACACCTGTGACAGCTAAATGATCGGCAAATCCCTGCCGATGTTGAAGCGGCACGCACCCGTGCCAGGTTCTGACAATCATCGCCACTCACTGAATATAAAATCGGAAATAGTGAATAAATAACCTATCACGTTTTTAGCCGATTTCAATCCGGCAGCGCATGATTTTTAATCCGCAGAAGAAACTGCCCTAACAATGCTTTTCCGTCATGACGGCAACGTGAAAAGTCTGCTAATTTATCCAGTAGAGACTGATTAATGATGAGTGACTATGCAGCAAAAGCCGGTTTTGCACGAAGCCAGACAGTTGAAACGCCTTAACGCCGCAACGCGGCGGCAGTCGCACATGTATAAGTGGTTTGCCCTGGTTGCGGCTCTGGATGCACTGTTGGTGTTTGTCTATGACCGGGATATGCGCAATGTTTCATTTTCAACCGTGGTAGCCCTGGTTTGTGGTTATCTGTGGATCCGCGATCGCAATAAGGCTCGCGGCTATCGGCGCGAGTACGACGACAAATACGGCAATCCTCGCAACGAGTAATGTTTCTTCACCCCCAGCCATTGATAAGGATCGATTTGTGCATTCTCCAGCCTTGGCCCCAGAACTGTTGCAACCCTTCTCTCCGTTCCAGGCATTGGCCCAGCAGTTACTGCCGCTGACGTTGGCGGGCGATGACGGCTCTCACGATGTGGCCCACCTGCATCGCGTGTGGAAAAATATTCGCCAAATCAGCCGGGATGAAGGAGGAGACCTGCAAATTCTGTGCGCCGCCGCATTGCTGCATGACTGCGTTGCGGTAGAGAAAAACTCCCCCCAACGCCATCTGGCCTCCCGCATGGCGGCAGAAAAGGCGGGTATCGCATTGGCAACCCTTGGCTGGTCGAATACCGATATCCAGAAGACCGCGCACGCGATCGAAGCCCACAGTTTTTCCGCTGCCATAACGCCGCAAACGTTGGAGGCCAAAATCCTGCAGGATGCCGACAGGCTGGATGCCATTGGTATGATCGGCGTAGCGCGTTGCTTCTATATCGGTGGCCGTATGCGTAGCGCCCTATACGATGCCGCCGATCCGTTGGCACAACAGCGTCAGTACGATGACAAACGATTCACGCTCGACCACTTTGAAACCAAGCTGTTCAAACTACAGGAAGGTTTTCAGACTGCCACTGGCCGTATGATGGCAGCGTTGCGTACCGAACGTATGCGCCGTTTCCTCAGCGAACTGCTGGAAGAAGTTTGATCGCTACAGCGCACTTTTTTTGCCGTAAATCCTGTACACTGAAAGTCAACTTCACAAAACAGGTTGCCAAAATGAAGAGACTAACGCTGAAAGAGATGACAGAAAGCGAACAACGTGAAGTAAAAACCGATCTGGACAGAGCAAGCAAAAACCTCGATCGCCAGTTGACCAACGCCGAACATAATAAAATTAAAGACGAAGCCATCGATCGCATTATGGCCGCACGCGAAAAGATTGCCAAAGCGACCCGGGCAGAACGCAAAGCCAACCGGGTAAAACCAACAGGGGAAACCTTCAGTTGGACCGCTTCCATCAGCACGCGCCCACATCGTTGATACCAGACCCCGCCTCGGCGGGGTTTCTGCTTTATAAGCCAGGTTCATCTGCGCCCTACTATTATTAATATGTCTATTATCAGCCGGTTATCCATTGACACCCTGCGGTGTTCTGTTCACTATCGGATAACATTCACTGGTTACGAGATCGCCATGACCCATCTACTCCAACAGGCTACACCGCAGCAAACCGCGTTGACCGTTGGTGGGATCGTGGCGGTAACTGCAAAGAAACAGTCGCTCATTTGACCGGGGCGTGCTGTCCCGTCAGATGAGCTGACTGGATGGTGTGCAACGCGTGACTCCCCTCTGGTTTTCTCATCTGACTTCTCTGTCGGTCACAGCAGGAGTTTTACATGGCTTCATTTTCCGGTATTTGGGTTGCATTGGTTACCCCATTCAATCATGACGACGTCGATTTTCCGGCCGTAAAAAGGCTGGCTCAACATTTGATCGCCAAAGGCGTTGCTGGTGTGGTGGTCTGTGGTACCACCGGCGAAGCCGCGGCACTCAGCGAAGAGGAACAGCTGGCCGTACTGGATGCCGTTCTCGAGGTAGTGCCCGCCCGCCAGGTGGTCATGGGGCTTGCCGGTAATCACCTGACTGGCACCTTGCAGATGCAGCAGGCCATCAATCAGCGCGACATTGCCGGTGTACTGATCCCTGCTCCGTACTATATTCGCCCTTCACAATCAGGCTTGGTGGAGTATTTTACCCGTCTTGCCGATGCCTCTCGCGTGCCGGTAATTTTGTATAACGTGCCTTATCGCACCGGAGCAACCTTTGAACTGGCGACGCTGCGTCAACTTGCCCGTCATCCGCAAATCAAAGCGATCAAGGATTGCGGCGGTAACCTGGATACCACGATGGCGCTGATCCATGATGGCGCTATCGACGTGCTGACGGGTGAAGACAATTTGATCATGACCACGTTGTGTCTCGGTGGCACTGGCGCGATTTCCGCGGCGGCTCACATCCACCCAGAACGCTTCGTTGCCTTGGTAGAACAAGTGGCGCAAGGCGATCTGGCCGCCGCACGCGACAATTTCTTTACCCTGTTACCCATGATCAACCAGATGTTCAGTTACCCCAACCCTGGCCCGGTTAAGGCAGCGCTGTCGCAACAGGGGCTGATAAACAACGAACTGCGCTCGCCGATGCAAACGGCCCCACAGGCATTACAGCAGCAGATTGCTGATTTATTGGCGCAGATGCAGTCACTCGTCCCAGTGGAGTAATAAAAAATTGTTGGCAAAACCGCTGTAATTTTTCCAGCCGAGGACTAGGATGAGAGGTTAAACCTGCCTGTCCTTCATCACCATCAAGGAGTTTTCGATGAAATTGTTCTATAAAGCTGGCGCCTGTTCCCTGTCCCCCCACATCGTACTACGTGAGGCCGGGTTGGATTTCAGCGCAGAGAAAGTCGATTTAGCGCAGAAGAAAACCGAAAGTGGTGCCGACTATCTGGCGATCAACCCGAAGGGACAAGTCCCGGCATTGGTACTTGACGATGGCAGCCTGCTGACCGAAGGCGTGGCGATTGTGCAATATCTGGCGGATCGCGTACCGGATCGTAACCTGATCCCAGCCGCTGGCACACTGTCCCGCTATCATGCGATCGAATGGCTCAACTACGTGGCCACCGAGTTGCATAAAGGCTTCAGCCCGCTGTTCAATCCGAAGACGCCGGACGAATACAAAGCGATTGCCCGCGATAAGCTGGCCAGCCAATTCAGCTACCTGGACACCGTACTCGAGAAGCAGCATTACCTGCTAGGCCAGCGTTTCAGCGTAGCGGATGCGTATCTGTTCACCGTGTTGCGTTGGGCTAAAGCGTTACAGTTTGATCTCTCGAAGCACACACATCTGACGGCTTATTTCGATCGCGTAGCGGCTCGCCCTGCGGTAGCTGCAACGTTGAGTGCCGAAGGCCTGTAATTATCGAGTTGCCGTTACTGGCGGGATCACTCCCGCCATCTTCACATTCAATCAAACCAGCGGTCTCATACCCAGTGGTTTATTGTTAACCCTGGCGTGAATATGATATTTTTTTATTACCGATAAAAATAAGTTAATTCACACACGATAAGTATAATCTTATACTGTCAATCACCCGAAAGTTGATTGGAAAACCCCATCAATTAAATTAAAAACCAACCCTGTGACACCTTTTACCTGGCGCATTGCTATATAAATAACTCATTTTAAAATGAGTGACATGACTCATGGATAACAAAAATCTCGTCATTAAATAAATATAAATAATTATCTAGTCTCGCACTGTTTTATGCAACAGCTAATTATAGGACGCAATAATAAATAAAAGGACGCATCATTTATGAATCCCAACTCTCCCCCCTGATACACATCCCTCACACAGATTGCCAGCAAATAACATTCACTACACACGTTTTTTTCTGACAGAAAATCGTTTGTATTCATTGACATGCTCGCAAGATAATATTTTGACAATTTATTGCTTGATAAACCTGCTTGACGGGCTATGCTCTATTAAAAGAGCATTTAAGAATAATCACTCAGGTAATCATCAACTTACAAGCCACCAGGTGAATTATGAAAGAGCTTCCAAAGATTAATCAACTTAGAAACTTTCAGGCAATTGTCCGCTATGGGAGTATCACCATGGCATCACAGGCTCTGTTTCAAACGCAACCGGCGATGACGCGGAGTATGCAAGAGTTAGAGCGCATATTGGGTGTAACGCTATTATCCAGAGGCCCGCAGGGCATGGTATTAACCAAGATAGGGCGTATTTTCGAATCCAGAGTTAACTTGATACTTAATGATATAGAAAGAGCCGTTGATGAACTGCAGCAAATCAGCCAACTGTCTCAAGGCTCTGTCGTTTTTGGTTGTTCACACTTGCCCGCCTTTAGCGTGCTGCCTGCTTTGATCAACAAATTTCAAGCCGAAAATCCATCCGCCACCATTACTATCATAGAGGGGCAACTCCCAGAGTTAATTACCTCTCTACGCTTGGGGCGATTAGATTTTTTCATCGGCATAGCCTCCCCAGAAATATCGATGAGTGAATTTTTTGTCGAAAAATCAATCAAGACTGAATTTCTTATTATTGCCCGCAAAGATCATCCTTTAGCCAAAAGTCAGTCACTAAGTCAATTGCAAGGTGCCAAGTGGTACTTTCCTCATGCCAATACAGGCTACTACAAAAATTTGGAGCGGATGATATTCCCGCAGGGAAGAAGTAAGGGAGATACGGTAATCTATGGTGATTCAATGACCATTGGCGAACAGTTGGTGATGCACGAGGACTATCTGTTCATCGGACCAAAAGCCATTCTCAATGTAGAACAACTGAAAGGCAAACTCTCAGTGGTCCCGGTCAAAGAGAAACTCCCCGAAGCAACCTATACTCTGATCTACAAACAACAACAAGGTTTGACCCCCTTGGCGGCACAATTAATGAAGAAGATCGGTGCTGCAAGTTTTGATTTTCTTACGGGTAAAGCTTAGAAGCCAGACAGCCACTCCAACTGAATTTATCCGCCTTGCGTAATTATATGGGGATCGGCAATCCCCATATAACCGTGGCATCACTCAATTATCGCTTAATACTTGCTAGTAATAATTGATCGTAAACGTCACTTTGCCATCCGCCTTACCCGGCGTGGGGTTGCCAGCCGTTTGAATATATCGGGCTGCCAAAGGCACGCGGATAGTTGGGCTACCGTCTTTCGGCAGAATCACCGTCTGTTCTGCCGCAAAGTTAAACGGTATCGGCGTTTGGCCGCTGTCGCCCCAGCCGATTTGAATACCCACACCCGATGCGGCATCGGGACGCGTTGCATCGATAGCCATGATGCCATTGGCAGAGTCAATCACGGTGGTCACAGGAGTCAGACGCACACCAATGCTGTTGTTGATTGACTGAGAAGCCGTACCAACCCCCGAATTGAAGTCCATCATCCGAGTAGTGTTCGTCTGATTATAAAAACCAAAAAAGGTCGGGCAGTTGGTCAACATGATTGAGGCATCAACCCAGGGTGAGGTTGAATTTATCCCCCTGAATTTCTCGCGTATATCATGAGATCCCAGATCAACGGTGATATCAGGTGTGGTACAAGTCTGTGTCGAGATCGTCAGGTTTCCCTGAAACGTGACCCGGTTGAGTTGGATCGGTAATCCTGGAATGGCCACTCCAGTGCGAGAGTTCACCATATTATCGCTCACCGTAGGAAGGCTTGCCGCCGATAGGGAATAACTCCCCGGCGTCAGCGGGCCTGTTTTAATCAATGAAATATAGCGCGTGGCACCACTGAAATTAACTTCGCCCCCAAGTGTGCCAATTTCAACATCTTCATCACGGTATCCCATCGTTCCCAGCGTAGCGGCAGCACGATTATTGTACCGTGATATGACCACCCCAATCCCGGGAATACTGGTCTGGTAAACCGCCCCGGCAAACGGGCCGGTATTCAACCCACTGAGCGCATAGGGAGCCTGGAGGATAGCGACGGCCCAGTTCGCGACGCCAGCATTACCATCCGAAGGGCAATCTACAGACACGAGTGGCGCGTTAGACCAACTTCCCTGATAAATGATGGTGCCAATCGGCACATCGGCACCGGCTGAAATCACCGGTGGGCTCAGTGGAACAGTCAACGATGCCGAACTCATACCCGACTTGAGTGCACATGACTTCACTGCCCAACTGCTGTGGCTTATGGACATCAGTAGCCCAGCGGCCAGCAGATTCAGCGCGTTATTTATTGATAGCATGATTATGTTTTTCCCTCTTTCCAACCGGCATACCGCTACGGCCAGAAAGGACAATTGTTCAGTGTGAGCACCGTTAATTTCATCGGCCACGGTTGTTAGCCACCTTCATCGTCACAGCCTAAGCTGGCGCACAAACAGTGTTAAACTGCTGTATCGGGGAGTATTTCTGTCCTTTGGCCATCGGCATCAGCACATAGTTGATCAGACACTGCATCTGACTGCCTTCGCCCCACTTCACTTTCAGTTGGCCCTTGTCTTGTGCGACCCGCGCATAGAGCTGCCCCCCCTGACCCACCGTGCCCACGCTGTTGCCTTTACCGTCAAAGACATCGGCCCCGAACGGCACAGGCTCCCCTTGATAGGTGGTATCAATCAGAATGGCTGTGCCCTGTTTGGTGGTGTATTTCATCTTCACTACCGCACCGGAAAGCGGTGCCACTTTCTGGCTGGTACTGTCCAGTTCCACATTGGCCGCCGTGCCTTTCGGATCGATGCTGATTTCATTCATCTGGTATGGGTTTAAGTATGGCACCACCGCATAGCCCCGTGAGTCGATGCTTACCCCCGGATACGAAGAAACTTTGGCGCCTTCGGCCCCCTTGGCCTCCACCAGTGCAAAGGTATCCGAGGTGTACGGCGTAAAGGTCACGCCGCCCGCATGACCAATCACCGTACCGTTCATCCCGGCAGACGCGCTCTGGTACCCTTTGCCGGTACTGTAAGTGCCGCTCAACGCCGTGGCCGGGCTACGGTAATTGGCGCTCACCGAGCCACTGCTCCCCTGGCCCTGATTGGCATTCATTGCCGTCACACCGTAGCTGAACTGATTATCCTGCCCAGCGGTGCCGGAGACCGTCGCCTGCTGGCCATAACGCCCGCTGCTGTCATGGGACAAATCCATGCGCAACTGCGGCGTGTGGGTCTGATCGTTACTGCCCAGCGGCAAGCTGAAACTCAACAGATAGTTGGTTTGTGCCGTGCCCAGGCTGGAGAAGCTGCGGTTGATGCTCAGACCGTAAGACAGGCTCTTATAGCGGTTGTTGTAGCCCATCTGGTACTGCTTCTCACTGCCGTCTTTATTCCAGTAATTTTGCAACGAGCCGCTGATATACAGCTGGCCCCAGTTTTCCGGCAGACCTTGCCCGGCAGTCACCGTCAGGCGGTTTTTCGCCCGCGAAATCGCATCCGGGGAATACCCCTGCGCCACCGCATCACGGGTTTGCATCGCGGTCATAAAGTCCATGTAACCGTCGGTCGAGAAGCGGTAGGCCGCCAGCGACAGGTTGCTATTGGTTTCGCTGATCAGCTTGCTGTAACTCACCTGATAGCTTTGCCCGCTGAGGCGATTGCCCGGATGATGCCGACCCGTGGCATCGGTACTGTTATCCAGATTCGTTCCCGCCTGGGTCACGTCAAAGGCCAATGCGCCGATGGGCGTGCCCACCGCCGTGCCCAACTGCAATGCGTAGTAATCCTGGCTGGCCTGCAGGCCACCATAGCCGGTGACGGTGTTGGTCAAGCCAAGCTGGTAAGTTGCCTGGTACAGCGCCGGTTTCTCACGCAGGTTATCGCTGCGTATTTCCCCAGCGGTAATCGAATAACGCGATGAACCCGGGCGTAACAACTGCGCCACCGAGGCATAAGGCACGCTGAACGTCTGTTCGGTGCCGTCGGATTCACGTACCGTCACGTCCAGATCGCCACCATAACCCGTTGGATACAGGTCGTTAATCAAGAACTCACCCGGTGTGACCGTGGTTTCATACAGCACCTGGCCGTTCTGACGCACAGTGACCCGGGCGTTGGTCCGCGCAATACCCCGGATATCCGGCGCGTAGCCGCGCAGGGATTCTGGCAACATCCGCTCGTCAGTGGCCAACTGCACCCCGGTAAACGGCAATGTGTCGAACAGTTGCCCGGTGGTGTTGGATTGCCCCATCAATACTCGTGCCTTCAATAGCGGGATATCACGCTGCAGATAGGTATTGATGTTGTTGTATTGACTCTCGCCGTTATCCATCCGGCTGTAGGAGCCGTTGTGGCGCAGATACCAGGCGCCCACGTTGACCCCGGCGTTCACCCCGGCAAACAGCGAGTTATAGCTGCTGCCGTGCGATTCGCTGGTGTAGCCATTGACGTTATAACCCAGCAATACCGCCGGTACGCCGCTGTCCCACAGTTCCGGGCTAACGGTGCCACGGGCGGTGTTCAACATGTAAATCTGCGGGATGACAATATCCAGGCGCTGTTCATTACTGTCGTAATTAACCTGGGCCTCCGGCAGTTTTTGTTGCAGATCCAGACAGAGTTCGCCCGGGTTTTGTGGGCTTAAAAAATCCGCTGGCAACTTGGCGTAATTAAACGCAATGTGATTAATCAGATCGCGGGTCAGGCAGGGATAAACCGATTTATCCGCCCGCGTCTTGAATTCAATATCGGTGTTGCTGATCGGCTGATTGTTAATATACAGCGCCGTTTTATATATCCCTGGCAAGCCAGAGGAACCATTGGCAAAACGACTGAGGTCAACCGACTTTGCATCATCTACATTCAGGAAAGAGCTATCAAACTCCAGATTTTTGGCAACATCTTGCACAGTACTGGCCGTAACGTCGGCGTTAACATTGGCCACAAAAAAACTCGAAAACATGGCTATGGCCAGTGGCGATAAACGGCACTGAACGCCAGACTGCAAAGATCTAGGCATAGATGTCCCTTCAGAACTGATTTCCTGAATCATGATTTATAGTAAGTACGAACTGTTTTATCTGACGGTATTATTTGATTGCGGCATCAAAAGCGTTGACCGCGCCGTAATCATTGACGTAGCTGCCGGAAATTTTACTGCCCGCAATACCGGCCAGATCCAACGTCATGGTGCTGCGTGGTGCGACCATCGCATAGTCGAGCTTTTTGCCGTTGACCGACAGATTGACCAACGAGACGTAATACGGCGTTGGGTTAGCGGCCTGGATACGATTTCCCTGGCTGCTCCAGGTCAGGGCTTTCACCGCCTCGTTAGGATTGCCTGCCAACCCGGCAGGACGATAGAACAGCTTGATGCGCGAGCGGAAAGCCATCTGCAAGCGGTTTTCGGCGGTTTGCGTCTGGGCCTTGGCCGGGACTTCCAGCACGTTCAGCCAGAACACCGATTCTTTATCCATCGGCAACGAACCACCCGCGTAGCTGATACGCAATGTCTGGCCTTTGCCGGGTTCAACACGGTTCATCGGCGGCGTCAGCACGAACGGCACTTTTATTGCCGACGGCTTGGCATCCGCATCACCATTATCAATCCAGCTCTGCAACAACACCGGAGAACGACCACCGTTGCTGATCTTGACGCTGACTTCTTTGGCATCAGAGGGATAAATCACCCGCGTACCGCTAATCACCACGCTCGCCAGGCTATTGGCACTGAACAGGGCAACGGCGGCCACTATCGCAGCCTGACGCACATTGATAGAGAGAAACTTCATCATAAACTCCGAGCAAACTGGCTGATTGGGAGGGGGTTCCCCCTCCCACAGCCCATTACTGGTACTGAATAGAATAAACAACGTTGCTGACGACGGTACCGGCAGTGGTTGCGTCTTCTGCGTAGTAGCGCACGATGTACGGCAGAGTGGTGCTACCACCGGTGACGTCTTGATACGTCATCGCGGTAACCTGATCCTGGCTACCGGCCTTGATCACTGCCTGAGATGGGCTGGAGCCATCCAGCAATTGCAGACTGACATTGGTCGCGGTACCACTCAGGTTGTTCAGACGACCGGTTACGGCATCAACAGAAGCACCCGCCTGGAAGAAGGCTGATGCGGTTTCCAACGTCCCTGAACAGTTGCTTAGTGCCATCGTGAAGCCGGTATCACCAGCGGTGCGGTTGGCGGTTTGCAGTTGGTTAGTGCCTACGGTTGGCAGCACGACGGTCGCGTCCGCATCCTGGCCATCAACCACCACATCACAAGTGTTGGCAGTCAGTTCACCATTGAAGGTGATGGTGCCGGTAGACGCAGCCTGAGCAACACCTGAAGAGAGAGCAACGGTAGCCATCGCGGACAGAAGAATTTTTTTCATTACAGTATTCCTTACGTATAATTAGCACTTGCATGACGTCCTTATCATTAAGAAACGTCGAATCTATTTACGTTCTTTTACGAACGAGCCAAAAATAACCCTTAGTAAAAGGTTATTTTCAATGCGTTCAATAAAGAGGTGTCTAGCTCTTTTAAGTGACACAAGAAGTGACTAACCATTTCAATGTCGGCTTCCTGCCGCTGCTGTTGAGCACTATAGAATATTCTTATAAAAATAGTAAACCAACTAATTTTCATCCCTCATACAAAAACTGCATAATGAAAATAAAAAGCCACATCAATATAAATAGCTAGCATAATGGATACTTTTCTTGCCAAGCAAGCAAACTACAACCCATTGATTATTATTCAAATTAGATAAAATATAAGGTTACCCATCAAAAAACGGTACTTTCAACGCTGCTAATGGCATGCGCTTATTATCAATATGAAAGTTTGTTATCGCCGATGCAAATTAGTTAATTCATAACTTTTACAGCGAACCTTATACTAAAGCCCTGTAAAGCGCCATATACGTACCTAACCTCCATAGTCCGTATGAAAGAGCCGTGATTAAAACAGAACACACCTGCATTAAACAGAGGCAACTCATTTAAAAACACTATTAATCACCAAGAATGCTGATGAGAAGGCGATGCGCAAGAAAAAATTAGTATTACAATGTTCCTGCCATTTTACCCTGGTGGGGTTGGAAGCGTTAATCAATGAGTCTGATTTATCTGCGTCACTTGAACTGGTCGCCAGCGCACGTGATGCGACACAATGTGGAGCTTTGTTAACAGATTTGCCCGTTGTCGATATCGTGATCCTGATATTACGCAATAACGATTATAACCTGGCCTCACTCCTTGAATTGATCGGGGAGCGGTTGCCACATAGGCACCCCTCAAGCCAGGTCGTGCTAATGGGGAATCTGGGCCCGATGAAGGTTCTGAGACGTTGTTTTGGCAGTCTGGAAAATGTTTGGCCGATAACGACCTTGTCAGCCCCGATAGCTGTATTACTCAAGCATATGCGCGAAATCTCTACTGCTGACAAAAGACAGGCTGGAGAGCCCCGCATCGGACTATCGCCGCACGAGCGGTTGGTGTTACGAAAGCTGCTGGCTGGGGAAAGCCCAAATCAGATTGCCGACAGCATGGCAATTCATTACAAAACGGTAAGCTATTATAAGCGTAGCGCGTTGGCAAAGCTAGGGATGAGTTCCTTATCCCCTCTAGTAGTAAACCGGCATAATGTAGCACCAACGCAGAAGGCAATAATGGTGGGATTGTGGAAAGAGTTGGCAAGCGCGATAAAACAACCAACCCCACAAAAGTATGAGGTTGGTTAGTCGGTTGGGGCCATATTAGCCCCGTTACACCGTTGGCAAGCGAAAAACGGTTCGCCGTTTAGGGGCGCGCGCAGCGCCCATTCAGATTATTTCCAGTCTACCAGGCAGTAATGCTTTTTACCGCGGCGCAGCAGCGTGTAGCGGCCAAACAAGCGATCGCTGTCGCTGAACAGATATTCCGGATTGGACTGCTTCTCACCGTTGATGGTTACCGCGTTGGAACCGATCATGGTGCGAGCCTGACCACGTGAAGGAACCAACTCGGCATTAACCAATGCCTGTTGCAGATCCGCATCGCTCTCCAGCTTGATGGTTGGCATCCCGTCTTGCGCCAACTGCGCAAAGTCTGCCTCGGTCATGTCATGCAGCGCGCCAGAGAACAGGCTCTGGGTGATACGCTTCGCGGCAGCCAGGCCTTCTGCGCCATGCACCATACCGGTCACTTCTTCTGCCAGCACATACTGGGCACGTGGTGCCTTGCCGCTGTTTTTGTCTTCTTCTTCCAGCGCATTAATCTCTTCAATGCTCAGGAAGGTGAAGAACTTCAGGAAGCGATACACGTCCGCATCCGCGGTGTTGATCCAGAACTGGTAGAATTTGTACGGGCTGGTTTTTTCCGGAGCCAGCCATACCGCGCCGCCTTCGGTTTTACCAAACTTGGTGCCGTCCGCCTTGGTGATCAACGGTACCGTCAGGCCAAACACCTGTTTCTGGTGCATGCGGCGAGTCAGATCGATGCCCGAGGTAATGTTGCCCCACTGATCGGAACCGCCGATCTGCAACTCGACCTGATGGCGGTTATACAGCTCGGAGAAGTCGTACCCTTGCAGCAGGTTGTAGGAAAACTCGGTGAAGGAGATCCCGGAGTCATCACGGTTCAGACGCTGTTTAACCGCTTCCTTGTTGATCATCTGGTTCACTGAGAAGTGTTTACCGATGTCACGCAGGAAGGTCAGCACGTTCATGCCGCCAAACCAATCGTAGTTGTTGGCCGCAATGGCGCTGTTGCTGCCACAGTCGAAATCTAGGAACGGAGAAACCTGTTTGCGGATTTTCTCGACCCATTCGTTGACCGTTTCCGTGGTGTTGAGCTTGCGTTCAGCCGCTTTAAAGCTCGGGTCGCCGATCATCCCGGTCGCGCCACCTACCAACGCTACCGGCGTATGGCCGGCCAGTTGGAAACGCTTCAGGCACAGCAGAGGCACCAGATGGCCCAAATGCAAGCTGTCAGCGGTCGGATCGAAACCGCAATACAGTGCAATTGGCCCTTGCGCCAGTCGCTCTGCTAACGCTTCCTCGTCCGTCACTTGAGCCACCAGGCCCCGCTCTTGCAGTTGTTGAATCAGGTTGATGCTAGCCATCAATTTCTCCATGTATAAACGAATGCACCTTTGCCGGTACACGGCCTTCGCCCATTGGCGAAAATCATAAAATTCGGGGTAGCGCATAGAATAAAGCGCCAGCGGCATCAGTGCCAGCGCTTAAGGGGGATTTTCCGTCTATCAGGGTGCCAGTCGGTCAATTTTCCAGTCATTTTCCTCACGTTGATACAGGAAACGGTCATGCAAACGATTTGCCCCGCCCTGCCAGAACTCAACGGAGTCGAATTTTACGCGGAAACCGCCCCAGAAACTGGGCAATGGCACTTCCCCTTGCTGGAACTTTTGCTTCAGCTCGAGGAATTTGCTTTCCAGGATGCCACGGGCGGAAATGCGCGTTGACTGTTGCGACACCCAAGCGCCGATCTGGCTGTCTTTGGGGCGACTATGGAAGTACTTCATCACCTCCAGCGTTGACAGACGCTCGGCCTTGCCGAGAAAAATCACCTGACGATCCAGCATATGCCACGGGAACAGCAGGCTGATATGCGGGTTTTGCGCCAGCTGTTGCGCCTTGCGGCTGCCAAGGTTGGTATAGAAGACCAGCCCCTTGTCATCGAAGTGCTTGAGCAAGACGATGCGCTGGAACGGCTGCCCGAGCTCATCCACGGTAGCGACGCACATGGCGGTAGGATCGGCCAGACGTGCTTCACATGCCTGTTTGAGCCAACGTTCGAACAAATCGAGGGGATTGACGGTCAGATCGTTACGGCGCAGGCCGCCACGGGTATATTCACGGCGCAGATCCGCCACATCAAACTCATTATTATCAGTCATCTGGGTTAGCAACCAAGCGGTAAATTCGTTGTCATATTCTGCGCCTGTAGCAGCAGGATCTCAATCGTTCTGCTGCTCTAGTGCAGCAGGTGGGGATAAACAGAACGCCGACACGCCGTAAACCCGTCCGTGGGGGCTCGCAATCGCCCATCCTTGCGCTCAACGGTCGGCTAACCTGTATTATCTCCACCAGCCTCAAGCATTGGTGGAGCGGTTAGCCAACACACAATCACTCATAATCACTTTATCATTACGCTCGACAAAGGCGTTTTGCCCTTTCGACCAGAAGGTATATTTGCCGTCGCTGTATTTGGCTCCGGACGCCGCTATCACCTGTTTCAATTTCAGCTGTTCGCCGTCCATCAGGAAGCTGACCGTGCTCTCTTCACCATTGAGCGCCACGGTGAGCGGCGTCGTTCCGCATTGATAGTGCAGCGTTTCGCTCTGTTGCGGCATCACATAGCTGCAACCCGCCAATACCAGAACTCCGGCAACCATTGCTATTTTTTTCATCAGGTGCTCCTTAAGATATTAACCCTTTCTTTATCCTAACAGAGCTAGCGGTGGCCCAATGGCAAAACCGGATAAATCCCACCCAGCACAGTTTCACGACAGGCACCGGTCACCGAAGGCAGATTGCCCGATTGACCGGAAACAGTGCGGAAGGCCAGCCAGGCAAAGGCCAACGCCTCCATATCATCGCCACTGACGCCAAATTGATCCGTGGTTGCCACCTCGGTTCCCGGCAGCAAGGCGGACAGGCGCGCCATCAGTAACGGATTACGAGCGCCGCCACCGCAAACCATCAGCCGCTCGCAGCCTCCCGCCAGCAACACCTGCTCGCTAATGGTGGTAGCGGTCAACTCCACCAACGTGCTCATCACATCCACCGGCGTTAAGCCAGGCAACGTCGCCAGCTGTTGTTCCAGCCAACTGATATTGAAGTATTCCCGACCGGTACTTTTCGGTGCCGGTAAGGAGAAATAGGGATCGGCCAACATCTGCTGCAACAGCGGTAAACAAACGCGCCCTTCCATCGCCCACAGGCCGTCTTTATCGAAAGGTTGCGAGCGGTGCCGCCATACCCACGCATCGAGCAACATGTTGCCTGGCCCGGTGTCAAAACCACGAACCGGAGCGCCTGGTAGTAACAGGGACAGGTTAGCGATGCCGCCGATATTCAGCACCATGCGGCGTTCGCCGGGATGAGCCAACAAAGCCTGATGAAACGCCGGGACCAACGGTGCCCCTTGGCCACCATAGGCCATATCACGGCGGCGGAAATCCCCCACGGTGGTGATATTCGTCAACGCTGCAATGCGGTTATTGTCCCCCAATTGCATCGAAAAACGCGTCTCGCCCTCCGGTTCATGCCACACCGTTTGGCCATGACAACCAATAGCGGTAATTTCATGAGCCGGAATGCCCGTCTGTTTTAACAGCCCCAGCACGGCTTCACCGAACAGCGTGCCCAACTGCGCATCCAACCGCCCTACGGCGGATAGCGTGGTCTGCTGCCCTTGGCACATGCCAAGAATATCTTTTTTCAGTTGGATCGGCATGGGATGGCTATAGCTTGCCTGTTGCGCCACCATACGTTCATCGATCGCGGCAAGCACCACGTCGATCCCATCCAGACTGGTGCCAGACATAACACCGATATAGCGGCCTGACTTCATCAGCAATATTCCTTCCAGGTTACAACTCTATTCAACTCTGTAAATAGACCAGAATTGTGCGCTTAACGCCATGAATCAGGATGTCTTTTTTACAGCCTGTGAGCGGAGTTGTTTATTTTATGCAAAGAATTGGTTACATATCCAACAGCCCATGGTGATAAAAGCATCGGCGATTTGTTTTCAGTTCTGTCACAAAGCTAAACCACCGTTTATTATTGGTTGAACAGAGAAAAGCTAAGCTGTATACAGAAGGCAACCTATGGGTGAGATCAAACCGATTCAGCCATACTTGCTGTATTATTTTTAGAACTTGGTTTGGGCCAATCTCCCAGATCTGGATTACCAACCGCAGGAGCTTTATATGATCAAGCGTCTTCTCGTTGTCGCTCTCGCCTCAGTCACACTGGCGGGCTGTGCAAACCAAACCGCGTCCGGTGATGTCTATTCCGCCTCTCAGGCTAAACAGGTGCAAACCGTGACCTTTGGTACCTTGGTGTCCGTACGTCCGGTGCAAATTCAGGGCGGTGAAGGCTCAAGCATGCTTGGCACTATCGGCGGCGCTGTACTGGGTGGGTTCCTGGGGAATACCATCGGTGGGGGCACTGGCCGTAGCCTGGCAACCGCAGCAGGTGCAGTAGCCGGTGGTGTGGTTGGCGACAGCGTCGGTAGCGCCGCTAGCCGTAGCAACGCCTGGGAGCTGGAAATCAAAACCGACAATAAAGAAAATATCGTGGTGGTACAGAAAGCCGGGTCAACCAAGTTCAGCCCAGGGCAACGCGTACGTATGGCGCAAAACGGCAGTACTGTTACCGTTTCTCCACTGTAATATCTTCGCCTGAATGCAAAACCGGAGGCCCCTGGGCCTCCGGTTTCTGTTTGTTGCTGTGACTTAGCTGAATTAAAAAGGCGCTGGATTTATTGTTTTTCTTGCAGTTCGATGATGTTTTGTTCCAGCTTACTGATCAGACCTACTAAAAGTTTTACTTCCTCTGCCGAGATACCGCTGAGAATTTCCCCTCTGGTCAACGTGATCACACTGTCCACTTCCCGAATAATCGGCTCTGCCGCTTCGGTCAGCTTAATGCGTTTGGCGCGCCGATCGTTGGCGCAGGTATGACGGGTGATCAATCCTTTATCTTCCAACTGATCCAAGGTACGGACCAATGAGGGCTGCTCAATGCCGATCGCTTTTGCCAGCTGGATCTGTGACTGTTCAGGCGGTAACCGGTTGATATTGTGCAAGGTAACCCAATGCGTTTGCGTGAGCTCCAACGGTTTTAACCGATGATCGATCAGCGCACGCCAAACACGAACTAATCGTGCTAAATCTGAACCTAACGTTGATTCCACTTCCACCTCCTTATAATTAGCATGCTAACATTACTCCCCAGAGTGTAGACCATTTTGGTTAAATCATATTAAAAACACAAATGTATATAATCCAAATAGTAAAAATAGACACCACTTTTATCAGTAATTGGTTATCCTCTATGCAAACATTGTTCATATTCACTCATAGGGATTGCTAACGTGAATACACCTTGGCTCCATACTGCATCGCCCCTGCCCGATCTGGTGCTGGGTGCATCGCTTTATTTCCCTCCTATCTTTAAAGCGTTCTTACTCGGATTGGTTTTCTGGTTGCTGGTACATCATCTACTGCGCGACTGGATGTACTCCGGTGATATCTGGCACCCCATGCTGATGGACCTGTCCATTTTCGTCATTACCGTCAGCGGTTCCCTGTGGCTCCTAGCGAGTTGGTAGCTCATGAAGCATAAGACATTAAAGTATTTTTCGACGGTTATTGTTTGCGCCATCGCGCTTTGCGCCGGTTGGTGGTTATGGAATTACTACATGCAATCCCCTTGGACCCGTGACGGTAAGGTGCGAGCAGAGCTGGTCAATATTACCCCGGAAGTCTCTGGTAGATTAGAGAAAATTATGGTTCATGACAATCAGTTCGTCCCTGCGGGGAGTCTGATCTTCAGTATTGATCCCGTTCCTTACCAGATCGCGCTGGATAATGCCGAGGCGGCACTGGCTAAAGCCCAGGCCGATATGGCCAAGGCCGACCACGAAGCGGCCCGTCGCCGCAGCCTGCCCCGCAACGTCATTTCCTCAGAAGATCTGGATGAGTCGAACCTGGCTGCCGCCTCAATGAAAGCCTCGTATAAGGCGGCGCAGGCCAATCAGGAGCAGGCCAAATGGAACCTCAGCAAAACGCGGATCTATGCCCCAACCGACGGTTATATCACCAACTTGCAGGCTCGCGTCGGCAACTACGCCACCGCAGGTACGCCGCTGGTGGCGCTGGTTGACACCCATTCGTTCTACGTGCTCGGCTATTTTGAAGAGACCAAACTCCGGCACATCAAAGAGGGCCGCAAGGCGGATATCGTATTGTATAACGGCAATATCCGGCTCCAAGGGGTGGTTGAAAGCATCGGCCGGGCCATTTACGACCAAAGTGCTGACAGCAGCAGTGATTTGCTGATGGATGTGAAACCTAACGTACCTTGGGTGCGTCTGGCGCAGCGGGTGCCGGTGCGGATCAGACTGGTCGATGTTCCGGCCGATCTGCCGCTGGTCGCCGGTACCACCTGCACCATCTCAATCCATCAGCAGGACTAATGTGTGAACCTGCCTTTTCTTGAATGGAAGCGCTCGCCCTGGGGTAAAGCCACCGCAGGGCAATGGCGCTATGCGTTACGCAACACCCTGGCAATGTGCCTGGCGCTGTGGGTCGCCTTTGTCTTGCAGTTGGACGAGCCCTATTGGGCACTGACCTCCGCCGCCGTAGTCAGTTTCCCCACGGTCGGCGGCGTGATCAGCAAGAGCATTGGCCGCATTTTTGGCAGCCTGCTTGGGGCAATGGCCTCACTGCTGATTGCCGGTTGCCTGAACGATCCCTGGCTGTTCACCCTGTCGATTGCCAGTTGGTTGGGCTTGTGCACCTACATTTCCAACCACTACCAGAACAACGTCTCCTACGCCTTTGCCCTGGCGGGTTACACCGCCGCAATCATCGTGTTTGGCACGGTTAACATTACCGACACCCAGCAGATTTTTGATATCACCCAGGCACGCGTCTGCGAGGTGATCACCGGTATCCTGTGTGGCGGGCTGATGATGATGATCCTGCCCAGCACCTCGGATGGTGAGACTTTGCTGGTATCGCTACGCCGTATGCACTTACGCCTGCTGGAACACGCCGCCATGCTGTGGCAGCCGGAAATCAGCCTGCGGATGCGCACCTCTCATGAGGGCGTTATCGGCCAGATCCTGACCATGAACCTGCTGCGTATTCAGGCCTTCTGGAGCCATTACCGGCTACGCCGGCAAAACAATATTCTCAACTACATGCTGCATCAGCAGTTGCGCATTACCAGTGTGATTTCCAGCCTGCGCCGCATGTTGTTAAACTGGCCAGACCGCCCGGAAAATCTGGCTGCGGTGTTGGATCAACTGCTGACTGAATTACGCGACCCCACGACCAATAAATACCGGCTGGCACATATTCTGGTTGCCATCGCCCCCCAGGATCCCACCGATTACCGCCATCGGGCTTTCTTCTTGCGCCTGCGCCACTTTTGCTGGCTCTATCTGCGCTGTACCCGCTGGTTGCAACGACTGGAAAACGCCACCCAGGTCAGCGATATCGAACCGCCCCGCGTCACCTCGCTAGCACGCCATACCGACAGCTACGAAGCCGCCTATAATGGGCTACGCACTTTTCTGTGTATTCTGATCGGTTGTGCTTACTGGATCACCACCCAGTGGGATGCAGGCAGTTCGGCGCTGACGCTGATCGCTATCAGTTGTGTGCTCTATTCTTCTACACCTTCGCCGATCAAATCCATTACCACCTTACTGAAGGCCATGTCCCTGCTGTTTGCCTTCTGCTTTGTGATGAAGTTCGGCCTGATGATCCAGATCGATGACTTCTGGGTATTCTGTGCCTTTCTGTTCCCCACCCTAGTGACGATGCAGATGTTGAAGCTGCAAAATCCCCCCTATGCCCCGCTGTGGGGCCAGTTGATCGTGTTTATGGGATCGTTTCTCGCGGTGACCAACCCGCCGAGCTACGATTATCAGGGCTACATCAATGACAGCCTCGCCAAGATTGCTGGCGTGCTGCTGGCGGGATTGGCCTTCCAGATCCTGCGGCCCAGTTCGGACAAACGCAAAAGCCGCCGCATTATCCGCGCCTTACGCCGTGATTTTATCGATCAGTTGAGCAAGAAACCGCAGCAAAGCGAAAGCCAGTTTGAGTCGCGTATATATCACCGCATCAGTCAACTGAATCAAAGCCTGGATCAGGAGGCTCGCACCTGGCTGTTGCGTTGGGGTGTGGTGTTGTTGAACTGTAGCCACGTGGTCTGGCAGTTGCGCGAGTGGCAAACCCGGTCAGATCCGCTAGCTGCCGTACGAGACGTCTGTATTCATTGTCTGAAGGGAGTCATGACCGAGAAAGGGGTACAGCATACGTCACTGGACGCCACCTTGCAGGAGTTGCAGCGCATGAGTTCAGCACTAGCCCAACATCCTGAACAGGCCGCCCGCGATTTGGCTGGGTTGATTTGGCGGCTTTACTGCTCACTGCAACAACTACAGCAGGCAATCATCCCACCGGAAGCGGCAACAGCGCCCACGCCAGGCTGACGCGGGCGGCTGGACTTACTTGATTACGCCACAGGCGAAGCGATCGCCACCACCACCCAGAGGTTTGGGTTGATCGGAGTGGTTATCGCCACCGGCGTGTACCATCAGCGCCTTGCCTTCGATTTCGCTGATTTTCTTCAAACGCGGAGCCAGCACCTGGGTGTCCGCCATACCATCCGCCGTTACGTAAATTGCAGGCAGATCGCCCAAATGCCCATCGGCATAAGGGCCAAGGTGTTTACCGGTTTTCTGCGGATCAAAATGACCACCAGCTGCCAACGCGGCTACCGCCTTGCCGTCTTTCATCCCCGGCTCACAGCTGCCTTTTTCATGCACGTGAAAACCATGCACACCGGCAGGTAAAGCTTTCAACTGCGGGGTGAACAACAGGCCGTAAGGCGTTTCACTAATGGTGACTTTACCAATATCCTGCCCAATTCCCTGGCCGGTCACCAGATTCATTTCGACATCGACCGTTGCCGCCTGAGCCACGCCACAGGCCACTAAACCCAATGCCGCACACCAATAACGTTTCATCAATCAACCTCCATGCGATAGTTATAGTCCTTAGGGAGTATATACCGAATAAATCCTGCTACCGCCGGAAATAGCCATTAATCAGGGCCACATGCGAACTCGCTATAACATTTTGTGACCTCCCTCCCGCTATTCCTTGGCATTTTGCCACTCGCCATCGACACGTGTCATTAACGCAAAGGTACCCATACCGGTTATTTCCTAAGCTGCAATCTCGCTGATAATTAAAAGGAATAGTGCGTGAAAAAGAAAATAATCCCTCTGGTGACTCTGTTATTAGCCATGGTATGGCTACCTGGCATGGCTCTATCGCAAACGACAGTGCCCATACCGCACGATCAGGCCAACGCGGAGCAGCCAAAAACGCTGCGCTTTTATTTAGTTCGCCACGGGCAGACCTACTCCAATATCAAGGAAATGACCATCGGCGGTGGCGGTAACGCCCAACTGACACCGAAAGGTCGTTACGACGCCAGTAGTTTAGGGCTGGGGTTGGCAGAAGTAGAGTTTATCGCCGGTTATAGCAGCACTCTGGGTCGAGCCTATGAAACCGCCAACCAGATTTTGCGTGGCCGCAACATGCCGGTGAAACAGATTGAAGATCTGAAAGATATTTCCTGGGGTGATGCCGAGGGGGGCCGTATCGACGATCTGACGGCAAAATTTGGCCATTCAGGCAACGACTTCGCATTTTATTTCGGTACCTATAACGATCCCGCCTTCAAATCGCCGGTCAATGCCGAAAATATGTCTGATTTCTCTGCACGCTTTGAAAATGCGTTGCGACAAATTGCAGCCCAGCATCCCAATGAGAATGGCAATATTCTGGTCACCGCCCACTCATCGATGGCTTTCTACCTGCAAAAATATCGAGCCAACCAACCGTTGGCCGGGCTGGCTAACACCAGTGTCTCGGTATTGGAATTAAACAAGGGTAAATTCCATCTGATCGATTTTAATAATACTGATTATCTTAAATCCGGCTACGCCAGAGAAAAAGCCCTATCACCGCTGGAAATCATCCTGATCGTGAATCCACTGACCCAGTTGCAGCAAGCTGGCGTCATGGAAGGCACCACAGATTCGGATTTCACCGCCGCAGGCGAAAAAGCTAACCAGCAATTACACCAAGCACTAAAATCTACCCGGTTTATCGCGGCTTATAGCAGCGAATTGGGGCGCGGTTACAAAACTGCCCAACGTGTGATGGCTGACCACCAAATCCCGATCCAGCAAGATAACCAGTTGAATGAAATGTTCCTGGGACATTGGGAGGCCGAAAAGGTGGCTACGCTGAAAGGCGACCCGAGCAAAGCGGCAAGAGACCTGTTCTCGGCAAACAATCTGATCCATTTTGTTTCGCCAGATGAGGGAGAAAGTGGCGAGAACGCCGCCTATAGATTGGATAAATGTCTGTCTGCTATCGGTCAGAAATATGAGTTTAGCCAAGGTAAAGTGATCGTCTTCACTCATCCGTTAGTGTTGAACGCGTTCTTCAACAAACGCTTGCCCGACTCCTCATGGCAACCAAGCCAAAGTGCGCAAGTTGTCACCTTAACGTATAAAAACGAAACCTTCAGCGTTCAGCAAGTGAAATAGCGGTACAGAGGCTGGCACGATGCCAGCCTCTGCTAGCTGGACTCAAGGAACGTCGTAACCCAGCGCCGCTTTACGAATGCGGAACCACTGCTGGCGATTCAATGTCAGCGCTTGCGCCTTCAGGGCCGAACGTACGCGCTCGATTTTACCAGAGCCGATGATCGGCAACGGTGCCGAAGGCAGACGCATCACCCAGGCGTACACCACCTGTTCAATGGTTTCAGCACCAATCTCTTGCGCCACGGTCTGTAGTTCATCACGTAACGGCTGGAATTCGGCATCGCTGAACAACCGGCCGCCCCCCAGGCAAGACCAGGCCATAGGTTTGATACGCAGTTGCTGGCATTGATCCAGCGTCCCGTCGAGGATCGCGGGCTGATAGATCGGGGAAATCTCCAGTTGGTTAGTTGCCAGCGAGAATGGCAGACGAGACTGCAACAGGGAAAACTGCGCTGGCGTAAAGTTCGAAACGCCGAAATGGCGTACCTTGCCGCTTTTATGCAACGCCACAAAGGCTTCTGCGACTTCATCGGCATCCATCAACGGATCGGGACGGTGGATCAACAATAAATCCAGGTAATCCGTATGCAGATGCGATAACGACTGCTCCGCGCTGTGCACAATATGCTCGCGATCGGTAATGTAGTGACCGATCGGGTTGCCCGGTTTGGCCGTCGTCGCGATACCGCACTTGGTCACCAGTTCCATCCCCTGGCGCACCGAAGGCTTGAGCTTGATAGCCTCGCCAAATGCCTGTTCGCAGGCATAGCCGCCATAAATATCCGCATGATCCGCCGTGGTCACCCCCAGCTCGACGTGCTGCTGGATAAACGTCAGCAACTGCTGTGGTGACATGCCCCACTCCATCAAACGCCAGTAGCCGCAAATCATGCGCGAGAACTCAGGCCCTTGTGGCGCCAGCTTAATACGATTCAGCATTGTTAAACCTCATGACAGTAGTTAACGCCAGCATACACAAGCGGCCAAGGCGTAGGAAACGCTAAAGGGGCCTTAACGTGCGGCAGATCGGGAAAATCGACAATAAAGTTTAAAACAGCGAGGGTTGCTCAGGCGGTATTTCGTCTGGTTGCTTGCCGGCCCGTAGCGATCTCAGGTAACGCTGGCGGCACAGACGCAGGACGTCCTTCTTCTGTACATCGTCCATCTGCATCCAGCCGAAGCGCTCCTCGCGGCTGCGCAAGCAACCACGGCAATAGCCACGCTCATCGGCCTGACAAATGCCACGGCACGGGCTGGGGATGTCAAAGAACTCGAGTTGCTGCGCCACACGTCCTCCTGCGTTGTACCGTTAATTGAAGACGTCATCGGCAGCAATGGCAAGCGGCTTTTCCCCATGTCGGCGAAAATAATCCCGCAAATAGTGCAGCGCCTAGCGTGTTTTCTCCGGCAGCACCCTTTCCAGCGTCAACGCATGTAGCCGGTATGGCGCTGGCCGCCATTGGGGTAACAGGGCAATTAACTCCCCCCGACGCAATTCGTCTGCAATCTCATACAGCGGTTGGCCGGAAAGCCCCAGACCATGACGGGTAAAGGCCCGGATCACGTTCATGCTGCCGCTGACGACTTGCCCCGCAGCCAGACGCAGCTTGAATATTTCACCCGCCTGATGATGTAAATCGAGATGCATGCCATGACCGCTGCTGGTGATCCAGCGGTGTTGTACCAGTTCCTGGGGCGTTTCTGGCACGCCATGCTGGCTAAGATAGCGCGGCGCACCACACAGCACCATCGGCCAGGCGGCTAACGGGTGAGCAATCAGGTTGGTATCTGCCAGTTGCAGATTTACGCGCAGCGAGATATCCACTCGTTGTTCAATCATATCCACCACCTGATCGTCGGCCAGAATGCGCAGTGTCAGCTTGGGATGCGCCAGCAGTAAGGGAGCGAGAGCCTCCGCCAAGGGGCCGCTACCTATGCCGACCGTGGTGGCAATGCGTAGCTCACCCACCAACGTATCCCGCAGCTCCGCCAGCCGTTGCTCGGCCCGTTGTGCTTCCTGCAACATGGCTTCACAGCCGGGGTAAAAGGCTTCTCCCGCGTCGGTCAGAGCCAAACGACGAGTCGAGCGATGCAATAACGGCACCCCCAGCGCCTTTTCCAACGACCGCATATGTTGGCTGACTGCGGAGGGCGTCATTTGTAGCCGGCGGGCCGCGGCCACGAAGGATCCTTCGGCCACCACGGTGGCAAACACTGCCATTCGATGCAATTTATCCATGATTATGAAGTTTTACTTAATCAAGAAAGCATGAATATGCCACTAATCACCACGATTGTTAAGGCTTATAGTATTTCTACTGAGCCGCCACTGAGTGGTACGGCAACCCGCTAAACAGTCGTTAACAGGAGAGACCCTATGAAAGTCGTCGTTATTGGAGCAACCGGTTTTGTTGGCCGCCACGTCGTGGATGAAGCCCTGTCGCGCGGCCTGCAAGTGACCGCCATCGCCCGGCAGAACAAAGATCTGCCAGATCATGCCAATCTTACCGTTGCTCTGGGTGACGTGGCCGACGGCCAGTGGTTAGAGCAACAATTGAGCGGGCATGATGCGGTGATCAGCGCTTATAACCCAGGTTGGGCGGAATCGGATCTGTACGAGAAAACCGCCAAGGGTGCCCAGCAAATTCTGGCGGCGGTAAAAAAATCCGGGGTTAAACGCCTACTGTACGTTGGCGGCGCCGGTAGCCTGGAAGTCGCACCGGGGGTTGAGCTGGTTGATACCCCGCAGTTCCCGGAAAACATTCGTCCGGGTGCCATGGCGGTACGGGATTTACGTAATACGCTAAATACGGAAACCCAGTTGGATTGGACCTACCTTTCCCCTGCTGCATTGCTGGAGCCTGGCAAGCGTACCGGGCAATTCCGTTTGGGCACCACACAGTTGCTGATGAATGGCTCAGCACCGGCCAGTATTTCGGTGGAAGACCTTGCTGTTGCCATCATCGACGAAATTGAAAAACCGCAGTTCATCAAGGCGCAGTTTACCGCCGCCTATTAATAGATAGGCCAGCGGCTGCCTCTCAGCAGCCGCTGGCTACTTCTAAGGTTATCTTAAGTTTCATCTGGTAAATTTCAGCGCATTACCTCATAGCAGGATCCCGATTTAGCAATGCGCTTATACCCGTGATCATTGAAG
>NZ_AYMQ01000042.1 GCF_000633355.1 Serratia sp. H1w
AAGAAAACCGGGGCGGTTCAGTGTTCAATGCCAGTCCACCCTGCAACGACTGATACCTGTCGGCCACAATACCGCCGGTGTAGACGGTCACCAGGTTGGATACCCCATGCTGCCAGGTACCTAACAACAGGCTGGGGACACTGTCGAGCGTGCTGTCGCGGTATTTTCCCACCGAGAGGTTGAAACGTGAAACTCTTGGCCGCAACATCTGGGGCACTGCCGCATACGCTACGGTAAAGCTGCGGGTCTGGCCGTCAGCTTCGGTCACCGTCACCAGTAAATCGCCGGAGTAGCCAGTGCTGTGGAGATCGTCGATGGCAAACGGGCCTGGCGGCACGCTGGTCTCGTGGATCACGTTGTTACCCTGGCGAATGGTGACCTTGGCATTGGAATTGGCAATCCCGCGGATCACCGGCGCAAAGCCATTCTCAGTATCGGGGTTCATACGAGTGTCACTGGTCAACTGCACGCCGGTGAACGGCACGCTGTCAAACTGATCGCCCGGCGTGAAGTATTGCCCCACCGTGAGCTGTGCCTTGAGTGGCGCGATAGAACGCTGAGCATAGGTGCTGATGGATTGATAGTGGCCAGAACTGTCGTTACCGTCAGTACGGGTATAGCTGCTGTTATGACGTAATCGCCAGGCCCCCAGGTTCACCCCGCTGTTAAAACCGCCAAAATACTGGGTAGTATTGCCCGCATCCCGATTATCGCTGCGGAAGGCGTTCAGGTTATAACCGACGAAACCAGCGGTGACGCCGTGGTCCCAGAGTTCAGGTGCCACCACGCCGCGGCGTGAACCGATAAAGGCTTGGGGGACGGTGATCTCCAGCATCAGTTCGCCGGTGTTGGCACTGAGCGTGAAGCCCGGAATGAATTTCTCGGCGTCAAAGCACTTCTCGCTCTTTAACGCCTGTTGGGCCAGCGCCGCCTCAGGGAGTTTGTTGGCATCCAGCCCCCATTGCCTTACCTGTTCAGGCGTAAAGCAATAGTTCGCCCGCGCCTCTGGGACGGTCAGGGTGACAGCGATTTCCTGACGGCCCACCCACAGATCATTAACGTACACATCAAAGCGGTACTGGCCGGGAGTCAAGGTGTTGCCTTTGCTGAAGCGCGAGAGATCGACCTCCTGGCCGCTGAGCCCGCGGAAAAAGCCGGGGTCGAATGCAACCAGCTCCGAAGCCGCATGGACAGTCGAGCTTACCGCCATCGCCAATAGGCTGGTCATGAAAATCCGCCGTGTCTGGCGCGGAGTCACTACATGTAGAAAGCCAGCGAACATGGCTAATTCTCCAAAGATTGGTGGGGTCAAGAGATAACCAGCAATGACCAAATTCCATTTTTCTAAGGGCACCCAATTACAGATGCCCTTAAAAAAAAGGGGATACCGAAACCTCAGGTATCCCCCAGGGGAATTAGTTGTAGTTCATAGAGAATTCAACGTGTGAAACCACTTTACCGGCAGTCGCAGCACCATCTTTAGAGTAATACTGGGCAAAGAACTTCAGCGCCCCGGTTTGGCTGGCGATGGGGGTAGACACGGTGTCTGACGCCAGGTTGAGTACGGTACCCGCAGCATTTAACAACTGAACCTCGACATTGGTTGCCGGGGTAACGGTAGCCAGGTTTTTCATGTTGCCATCAGCGCTGATATTGGTGCCGTTCTCAAAGGTGGCGGTCGCGGTGGAGGCATCACAATCGGTAAATGTGAAAGTGACAGGTACACGGCCAGCCCAAGAGGCTGCACCGGTCAGTGAAGATTTGGACAGGGTTGGCAGAGTGATGTTCTGGACTACCGGGCCGGTGGTGCTACCGTTGATTACGCAGGTGGTTTCCGTCAGTTCGCCAGTGATATTGATTTGCGCATCGTAGGCAAAGGCGTTGCTGGACAGACCAGCCAGGATCAGGGAGGCCAAGGTAGTTTTGATGGTGATTGCTTTCATGTATATATTCCTTGTTTACACTAGTGTTAAATAAACACAGCAAATCATTTGCTGTGCCTTCTTCATTTTTAAACGGACTTAGATTAGTAATGGTTAATATTTCGAACCATTGATTAGTGCGTGGCAGTCTTGACTTCTTATATTCGAGGAGAAAAAGAAAATAAAGGCATCCTTATTTTCACTTTACTACTTCCCTGTAATAAGCTGCAGTTCCGATAACGCAGGAAAATCCTAGCACGAGGCGCAAAATAAAGTCCAAACAATAAATCAAGATTAATCCTGCACGTGAAATCATTATGAAAAGGTAACAAAAATTAGAATGCTAATTATATTTTATTATGGGTTTTTAAAAACCTAATTGAGTCTAGTTATGTTTTTTAATAAAAAAATAGCGCCAGATAAGCTAAGTCATGAGCTGGCGCATTTCGATAATGTTAACCCTGAGCCTACCTAAGTTGCTGGCTTGATAGGACCCGAGCTGCTGCCTGGTTTGATCAATAGCGTTACTTAGTCTCCCCGTTGCTGAAAAACGAATCAATTTTCAGCTCGTGGTTAACTACCTCACCATTGAGAGAACGCACCAGCAACTCACTGCCTAACAGTTGCAATGAGAGTACCGCATCGGGTTTGACCCGTTTGATCTTGTTCATATTCTGGCTTTCATTGACCAATGTGATGGTTTTGGTCTCTGGCCCACCGACTTCTTTCGCAGCCAGGATGATAAATGCGTTAACCGCATCGCTTTCGGTCAGGGCAACAATGTATTTCGCCTTTTCGGCTCCGGCTAATGTCAGTGTTGCAACAGCAGAAGGATCACCCTCAACGACATCCGCATGTTCGGGATAATGCTGCTTGTTACCTGGCTCGCAAACAATGGTCACGTTGCCGCCGTTTTCAATTAATCCCTGATAGACGTTCTGTGCCAATGAAGAAGTACCGACAATAATATAATGATTTTTGCGAGTCATGTGAGAGAACCGCCCTTTGATTATGCGTTGAAGATTTTGGCTGATTAACACGCCAGCAACCGATGCCAGGGACGCGGCAAAAACCGTAATCCCGAAAATAATCACCGTAAGTGTAAACATCCGCGCGGCAACGGTATGCGGAATGATATCGCCAAAGCCGACGGTAGACATGCAGACTACGGCAAAATAAAACGCCGTAGGCAGATCGGTGACCGGAGGGGTGAATTGATCGCCCATATACAGCGTTCCCAACATGCTGTAGACAATCAAAGAGGCGACGCTGGTGACGGCAAAAAAGCTGGTACTTGCCAGTTTACGTTGGTCAAAACGGCGCCAGCAGATTAGCAGACCCACGATAGTGATCAGACAATATCCCACCAACACCGTGATCTGCTTATAGATAACGATATCAACAATGATGATACAGCTGAGCAAGAGTAACGAGAAAAACCAGGCAATACGCGTCTTTAACAGCAGCATACCCGCCATAAAGAACAGCACCGTGCCGATCATGAATCGGGGGATGTCCATGGTATCGAGAAATCCCAGCGCCTGTTGCCAGGAGCTAAATTTTTCTTGAAAATCATTAACATGCTGCAACCCGTTCCACAGGATCGGGCTAAGTATCAAGTAGCCGATATGTGCCACCATTAGCGCCAGGATAATGGTCAAGGGGACGTATTTTTCTATCTTTCTGACGATTTTCATTACGTGCATATTTCTCAACACCAATTCCTGAGTGATGACCTATTTATAGCTGACTATTCGCCAAGTTGGGCCAGCCAAACGGTACGCCCTCCGCAGTCGGGATCTTCGACTATCGTTTTCACCACGCTAAACCCCTGCTCCTGCAGTAACTGGCGATACTCTTCGGGGGCCAGGCTGGCATGATAAAGGGCTTCGCCTTCGAACGTGCCGATGGCTTCACCATTGCTGGTGCCACTGGTGAACATTAATGTGGCCTGACTATTGGCGTGTTGGCGGAAAACATTAAACATCTGACGTTGATCTTCACGCGCCAGATGGAAAAAACTATCCCAGGCAATCAGTCCATCAAACCTGTCCGCCAGTGCCAAGGTTCTCATATCTGCCACTGACCAGCTCTGCTCTGGGAAGCGTTGCAGGCAACGGTCGATCATCGGTTGCGAACTATCCACCCCGGTCACCTGAAAACCCTGGCGGATAAAATAGTCCGCTATCGGCATGCCGTTGCCACAACCAATATCCAAAATCTGTCCATTCACGGGCAGCAGCGCCAGGAAGCGGTCCAACCAAGCCTTCTCAAACAGACTGGTTGATCGTTTCTGCTCAAACGCCCCGGCATGCCGTTGATAAATACCGATGATGTTATCGGCTAGCGGATGGCTCATTAACCTTGCCTCCTCAGGATGAATGTTCTTCTTCATCAACCAGGTTTTTGGCTCGTTGCTTCATAAACACCACCTCTTTCGGACTGGAAAGATTGACGCTATGGGCACGCAACAGCTTCAAGATATTGAACAGCAAATCGCTCTTGGTGGACCCTACCATCCGTGGGCTGGCAACATAACCGGTCACGCTGAGGATAATCCCATCCGGCCCAAGTTGGCTAAAGCGCACATAAGGGGCTGGCGTTTCCAGAATGGAGTCGTGTTCCTGATAGGCACTCAGCAATACATTACGCACCAGTTCAGGGTCAATATCGGTGGGGAAAGTCAGCGCCACGGTGACCACCCCTTGGGCATTCCCCATGGTGGCGTTACGCACGTTCTGCGAGATCAACTGGGAGTTAGGCACAATCATGGTAGAGCGATCGCTGAGCTGGATTTCGGTGGCGCGCACGTTGATACGCCGGACATCCCCTTCAACCCCGCCGATGCCGATCATGTCCCCGACTTTCACCGGGCGCTCCGTCAGCAGGATCAAGCCAGAGATAAAGTTCTTGACGATTTCCTGCAAACCGAAACCGATACCGACCGAGAGTGCACTGACGATCCAGGCAAGGTTATTCCACTGAATACCCAGCGCCGCCAGCGTGATCAGGATCAGCAGCACATAGCCAACATTGCTGAACAGCGTGACAAGAGAGGCACGGATCCCAACATCACTAATGGTTTTTGGCAGCAGTTCGTGGCTTAACCAACGTTGTGTCACACGCAGAATATAAATGCCGATCACCAGGCAAATTACGGCATTAAGCAGATTGCTCGGCACGATATTCAGCCGTTTCAGCCCTTCACCACTCAGAATAGCAACGATCTTTTGCAGCAGGGAATTCGGTGTCGTGGTGCCAAAGGAGCCATTGATCAATGCGACAATCATCAACAATATCAATGAACACTTGGAAAATGCCGTGAAGATGACGGTCATCTGTTCAAGATGGCGATCTTTAAAATGAAAAGATTTCTTCAACGCCCTGCCGCTGGTGGTTTGCGGTGAGAAGATAGCAGCAAAGAAATCGGTAAAGAAGCTCACCAAGAAGTAGAACGACATCACTACCAACGCAACCCAAATCAGCTGATAGGTCAGGAAGCGGGCAAAAGCCACATAGCCGATCAGCAAAGAAAGCAGGATCACCGTTGCTGATACCATAATCACGATATGCACTATGCTGGCAATGGCTGAGCGCTTCTCAAGCTGCATGCCTTGCTGTTCAAGCTTAAAGCGGATACGGCGCGCACGCATCGGCAAAGCAAACAAGATCAATGCCATTAGTCCGGTGGCCAGCCCATTGCCAAGCACCGTGCTGCTCAGACTGGCGCCAATGACGTTATTGACCAGCTCCACCGTACCAAAGATCATCGCTAATCCAGCCAATAGCGGCGACAGGAAGCGAATGCCAGTCGCAATGGCATCATCCATCTGTGCCAGCCGCCAGGATGGACGGCTCAGTGACAGGTACGCTCGGCCTAGTCCGGCGATCAGCGCGCAGAATAGCCCCAACTGTTTAAATCCATCGGCAAAATCCTGGACCTGAGAGGTCATTGGCTGAGCACGAGAAAATGCCAATATCAGCAGGTTCAACGCCAACAGGGTGGTAAACAGCGTAATCAATACCGTAGCCAACGCCATAAAGCTGCGGCGCAAACGGCCATCGGGTAAATAGCGGATACTGATCCAGGCAAACAACTGTTCCAGCAAATAGCGCCCTATGGACCAGCAAGCTGCCGTCAGGATTAGAAAAACAATCGTCCCGTAGCGCCACTCCTCCTGCCAACTGGCGTCCAAGGTTTGCTGCAGTTGTTGATTGAAATCGCTTAAACGGGCCAGATCTTCAACCTGTGTAGCCGTTTCTGGCAACCAGAACGACGAGCTGAGAATACTGCCGGTATTCAACGCCAACTGGGACTTGAAGGCCACGCGGCGCAGATCGGTAATTTGCTGCCCCAAGTCGATCGCCCCGGTTCTGATAGCATGCGAGCGCTTTACGGCATCATCCAACTGCTTTTTGGCGTTGTTGAGCGTATTGCGTTGTTGTACCACGCTGGCGGTTTCGGTCATCGTCCCCGGTTCTGGCTGTGGGCCAAGCACATCCAACTGAGCCTGTAACTTCACCTGCATTGGTTGCAAGTCGGTGGTCAGTTTTTCTGCATCGCTGGCCAGTGTTTGCGTGGCCTCAAACAGTTTGTTCAACTGACCATCGGAGCCAGCCTTGGAAACCTGCTGCTTAATTCTATCTAATTGTTTTTGGTAGCTTTTAATCGAAGCGGCAATATCCTGCGCGCTAAGCTCAACCTGAGTACCCTGCTGTGCCGCATTGACCAACGGAGCCAGAGGTAAACCGAACAACAAAAAGGTGAACAGGAAAATCTGTAATGACTTGATCATAACGGTGAATGCTCAGCATGGGGTTGGCGATAAAACGCAACAGGCGCAACGATGGCTATCACTGCGCCTGAACAACAATAAGCGGCGATTATAATAACAAGCTATTCAGTGAAAAAGCGCATTAATCCGAGAAGGTTAGTAGAAATTTTGGCTGGCTGGGGGCGACACGATTTAATCCTTGGGCGCAGTATGCTCCGCCCCTACGCTGTGAGCCTGGTGAGATTACCGTTCCAGACGTGACAATGATCGATATTTGATAATTTATTATTGTTTTGCGATAATAAAAAGCTAAAGTCACTGCGACTTGTACTCAACGACTCGAGGTTTTTATGACATTAGATCGCCTTACTCGCTTCAGCCAACGTATGGCTACCGTCACGTTGTGCTTACTGCTCGCCATGTTGCTGTTGAATGCTTCCTATTGGCTATTCCCAAGCGTCGCCGCCAATGAGGGCTACGGATTTGAATTTTCCATTTCAAACAGTTTAATCAGCGGCCTGGGAGTCGACTTGTCCAGTTTCCCATGGTGGCAAACTGCCGGTGGCGTCATCATATCGAGCGTACCGCTGCTGGCACTGGCGCTTGGCTTGTATCACTTACGCAAGCTGTTCCAAACCTATGGTCAACGCGCCTATTTCTCAGACATTGCAGCCCACCATCTGGGAAAAATGGGCCAATATGTCGCCATTTGGACCGTGTTAGAGCTATTGTGTCAGCCGGTACTCAGCTATTGGCTGACCATGCAGGAACCTGTTGGCCAACGAATGGTGACGCTCGGCATTGATGCGGGGAATATTGTTGCCCTGTTTCTCGCGGCCTGCATTACCGTCATTGCACAGATCCTGAAGCAGGCCAACAAGTTGCATGGTGAAAATCAACAGTTCGTGTGAGGTAGCCCATTATGTCGATCATCGTTCGGCTAGACGTGTTGTTAGCCACACGTAAGGTCAAATCCAAAGATCTGGCTGCCGCTGCCGGTATCACCGAACAAAACCTCTCACTGTTAAAACAGGGCAAGGTGAAAGGGATACGTTTTGCAACGCTGGATGCCATCTGCCGCTATCTCGACTGCCAGCCGGGGGACGTGCTGGAACATATCCAGGACCCGGAAATCTACGCAGAAGATGAGTGATCGGCGCTAAACGTAACAGGGAGGTTAGCTTCCTGTTACGTCTTCTATTGTCAGCCAGTATCAATCCCCTCTATAATTCGCTCACCTATCAACCTATAACGATGAAAAGGAGGTCCCCAATGCTGTCTTGTGAATGGTTTATACTTTCACATCACCTTGGCGATCGTCGCTGCTCAAGCATTACCGGTATCGTGCTCCGATAACCCAAGCTTGAGCGAAGTGTACTCACATCAAAGTTCTTCCCTCCGGTTTACCGGGTTATCGTCGGCAATTTTTTGACGATAGGCATCTGCATGCCTGTAACCTTGAGTAAGCACCATGACGACATTACTTTCTGCACAATCTGTTGGTATTGATACCGCTTTCGGCCCGCTGCTGGCTGAGGTTTCCTTTAGTTTGAAAAAAGGCGACCGCATCGGTTTAATCGGCCACAACGGTTGCGGTAAAAGCACCCTGCTGAAAATCCTCAGCGGCGATATCCCTGCCAGCACCGGTAGCGTCACCCCATCACATCAATGCCTGATGGCACGCGTAGAACAACACCTGCCCGAAACCTTGTATCACTGCACACTGTTGGAAGCCGTGCTGACTGGTCTGGCAGATGGGCAACATCAGCCAGAACGTTGGCAAGGTGAAGTGTTACTCGCCGAACTGGGATTCGATCGAGCCGCGTGGGATCTGACGGCCGGAACTCTGAGCGGTGGCCAGCATACCCGGTTGTTGTTAGCGCGGGCGCTGATCCGCCAGCCTGATTTACTGCTGCTCGATGAACCCAGTAACCATCTGGATTTACCGACGCTGCTGTGGCTCGAGCAATTCCTCAATGGCTGGAACGGCAGTTTCATCCTGGTTTCCCACGACGGCCGGTTGCTGGATAGCGTCACCAACTGTACCTGGATCCTGCGTGACAAAACGCTACAGTATTTCCGTTTGCCCTGTTCGCAGGCACGTATCGCTCTGCAAGAGCAAGACTTGGCTGATGAACGCCGCCATCAGGCTGAACAAAAGGAAATCGACCGCGTAGAGAAAAGTGCCAAACGCCTGGCTGTCTGGGGCCAGGTCTATGACAACGAAGATCTGTCGCGCAAAGCCAAACAGATGGAAAAACAGGTGGACCGGTTGAAGGATCAGCAAACCACCTTAAGCGCAGGTAGCCAGTGGCGGCTCCGGCTCAGTGGTGAAGCGCTGCCTGCCGACCGGCTGCTAGCATTGGAACAATTAGCCATTCGCCCTGCTTCTGAGGCACCGGTGTTGTTCAACCTGGATCATCTCCAGGTGAAAAGTGGCGATCGCATCGCGCTGGTGGGCCGTAACGGCTGCGGCAAATCATCCCTGTTGCACTTCCTATGGCAGGAATATCAGCAGGCTAGCTGCCAGGGCGTGGTTTTTCATCCTCGCGTTCGCATTGGCTATTACGATCAGAGTCTGCAACAGCTCAACGATGAAGACTCGTTAAGCGATACCTTGAGCCACTTCGCGCCGCTGACCGAAGACCAGCGGAAAATGGCGCTGATCGGTGCTGGCTTCCCTTACCTGCGCCATCAACAAAAGGTGTGTACGCTGAGCGGTGGCGAGCGTTCCCGGTTGCTATTTGTTGGGCTTAGCCTGGCCAACTACTCATTACTGCTGTTGGACGAACCGACCAACCATCTGGATATGGAAGGCAAGGAGGAGCTTGCCGCAACGCTGCAACAATTTGCGGGAGCCGTGCTGCTGGTCACCCACGATCGCACGCTGATGGAACAAAGCTGCAATCGTTATTGGTTGATTGACGATCGTAAATTGAGCGAATGGCACGATCTGTTACCGGTCTACACCATCCTTGGGGGAAACAGTCGAGCTGAACTGGCGGTATCCCTTAATCAGCAGACAGTATCTGAACCGGCAATATCAACTAATGAAGATCACCTGCTGGCAACGTTGGTTGCTCTGGAACATAAACTTGAGGAGGATTTAACGCGTAAGCCCAAGCATCAAAAGCCGCAGTTGCAGCAGCAATGGCGGCGAGAGATAGCGGAAATTAATAGTAAGCTTGGGCTGATTTAACCCATGCAAGCGCAACCCACCTATGACCAAAATTCAGTTCGGTCGTAGGCGGGTTTCGCCTCATCCATTGGTGTTCTCTCCCCACAGGAATACCCATTACTCATCGTGACATAACGACTAAATTCCGTTAAATCTCCAGTGTGCCCACACTAACTTTCCATTAAGAATAATCTCGCAAAAACGCATAATTAGACCAAGAATAAACCTATGCTTTCGGATAATAAGAATATTCCTGCTTCTATTGCTTTATGCCATTTATTGTCGGGTTATCTTTTTTGCATCACATTATGGTCTAAAGCGATGATATAACTAGCCAAACCTTACCACTCAGTAATAATCACTCCAGGTGACTGCCCCAAAGATGTCAGGCTTAAAATCAATGTGATAATTATAGTTGATTGATAATTAATGACTTTAATTCATTCCTTGCAAACGTAATGATTGGTATTAAATAGGTTTTATTTGCCGTATAGCTTAAGGGTTTCTAATCAAATGTCTATAGCGGCAATATTTAACCATCAGTAAAGTTTAATTCCTGTATTTAATTCTTTGTGCTACGCTAGCTCCTATAATGACACACACTTAATAATGGATAAGCACAACCCCATCATCTTGGAAGCTACATCTCATGGAGAGCCACACATTGACCAGCGTCAGGGAATTTATATATAAAAAACATGACGGAGATATTAAAACCTTCGCACAACTGCATAGAACCAGTGTCTACAAAGTAAATGAGTGGATCCGCCGGGATGCGCACATCATTAATGGAAAAATCTGTATCCCTACCAGACATTCCGCCTGATAGCCGGCACGCGATTATGGGGCAGAACTTCCTTGGTATCACTCCTGCCCCTGCTTATGACTCACGGCAATCTTTAGGGCCGTCCCAGCAATCACGGCTCAACGACAGCTTTTATCCCGCCGTGGCTTTTTCGGCATCAACAGATAATCCACGACGTCTTCATCCACACAGTTGTTCACCCCTGTTAACACCAGCATATGGCCATCTCCCTCACGGGTAATGAGTGGGCTTTTAAAGTCTGAGGCCATCTCACGCGCATTACGGTAAGGCGTAACCGGGTCATAGCGTTGGGTAACAAACAGCAACGGTGGCAGTATTGCCGCAATCACCGGAGTATGCGGCTGCTCATGCCCAGGGTATGGCCAGAAATCACAGGTTTCGAGTGGATATTCTTGCAGCGGCAAGTAGTTGGGGAATGACGCTGCGCTATTGATTTGCTGGCGCTGTCGGCGCAGCAACTGCCAATCCGCATTCGGCTTTCCCACATCCGCACAGGTAATCACCGTTCGTGCATCATCAGCATCCGGGGTGTAACTTTCATCGATCAGATTGGTCACCACATCATCAGCCTTGCCTTCATCAATTTTACGCAAGGCGATGGCCAGCTCGGGCCAACGTTCACGTTTCGGCAGCAGATTGCGCGTCAGGGTGATCACATCATCGGCAGAGATTTCATAACCTGAAGGGGTAATAAAAGGGGTATCGTGCAATTTGCGTAGCAATGCGTGATACAGCTGGATTGCCCTGTTGGGTTCGCTGGTTAACGGGCATGAGCCGCTTTTCTCGCAATCATCGGCAAAGCGCAGGAAGCTTTGTTGAAAACCATGCTGCTGGTTAATACGCTGGGTAAAATCATCCTCCTTAAGGTTCACCACACCGTCTAGCACCAACGCGCGGGTTTTCTTTGGGAAACGCTCTGCATAGAGCGCCGCGACCTTGGTGCCGTAGGAGTAGGCCACGGCGGTCAACGCAGGTTCACCCAAGGCCCGTCGGATGGCATCGAGATCGTTAACCGCTTCATGGGTGCCCATATATTGCACCACGTCGACGCCTGTCTGCTTGATGCAGGCCGCCACCATATCCCGGGCCTGCTGCTCTGCCCCGGGAATATCGTTTTCATCCGGTGACGGTGTTTCCTCACTGGCTGTCAGTTGGCAGGAAATTTTGGGCGTCGATTGCCCAACACCGCGAGGATCATAACCGATGATGTCGTAAGATTTTTGCAGCCGCCAGGCGGGCCCCTGTTCGGCAATTTGCGGATTGATGCCAGGCGTTCCTGGCCCATCGGCGATGATCACCACACTGCCTTTTTTAGGGCCTACCGCAGGTAACCGCGTGAGGGCCAACCGAACGGTTTGCCCTGCGTTCTGGTGATTCAATGGCGCTTCGACATAGCCACATTGCAACCCCGCAGGCGGTGGCCCGTCGCTAAACCAATGCTGAAAAGCCGTGCTATCGCAGGGTTGCCAGTCAATAGAGCCTGGCAAGGCAACGGGGGTTTTGAACAAAGGCTTGGCATAGGCCGGCATTTGCGCCGCGATGGCCAGCAACAACAGAACACGAAACGCAGACATGACGAGTCCTTTCAGCAAACGGTTACTCGGAATTTTAACGCGGCTACATTAAACCGCCCGCCAACCGAATGTGGAAGCGATGTTTAAATGTTTTGTACCAAATGGCAGGAGGAGGTCGCTGAAAAGGTGACGTATAACCAGAACCGACGCCCTGCCCACCTAAGGAACGTCGGTTCCGTGATTTCGAGAAGACTAGCTTATGTTACCCACAGATGATGGCATGCAACTGCCCTCTCAAAACCTTTTTAGATATTGCTATTAGAAACGATAGCCGGCACCAACGGTCCAGGTACCTACTTTAAAGTCACCCAGTTTGGAATATTCGTAGTGTGCATCAAGTGCAATATTCGGGGTGACATTCAGTTGTAAACCTGCGCCATAGGCAACGCTGGTTTTGCTTTCGTCGGAGTTAGCAGAGTAACCCATCAGAGAGACATTGGATGTCGCCTTGCCGTGGCCAAAACCGATTAACCCATAGGCGCTGATATAGTCATTAAAACGATAGGCAGGACCTGCGGTCAGGGAGTAATATTTTAAATCCGCATCGCCCACTTTGTAGCTGCCATAATAGTAATCATATGACTGCGTGGTGTAGGTGAAAGAAGTGATAAAACCTAAATTGCTATCAATTTCATAGCGATACTTAAGGTTAAAACCTTTAGGGTTTTCATCCAGGTTATGGTCATCCACCTTCACGTGGCTTTGGGCATAACCTAAAGAAATGGTGCTTTCACCCGCAGCTTGCACACCGAAAGACAACGCCATTGCGCCAGCCAGAAGTACTGATAAATATGTTTTTTGCATTTTAAGCTCTTAGTCCATGAGTAGATAAAATTCGTCCTACCCGATAAATAATATACCTACCAGGCGACACAATGATCTAACCATAAAGTTTGTTGAATGTCTCTATCCAGGTTAACTATCTATGAAGTTTCACAGGGATATAATTTTTATCGCGCGTTAAACGTGAGAATAATCTCTTTATTAGTGAGATTAGTATTGGTTTTCTATGCAGCTACGCATTCTCTGCCAAATCCCCCCTTGCAAACTACCTCAACTGAACAACTTTGCGAACCGTGGTGTGTAATTTTTAAACTACCTATCACAGTCATAGCTAACAAATAAGTTTAGATTTCATTTGAAATCAGTTAGTTGCGATAGATTAAGATTATAAAACACACAACAAGTAGCGACAAATAACGACAATTCACGTCAATTAAATCAATTAGTTACGAACAATAGTGACCTCATTTTTTATTCGCATCACCTCTAACAAGAGCCGCTGCATCTCGGCATACCCCTTTATGAAGAGTGTTCCCTACAGCCCTACGTTTCGACTCCAACGCATTCACGATAGCCATTCTGTCGACAAGCTGGCCAGCATGGACCAGTTCAACAACCACTGCCCCGATTTCTGCGGCAATCATCCCGCATCTTTCATCATCCAGATCCATAGGCACCCCCAGTTATTTTTGCCCAAATTAGCATAATGATGGATGGCAGGATAGTTTGCCGGGATTTCTCCCGGCAGCGCTATTACTCCTTGTTCCCATCGACCAAAGAGGATATTTCACCTGGTGCCGGTTCTTCACCACTTTCCAGATCGGTTACATCGGGTTGCCCTGGTTCCTCTTCCCGCTTTGGCGCCATAGTCTCTGATTCAGATTCAGTTATCGCTGGTTGCTCAAGATCTGGTGCTGTTTCCTCTTCCGATATTGGATCTGGTTCCGGAACGTCGCTTGCTGGCATTTCAACACGAAGATCGATCCACCGGCCAGCAGGGATATCGATTGGCGTGCCGTCTGGCATCTCGACAAAAATCGGCTGCTTTTTCTTGCCCACTTCTCCACTGTCCATAGCTTCAATATTTCGAGCTGAGTATGGACCGGTATTGTATGTCCGGTGATACGTGCGGATCTCGATATCGCCATCGGGCAACACTTTTGATTCCACCCAGATTAATGGCCGTTTGTTGTCATCAACCGGGATTTCAATGCCATTCCCCGCACCGCCCCAAGCACCGTCACCGTTGAAGCCAAGAACGCCAGATACACGATAGACGCCCTCACTGACGCGCTCAGTAGTCACGCCCTGACTTTCGTCGTTGAGTTCGCACTGACCATCGCCGAACAGCTTGACGATCGGGGATGCTTTCTTAACAAAACCATTGGCATCAAACGTTGTATTACCAGTGGAGAGGAATTCGAAACTTTTGGAGTTATAGTGGCTTACAATCCCAACCTTTCCATTTGGCGTGATAATAATATCTGCACATTGGGTAGGGTTTGTTTTCGCCCTCATGATCCGCATACCAAAACCCCATGTGTTACCAACAACCCATGAGGGTACTGTTCCACCGTCAGCAATAGTTCCATCAATTGATGATTTTTCGAATGACAGATATGAGTTCGCTTGTGTCCCCGTCAACGAATTAAAGCGATAGGTACCGGCCCAATTCGGCCCAGGGGAAATACAATCTGCCATTACACCAAAAGTGCTCGGATCGGGAAGTCCTGCATCGTCCCATACTAAATGCCATCCTTGAAAAACCCCATTTCTACAGACGTTGCGGTACTGCCTGTCAAATGAGCTAGGGGCAGTAATGAGCGCCATGGCAAATACGACACCTTGGATACCGCCGGTTGTAGATGCAAGAGTCCAGTCCAGCATATATGCAGTATCAGTGCGAGGCATGCCCTCACTACCAGCCCACGCAGTATACTTACCGCTCATCATTAACTTTACTGCGTTGAGAGTGTCAACGAGAGGTAAGGCAGGCGCAGCGCCCCCTATGCCAAACTCGCCTTTCTTCACCGCGTTAGCTAACGTGGCTGCTGCATTGTTCTCGCTTGTTTTTGCCGCTGCCGCTGATGCAGCCGATTCGGCACGCATCGTATCTACTGTTCTTACTACTTCTGGGGTCAACTCGTCTGGCTTGGGCGGGCTAATGAGGAAATCATTCAACGTTCCATTCACTGAATCCGTCAATACTCTTATGTCGCCAACATGGCCCAAAGTAGAGACAGTGACTTCATATTCACCAGGGAACACTGTCATTGAATACTTACCAGCAGCATCCGTAACAGTTGATGAACGATTGGATGTTAATACCCGCGCAGTGGTTCCTTTTGCCTGCATCGTAATAATTACGTTAGGTTGGATATCACCATACGGGCCTCGTAATACATCACTAATTATTGACATTTTTTACTCTCCTATAAGCACACCCATGCTATACATGGCTACTTTGTTAATACAAATTCCATTTATTATTTAATTTCCAGATTATTTAACCTGTTTTTTAGCTCAGTAATTTGTTGTTGCTGCTCTTGAATTGCACCGGTTAGAACTGATATTAATGGGAGAATATTTAATCCCATTTGACTCGACGGGGTTTCGCTAGTCTCCTCTCCAAGTAAAACCTCACCATAAACAGCTTCTGGAATTGCCTTCGCTACTTCTTGTGCAATAAATCCCCGTTGCAATATTTTGTCAGACCAGACTCCAACATTTTTAAATCTAAATGTCACTGGTCGCAGCTTCATTAATTTTTCAAGATTACCGTCGGCCTCATTGATATCCTTCTTAATACGCTTATCAGATGTATTAAGCGAAACCAAACCAACCATTGTGTAATCAACCCACGCCTCTAGCCCACCAGAAGTCCAGTTAAAGTTAAATTGATAGCCTGTATGCGAGCCATTTACCCCCGGCTTACAACCAAGCGATTTAGCCCTAAACAGGCTTGTGCATGTCAATTTATCTGCAGCATCACAAATCAAGCGAGAAGAAAAATCACTGGTAGAGCTGGCATAATGGAAGTCAATAAAAGGTGTGGCAGCGCTTAGCTCAAGCCCGCCAAACCACGGAACGTTATCCGTTCCTAATTGTAAGTTTTTCCGTGCTGCTGCCTTATCACTTAAGTCAGATAGATTTTTATCTTTTGCTAGCTTACCAGCGGCTGTCTCCGCGACTGCATTAACATCAGTCCGAAGGGATGATAATTGTGCTGCGTAACTGCCCCACGCAGGCCCAGTGAATGTACTACCGTCCGGCAACTTAACGGTGATGTTGCCAGTCCCACTGAACAACTGTTGCCAGTTGTCTTTGTCATAGTTAAGTCCACGCAGCGCTCGTGAGCTTTCTGCTGCGAGCTGCGCGGTGATGGCATTGAGTGTTTCACGCGGTACTGCTGACCAGGCTGCACCCGCTTGTGTAGGGCCATCGTAGACTCGGGTCAGCGTCACCTGCGTCGCGTTATCAATAGTTTTCACTGGTAGCGTATAAGTTACGCCACCCACAACGGCAACAATAAAATCTCCAGGCCTCAGCTCTGTTGTGAATGCCGTCCCGGCGCCCTTAACTACTGCGGAGTTATTGGTAAGCGTGATAGTTCCTGCTGGCATAACCTACCCCTTATTTAAATACTAAAATAATCTGCGGCGTCCATCACAGGCAGATTGATTGTGGTCAGCCGATACTGAATATTGATTTTGCTATGGTCGTAACTGTTTATGTATTTCGTGCGCCAAGCCGTCACACCGCCGCCAGCCATTCGCATTCCGGCATGGCGATAATCAAGATAGTTATTCGATAAATTCATACCATCATGAATGCCGAGGCGGCAGAGTGGCACCAGAGGCTTTGCCGTTGCCATGACGGGGTATGCATAACTTCCCGGTATGCGCTGCGTATTTAACGAATTACCACGGTAAAGCATGGGTGCATTATCAGATGAGAATGTACACTGCCCTGCAGCATTCCATATTGCCAAGCCATACTGAGGCGGAGTCGGATAAGAACCATTTGAAAAGATGCATATCCACATCAGGCAATCTGCACTACCGTCACTGATAACATCATTCCCCGCTTCCCTATAAACATTAATGGTCATGTTTTCACGGTCAAAATCAACGGCACGATCACCCCGATCCCAGTAAGCAAAAACAAGCGCATTGGCGCGATCAGGAATGTCGGGGATTGTCCAGGCACCGAACACGTTAACCACCCCGCGCCAAACGCATTTTCCCGCGACTGCCAGATCGTTAATCTCACTGTAATCTGTTGCATCGATAAGCTGGAGCCCAAAGCGAGGGACACCGCCAGCGCCTGATACCTGAAAGGCATCAAACTCGATGGGCCGCCTGCCTTTATCCTGGCTAGAGTTAAATCCATCAAACCAGGCATGCACCGTATTTCCCGATATTTGCACACCACTGCATGATATTACCCTGGGAACCGCGCCTGTTTGAATAATCGCAACTGTTCTCCTGGGCACAATAAATAACGAAGCTCCAGGCGAAAGGACGGGGTACGACCATGTTTCTCCGTTTTGGTCAAATTCGGGGTCAAAGAAGCCCCGATAGGCGCAGGCTTTAGAACCATTGCTAATATCTACACCCGCACCGCCATCTTTGGGATAAACCACAAGTCCATATCGGCTCAATATATCCTCCCGAGCTTTGTTCTTATTTGCCCCATACCGTCGTAAACTGCCACACCATCGTTATTGACAACCGTTCGCCCAAGGCCTGGTACTGAGCCATTTATTTCAACATATCCATCTCTGAACCCCAGCCTCATACCAATGCTTCCCGGAGAGTAATTATCTGACTGGAGATAGTCCGTAATTTGAGCCGCGCCTATTGAGGCGTTTTTTATTTTTGCTGATGTAATGGATCCATTCTGAATGAATGCATCACTGATAAATACCTGCCCATTAACCACAGCAAAAGGAGAGTATTGGTTATCACCACTACCGCTCATCAGCACAAATTGATTCGCATTAAAACCAACACGAGTAATCACCGGCTGACCTGCTTGTGCCAGAACAGCAATAGACATCCCGGCACTGTAATACACGTCATTAATACGCACACCGGCTTTCAACGTGTGCACCGCTGTTGCGCCAGTAGCATCAACAGTAGCTGTTAGCTTATCTTCTAGAGCTGCGGTAACGTCACCGATCTGCGCCTGTACTTGCGTGGACATTTCAGCAAACGCTTTATCAACCTCTGCTATCGTGGTTTTTACAACCAGAATATCTGCGCGCACTTCGCCGTATTGCGCCCACTGATGATCAACCGTCGCATTGTTGGCCAGGGCGTTCTGCAGAATGGCATCAATGTTGGTATCGATCTGACCAGAAAGCCGATCACCATCGGCAGACGACATAAAACCATCGCCAATCACATGGAGATAGTCGTCAGCATCGCCGTTAGACTGCCCGCGCACCCAATCAATCCAATCACCCTGGTTGCCGGTGCGATCGACGAGCCGCGCACGATACCAGAACTCTTGCCCCGCCTGTAACCCGCTCTGCGTATAGCTACGTTGCGGGTATGGCACATCTGAAAGCAACATGGCGTTATTGCCTGCGGCATTATCAGCATATTGAATTTCGGTTTTCAGTGTGTCCCCGGCTCCGGCAGGAAAATTCCATGAAAGCCCTATACCCCACAATAAGGGCGTTGTTGCGAACCCCACCGGCTTAGGTGGTTTCCCTTCCTTGCCATTTAGCCGAGTTTCCTTTGATGTACCCCAGATAGAGGAAACATCACTGCCATTTATGGCCCGGACCCGCACTAGGTATCGCCCGGCAAAAATATTCTGCACTTCGAATCCCAGGGCCGATGTTCGCGCCACAGAAACCCAGTTGCTATCGTCTCGCCGCCATTCGGCTTCATACGCCACAGCATTATCAACAGCATCCCAGTTGGTTCGCATCGTTGTGATTGCAATCCCTTGGTTAATCTGCGTAAAACTGCTGACCTGAATATTGGTTGGAGGCGCTTGCACACCAGGCGGGATCACTGATATCGGCCGCTCATCCAGTCGGGCACCAGTATCGATCGCATCGTATTTCCCCGGACTATGCCAAACAGCAGAAATGGTAAAAGTGCCGTCATCATTATCAGTAACGTTTGAAACCCGATACTGTTGGACTGCCAGATCACCAGCATCGACGGACCACACGGCCTCCGGTTCTGGATTTGGGTTATAAGCCGTGCTGACCGTGACATTGGCCCCACTGACGGCGGAAACAGTGCGTGCCTGGGAGCTGCCGTTCGGTAAATTGACAATCAGCCGATCACCCGGCGATACATCGGCAACCCGATCCAATTTAATCACCCGGCCATTAACTGCCGATATGCGGCCGCCTAACACACGCCCAGCCAACATCTGATCTGCAACGCCAATGATGCGACCAGGCAATGGAATGTAACCATCCAGCCCCGTTGAGAACGATATTGTGCGGTCGTTGCTATTCGTGAGCAGCGCCCAGCGCCCGCGCCGGTTTGCCTCCGTTTGCCGCGTGCAACCTATGGCGGAGATTTCCGTCTGGTTGATGCCATAGCGTTCAACCAGTTCATTTTCCATAACCGATTCGACTTCATCTTGATAATGATTGTCAGGGTTTGACCAACTCACCATCGCGCTTGAATAGCGGTTTCGATAACTGCCGCCTTGGTAGTGAAATTTTCCATCAATGACGTTTGCACGAGTGTATGTAAAATCCATATCCCTCGGCATATCAGCCAACACGCAAACTTGGTTATTTGCCCAATACGTCATGCCACGAAAAATCGAAGCCAGATCGCGCAGAACGGTAAAGGCTTCATTCTGAGCCTGAATATAAACGTCACATACAAATCGTGGCTCTGTACCGGAGCCGCCACGCCCATCGGGTACAAGTTGATCACAGTATTGTCCTATACGGTACAGTTCTACCTCATCAACTTGGGTTGCATCTAAGCGATCACCAAGGCCAAACCGCTTATTCAGCAAAATATCGTAGAATACCCATGCAGGATTGTTGGAGTAGGCCCATTTAAAACTGCCGTCCCATGTGCCGTTGTATGTCCGGCTTTCCGGGTCGTATGTAGTCGGAACGCGAATAACCCGCCCTTTCGGCTTACAACTGATCTGCGGAATGTTTGGGAACTGTTTCGCATCGAACGAAACAAATAACAGCGCCGTGTTGGGATAACGAAGCTTGGCATCGATCACTTCAGTAATCGCCATCACCCGCGTAAGATCCACAACATTGCTGGATGTTGAATCAGGGGTGATCCTGCGCAAGCGGATTTGCCAGCCTGTTGTTGCTGGCGGCAGATTCACACGGTGACTACGCTCAAAAAGTGACGTAGTTTTGTCGTTTATCACACCGTTTAAAACGGTCTGATATGCGCCGCCATCAGTAGAGAGATCGATCGCATAATCAACCCGCGTTCCCACACGATCCCCATTATCCTCTTGCCTTACCAACGTCTGCCAGCCAAGGCGAACTCTGACAGCAGATAACTGAGTATTATTTATCGCTCTCACCCACGGCTGTGTGGCTTTCAAGTCGACACCCACACTGATCTCGTTTTCTGCACCGGGCATTCCCTGAATATAATTCTGCATCTGGGTGCCTGGCCTGAAATCCCACTCAAAGCCGGGATAGTTCAGGGTTCCATCTGGCGAATAAACCGGTGTGCCATCGAGAAAAATATTTTGCCCATCCAACCCGCCAGCAAATTCACCCTCACCCAGCGCCAGTAAAATCTTCGCCCTCGCTATCGACTGGATGCTGTCCGGGGACTCTGTCGGGGTGTGGCTACTGCCACCGCCACCTTTGCGACCTTGGATCACGTCTGTCATGGTTTCACCAATAAAAAAAGCTCGCATGAGCGAGCCTGATTGAACACTGATATTTTTACTGCTGGTCTTCTGCGTAGATCCCCGCCGATATCACAGCACCGCCGATTTCTCGACTGCCATATAGGACACCAACTGGATTGCCCTGGGTCGTCGAGTTAACCGGGCCACCAAACGCGTATGAAGGTTTGTTCTCAGCGTTCTGACCGACCGACAAGCCACCTGGCTGGGGAGATAACATTTGCACTACTCCACCAAACATCATCGATGCACCGGCCATCCGAAGATAGGGAGATATAGGAGCCAAATACGGGATAAACGAAGCTGCGATAAGGGCGGCACCAAGGACAGTTTGAAAAATACCACCACGCTTACTACCAATTATGACCGGGATAATTCGTATATCGCCATCGCCCTTAGTCATGTCGATCTCTTCTTCACTGACATTCTTACGTCCGACAAAAACAGCAAAAGTCAGCCCCCGGATTTCAGCCTCGTTCATAAAGCGTTCGAAGCCGGGTAACTGCCCCTTTAACGCCCTGATAGCGTGAGGTATATCTCGGGCACGATAAGTAAACTCCTTGACGAACTTCTTTCCGAGAATGCCACCAAGCCTGATTGTTCTGATGGGAATGTCACTCATTTGAATAAATCCTTATACCGCAAGATCCGCTCAGTTCTCTCTTGGAGATACCCGCCATACGGCACCCGCTGACTTAACTGACCGTAGAAATGGTGTAATAGCGTGTTCCCTTCAAGCAAGATCCCCGCGTGATTGGGTACGGACGCTGATATTTGCATAATCACCATATCCCCGGGTTGTGGTGGCCCGTAGAACTCCCGGAAGCCGCATTCAAACCAGTTGTCCATATACAGGTTTTCGCCTTCATCCCACCAGTGGCGCTCCACGCTGTAATTAGGCAGAGTAATGCCGTGCTGTTGCCGGTAATAATCCATAATCAACGACCAGCAATCGGCATGCCCAAGTACGAACTGGCGACCTTCCAACGGGCGATCACCGCGTGGGTTAATCGTCCTGATATCACCCTCAGGCCACGAAGCGATCACCCACGGCAATTCCGTTACGTCACATTGCAACATGTCCAGTTCGCTGGGTTGCGTCGTGGCCCCATCGCCAGTGTGGCTATGTACGATCGCCACTACGGTTCCCCACTCTTCGGCTTCCGCATAGTCCAACGGGGCCAACTCAAAATGTTCTGTAGGCTTGAGGGAAAGATTGGCACAAGGAAAATAACGCTCTACACGTCCCTTTTGTGCAATTACGCCACAGCATTCAGCCGGGTGGCAACTTTCAGCATGAGCCAAGATTGCATCGATAGTTTTTTGTCGCATGGTTACCTCCGAACCAAGGCAGAGCCAGGGAAGCCACCGAAATCCAGCTCGTTATTTTCCCCATAGCGTTTTTTGCAATCCGTCAGCAGTCCCCCACACTCATCTTGCGAAGGATCCTCAGTAGGGTTCCCCTTTTTATCAAACCAGCCGTTCTGCCCCGCGTATGAGCAACCGTCGCCGGTTTTATACTGGCCGCGCATGCACCATGTACAAAGCGCGGTGATCTGCCGCGTTGGGATCCGCCGTCCTTGCAATGACATTGGATCGGACAACGTAAACTCAATAGCCTCGTTGTCTTCCGCGCTTTTGCTGTCGATGTAGAAAACCTGCTTAAATTCTTGGGCTGGGTCTGCTTTGGGGTTTCCGCCGGCAAAGTTTTTGGCATCGAGGTAATGTGCGAAAGTATCGTGGATGGTTACCTTGGCCTGGAGCATATCGTCAAACCGCAAACACAGCGCGGTGATCAGGCTGTCGATATTTGATACCGCCAATTTCGGTGTTGCACTGGCCCCGTCGCTGGATGATTCTAGCCCCTTTAACTCATACGGAAATGCGCCGTATTCCTTTCCCTGCCACCAAATGCTTTTTGGCTTTAACTTGGTTTCATCGCCATCAGACGCAGCAATCTCCGTTGGCGTATGAGGTATGGTTTCATTGTGAAAGCGCAGAACGTCGGCACCAAATTTTGTACCGTCGACTTCGATTAACCGGACCCGGTTACCGGGTTCCAGTTTTTGCACGTCATTTGTGATTGCCACATGGTCTCCTCATGGCGCGAACGCTTGTTCAAATGTCGCAGATACCGTCATAACCGAGCCGCCAACCGGCGTTGCCTTGATGGAGTCAGCAACCACGCGATATAGCCCCTTTACCCCGTAAGGTGGTGTCCAAAAGAATGATTTGGTGGTGTGGGAGCGGGCGAACTCTAACAGCGGAAGCATCTGGGCTTTTTGGCCGGTGAATGACAACGGCCAGGTCTGGGCTTCTATGTTGAGACCATTACCTGCCACCTGCTTATAGCCATCACCGAACTGTGCCGTTCTCACCCGCTGGGCATAGCTGCCCTCTGGCTGCCCATGAATGCGCCAGGTGAAAGTGTCGACTGCCATGTTTTCTCCGTGAATAAAATTAAGTGCAATGCCCGCGGAATATCGGACATTAAAAATTCCTCAGTTAACGGGTTAGCTGACGTCCACAAATTAAAAAGCCACCCGAAATTAGGTGGCTGAACAAAATCAATCCGGTTATCTATTTACAGTCAATAACGGCTCTTTCAATTTTATTGCTGGTCATAGATGGCATACGCTCAAATAAGGAGTAATTAGTTTTTCCTGCCTGTTCCCTTACATCAAGAACAGCATCCGCGCCTGCACCACCGCTGCTCAATATTTGGATGGAAAAGCCATCAGCTAATGGAACTGATGTTGCATTATAATAAGTCTGGTTCCATTTCTCAGCAACGCACGCAGACATGACCTGTGCCGTTTTTTGTGACTGTCCAGTTGATACAGGTTCCCCTTCCCGTAATTCTTGTACTGTAGCGCAACCTGCCAACGCAACCATTATCACGAAAAACCACAGTGCTTTCATTTGATTATTCCTTTTAAAAGAAGTAGCAATATCCAATTATCACGCCTCATTGTTTTTTAATGATTCGGAGCATTCCCTCAAGTTCTACTTCAAAATTTTTCCTGAGGTTTTCCGGGAGACCATCTCTAAGTCGGCGAATCACTGGCTCGTGTGTCACCATTACCGAAAGAGCTGAGTTTTTCGGCATTTCATTATGTAGTTGGTTCGCAAAAGCTTTAATGCCATCATAATTAAGAACAACATCACCGTCCTGGTCTTCAGTAACAAAATCACTGGCAACAAGCGCTTTTGCACTTCCAACCCCCCTCCCTGCGCTTAGAGCACTAACGTCACTCCCACAATGTTTACATTTGATTGCTTCAGCTCTAATTAACTCAGCACAAAGTGGACACCGTACCATCCCTTGGTTTAGTTGTATGTTTTCAATTTCCTGCTTGCTGCCACTGAGGCAAAGAGAGTGGATTAAAGCGACAATGAACAGCAAGAAACCATACAACCACCACGCCCCGAATGACCTACCCTTGCTTTGTGCAATAAAAGCAGGTATTAGACCAAGAAAGGCCGCAATTATCAGAATCTCCACACCGACTTCTCCGTGAATTACAAGTGGCAACATCCTATCACCACTTACAGTCATCAGGCATATCAAGACATCACATTTTCTGATGGTTACCTTGGATTCTGTGCATACCAAATCTGTCCACCCGGCCTCAATTCCCTCGCGATCCCCTCCCTAACGGATAGGTCGATCACCTGCTGATAGGCCTTAGCCACGACATCACCATTCCCTGATTGGCTTTGCTGCTGCCCTTGCTGATTGATGGTTACAGGAGCATTGATCGTTAACTGAGAACCTTCGGAATTGCGTAGCCCATGCATCGGCGCAGAACCAGAAACCGTATTTCCGACCAATCCGCCAGTGGCATAACCGCGCATCATTGCATACAGATTATCAACACCAATGCGATCCGTAGCTTCTTTGGTCATCACAAACTCACCACGATGCACGACGCCGGCTGGCTCGTATTTCCCCCCATCGCCGGTATAACCCCCAGTATCAAAGCTGAAAATTTTACCCAGAGCGGAAGTAATCGAACCACCACCCTCGCCTTCTCCCAACATGCTCTTGACCGCGTACGCAACCAATAGCTTGTTGATGATATCAATAATCATCTTGAGGATTGACGTCGTGAAGTCGCGGAATGATGCTTTGCCGGTAGTTACCAAATCAGTCATCATGTTGGAGATGCCACTCAACGCACTCATAGCCACGTTTGACACCGAGCTATATACATCAGTGGCTTTCTCCAGATACTCATTCAGACCATTGAGCGCACCAGCTTTCCAATCCTGTTCTAACCTATCTCGCTCCGCATAAGTCTCCTCAAGGGACGACAATACCTGCTTTTGTGCAACCGGGTTATCCGCATATTCAGTGGTGAGTCGGTCCCTCTCGGATTGCCTCTGGGAATCTCTGGCTGTAGCCCCCGTTGCAAGAAAGGCGATCTCGGCACGCTTTGACTGCTGCTGCCGATCAAACTTTTGAGCAGCATCCAGCAATTTGTTGAGTCGTTCCTGCTGTACGACTTCATCACCGAGAACCGCCAGTCTTTCCTTATGTGCCAGAATACTGTCTTTACTAGTGAGAAGTGATTTTTCTTGAACCTTTAATTTGCGATCTTTTGCCGCCTGCTCCAAAACAGTAAAATCGGCTTGGGCCTTCCAAAGATCCTTTCGCTGCTGGCTAATTTTGTCGTTTACACTGACATGATTACGCATCACAGCCAATTGTGACTCAAGTGCTAAAAGATCAGCTTGCGCTGATTCATCGGCACTATCACCAGCAGGGGGCTGATATTTTGGCCCCTTGGGAACTGCCGGGTCTTTATACTTCCTCTCAATTTCTGCCCGATATTCTTTATATTTTGTATCTGTTAAGGCCCATCGATCCGCCTCAAGTTTTGCTAATTCCTCTTGTCTTTGCGTGGCCTTACTCGCGTATTGCCGATTGTACCTATCGCTTACTTCTATCCTGTTTTTGAGTCGTTCTTGCTCGTCTCGCTCCTGCTTTTTCCGACCGGCAGCAAGCCCCTCGTCAGTCAGGGTTGCTTGTAGTTTTTCGTATTCCTTTGTAAGACTGCCAACCAACACTCTTTGATTTGCCAGCGCCTGAACTTGCTCTCTGGAAGAAAATGAATCATTTGGCCGCCCATACCCATAGCCAGTGGTATTTACAGCAGGTGCGGCCTCCATTCGCTCGAGATTTTTTTTGGCAATTTCGAGCTGTTTCCTTACAGACTCGACCTTACTATCAAGACTCCTTTCTCGCCCAACATCGAGCATGGCATCCCACGCCCCGGAAGCGGCATCCTTCACGTACTCCCATGCAGTCTCCAGTGTACCTAAACTATTTTTTACCTCCGCAGCCCTAGCGCTCATGGATGTTGAATAAGACTCCATGGCAATTCTTGCAGCATCAGCGGTGCGTCCCTGCTTTACGAGGGAGATAATTTGCTCAACTTGAGTGGCTGTAAGAAAATGGAGGGTTCGATCCAACTCCATTACCGCCTTGACTGGCTCATCCTGTAGGCGCTTGAAATGCTGGATCGTTGTATCAATTGATTGTCCGGTAGCGTCTTCAATTTTTGCGGCAACCCTCGATACCATACTGATCGCACCAGAAGAGAATTCCCCGCTGCCGACCACCTTTGCAATCGAACTTGCGAATGCACGTTGTGTCAGTCCATTTTGTGATAGGGAACGAGCCAAATCCTGCAACTGAGAGGCTGTTTTTCCAGCATACCCGCCTGTCAGTATAAGCTGCTTGTTATACTCCACGGCTTCTTGCGAGCCTTTGTGCCATGCGGTGACAAGTAGTCCAGCCACACCAACAAGCCCTATGATAGCCAAAGTTGTTGGCGTCAGTAATCCGGCAAGCCCCTTCGCATGTTCAGCGTTTTCGGCCAACGCATTGGCATTATCTGATAATGACTCTGACGATTCATCAGAAGCATCTTTCATGCCAAGCAGTTCTTCCTTGATATAGCGGAAGATCCCACCCAGCCCACCGAACGAGTCAGCAATCTGCCCGCCCTGCTGGAAAAGCGAAAGCCACACCGGCATCCCACCTGCGATCGTGCTAAATATGCTGGTGAATTGTGTAGGCAACATACTTAGTGCTTGCCGATACCGCCTGGCAGATATCGAGCCAACCTTCCACTGATTATCTTGCTCACGTAGCTTGGCAATAAGAGGGGCTGACTCTGCCGTTACACCCAGCTTGGCCGCTTTTAGCTCTAGCAACTGGGTGCGCGTTTTACCGATGGCGTTTACCTGCTCTTGCAACGAATCGACGAATGATTTACGCGTAGACTCTGCACGCTTGGTTTCCGCTGCTGCTGATCGTTCTGCCGCCTCTTGCTCTTTGAGGGCATCTTTCAAGCCTCTGGAAGCGATCGCTGCGGCCCGTTTCTGATCTGCCTCGCGCCGGGTGGCTTCTTCCTGCTGGCGCATTGCGGCAATCAGCGGTGCCGCCTCCTGGCTTATCCCTAGCTGCGCTGCTCGGTATGCAGCCGCATCAGAGGCCGATGCCTTATAAAGTGCGCTCTGTGCTTGGAGTTTTGATAAAAATGCCTCTTTAGCTGCTGCAGCAGCTCGCTCTTGTTGCGCAGCAGCTGCGGCAGCTTTTCCTTCCTCCGTTCTGGCTGTAGCTGCCCGCTCCAACTGAATACGGGCCTGCTGGATAGTACGAGAAGCCTCGGCAAAGGATTCTGGATCAATTATCCCTTTTGCGTTGAATTTCGATAACTGGCTTTCCATGTTATCGAGTCGTTCGAACGCCGCTGTAACCGGGTTAATCTGCGTCAGTAAATCACGCAATTCTTGCCGTTGCTGTGCCGTCGCCTGCGAATGGTTTTTCGCTTCTGTCTGCGACTTATTCAACGCTGCAGCATATTCAGCAACACGGCGATGGGTATCTTCAATCTCTTGTGCGATCTCCTTCGATACCTTCGCAGTATTCTTCCCGGAAGCATTGAAACCATCTGCGGCACCGGCCGCACCGGTGGCTTTCTGCTGGAATTTATCCAGCTCATTGTTACCCCGCTGCAAGTCGCCTGTATCGACGCGCAGGGAAAGCGATGCAATGTCAGTCATGCTGTAACTCCATGCAAAAAAGCCAGCACAAGGCCAGCATGATCAAATATCAGGGTGTTGTTGGCTGAAACTAAAGGTTATCTTGAGTGTTCAGCTCGCCCATGTAGGAGCATGGGCGTTTACATCAAAGGGATGGCTGAAAAATCTCTGGATAAGGAAAAAATATGGTATTTGAAAAACGTACAGATCTAGAAATACTCCAAGAACGAGTCGGCGCTACTGAGGTTTTACTCAGGCTGCTTTGCAAAGAACTCTCGGCTGGTCAAAAGTCAAGTATTGCTGCGACCTTGGACATGCACATTGAGAAATGGAAGGGCGAAGGACTCCCTGAGGAAATATTTAAACGATCTAAAGACCTGTTAAACAAAGATATTTGAGTACTAAGCGGCCTAGTTGGCCGCTTTATTGGTAATGCCTAGTGATTCACAGTACTCTTTCGCAAATTTTTCAGCACGTGCATAGAAATCAGCAAACGAGCTTTCCGGTCTGTACTCTTCAATATAATGAAGCTTAATGATTGAATCTCCCCCGAGGCACGGTGATGGCATACCAGAAACTGTGATGTGGGTATCGATTGCTTCGATAAACTCATCATGAAATATATTCACACCTTCCAGCATACCTTTCATCTGACTTTTTGAGCGCAGGTTGTGCCTAATAGCTCCGACTTCAAATTTTAATTCCATAACTATCTCCAGATATTTTGTTAAAGCCCCAGATAGAAAGGCCTGTAAGGGGATCATACTCAATTTAACTTACTGGCCCTCTACTGCATTGCTTTATGCTATGTCGTAAAGGTAAAGTTTTCACCGCATTGACGTTGTACTGATGGCGACACAACATATGCACCAAACAACATATGGCCCTAATTTTTATGGATAACTGAAAGCGCCGCCGCTTCCATCACCCTGATATCAGTTAAGGCGGTTGCCTCATCCTCTACGCCGTGCAGCTTCATTACCCAGGGCAAACAGTTGTAATCAAGCCCTGTGACGCCGCTCATGCCAGTGCGCCACTGAGTCGCCATAGCTCTGAACGCTTCAAACGCTGGCCAAACGTCTGGGAGCACTTCTACCGGGTCTGATTCAACGTCTTCCGGTGTTAGCCCAAAGGCGGCCAGTTCTTCCGGTGAGGGTTCAGGCGTATAGAATGCCGAGGCAACCGCTGTTAGTTTTTTTCACGAATAGCCATTAATTCGCGGGTATATGCCAGTGCGATTGAGTCAAACGCTCGCGGGTAGTTTTCCAGCAGCACCATAACGTTTTCTTTCGTGAATTTTTCCGGCAACGCCCAACCAATGGCAATTTCGCTGACAAAATCCACCATCGGCGCATTGCTGTGCTTGCCTGCTTCACCCAGTTTTTCAGACTCTTCACGCAAGTTTTTTTCCAACACCTCCAGATCGGCACGAGTTTTATGCTTGAACGTGAATGTCAGAACGCCATCCTCGGCCCCGGCACGGGGAATGGTCACATCGATTTTAAAAGTTGGGTTAGGGGTAAGAGTAAATTTCATGTCGACACCTGTGATTAGTGGGGCGCAACTGCCGCCCCAGTGAATTATTTGTCTTTGTAGAACGTCATGGTGCGGGATTGCACGGCGAGTGAAACCTGCACTGTTTCAACCGCGTTCACTGCGGTAGCCGGCTGCGGGTCGAATGAAGAAATAGCAGACCAATAGCGGGTTTCTTTCGCCTTTGGCACATACATGTAAAACGGCAAAATATCGCCCGAACGATCGCCAGCAAGCAGAACGCTGTAGATCGCCAGCGTGGAATCATGCGCAAAGGTGAACGTCTGTGTTTTCGCCGCTCGGAATGTGGCCAGATTGCGTTGGCGGTCATCTTCCAGGAATTGAATCTGCACATACTGCTGATCACCACCTGATGCGGCTACCTCGGTAATCTGCGGGATCTGCGTCCATTCAGTGACTTTGGTCAACGAGCCTGCACCAGCACCCGCTGGAAAAAAGTTAACGTCAGAGGTATCAAGTGATCCGATAGTGACGGCGGTTGTTGTAGCGGTGGTGACCTTGGCAACCAGGTTATCGATCAGCCCCCACCCTGATTTGATTAATACAATGTCACCAGCGGCCAACGTGCTGCCAGCGACCGTGAATACAGCCCCTTTTGCGTTACTGACAGCAGTTGTCGGCAACGCGGCGGCCATTTTGGAACCCGCAAATACAACGGCCCCATTCGGTAATGCAAAAGCCATGATTATCTCCAGATAGAAAAAAACCGCCGCAGCGGTCAGTGAGTGATGATGTCAGCGCGGTAACTCATGCTGACCGGGATTACATAGCGGGTATCTGAGGGAATGCCCCGGTAAACGGTCGGCGGGGTGTGTATGTAACAGGATAAAGGGCCTTCGGTCAGTACCATGCCCAAGGGGAACAACGCGGCGATCTGGTCGGCTAATTCCCTTGCGGGGCCTGTACCATCACCAGCAGGCGCAACAACGTTGATCTGCCAAACACCCGGCAAAACATGCAGCTTTTCCGCAAGGTCGATTGCTGTTGTCGTTGCAGGCATGGCGTAGGCTTGCAGATACAGACCATCGGGTGGATCCATTACGATATTTTCCCAGGCAACAGGAATGTTGTGTGCGTCTGCCCATTCGCCCAAACGGGCCTCAAGCAACGCAGCTATGCGGGTGTGGCTCACGGTTCAATCTCCGATACGGCGGCGCTGAAATGCCGCTGGAAGTCTGCGGCAGTGATACGGACCATGCCGCCTGGCGTTTGAGTGGAATGCCCAAATTCCAGCCGATAGGCATAAGGGACGTTATTCACGAAGTAAATGGCCTGCATGCCAATGCGGAATTGCTCTATCAACAGGTTGCCAGCAGCCAGCGTCGCACTGCCTGATTTATCGATCCGCCCTGTTTCGCCATCAGTTGGCGAATCAAAGGACACCTGCCAATTACCGCGAAACCGGCCCCCGCTATAACCTGGTGGTGCCCGGATCCCCATACTGTCAGAAACCCGAGCACGCTTTTTTAATTTCCCGGTGGGGGTGAGGTTGGCTGAGTCTTGTCGTTGGGCCTCGTTGTGATCAAAAACAGCCTGGTTGTAAGCTACCGCAGTGCTATTCACGTCCCAAAGTTCAGGATTGCCAACAGGCGACATCTGCACGAGTTGCGCCAGTATCCGGATACTGGTCGCCCGTACCACCTGCGCTTGATTGGCCTTTGCCTTATCGACAAATGCCGTTATAGCCTGCAAAAATGCTTCATTTTCGGACATCTCACGCCCTCAGTTGCGCCCGGTAGCAAATCAGGATGGGTCCAGGCATTACCGGATGCGGATGCACTACTCGGTATTTTTTGCCGTTCACCTCGATCCGGTCATCGACACGGATTTCGGTTTCGTATGTGGCCACGAGTAACACATCACCACCCAGGATTAACGAGCCATCGATCTCACTCGGTTTGTATTCGGTTATTACACCGATCACAGTACCGTTTTGCTCTGCCTGTCGAACCTCCTTGCCTGCCTCACGGCTTACTGTAGCGCCGCGAGTAAATGGGTGTTCTGCACCATTCTCTTTCAGTAAGCGGGTCGCAGTCGCCCGCATACGGCGATAATCGATAGCCATATCACCCCCTGACAACGGCTATTTGGCCGGAGCCGATGCAAAGCCCACGTAACAACGCATTGACTGCGGCGAACGAAGGTTGAGCCTTACGGGTTCCCTCCGCATAACTGACGCTGACCGCCCCACTTACCGCTTCGGAAAGAACCTCGGAGCCGCTTTCCGTGGATGGCTGCAAATCCATTTCTTGTGCCTCGAAAGCCAACCGGCACTGCGCGTGCTTTACCTGGATCGGAATGCTATTGCTGGGCAGCCGGTGGTAATCACGAACTACACCAGCGCGGGGCCATGCCAGATTCTGGCCGAAAACAGCCGGCACACCTTTCCAGCCTTTCCCCTCAAGATAATCCATCGCCTGAAGCATCAACGTTGATAACTCTTCATCCTCTTCAGGCAACTTAAGCCCACGCCCAGCAGCGTAATCTCGGCATTCATCCAGCGAGGCGTAACTGTTGAATCCGTCGGAGTGAATTTCAGTATCCAGCATGGCCTACTCCGCTATTCCTCGGCCAATTGCCAGCCGTGAGAAATCCAATCTTCGATTTCATCAGCGTGCACGTCAGCAGCGACAGGGCCACCGGGAAACGCTGGTTCATCTCGAACCATTGCGAGCAGTTCTGGCTGCTCAGGTGGCTGCTCAGGTGGCTGCTCAGGTGGCTGCTCAGGTGCAGCCGAGCTTCCATTGGCATTAGCAGCAAGCAATTTCCGCTCAGCCCGCTGCGCTTTAGTTAATCCCGCCATAACGACCTCTCAATAAAAAAGGAGCCGAAGCCCCTTATTTTCATTAACCCATCAGAACAGCGATATGCTCTGACTTGATCGCGCGGTAACCCCAGGCCAGTCGCACGTGATATACGACTTGCAGGAATTGGCGATAAACAGCGATTTCGAATGACAACCCGGTTTTAGGGTCAGTAACAATCATCCGATCGTCAGCTGAGTCGCCACCTTTTGGAAGTGCTGGCGCACGAGTAGCAAGCACGATCGCAGAACGTGCAAATGCCACGTTTGGCGTATATCCAGCACCCAGCGTAACCGCGACATTATCAGCCAGCGGCAAACGCATCCCCGGTCGCCCGATAGATACTGTGCCACCCGCCAGCCCCTTGTTGACAACATACTTGTTAGTATCACCGGCAAAATTCAGGATCCCGCCAGGAAGAATGGTTCCCGTACCGGTATCCAACGCAATGTTGGTGCTTAGCGGGTCAAATGCACCGTTGGTCAGGTAACCCGCGCCAGTACCTTTATTCACAAAGGTAATAGGGTCAGAATGACGCAATGCCATCCCCATCACGCGGTCTGTCATGCCATTGCGCAACATGTCGGAAGAACCGGCCTCATTGACTTTAAACAGGCCAGATTGCTTTCCGCGCAGGTTGCCGATTGCACCATGGCCTAGCACCAATTGCAGATCGGTTTTTGGTGCACCGTTTTCTTCCAGTACGCGCAAAACGCCCGCAAAATCGGTCATGTCGGCCGCATTCGCAAATGGAGTCGTGCCAGCGGTCCCATAGGCTCGCGAAGCATTCGTATAGGCTTCCACCCAAAGATCCGATTCCATTTCGTTAACCAGCGTTCTCATCGCCTGGTAAAAGCGGTCTGCCTGGATGGTGGAGAAGGTACCAGCATTTTGTAACCCACGCGTTTCCTCACCGTTCCAACGAACAGGAACGTGCTTCGACTTGGAAATGGTCACTTCAACGTGATCAACAACATCGTCGCCAGAGTCCGGGGCCGTTACTCCGGGGGTGTTGTCAGCTGATTTTGCTGGATTGGTGACCGGCACAAGTACTGGCTGGTGCAATGCAGCACGTTCAATGCTGGAGTCGCGGGATACTGCAGGAATGAAACCCGTCATCTCACGAGAAACAACGTCCAGTGCCTCGTAAAAATCAGGGATTAGGCCCGTAAGAGTGTTAGCCATTTAAATGTTTCCTATAAAAATTGGTTAGGGATGGTTTGAGATTTTGGCTATCCAGCCATGGCACCGATCCCTATCCAGGTCTCGGCAAAAATGGGTTAATCAACGATGGTGATCTTGTCTTTTGCAGCGGCTACACGATCCGCAGGGGAAAGTGCATCGAACGCCGCCCGTTTCATGGTTTTCTGGCCTTGCTGGAATTGTGATGGTGGTGTGCCGTTTCCATTGTGGCCAGTACCTTTGAGAATGTGGTCTTTCTGCGGGTATTGTTCGACAAGGTGCTCAAGTGCCTCGTCAAACTCAGCAAGTTCGCCTGGCTTGGCGCGTGAAAACACTTTGTTGCCCGCCGCGTCATAGGCCACAACTTTCCCATCCTCAATTTTGAAGGACTGACCAAAACGGGCTTGAACGAAATCAGCCGGGATCGCCAATTTATCAGCGATATATTTGGAGCCATTGAAGCGCCCGCCGATCATCTCGGTGTTGAGCATATTCGACAGTTTTTCGTTTTCCTGCTTTGACTCATCGAGTTTTGTCTGGAATTCCTTGGTGATCGCCGCTTTCACCTGATCCACTTCGCCTGCATCAATGAGTTTTTTCTGGTCAATTTTCAAAACTGTTTGCATCGCTTCCAACGCCTTGACTGGATCGTCAATACCCGCAAATTTTTTCAACTGGGTTTCCACAGTCTCTTTCGCTTCACGATGCGTTTTAGCCTCAGCGTTGAGAGAAGCAATTTTCCCTGTGGCCTGTGCAGCATCAAAAGGGATTTCTTTGCCGTCCGGATGGGTATAAACCGGGTGGCCGCTTTCAATCACTGCATACGTCACGCCATTAACTTCAACGGTTTTCAATTTCATTGTGGTTCTCCAGCCTTCCGGCCATCAGTTAGGCTTCCGCCCGTTCGCCATATCGCATCCGCTAAACGGCAGGTATAAAAAAGCCCTGGCGATTAATCCAGGGCTTATGGGTTGGTAGCCAATACGTCTATTTTTGGCTATTCACCAATAACATCGTAGGTTTCATGGAAAATGTCAGGCTTGCAGGGATAAAACTCCCCCTTTACCCCTTTAATGATGTAATCACCTTCCGTAGCAATGTGCTTACATTCATTGTTTCGGCCATCTTCAAGTGTCTTGATATGTGCCTCCGCTTTAGCTTCCGGGTGCCGAGCTTTGACTACGTCACCCAAAGCGCTTCCACAGAACGCATGGAGTTGTTTTAAAGCCTGCTCTGAGTAAATAAACTGGATTGCATCTACCACTACAGCTTTTTTTCTGCACTTCATAAAGTTAGCCTCTCATATTCCAGCGTCCAAGAACGCCTGTTCGTCAATTTCTCGCAACTGCTGTAAGGTGAGCCTTTCCCCCTTATCGCTGAAAAAATCTGCGGGGTGCATGCCGCCATCTCGCAACAACCTGGCGCGAATCTCTCCAAATACCTCAACTTGCCGCTTGAAGGGTTGCCGTAATATCCAATCACGATAATCGGTATTTGCTGGCACCTGACCATCCATGCTGGCGCGTGTTCCCTCCGGCATGTCATCAGCATCAATACCCAAATCCGTCCACGACTTCACCACCAGGGTTTCAGTAGAACGGCAGCAGAAATGGATCCGCCCTGGCCCTGCACCGTACGGCACCTTATGCCCTATTGGCTTGTTGTCGAGCGTATAGCGCAGGCGATCACGAATGATGCACGTTGGTGTCGTGTGATTATCGAGGGTGCTGCACCACTGCTTACAGTCAATAACATCTGAGTTGGCCGTGGCGAACTCAGTACGAGCCACGGCGGCCAGATGATTCACCGCCGTTTTTATTACACTGGTTGCATTGGCCCGCCCAAACTGCAAAACACCATCCTGATAGTTTCGGGAACGGGTACCACGAACACGCCGATAAATCTGGTCGACCGTTTCCCCTTGCAGGTAACCCATGCTCACTGCATTGGTTATCTTCTGCATGCGGTCAGATTCGAGTTTATCCGCCCATTCACTCAACAAACGCCCCTGGAACGGCCGCGCCATGGTGGCCGCGTATACCTGTTGAGGCGTTATCCCCATCAGTGGCCAGCGCTGCTTTACCACATCAGGCAACAATGAATCGAACAAACTCAGTTGAAAACCAGCCTCGTGGCTGCTGAAATCGTTGAGTTCATCAGCAAGCGAAGCGTAGAGGGTTCGATAAATCTGCTGGTTGATGTCCTTCACACCACCCAGTAACGCCTCCAGGCGGCGAATAGTGAAGCTATCTGGCGGAAGGTCATCAAGGGCCATGATTAGCCGAGAAGACAATTCAGCGTCGGCCTGGTTGAGTAATTTCACCATCCGAGCAGAAACGCCAGTTGCGTATCGAGAAACAAAAAGCGTGTGGGCTACCGTTTCATCGAACAATCGCTGATTAATCGTCTCCATGGTTACTCCATGAAGTCAGGTGCGTTGATCAACTCATCAATGATCGCTTCAGCCTTAACATCAGGGTCAATAATACCAATCTGCTGATAAGCCCTGACAGCGTCAATCCGGCGAATATCCCCACCCTGGCGCAGTGCTTGAATTGCCAAGGCTGATTGTGGGCTAAATGTATTCCCTGCGGTTTCCAGCTCTGTACGCACATCGATATTGCCGCCATCGGGAAGACACAGCCATTCGGCCATGTATTGCAGGATGTTATCCAGGGCATCCTCTAACGACGAGGACATAGTGAACAGTGGGCTATCTTCCTGCATGGTTTCATGCTGGGTCTGATCAACCGATTTTGTTGATGTGTTTTCTTTGCGCAGGAGTTTTGCTCCGGCCATGCGCATCTGTTCAACAAGATCATCGAGTGAATCCTGCCCTGTTTTTATACTCGCCCCAGTATGCTCGGTGTATTCGACACCATGCTTAGCGCGGTCTTCAAATCTCATTGCAGAAGAAGCACCCACGGTAAGTTCTTCCCCCTCTGCAAGCCCGTACACCGACAATATCGGCACTCGGGCAACGTGCAAGATGGTGTCCTGATCACTTTGGCTCTGCCAATGCTTGACGTTGAGGTGCGCCAAATCAAGCATTGGCGGCTCAGCCGTCATAAATCCGGTTCGGTTGGTGTAAAACGTTATCAACGGGATCCGTTTTGCTGTTGTCTCCCATTCTTCATGTACAAACCAAACGTTATCCCCTTTTTCATCTGCCTTTTTTCGGTATATACCGCAATAGCCGGGGCGTAATAATCGGATCTGAGTGACTTCCTTTTCTCCCCACTCGCCATCCTCTTCAGTGATGACCTCTTTAATGCGCAGTTCTGTGAGAACCTCTGCACCGCCTTTTTTCTCGGACTTCCAACCGATCACCTGACGCGGACTAATAATTACGGCGTAAGGGCGCGCACCGCTGGCTTTTTCCTCGGCCACAGTTTTTGCCCCTTGGGTCTTCGGGTAATCCACCAGCGCGTGGATCAATCCGTAACGTTCCCCCAAAGCGAAAAACTGTTGTGCCCAAACGTCAAGCTGGTTGCCGGCCATATCAAAATCGTGAGCATAGTCTTTGATTGGCTCTGGTGTTTCATCACTGAGCACCGAGGGTTCGCTGAACACACGGCCTACATGGTTGATGATGGTTTCCTTGAGTACGGGTAACAGCGTTGCCACCGCGAGGCGGCATTTATGATCATCTACCTCTTCATTGGGCCAGCGAGGCATGTACGTTTCGCCAGCGTTCCTCATGGCTTTGGTACCGCCCATCAAGGCATCTACCAAATCCCAATCAGCTTCCATCGCAGTAACGGCTTTGAGCGGGGTTGAAATATCGGCCATGGTTTACATCCGTAGTTTGGTAACTTTGCCTTGCGGCTTAATGATGGGGAACTGCTTGATGATGTAATATCCGCCGCCATCGTTGGCGTGGTCTTTACCAGATTTTTTATCCGGTTCGCCTGTTTTTTCATCCCAAACTTGCTGCTCCAGGCATTCGGTATAAACCGGGCAGCGTTTCACGTTAACCAGATAGCGGCGTTCGCCCTTGGAATTGCAAAACATGGCGTTTACGGAGTTGATCCGGTCTTTAACAGGCGGATTAGCATCGTTGACCACCACGTTGAATCCAGCCTGCTTAAGCTGGGCAATATCGGTCGTGCTGGCGTTGCTGGATTTGCGAGAATCACCGGAAGCATCGGGATAAATATAAATTTCCCGCACCTTCCGGTAGTCATTGCCGTCATAGAGCCAAAAGCGCTCTTTGATGATGCGAATTATGTCGGGTGTGTCATAGGCGTTGATGATTTCCGTTACAGCTCGTGGCAGGCCATCACGCAGAACGTGGACGATACCGACCATCTTTCCAACGTTGAAATCCATTCCGATATATAGTGATTCACCTGGCTGCTCCTCGTCGCCACAGTCGTTTTTCTTGCGGTCGAACTGATGATAAATCGTGCCGCTCGTCAGGTTGGCAAACCGACCGCGAAGGTATGCCGTGATTAATGGCCCTGGGTATGAGGCAAGCAGCGACGGGATATAGTCAGCAGGCAGGTTTTTTTCATTATCGTAGGTGCTGGCATGAATAAGACCATAGAGCGTAGCCAGCTCGGGCTTATCCCGCACCTCTTTAACGAATTGCTGCCATACAAACTTAAAACCTTCTGGCGTGGTGGTGACCGAAATCCCGTTGAGTAACCCGTCCACGTTGTAACGCATACGCGCAATGATCTTCCGCCATGCCACCGTGGCCTTTTCAGACTTCATGACGTCCATTTCATCCACCAGCGCATTACCGATCTTGAAACCGACAATCGTTGATGGCTTTTCCATGGAACGGCAAATTGTGGTGCCCCGGTACTGACGGCCAGAATAGAAATGCACCTCTTTGTTGCTTTCGTTGAGGCGTAGCTTTAGCCCCCAATCAAAAGCCACTTCCTCAATCGTCGGGTAGAAAATATCCCTGATCTGAGGATATGTAGGGGCAAAATACCCCTGGTTAATTTTGGGATGTTCCCAGTAGTGTTTGCACATCGCTGCACAACCGGCCCACGTTTTCCCACTACCAAAGCCTGCTACGTAAGCCTTGAATTTATGCGGCATAGTCAAAAAGCGAGCCTGAGGAATATTAAGCGTCGGGTTCATCAGTATCGCCTCGCGCATCAACAACATTGATGTTTATTGCCACCGGCTGCGGCTCGTCGTCATCGTCACCAATTTCAGCAGCAAGCTTGGCATTAACCAGACGTTGGTTTTCTATCTGCAGTTGCTGCAATTTCTCCGTGCGTTGGAATGTCAGGAGTTGTACCAGTTGCGCACGTGCCGCTTTTTTATCTTCTGTAAGGATCTCAATCCCGAATTTGCTTTCCTTTACCCCTGCAAAATACTGAAGCGCATGGCCTTGAAGATCCCGCACATCAGCAAAGAACGTTTCCCCAACGCCCTCACCGTTACAGCGTGGGCAATCAGGGTTAGGATCCGCATTCTCGACAAAACCCACACCGCCATATTGAGGTTTAGGTTTGTTTTCTGCCGTTGCCTTAGCATCAGCAGTGTCGTACTCATTAATATCGATCCATTGGTAAAAAAAGTTCTCTCCCCAACAGTGACGACAGTTAACTCGGCGGAAATGAGATAACTCTCTTGGGTCGGCATTGATGATGGAAACCAGTTGATCAACCAGTTCATCGAGATTGGCCTGATAACGTTTCGAAGCTTTTGCTTCAAGGTCACGAATTGCTTTGGAAACCTTAATATTTCTGTATACCTGCGATGCGCCAAAGTAGGCATTCTTTCCTTCGCATCGATACCCAGCGCGTCTGTATGCCTCAACCCTGCTCTTGGTTACAACGAACCAGTGAGCGAACCAAGCTTGTTGCAGTGTTAATCCATAATCATCAGGGTCTATCGATAAATCCGTGTCGCTATTCCCTTGTTCTGATCCCGTCCGTTTTTCCGACCGTGAAGCCTTTGGTTCGACCGTCCGACCATTTTTGTGTTGGTCGGTTTTTTTGGTCGGAGTTTTGGACGGTTTTTTTTTACGTTCCCATCCGTGCTTCTTTGCCATGTCGATTAACGTGGTTTTCGCTATACCGTGCTTTTTTGCCACATCTTGGATTGAAAGCAGACCAGCACAATAATCACGTTTCAGTTCGCCCCCATCCAATTTGCTCATGCGGCTTACTCACTTCGGTTTTAAATGCTCCAACAAGAAAATCATGGCTCGCGTGTCGCCTTTCTTGGCCTTGATGTAAAGTGCGTTCGATAAGTCAGCAACCCCCTTAGCTTTCCCCCTTCGTACTGCCTGGCGGTAAGTGGCGATCGCTTCCCTATCTGTGCGCATTTCTTCAATGTCGATATCCAATGCGTCGGCTATCTGCTGCTCTGATAATCCACGCCCGGCCAATGCCTCGATTTTGTCGAGCGTCGGCTTATCCATGGCTACACCCTCTTGGGATATGGCTTATGGCGAGCGATGAGGATTTTTTTCATTTTCTTGTCGAGGGGCATAAGGTATTTGTGTTTCCCTGACGTTTTAAATTCTTGCGCGTTGGGATCCAGGTGCTGACGAACGGCATCAATGCTTTGCTTTACGCCCTTTGCCGCTACGCTGCGCGGATGGACTTTTTTACCTTTGACGATGAATGCGCCCAGCGTTCCTGCGCCGACCAGACCTTCATAAATCCAGTTGGTCGCCTGATAGATGCCCCCGTGGTGATTTTGGTCTTTGTCAGCGTAGGAGACGATCAGCCGCAGGCCCGGACAAACCGCAGCCAGGAATTTAATCGCCTTTGCCAATATCTGGCTGACTGGTGATTGGTGTTCCCTCAGGGCTACGCGGGTCAATTCGCATACTTGGTCTTGCTTAAGGCTATAGGGCTGGCCAATGTGATTGTTGGCACCACGGCTAAATATCACCACACCAATAAACTGGCCATCTTCCCATGCGCCGACCTTTACCAACTTTCCGACCGGTACCGCTTTTGCGTAATGCCAATTCAGGCAAGCATGCGCAGCTGCTTTGTGGGTTGCCCAATCCACGGTGAGAGCAGTCATAAGACACCCCCGCAGTGTGGACACAGCTTTTCTTCCAGTTGGTCGAGCTTGCCTTGGTCGCCTTCATCACCCGGAGAGAAATCAACATTAAGCATGTCGTCGATCTCTTCTGCGCTGAATCCGGTCAGAGTTAGGTCGAATCCTTCCGCCAGCAGATCACCCAATTCCATTGTCAGCAGGTCAATATCCCAACCGGCATCCAGAGGTAATTTGTTATCCGCCAGGCGGTAAGCTTTTTTTTCTGCATCCGTCAGACCAAACAACGTGATCGTGGGTACCGGATCAAAACCGATTTTTTCCGCAGCCAGCAATCTACCGTGGCCGGCGATCACCTCCCCAGATTCATCGAGCAGGATCGGATTGGTCCATCCGTACTTTTTTATGCTCCCGATTATTTTTTCCACCTGCTCCATCGAGTGGGTTCTCGCGTTTTTCGCATAAACCATCATCGAATTGAGTGATTTATAAACAATTGCAAGTTTTTCCTGTTTTTTTACTGTGGTCATTTGCGAGGATCCAATACTATGGCCCTGCTTGTACAAGCAAGTGGGCCTTGGTTCGTACTCATGACCTCCGTGTGGGTATGAATGATCGTCAGTAGCTCCAACTACTGGCGGTCGCCCACCTTCCAAATAGAATTTTCTGCTAGCCTCTTCGATACCAGCCCCGAGAATTTTTTAATCACCACTATTGAAAACAGATCGTTTGTGCTGAATTCCCGCTCGGCCAACTCAAAAAAGCAGAAGAAAATAAAAAAGCCACTGGCAACCAGTGCCCAGGGTGGGCCGGATGGGTGTTGCCTGCAGCTTTGCTCGCGCATTATCGGTGACACTCAGTGAATGCCACCTGTAATGCTTAACAGCCCGTTGGTTGATCCACTGATCGCACCAGCGCCATGATGCCGGTTTGAATGTCGGTCTTGCCGATCGCAGCCCAGCGCTGAGGTTCTGCCGACATGTAGCGCCGGAATTCTTGCGCCTCATCTGACGTGCCTTGATATACATCGAAGCCGGTACCGCGCTGCGCATCGCACGCAGCGGCCAACTTAACATCGTAATCAGTGCTCAGGCGTCCAGCCAGTTCGGCCTGTAGAGCCAGCAATTCAGCTCCTTTAGCCTTGATCCGATTCATCAGATCAATTTCTTCCTGACTCAGCTCACGATAGCCTTTAATTTTGCGGTGTTGGTTTTCCATTTTCTTTCCCGATTGTTTGTTGCCACTTAATCAGCCCCTCGATACGAGAGGCGCATATATCCAGCTCACCCTGGGCCACCTGTAGTGCAATGACAGCATCGCCGAACGTTGAGCCAGTGAACGGGGTTTTCTCGCATAACTGCGTATATACCGCTGGCGGGTACACGTAGATAATCTGCGGGGCCGGTGCAGGCTTAACCCTCTCGGCGCAGGATGCCGATAGCAGAATCAGGCAAACGCTGATTGCCACAGTCGCTAGACTCCAACGTTTTGCGTAACGTTCGGTTTTCAGCATCGGCTTTTGCCCTCTTCTGCTGTTCGATTTTCAGTTGCTCTTCGGTAGCACGCCGGTCAGCGTCGATTGACCCTTTCAGCGCAGTGATCGTTTCATCACGATCTGCCACCGCTTCATTGAGGTCTTCGTTAGCCTTGCTAAGCGTCTGGTTAGCTTCATTGGCATTATCGAGCCTGTGGTTCAGTACAGCGCTAATCCCGCCCAGACAGATAGCTACCAACAGCGCACCGAACAGGCCGTAGCGTGTGAGCTGTATCATGCTGGCAACTCCACATGCGGCGCATCCAAGAAGCGGGACGGTTTATCGCGTGGGTTATCTGCCCACGTCACACCAAAACGCAGCTTTACGCCAAGTTCTTTGCCTGCCTGGTGCATGGCATCAAGTACCGGTAGCCAGCACTTATAGTTATTCCAGTCACCACCAACGGGGAATAGGTCCACCGCGTGACCAGTTAGGTGTCGGCTGTCCAACGTCTTGCTAGCTCCCGCAGCCTTCAGCAGTTTTTGCCGTTCTGCGGTGCGGAACCCCTCGATAACAATAAAATCGACGGTGGTGATCTCCAGCGCTCGACGCACAACTTTGACCAACGCTGGATTCACGTCCACGAGGTTCCCCTCGCTGCGTTTACTGAATCTGAAATTATTTGTCTGCATTTGAATTACCCCCGCCAAACCGATTACCCACGTAACCGGATAAAAACGCGCCCAACTTCTTCACACCAACAAAACCGATAAAGCCGCCGATCCCTACCGTTAAAGCCTTTGGAACATCGAAGAAGTCCAGAACCGAATAGATTGTGAGGACTACAGCGCCGCACATAAGCCCTTCTAAAATTGTTTCTTTCCAGCCACTGCCAGAGTAGGCCATTCGCAAAACAGCCATTACAATAGCCATTACAACGCCGCCTATCGGCACATCGCCGCGCCACCATGACGCCAACACTTCGTTTAAATCTGCCCAGTTATGGGGATTACTTGGCATTTGCATAATTCCTTACCCCGCTGGGCGTTAGAAATGAAAAAGGCCACGCATTAGCGCAGCCTGAAGAGGACCGATATCACCGGCCATATTACGGATTTTCTTTACGTCACTACCAACGGCGTTTTTCTGCCTCAAACTTTTCACTCAGTACGATGCTATCCGGCAACAGCGCCCATGCAACGTAAAAATCATGGGGTGTCATTTCATCCATCATGAAAGTGTAAATGCCAACGTGATAAACCTCACCGTCTTCCTCACAAGCTCGAATGTGTCCCTCATGCCAGCCATCACAGGGGTTGAGAATTAACACGTCCTTTCCATCAAGGTCAGCGGTTGGTAGTTCGCTGGCGGGTCTGAATACAAGTTGCTCAATGACGCGTGGTGACATAACTATGCTCCAGAAATGCAAAAACCCGCTCATTGGCGGGTTCTTATAACTTTGGCAATATATCAAAAGTAGGCTTAAATATGGCATAAAGTGTCAGGTTTTACAATATCAATCCTCTGCGTAATGACTACCAACCTTTCCTTGGGTATCAATCAATGCCTCTTCGTCTAGGTTCGTTGCGATCGCTTTTAGTGCCTGCCAAGGTGCTGCATAAGTTTGATACCAAGTTTCGCGGGTTATCGACATCAAACTCGACAGTGTCGATGCGGCATACTCTCGGTACCCATCGTTCCAGTTTTTCGCAGCTACATCTTGCACTGCCAGCCAGACCAGCGATATTAACCGCAGTTTAACCCGCTTCTGTAGTCTTGAGCCCACCAGCTGCTTTTCGTAGATTTCCCAGACATGTTGGCAAATCAGGGTTTGTAGTTTGAAACTCAAATCCCATCCATAGCAGTATTTGAGCCAGGCTTGCTGGGGTTCGTTAAGTTGGTGAACGGCGCGGCGCCATGCGCAATGTGCATACGCAAATTCATTCATCGGAGGAAACGGCTGGCGTCTGCTGCGCGTTTCCATAACATAAACTGCGGTATTCTCTGCCTTTACTTTACGGCCTCCTTCAAGTTCTACAACATGCAGTCTTTGCCTTACATGACCATTTTTATCTACTGGGGGATGTTCTCTGAATGCTTCCAGTTGCCCTTTTGTTCCTCCGGAATCATCTAGCAGCGCTGATCGTAGCCGTATACGGATATATTCAAGTTGTTGTTCGTTCATCCGATAAAACCTTCTTTTTTCCAGATTTCAAGCGTGCGAAATACTCCCTCAGCGTGCATTAGCTTGAGTTCTTCGCGAGTAAATTCAGTTTTAATTCTTCCGTCTACGGCGTCGTGGCACCGGTTGCAGCCTATTGCTGCCACGTAATCATTGGGTTTGATTCCCGTCCCGCATAGCCCTGCCAGTCTGTAATGTGTAAGCACGCTGGTATCGGGATCGAAACAACACACACCAGGCACGCGTATAGTACATTCGCGGCCTTGTGCTGCTTTTCGTAGGTTCACAGGTCGAGACATTGTTGACCTCCTCCCTGTTCTATCCTTAGGCTTTTTTGATAGTCGTTTGAGTACCCAGCCCAATGGGCTTCGCGTATTGTTTTCGCTTGTTCATGAGAGAAAATCAGGCGGCGGTTGTGTAACGGGTATGGGGGCAAAACTATGATGCAAATAGGGCAGTAATCAATCGTTTCAACAATGCATCCATGCCTGCGGCGGCAAATATGCATTTTCCCTTTTTGCTCTGCGCAATTGCTACACATCGGCGCATCACATGTATACGGATGAAGGGGATCGATAAACTTTTCGTCACTAGAGTGTGGCGGAAACCCAAGGTAACCATCGCACAGCAACGTCGATGGCGAGCCACAGAACATGCAGATAGTTTTTTTCATCATGCATACTCCAGCAAATGCAAGGCGACGTTTTCGGCTTCCTGGCGGGAACGGAAACTGCGGGAGAGAATGAAATTCCACAAGACATTGAAAACAGACTTATAAAGCCCCTGGAATGTGTCCTCATCCATCTTTGCGAACGAGATTGATTTGGGTATTCGCTGGCGCAGTCCGTTGGGTAGGATCACTTCATCGTAGTAACCGGCTTCAACGGTGGCCCAAGCCCGATATGGTTCGAACGATTTTAGAACGGCTATCTCTTTGGAACGCAGTTGGCCCACTTTGAATAGATAATCATCAGCCACAGCGCTGATTATTGCGCCATGTTGACCTGACATTTCAATGAGATAATTAACAAAGCCGTCGATAAGTAGCCGTTCTGGCAACGTCAAAGTACCACCTACTGGCGTCCAGTAATCGAAGCCAAATTGCAGGAGTTTGAAAAAACGCTTGTGAAATTGATAGTTACGTACGCGCCTGAACTCGGCCTGTATCCACTCGCCGAGTTTCACACGTTGCAAAAAATCGCTGGCCTCGTTCGTTGCCGGGGTCAGGATTGTAGGTGCGGATTTCACTAATTGTATTAACTGCGCCATTTCAACCTCTGGAATAGCGCAGTGCTCAGGTTGCCAGATGTTCAGGCTGACTTGAGTATTATAACACTATTCGGCGGGCCGTTTCCCCTGTTCCACACCAACCTGCGCTAACAATTCTGAAAGCTCGGATGGCGATAGCCGCATGAGTTCCAAGCTTAAAGCTATACGTCTGTTGGTCTTGATATCGCTGACATAGATACAATCTGTGATTGAATCCACACGAAACTGGCCACTAAAGCAGAGAGCCTCAGGCAAAAAGTTTTCATAAATCATATTTCACCTCAATAAGTTAGAATATTTGTCGAGGCGAAACACCATGGAATTAGGATTCACATGTTTCAGTAAAGACGCTGGATTTGCCTTGTCTAATAGGTAACGTAGATCGATATTGCAACTTCGATCGTTTTAACCGATCGATGGCACACTATGTCTATGGCTAATTGTGATATGTAATTGATTAGATACAAAAAAACCCGCCGGGGCAGGTTTGGTATGATTGGGTGCTTGAGAGCTCATACTCAACAACAGAGTGGCGGGGATTACTCCCCGCC
>NZ_AYMQ01000043.1 GCF_000633355.1 Serratia sp. H1w
TTGAGGTTTATTGGGTATATAAGGCGCGGTTTTCCGACTAACTTGGTGTTTGCTGCTGCTCGATGTATTGCCGGATGAGCGATATTGGCGCTCCGCCACAACTGCTTGCAAAATAACTCGGTGTCCACAGAACGCCTTTGTAGTAATAGCGTTGGGCGATATCTGGGCGATCACGGCGAAGCAACCTGCTGGATACGCCCTTAAGACTGTTAACCAGATTCGATACTGCGAGCTTTGGCGGATAGTTGATCAGTAAATGCACGTGATCGCATTCGCCGTCCATCTCAACCAGTTCAACATCAAAATCAGCACATACGCTGGCAAAGTAGCTGCGTAGCTTTTCGATGGCATCCAGATCAAATATCTTTCGTCTATATTTGGCGACGAATACCAAGTGAACATGCATCAGGAAAACACAGTGTCTTCCACGGCGAATATCAGTTTCTTTTGTCATAGACCAAAATATAATGATAGTCATGAAACGATTTCAAGCCTTCAAATTCCAGTTAAGACCAAATGGTCAGCAGGAGCGCGATATGCGGCGCTTCGCAGGGGCTTGTCGGTTCGTTTTTAACCGTGCGCTGGCACTTCAGAATGAGAACCATGAAGCGGGGAATAAATATATCCCCTACACCAAAATGGCTTCATGGCTCATTGAGTGGAAATCACACCCTGATACCAAATGGCTAAAAGACGCTCCATCACAACCGCTGCAGCAGTCGCTGAAAGATCTGGAGCGCGGCTACAAAAATTTCTTCCAGAAGCGTGCTGCATTCCCTCGTTTCAAAAAACGAGGCCAAAACGACGCATTCCGCTACCCGCAAGGCGTGAAGTTCGATCAGGTCAACAATCGTATATCGCTTCCAAAGTTGGGATGGGTGCGCTACCGCAATAGCCGTGAAGTCATTGGCGAAGTGAAGAACGTCACTGTCAGCCAGTCATGCGGTAAATGGTACGTCAGTATCCAGACGGAATACGAAGTCGCTGATCCGGTTCACAACTCAGAGTCAATGGTCGGACTGGATGCCGGAGTTACGCAACTCGCTACGCTTTCAGATGGCACGGTCTATCAGCCCGTCAATAGCTTTAAAGGTAGCCAGCGCAAGCTGGCAGTGCTTCAGAAACAATTAAGTCGCAAAGAAAAGTTCAGTGCAAACTGGCAAAAACAGAAGCGAAAAATCCAGCGTCTTCACTCGCATATTGCCAATATCAGGCGCGACTACCTTCACAAAGTCACCAGTGAAATCAGCAAAAACCACGCGATGATCGTCATTGAGGATTTGAAGGTCAGTAACATGTCGAAATCGGCAAAAGGCTCGGCAGAGCAGCCTGGAAGAAATGTCCGAGCCAAATCTGGCCTGAACCGCGCGATACTTGATCAGGGCTGGTATGAAATGCGCCGTCAGCTTGAGTACAAGCAGCTCTGGCAGGGTGGTCAGGTACTTGCCATACCTCCGGCATACACAAGCCAGCGTTGCGCCTGCTGCGGTCATACTGCGAAGGATAATCGTCAGTCACAAAGTAAATTCGAGTGCCAGATATGCGGCTACACCGCGAATGCTGATATCAACGGGGCCCGTAATATTTTAGCGGCAGGACATGCCGTGCTTGCCTGTGGAGGGATGGTGCAGTCAGGCCGCCCGTTGAAGCAGGAACCCGCTGAGGCGAGTCAGGCTTCGGTCTGAACGCTGTAGGAATCCCCGTCCTTTAGGGCGGGGAGGATGTCAAAACTCAATGCTGAGATTATCGAACGCCAGCTCCATGCCTGGCGGCAGCTCGTTGGCCATCAACCATAAATCGAGATGATGGCTGATGTGCGTCAGCAGCGTACGCCGTGGCTGCAAGCGTTGCTGGATCTCCTGTGCGCGGGGCAGATCGTTGTGGTTGCGTGGTGCCTGAGGCTGCGGCGGCAGGCTGCAATCCAGCACCAGCAAATCGAGGGAAATCTGTTGCAGATAGCGTGTGGTTTCCGGCGGCAGGCCGACGGTATCGGTCAGATAGGCCAGGGCCTTGCCTTCCGTCTGGAACAGATAGCCGTGGGTGAGCTTGGAATGGATCAACGGTAACGGCGTGACGAGCAGCCCGCCCAACTCCACCGTTTCGAAGGGAAGCAACGGAGGCTGGAACGCCAGAATACCAGGGTGTTTAAACAGATCGTCGCAGCCTTGTTCATCTGCTGGGCCGTAGACGGGAATAAATTTTCCGCACCCCCAACGCAAAGGAAATAACCCCTGAACGTGATCCATGTGGTAATGTGTCAGTAAAAAACGTTGAATTTCCCCCGCCGCAAAACGCCTTTCCAACGAGCTTAATCCCGCATCCAATAACGTCGTTTCTCCCTGAAATTTGATCATCGCACTGCACGGTCGCCGCCGGAACGCCGGTTCGCGCTGCGCCCGTAGGCATACCAGGCAGTCGCAGCCAAAGGCGGGCACCTGCTGCGCTCCGCCGGTGCCAAGAAAGGTCAGTTGCATACTGGTTTCCTCATTTTACGATTGGTTTCCCCCTCACCCCAAACTGGTTTCTCGCTGCTAACCCCGCTCATATGTGGCTGCAGACCAGCACGTAGGGGCGCTGCATGCTGCGCCCGGTGGTGAGGGGTAAAATCACAAATACTTGGCCACGAAACTGTCGATGTCACGAAAATCGGCCAGCCGAGCCTGTAACACCTCGCGATCCCAGTGCCACCACTGGCTGCGCTCAATACGCTCGATCAGCGCATCATCAAAGCGCATACCGATTTTCCTGGCTGCGACTCCGGCAACCAGCGAATACGGTTCCACGTCTTTAGTCACCACCGCCGCGCTGCCTATCACCGCGCCATTGCCAATGGTCACGCCCGGCATCACGATCGCATTGTGACCGATCCACACGTCGTGGCCGATGGTCACGTGCTGCTCGCGCCGCCAGTCGAAGAATGCCTCATCATCTTCCCCCAGGCCGTAGTCGGAAGCGCGATAGGTGAAGTGATGCTGGGCGATGCGCTGATAGCTGGGGTGGTTGCCGGGATTGATACGCACATAGGAAGCGATGGAGACAAACTTGCCAATGGTGGCGTAAAAGATCTGGTTATGCCCGGCGGTATAGGAGTAATCCCCCATTTCGACCTCTTCCAGGATCGCATCATCGGCCAGATGCACATACCGGCCGAGTTGGCAGCGGTTGAGGGTCACGTCGTTACCGATTTTGGGTTGGGCCAGCAAGCTCATGGCAGGGTGTCCTGTGGTTGTTTTTCGGTTAAGGCCAGCAGTGCGTTGAGGGTATGCCCGAGATCGCCGTTGTTATCCAGCAGGCGACAACCCACCGGCAGGGTTTGCTGGTAGTCGGCCGCCCGCGCCAGCCGTTGCTCGATTTGTACCGCAGTTTCCCGCCCGCGCTGTTCCAGCCTTTGGCGCAATACGGTGGGGGAAACCTGCAAGCAGACCGGTAACAGTTGGGCTCCGTAGCGTTGCAGCGCCTGAGGCAGATGGGCACGGGAGCCGTTGACCACCACGTCGATCCCTTGCAATAACCACAGATCGACCTCGATGCCGAAGGCGTAATGATGCTCATGGGCCTGCCAGTCTAGGGCAAACAACCCGTTGGCCCGGCGGCGCAGAAACTCCGGCTCGCTCAGGGCGATATGGTTCTCGCAGCCAGCATTGGCCGGGCGGGTGATGTAGCGGTGCGCCACCAGCGGTCCGGCGCGGGTTGCTGCCCGCAGCCGTTCTAGCAGGCTGTCCTTGCCTGCCCCGGATGGGCCCATCAGATAGATGAGATAGGCCATCAGAACACCTGCTTGCCTTGTCGCCAGACGTTTTGCACGTAAATGTGCTCACCGTGTGGTTTTGCCAACACCAGATCCGCGCGTAACCCTTCGGCAATCAGACCACGATCCTGCAAGCCCAACGCCCGAGCCGGATTGCGGGTGATCAACTGCACGGCCTGTGGCAGGGTGAAAGCGTTGCGATCGTCGGCCGCCAGACGAAACGCGGCGTCCAGCAGGCTGGCTGGGTAATAATCGGAAGAGAGGATATCCAGCACGCCCAGGGCCGCCAGATGGTGCGCCGCCACGTTGCCGGAGTGCGAACCGCCACGCACAATATTGGGCGCGCCCATCAGCACCTGCATACCTTGCTGATGCGAGGCCCGTGCTGCCGCTTCGGTGGTCGGGAATTCAGCAATCACACTGCCCAGTGCGCTGGATTCGCTGACGTGATCGGTGGTGGCGTCGTCGTGGCTGGCGAGCGCGATATTCCGGGCCCTGCAGTGGGCGGCGATTGCCTCGCGGTTTGGCGTGGCCCAACGTTCGGACAGGCCTATCTGCTCGACCTCATATTCGCTCATCTGCTGGTCATTGAGGTGATATTTGCCCTGATAGTATTCACGGTATTTTTCCCGTGAGGCGAACTGGCGCTGGCCCGGAGAATGATCCATCAGCGATACCAAAGACACACCCGGCTTATCCATCAACTGCTCGAACAGGGGCAAGGTGCTGCTATGGGGCAGTTCGCAGCGCAGATGCAGCCGATGTTCGGCCCGGTTCACCCCGGCGCGCTGGCTGTAGATCACCGCATCGATCATTTTTTGCAGATTTTCCAGCCGATGCCCGCCGTCGCGTACGTCACCAATCGCGACCGCATCCAGCACCGTGGTGATGCCGTTGGCCACCATCAGCGCGTCGTGGCTGCTCATGGCCGAATGTGCGGGCCAGTCCACGTTGGGGCGCGGGGTGAAAAACTTGTCCAGATTGTCGGTATGCAGCTCAATCAGCCCCGGCAACAGCCAGCCGCCTTCACCGTCCAGCGCTTGCGGTAGCTGGCTCGGCGTCTCGGCAAAGTTACGGATCACACCGTCGGTCATTTCCAGTGAACCCGCAACCATCTGGTCTTCCAGCACCAGCTTGACGTTATTGATAATCATGGCGTCTCCAGAACCTGTGGGGCCCGCATGGCATGTAAACGGTCGGCCACCTGCTCGCGGGTGACTGCATCATGGAAGATACCGACAATGGCCGCGCCGCGCTGTTTGGCCTGTTCGATCAGGTTGACCACCGCTGCGCTGTTGCGGCTGTCGAGCGAAGCAGTCGGCTCATCCAGCAGCAGAATGGGGTAATCCTTGATAAAGCCACGGGCGATATTCACCCGCTGCTGCTCACCGCCGGAGAAGGTCGAAGGGGCCAACTGCCACAGGCGCTGCGGTACGTTGAGTTGGTTGAGCAGGGTTTCGGCCCGCTCACGGCATTCGCTACGCTCAACGCCGGATTCCAGCAATGGCTGCATCACCACTTCCAGCGCGCTGATGCGCGGTATCACGCGCAGAAACTGACTGACCCAGCCGATGGTGTGGCGGCGCACCGCCAGGATTTGTCGGGCCTCGGCCTGTACCAGTTCCAACCAGTCATTCTGATGATGGATCCAGATATGACCGCTGTCTGGCAGATAGTTGGCGTACAGCGAACGCAACAGGGTGGATTTACCACTGCCGGAATGGCCGTGCAGCACCACGCATTCGCCGCTGCTGACGGTCAGGTTGGCATCGTGCAGCACCGGCAGGCGGGTACCGTGCTGTTGGTGCAGCACAAAGGTTTTACTCAGGTGTTCAACCCGGATTTTAATCGTCATATGTCACCTGTTTACGACAGAACCGAAGAGACCAGCAACTGGGTGTAAGGATGGTGCGGATCGTCCAGCACCCGGTCGGTCAGACCGCTTTCCACCACTTCGCCTTCTTTCATCACCAGCAAGCGGTGGGCCAGCAGGCGTGCCACGCCCAGATCGTGGGTGACAATCACCGCTGCCAGCTGCATTTCCACCACCAGATTGCGCAGCAGATCCAGCAGGCGCGCCTGCACGGAAACGTCCAGCCCGCCGGTTGGCTCATCCATAAACACCAGCTTGGGATGGGTCACCAGATTGCGGGCGATCTGCAAGCGCTGCTGCATACCGCCGGAGAAGGTGGTAGGCAGATCGTCCAGACGAGAGACCGGGACCTCCACGTCCTCCAGCCATTGTTTGGCCTGCTGACGAATATCACCGTAATGGCGCTGGCCGATGGCCATCAGGCGCTCACCGATGTTGCCGCCAGCAGAAACCTGTGGTCGCAGGCCGTCGAGTGGATGCTGATGCACCACGCCCCAGTCGGTGCGCAGCAGGCGGCGGCGATCGCTTTCCGCCATGGCGTACAGATCCTGCTGCTGTCCTGGCTGCGGGCGATAGAGGATTTGGCCCTGTTGCGGTGCCAGCCGGGCTGAGATCGACTTGAGCAGCGTGGTTTTACCCGAGCCGGATTCGCCGACGATGCCCAGCACTTCACCGGGATAGATATCGAATGACACGTTGCTGAAACCCTTGCCCGGCGCGTAAAGGTGGGTGAGTTGATTGACCGTCAGCAACGGTGTGGCACTCAACGGAACGGAAGTCATCAGTGCGGTACCTCTTGATTGAGTTGTTGCTGGCAGAAGTCGGTGTCTGAGCAGACGAACATCCGGCTGCCCTGGTCGTCGAGCACTACTTCATCCAGATAGCTGTGGCGTGAGCCGCACAGGGCGCAAGGCTCTTCCCACTGCTGTACGCTGAACGGGTGATCGTCAAAGTCCAGGCTTTCAACCTTGGTAAACGGCGGCAGGGCGTAGATGCGCTTTTCCCGCCCGGCGCCGAACAGCTGCAACGCAGGCATCATGTGCATCTTCGGGTTATCGAATTTAGGGATCGGTGAAGGGTCCATCACATAGCGATTGTTAACCTTCACCGGATAGGCATAGGTCGTAGCGATATGGCCGTAGCGGGCGATATCCTCATACAGCTTCACCTGCATCACGCCGTATTCTTCCAGTGCGTGCATCTTGCGCGTTTCGGTCTCGCGCGGTTCGATAAAGCGCAGTGGCTCCGGAATAGGCACCTGATAAATCAGGACTTGGTCCGCCTGCAATGGCGTTTCCGGTATGCGGTGACGGGTCTGGATCAGCGTCGCTTCTGGCGTACGCTCGGTGGTAGCGACTCCGGCCACGCGTTGGAAGAAGCGGCGGATGGAGACCGCGTTGGTGGTGTCGTCGGCCCCCTGGTCGATGACTTTCAGCACGTCGGCGCGGCCAATAATGCTGGCGGTGATCTGGATGCCGCCGGTGCCCCAGCCATAAGGCATTGGCATCTCGCGGCCACCAAACGGCACCTGATAGCCGGGGATCGCCACCGCCTTGAGGATCGCGCGGCGGATCATGCGCTTGGTTTGTTCATCCAGGTAACCGAGGTTATAGCCGGTCAATACTTCACTCATGGCGAGTCTCCTGAAGGGCGGCAAATTCCTGTTGCAAGCGTTTGAGCAGCTCCAACTCGGCCTGGAAGTCGACGTAGTGCGGCAGCTTGAGGTGGGAAACAAAACCGGCGGCCTCCACGTTATCGGCGTGGGCCAGAACAAACTCTTCGTCCTGCGCCGGGCCTGCCACGTCCTCACCGTATTCGGCGGTTTGCAAGGCGCGATCCACCAGCGCCATCGCCATGGCTTTGCGTTCCGAGCGGCCAAATACCAGCCCGTAGCCACGGGTGAAGTGCGGCGGGCGATCTTGTGGGTCGACAAAGCCGTTCACCATTTCGCATTCGGTCAGCAGGATCTCGCCGACATCGATGGCGAAACCGAGTTCTTCCGGCACGATCTCCACGGTAACGTATCCGCTGCGGATCTCCCCGGCGAACGGATGATTACGGCCATAGCCGCGCTGGGTGGAGTAGCTTAATGCCAGCAGGAAGCCTTCATCGCCACGCACCAGCTGTTGTAAGCGCGCCGAGCGGGAGCACGGATAAACCGGCGGGTTGCGGGTAATATCGTCTGGAGTGCTGCCGTCATCTTCTTCTGCCAGTGCCAGATGCTGCTGATTCAGCAGGTCGAACACGTGGGCGCAGCTCTCTGGCAGCGGCTCATCGGCCTGCGGGGCGGCAGGCGTTTCACCATTGGCCAACAGTGCAAAATCCAGCAGGCGATGGGTATAGTCATAAGTGGGGCCAAGCACCTGGCCACCTGGCAAGTCTTTGTAAACCGCCGAGATGCGCCGCTCCAGCCGCATGTTCTCACTCGCCAACGGTTCGCTGACGGCCAGACGTGGCAGGGTGGTACGATAGGCGCGCAGCAGAAAAATGGCCTCCACCAGATCGCCGCTGGCCTGCTTGATGGCCAACGCCGCTAGCTGACGATCGTAAATACCGCCTTCCGTCATCACCCGGTCAACGGCCAAACCCAGCTGTTCGCCGATTTGCTCTGCACTAAGCGCGGGAATGCTTTCGTCGCCCCGACGCAGATTTTCCTGTAGTTGATGGGCAGCCTCGATGGCCTTTTCGCCCCCTTTCACCGCAACGTACATCAGCACTCCTCCACGCGGGTGGTTCTTGGCAGCGCCATCAGACGCCCGCCGCTGGTCAAGATAATGTCCAGACCCAGCGGGAAGCGCTGTGGTCGTTCGAGTAGATAATTCCGTAACGCCATTGGCAACGACGGAGAAATTTCCCGTTGTTTTTCAATGCCGGGGCCGGAGAGGTGTAGTCCGTCACTGCCTTCCAATGTCGCTACCTGCACCACCAACGTGGCACCGAACTCTGGTGAAACTTCACTGCCGTGTGGTAGAGCGCTTAAATCGGCAGGCTGTAATTGGTCATCCCATACCGCCAGGTGGATATCTTCCGGGCAGTTAGCCAGCGCTGCGCCGGTATGAAAACGGATGTTAGTTAGCACTCGCTCACTTTTTAGTTCAGCACAGAGCTGCAGCGGTGTTTCCTGATCTGCCAGCGTCAGCAACACGGCGGTGCTGGCGGTGTTCAGCGCACCCCATGCCGGAACATCTGGGAGCTCAACAATCATGCCAGGCTCACTTAACGCCTTTAAAATCAAACGAAAAGCCTGCTGCGATTGTTCAATCGGCTGGTCAAAACCGGCTAATAACGTCATGGCTTAATCCCCTCGTACCAGCGTAAAGAAATCCACCCGGCTGGAGGCGACGGCGCGGGCACGCAGTTGGCGCTGCTCCTGTTGCAGTGCGGCCAAGGGTTCGATCAGTTGAAGCTGTAGCAATTCATGGTTGGCGGGTTGCTGTAGCAGGGCGTCGATCAGCGCACATAGCTCGGCATGATCCTTGTCACGCCCGCTGATGTAGCTGTAGCCCTGGACGCCGTTTGCCAACTGCACCACCGCGCGGGTCACGGTCATATCACCCAGTACAAAGCGACGGCCAGTTGCCCCCATGCGCCCTAGCAACTGCGTCAGGCCAATCTCCGGGGCGCGCAGGCGTTGGTAGCTCGGGTTGAGGTTCAGCGCCTGCCAGTGGCTGCGCAACTGAGCGGGCTGGCTATGCGCCAGTACCGACATCCAGCGTTGTCTCTGCTGTAAGGCTTGCATTCAGTGCTCCATCGTCAGTTCGATCATGTCGGCACGCGCCAGGCTGACGGAGTATTCCGCCACCGTATCGCTGCCGCTACAGGTGTTCAGGGTACGCACGCATAGCAACGGCGCATGGGTGGCGATCTCCAGCAGGCGGCTCTCTTTCGCCTGGGCACGCCGTGCGCTGATGCGGGTCTGGCGGCGGGTCAGCGGCTGGTGGATCTGCTGTTGGATAAATTCGTGCAGAGAACCGCTATGGAACTGCTGCAGTGCGGGCCACCAGTCCAGATCGGGCAGATAATGGTCGATCACGCTCATCGGCACGCCGTTCACCCGGCGCAGAGTGCGCAGGTGGATGATGGTTTCCCCCTCTTCACGGCTGAGGGCGCTGGCGACATGCCCACTGCACGGGCGTAATACTGCAAGTAAGCGCTCACTGGTGGGATGGCTGCCCTGCTCGAGCAGGTTCTGGCTGAAACGAGTATTGGCGTGCAGCGGATAGTTATAAGGGCGCAGTAAGACCAGAATGCCGATACCGTGGCGGCGTTGCAGCCAGCCGCGCTCTACCAGCTCATCGACGGCACGGCGCAGCGTATGGCGATTGACCTGATAGCGCTCGGCAAGTTGTTGTTCTGAAGGCAGATAATCCCCGCAGCGGTACTGGCTGCACAGTTCTTGCTCCAACTGGGCGGCAATCTGCTGATAACGGGTGGGGTAACTGGTCGGATGTCTAGATAAGTGCGTCATAGCTAAACCCTCGGCACTTCGGTTAGGGAGGAAAGCGGCAAAACGGCGATGAGATCCATGTTCAGCACTCGGTAATCACGTTGGCATCATGGTGCCGAGAGCAGATGACAATCACGTGACGCCCAGGTGGCGAACTGATGAACAATTTTGGACAGGAAGATGATGCTGTGTGGGATAGCGGATGGTGGAGAAAATGGATTTTTTGCGATGAAAGGTGGGCGCAGCCTACGCTGCACCAAACGGGGATAAAACTAGCGAAGCTTATGCACCACCTGATTAGCGCTGCCGCGCCAGATCAGCGCCGGGTCTTTTAAGTCCTGCACAAACTTGCCGTCTATCAATACGTTAATCCGATCGACGATCTGCATCTGTTCGCTATTCAGTTCATCCAGCTTATAGCCGGTCCACAGCCAGATATCTTTGCCTGGGCATTCGGCATGGACTCGCTTGACCAGCTGCAACACGGCAGCGACGTTGGCTGGGTGCAGCGGATCGCCGCCGGACAGCGATAGCCCTTGGCGTGGAATGCGCGTGTCGTTGAGATCGGCCACGATCTGGTCTTCCATCTGCTGGGTAAACGGCAGACCGGAATTGACCCGCCAGGTGCTTTTGTTATAGCAGCCCGGGCATTCGTGTACACAACCGGCCACAAACAGCGTGCAGCGGGTGCCGGGGCCGTTGACGACATCGATGGGGTAATACTGGTGGAAATTCATAATATTATTTTCTTTTATGTTGCCCTCACCCCAACCCTCTCCCACAGGGAGAGGGGCTGTCCGGAGCATTTGGTTGGTCCGTGCTGCTTTGGGAAGTGGGGTAAAGGTATTACGCAGAAAAATCAGCGAACTCGATCGGTCCCCTCTCCCTGTGGGAGAGGGTTAGGGTGAGGGGTCAGTTAACCAATCTCCCCATTGCCCAGATGTTTCACCCGACGCTTCACTTCTTCCTGCTTGCCGGCGTTAAACGGACGGGCATCCGGGCTGCCCAGATAGCCACACACGCGGCGGGTCACCGAGACTTTTGCCGAGTCATGGTTGCCACATTTTGGGCAGGTAAAGCCTTTGCTGGTACAGGAAAACTCGCCGGTATAGCCACACTCGTAGCACTCATCGATCGGCGTGTTGGTGCCGTAATAAGGCACGCGGGTGTAGCTGTAATCCCACACGTCCTCCAGCGCCTTCAGATTGTGTTGCAGGTTCGGGTATTCGCCGTAACAGATGAAGCCGCCGTTAGCCAACGGTGGGTATGGCGCTTCGAAGTCCAGTTTGTCGTAGGGATTGACCTTTTTCTCCACGTCGAGGTGGAAACTGTTGGTGTAATACCCTTTATCCGTCACCCCATCGACGACGCCAAACTCATTGGTATCCAGGCGGCAGAAGCGATCGCACAGGTTCTCACTTGGCGTACTGTACAGACTGAAGCCGTAGCCGGTTTCTTCCTTCCAGCTTTCGGTGGCATCTTTCAGACGTTGCACAATGGCGATAGCCTTGGCACGCAGCTGCTCGTCGTCGTAAACGTGTTGTCCCGCGCCAAACAGCGCGTTGATGGTTTCATGCACGCCGATGTAACCCAGCGAAATCGAGGCGCGGCCATTTTTGAAGATTTCCGCGATATTATCGTCGGCCTTCAGGCGTACGCCGCAGGCTCCTTCCATATACAGGATTGGTGCTACGCGGGCCTTGATGCCTTCCAGGCGGGCAATGCGGGTCATCAGGGCTTTCTTGGCCAGCAGCAGGCGCTCATCCAGCAGTTCCCAGAAGCAGCTCTCATCACCCTGAGCTTCCAGGGCGATGCGCGGCAGGTTCAGGCTGATGACGCCGATATTGTTACGGCCATCGTGGATCAGCTCGCCGTTCTCTTCATAGGTGCCGAGGAAGCTGCGGCAACCCATCGGAGTTTTAAACGAACCGGTGACCTTGACCACCTGGTCGTAGTTGAGGATGTCCGGATACATGCGTTTGCTGGCACATTCCAGCGCCAACTGTTTGATGTCGTAGTTGGCGTCGCCAAATTTATGGTTCAAGCCGTCACGGATCGCGAACACCAGTTTCGGGAACACCGCGGTTTTACGGTTTTTGCCCAGCCCGGCAATACGATTTTTCAGGATCGACTGCTGAATCATGCGCGATTCCCAACTGGTACCCAAACCGAAACCGAAGGTCACAAACGGCGTCTGACCGTTGGCGGTATGCAGGGTGTTCACTTCGTATTCCAGCGACTGGAAGGCGTCGTAGCACTCTTTCTCGGTGCGGGTCATCGCATAGCCTGCCACGTCCGGGATCTGCCACTGCTCTGCTACCTGTTGGTGCTTGTTGAAGCTCTCGGTCACGAACGGGGCCAGGATCTCGTCGATACGGTTAATGGTGGTGCCGCCATAAATATGGCTGGCAACCTGAGCGATGATCTGTGCGGTCACGGCGGTGGCGGTAGAGATCGACTTTGGTGGCTCGATCTCGGCGTTGCCCATCTTGAAGCCGTTGGTCAGCATGCCTTTCAGATCGATCAGCATGCAGTTGAACATCGGGAAGAATGGCGAATAGTCGAGATCGTGGTAGTGGATCTCGCCACGCTCATGGGCCAGCACCACATCTCGCGGCAGGATATGTTGTTTGGCGTAGTGTTTGGCGACGATACCGGCCAGCAGGTCGCGCTGGGTAGGGATCACCTTACTGTCTTTATTGGCGTTCTCATTGAGCAGTGCGACGTTACTCTGTTCTACCAGACCACGGATTTCCTGGTTCAAACGCCCGCGCAGTTCGCGTGAGACATCGCGATCGTGGCGATACTCGATGTAGGTACGTGCCAGCTGTTTATACGGGCCAGCCATCAGTTGGTTTTCTACCGCCTGCTGGATTTCATGGATGTCCACCCGCGGCTGGTTTTCCATCTGTTGAGCGACCACCCGGGCGACGGTAGCGCAGTAGTCAGCATCGACAACTTCAGCGGCCAAGGCGGCCCGCTCGATGGCCTGCCTGATCAGCTCTTCGTTAAAAGATACCTGGCAACCGTCCCGTTTAATCACTACTGGTTTCACGTTGTAACTCCTGTCCCCATCGGGGAGCGTCGGCTTATCCACAGGGCAAAACCGCAGGGCGCAAGGGCTGCGGAGGGTGTGGATGATTTTGTGGATAAATACTATATATAGGTGATTGAATTTATATGGGCACTATATATGGGTGTGACATCGGTTTTTATGACACAGGTCAAAGAATCGGGGGAGCCGTTTGAACGCTGTACAGCTAGCCGTTTGGGGAATATTTGTAACCCTTGCTATCAGCGGCTTGAATGAAGAATGCCGATTATCCGAAAGATCGTTAAAGCGTGATTTCGATCGCATCACGCCGAATTGCGGCGAAAATGCGCCAGTAAAAAATCCACCCAGACGCGCACCCGTGGCGGCAGATCTGCCGAGGCATAATAGAGCCAGATTTGCGTGGGTTTTGGCCAGCAATCCTGTAGCACCGGCAGCAACGTTCCCTGGGAAAAATGCTGCTCAACGTACCAGCGCGATAGGCAAGCAATACCTAGCCCGGTCAATGCGGAATCTAATAACATTTCCGGGCTGCTGGCGGTCAGACGGCCATGCAGCTCCAACGTTTTGTCCGGCAGTGGCCATTTCACATTGCGCCCGGTAGCCGGGTTGCGGTGCAGCAGGCAACTGTGTTGCAGCAGATCTTCCGGCAGCTGTGGTGTGCCATGTTGGGCGAGGTAACCGGGAGAGGCGACCAAGACCATCTGCATTGGGTAGAGCGGGCGGGCTACCAGCCGACTGTCGGGATCGACCTGGCTGCCGATACCCACATCAAAACCTTCACCCACCAGATTGACCACCCGGGCATCCAGCGACAGATCCAGATCGATCATCGGGTAGCGCTGTAAAAACTCAGGGATCAGCGGCATCAGCACCTGACGCCCAAAGCCGGGGATCATACTGACGCGCACGCTGCCGGCAGGAGGAAGTTGCGCTCCCCCGGCCAGCTCCAACGTGGTGGTCAGCGCCTGCCACAGCGGTGCCACCTGCTCCAGCAAGGCTTTGCCCTCGTCGGTCAGTACTACGCTGTGGGTGTTGCGTTGGAACAGCCGCAGCGCCAGCTTCTCTTCCAGCACACGGATATTTTTGCTGATCGCCGCCGGAGTGACGCCCAGTTGGCGTGCGGCGGCGGAGAAGTTCTGTGTCTGAGCGGCGCTAAGAAACGCCGGTAACAGGCGGTGCACATCCATCGGCAGCGGCATGGTGGTTGATACTTTAGGTTGAAGTTAATGTGACGGCTTACAGACTACACCGGAACGCGAGGAAATGAAAAAATGGTGATCCATAACCTCACTGGTTCAGTTGGTAGGGGCGCTGCATGCCGCGCCCGCCTGGTTTTGTATCGATAAATCTGGAGCTTCCCATGTCGCGTATTTTAGTCCTGACCGCCCACCGTTTCCCCGACGATTCCCGCATCAATAAGGCACTAATCGAGACGCTGCGGCCGTTATCTAACGTCACCGTACATGAGCTGATGCGCGTGTATCCGGACTACCAGATTGACGTCGCTCGCGAGCAGGAACTGCTACAGGCGCATGATGTGGTAGTGATGCTGTTCCCGTTCTATTGGTACAGCTCACCGGCAATCCTCAGCGAATGGCAGGATGCGGTATTAACTTATGGTTTCGCCTATGGCAGTGAAGGCACCAAACTACAGGGCAAGCCATTGCAGCTGGTAGTCACTACCGGCGGTAATGCGCAGGTCTATTCACCGGCAGGCTATAACCGTTATCCGGTTGGCGATCTGTTGAAGCCATTTAACGCGGTGGCCAATCTGACCGGTATGGATTATCTGCCGCCGCATCTGGTACAGGGCGTGTTTGATATGAGCGATGAAACGCTGGCGCGGGAAGCTGCTGACGTAGTGAAACTGATACAGCGTTTTTGAGTTTAGGGAATAAACCCCTCTCCTGGCTCAGAAGAGGGGGAAGGTGAGGGGGATTACAAAATACCCGCGCCGATAGGGAACAGCGGATCGGCAGAATCGTGCGCGACATCCTCTTTCTGATCCAACACCGCTTGCCAGCTGGATGGCAGTTCAAACGGTAATTTACCCTGTGCCTTGCTCTTGCCGGTGATCACATCCAGCACTGCCTCATCGGAAGCACCGAAGTTGGCCAGCAGCACGTCGGTTTTATCCACAATATTGGTCAGAATGGCAGGGCGATCGAGGTAAACGGAGATCACCGTTGGCAGATTAAGTGCTTTCACTTGCTTGATCAGTTGATAGTCTTCACTGCCGCTATACGTGCCAGCTTTCTGATCCAGCACCACGGTGTCGGCATCGTCAAAGCCCAGTTGACCGAAGTTAACCGATACGCCAAACGGATAGTGCGGATCGTTCTGATGCGGGGTATCCACGCGCAGAATCGCGATTTCCGCCTCTTCCGGTGTCGCGACCACTTCCAGCCCATAACGTGCTGCTACGGTAGCGTTGACGTTATGCAGGAACACCTTCTTGCCGCTCAGAGCCAGCGGTAACAGAGTGTTGTTGTTCTGCAACAGGATCTGCGCACGGCGTTGTGCCTCATCCCCTTTTTGCTGGAATTCTGCATTGCCAACAATTTTCACCGCCTGGGTTTCATCTACGTAAGGCTTTTCAAACAGCCCCAGCTCAAACTTCTGCTGCAAAATACGTGCGACGGAAGCGTCGATGCTGGCGATCGGCAGCTGTTGTTCGTTGATGGCTGCAATCAGATCGCTTGGATCACTGGTACCGCCGAATTGATCAATCCCGGCTTCCACCGCCTTCACTACGCGTTCCTGACGGGTGAGATTCTCCACGCCCCAGGACATACCGATCCCGGCGGTCCAAGGCGAGACGCCGGCAGCGATGTCGGCATCGCTGATGCCGGTGGCACATTTACCTTCGCAGCTTTCCAGGATACCCCAGTCGCTCAGCACCACGCCGGTGAAGCCAAAGCGGCCGCGCAGCATCTCGGTCAATACCTGTTTATTGAAGCCAAAGCCTACTTCTTCAATCAGTTTATTCTGGTACCACAGGTTGATCGGTTGGCCGTAATAGGGCATCACCGAAGCGACATTCGCGGCAAACGCCCCTTCAAATGGCACCAGGTGATATTCCAGATTGTCGCCTGGATAAACCTGTTCTTTGCCATAGACGTTATGTGGATCCAGCCCACCAAGCTGCGGGCCACCACCGGCAAAGTGTTTTACCACCGTGATGACACTATCCGGGGTCAGACCCTTATCACCATGCTGGAAGCCCTCGATATAGGCTTGTACCTGGCGTTTGGCGAGTTGGTTATCCTCGCCGAAGGTGCCGTTGATGCGACCCCAGCGAGGTTCGGTTGCCAGGTCAGCCTGGGGTGATAATGCCATGTGGATGCCAACGGCCCGGTATTCCTGACGGGCAATATCGCCAAAGGTTTTCACCAGTGCGGTATCGTCTATCGCCGCCAGGCCAAGGGGTTCAGGCCATTGGGAGAAGCTGCCTGCCGCGACGCTGGTGGCATTAGGATCGTTAACGAAATGGTTACGCGGGTCGGTACTGATGGTGACAGGAATGCCGAGGCGAGATTTCTCGGCCATCTCTTGCAGCGCATTGTTATCGGCGGAAATATGCTGCGGATCGCCTGCCATGCGGGTAATGAACGTATTGACGAAGCGCTGGTTCACGTCTTCTTCGGCTGCGCTGATATCTACCCGGCCAGCGCCATTCAGGCCGATGGTGCCGTGCATCATGGCACCCGCTTTTTCCTCCACGTTCATGCGGGAGGTCAGATCGCGGGCACGGGTGGCGCTATCGAGACGCCAATCTTCATAAGGTTCAAGCTGACCATTTTTATTAAGATCTTTAAATTTCAGCCCATCGACGGTTAGAGTTGGAATATTCCTACTCTCCAGTTCCGCCTGATTGCTCGGAGTAATCTGCGAATCATTACTGTCGCAGCCAGTTAATCCGGCGGCTAATAAACCACTGAATATAAATAACGACTTCTTTTTGATAGTCATAAAGAATGCTCCATATCACGAGAGGTAAAAGATGGGTAGAGAAAATTATCTTGGTGGCTTTATTTAAAATAATTATATTTATCAGTATATTATGGTTTATTCTTATTTTTATCTATTATTGCATGTTTTTTTTACAGCGTGAAATAAATCTATTTGCAATTTGGGACTTCCTTCACACTTTGATCTTTGGTGCAGTTCTTTTGCCGTCGGAAATAGCGTAATAATGTTTTAAGAAAAAATTAAGTGAATTTAAGTGCAAGGAATAATTATGAACATAATAATTTTACTGTGTGACTTATTTATATGGGGAATAATACGACCTGATTACTCCACGTTAAATATATGATTGAACGACGGGGGGTAAAGACTTTGTTTGCGCCGTGGTCAACCTATGGTTTGAACCTGCTCAATGGTGGGCTAATTCTGGCCGTAACCTGGCTGTTGGCGTCGCTCACCTGGCAGTGGTTGTTGCCGCCAGAAACCGCTGTTCTACCGGCCGCAGCCTCTGCTACTCAGTCTGCCGTGCCGGCACAGGCTTTGCCCAGAGCCTTGTTCGGAACACCCATGGCTCAGGCTGCCACTCCGCAAACCCTGACCGGTTTACCCCTGACGTTGACCGGGTTGCTAGCCAGCAGCGAGCCAGGTGCGGCGCTGGCGGTGATCCAATATCAAGGAAAACAGGCCAGTTATGGTGAAGGCGATGTGCTGCCGATTGCCGGGGTGCGCGTGCGGCAAATCGGCGTAGAAGGCGTTGTGCTGGCAGAGCCAGGTGGATTGCGCCTGTTGAGCTACCCGCAACAGGCCTATCGCGGGGCTCAGGTGGAGCGCAAGTTGGCATCCAGCGTGGTGCAACACCCCCAGCAAATTTTTGATTATCTGAGTGTGTCGCCGGTGCGCGATGAGAGCAACACACTGCTTGGTTACCGTATTAACCCTGGCCGCCAACCCACGCTATTTGGCCAGCTTGGCTTTAAACCCGATGATCTGGCGGTGGCAATCAACGGTACGGATCTACGCGATAACCAGCAGGCACAGCAGATCTTGCTGCAATTGCCGCAGCTCACTGCCGCAACGGTCAGCGTGGAGCGTGAAGGGCAGCGCCATGACATTACGATTTCACTTGATGAGGGAACGCCATGAGGCAATTTTGCCTGGTGCTGATAGGGATGTTAGGCCTGGCGCTGCCTGCGCTAGGGGCGGAGTTTTCAGCCAGTTTCAAAGGGGTTGAGGCGCAGGAGTTCATCAACACCGTCAGCAAAAACCTCAACAAAACGGTGATTATCGATCCCAGCGTGCGCGGTACTATCACCGTGCGCAGTTACGACATGCTCAATGAACAGCAGTATTACCAGTTTTTCCTCAGCGTGCTGGATGTGTACGGCTTTGCCGTCGTGCCGATGGATAACGGCGTACTGAAGGTAGTGAAGTCCAAGGATGCCAAAAGTGGCTCGGTCCCGGTGGTGGATGACAGCACCACGGCCCGGGGTGATGAAGTCGTCACGCGGGTTGCCCCGTTGCACAACGTTACTGCTCGCGATTTGGCCCCGCTGTTGCGTCAGTTGAATGACAATGCGGGCGTGGGCAATGTGGTGCATTACGATCCTTCGAACGTGCTGCTGCTTACCGGGCGCGCTGCGGTGATTAACCGCCTGATGCAGATTATTGAGCGTGTCGATCGGGCAGGCGATCGCTCGGTGAAAACCCTGCCGCTGCAACATGCGGCGGCGGCTGAAGTGGCTCGGCTGGTCACGCAGATGGAGCAGGAAAATGGCAAAGGTGCGGCCCCTGCCGGGCGTATCGTGGCGGATGAGCGCACCAATGCGGTGCTGATTAGCGGTGATGCCAGCACCCAAGAGCGCCTGACTGCGACGGTACGTCAGTTGGACAAGCCCCAGGTCAGCCGTGGCAATACCCAGGTGATTTACCTGAAATACGCCAATGCCGAAAAGCTTGCCGCCGTGCTCAGCGGCATCAGCAGCGAGTTGGAGAAGGATCCTGCCGCCAGCAAAAACGGTGCAGCCCTGACCAAAGACACCATGATCAAGGCCGATCCGCAGACCAATTCGTTGATCGTTAACGCTGCCCCGGACGTGATGAATGAGCTGGAACGGGTGATTACCCGTCTGGATATCCGGCGACCACAGGTATTGGTGGAAGCGATCATCGCCGAGGTGCAAAACGCCGACGGGCTGAATTTGGGCATCCAATGGGGTAATAAACACGCCGGGGTTACCCAGTTCACCAATACCGGTCTGCCGATCACCACCCTGGCTGCCGGGGCGCAACAATATCGGCAGGACGGCACCGTTCCCGCCAGCATGGCCAGCGCACTGGCCTCCTTCAATGGCATTGCCGCCGGTTTCTACTCTGGCAACTGGGCCATGTTGCTGACCGCCCTGTCCAGCGACAGCCAGAACGACATCCTGGCGACCCCCAGCATTGTCACCCTCGACAACAAAGAAGCCACTTTTAATGTCGGCCAGGAGGTTCCTGTGCTGACCGGTTCGCAGACCACCTCAGGCGACCACGTATTCAATACCGTTGAGCGCAAGACCGTAGGGATCAAGCTGAAGGTCAAGCCGCAGATCAACGACGGAGACTCGGTAATGCTGGAGATCGAACAGGAAGTATCCAGCGTGGCAGACACCGCCAACAGCGCCAACGCCGAGCTGGGGGCCACCTTCAACACCCGCACGGTGAACAATGCGGTGCTGGTGTCCAGCGGATCTACCGTGGTGGTGGGTGGATTACTGGATCACAGCAGCCGCGAGAGCGCCAGCAAGGTGCCGGTGCTGGGGGATATTCCGTTGCTGGGCAACCTGTTCCGCTCCAAGAGCAAGAGCCGCGAAAAACGTAACCTGATGCTGTTCATCCGCCCGACGATCATCCGCGATCAACAGCATTACGACGGCGCATCGGCAGGGAAGTACCAGCAGTTCAAACAGGATAGCGCGCAAAAAGTGAGTGAAAAAAGCCTGTGGAACAGCGAAGGCGGCGATCCCTTGTCGCTGCCAGAATTACAACAGTCAGGCCAAGGATTTAATGAGGTGCGTAGCGCTATCGCGCTGTTTTACAGCACCCAAGGTACGGTGAGGTAAAGCATGGAACCTTTGCTTTCCCCGGGCTTTGCCCGCAGCCACGGCGTCTTGCTGATGCGTAACCCCGATGGAAATACACTCCTGTGGTGTCGTGGCGACGTGACGGTGATGGCACTCCAGGAAGCCCGACGGGTCGCCGCGGTGCCATTGCAGGTGCAGGAACTGGAAGACGAGGCGTTCGAACGGCAACTGGCCGCCAGCTACCAACAGGATTCTGCTCAGGTGCGGCGCATGATGGCAGAGCTGGGCAGTGAACTGGATTTTTACACTCTGGCGGAGGAGTTGCCGGAGCAGGGTGACTTGCTGGAAAGTGACGACGGCGCGCCGATTATCCGACTGATCAACGCCATGCTGAGTGAAGCGATCAAAGAGGGTGCATCCGATGTGCATATCGAAACCTTTGAACGCTACCTCAGTATCCGTTTTCGCATCGACGGCGTGCTGCGCGAGATCCTTCAGCCACAGCGCCGGCTGGCTGCGCTGCTGGTGTCACGCATCAAGGTCATGGCACGGTTGGACATTGCCGAAAAACGCATTCCACAGGACGGGCGCATTGCATTACGTATTGGGGGGCGGGCGATCGATGTGCGGGTTTCTACACTGCCGGCCAACCATGGTGAACGGGTGGTGCTGCGCCTGTTGGATAAAAACAGCGTACCGCTGGATCTGGCTGCGTTGGGCATGGCTCCGTCGCTATGCCAGCAGGTGGGGGCGTTGTTGGCACAGCCACACGGCATCATCCTGGTGACCGGCCCCACCGGCTCTGGCAAAAGTACCACCCTATATGCCGGTCTGAGCCAGTTAAACAGTAAAGAACGCAACATCCTGACGGTAGAAGATCCCATCGAATACGATCTGCCCGGTATTGGTCAAACTCAGGTTAACGGCAAGGTAGACATGACCTTCGCCCGGGGGTTGCGAGCCATTTTGCGCCAGGATCCGGACGTGGTGATGGTGGGTGAGATCCGCGACGGCGAAACGGCCGCGATTGCGGTGCAGGCTTCGCTGACCGGCCATCTGGTGCTCTCCACGCTGCATACCAACAGCGCGGCTGGGGCGGTAACACGTCTGCAGGACATGGGCGTTGAACCTTTCCTGCTGGCCACCTCTCTGCTGGCTGTTTTGGCCCAGCGTTTGGTGCGCGTGCTGTGCCCGGCCTGCCGACAGCCCTGGGTGGTAGGAGAAGGGCAACCGCTACCGGCTGGCAGCCGCGTTTATCGTGCTGTTGGTTGCAGCACCTGTAATGGTAGCGGATACCGCGGCCGTACGGCACTCCATGAACTGTTGCGGCTCGATGACGGACTGCGTAGAGCGATCCAGAGCGGCGAGAGTGAAGCAGCATTGGAGCACCGTTTGCAGGGAGCCACGCTTTATCAGTGTGGGCTGGATTTGGTGCTGGCTGGCACGACCACCTTGGAAGAGGTCACACGTGTGACCCGGAGCCATTGAGATGGTGCAATTTGACTATCTGGCGCGAGATGCCAAGGGAAAACAACGTCGCGGCAAGATCGAAGCGGAATCGGAGCGCCAGGCTGGCAAGAGCCTGCGCGAACAAGGTTTGCTGGTAATGACGCTGCGCGAATGCACACCGCGCCAGCGCCGCGTGGCGCTAAAAGGCACCGCGCTAGCCTTGGTCATGCGCCAGTTGGCGACGATGGTCGCCGCGGGATTGCCGTTGGCTGAGGTGCTTCATGCAGTGATGCAGCAGAGTGAAGACCGGCGAGTTGCGCAGGTGCTGCAAGCCGTGCGTCTACGGGTGATTGAAGGTTTCACCTTGGCGGATGCGCTACGCGAACATCCCCGAGCCTTTGGTCCGCTGTATTGCGCCATGGTAGCGGCGGGCGAGGCATCGGGCCAACTGGATGGCGTACTCAACCGCCTGGCCGACTACGCCGAGCAGCGCCAACAGATGAAGAGCCGTCTGACCCAGGCATTGGTCTATCCGGTGTTGCTCACGCTGGTAGCGATTGGTGTAGTGACTACCCTGCTCAGCGCTGTGGTGCCGAAGGTGGTGGAGCAGTTTATCCATATGAAACAGACCCTACCACTGAGCACCCGTTTGCTGATGTCGCTGAGCGACGGGGTACGCCAATTTGGCCCCTGGATAGTGTTGTTGGCGGCCTGTGCCGGCCTGCTGGCTCTGTGGTTGCTGCGTCGTCCGGCCAATCGTCTTGCTCTGCATCGGCAGTTGTTGGTGTTACCTGGCAGTGGCCGCCTGATCCGGGAAATGAACACCGCCCGCTATGCCCGCACCCTGAGCATTCTTTATCACAGCGGTGTGCCGTTGTTGCAGGCCATGCAGATCAGTGCGCAGGTACTCGGCAACTTACAGGCCAGCAGGTTGTTGATCGCAGCCGGGGAGCGAGTGCGTGAGGGGGGTAGCCTGCAACAGGCACTGGAACAGACTGCGCTGTTTCCACCGATGATGCGCCACATGATCGCGGCTGGCGAACGCAGCGGCGAGCTGGGCGATATGTTACTGCGTGCCGCCGACAATCAGGATCGCCAGTTTCAGGCCCGCATCACGCTATTTTTCAGCCTGTTTGAACCTTTGTTGGTCGTGGTGATGGCGGCGGTAGTGCTGTTTATCGTGCTGGCCATCCTGCAACCGATTTTGCAACTGAACACAATGATGACGCTGTAAGTACGCAGAGGTAAATGCAATGCAACAAAACACGATGGAAAGGCCACGTCAGGCGGGGTTCACCCTGTTGGAGATTATGGTGGTGATCGTCATTCTCGGCATTTTGGCGAGCCTGGTGGTGCCCAACCTGATGGGTAATAAAGACAAGGCGGATCTGCAAAAGGCCGTCAGTGATATCGTCGCGCTGGAAAGCGCGTTGGACATGTATCGCCTGGATAATAGCCGCTATCCCACCACGGCGCAGGGGCTGGAGGCGTTGATTGCCCGGCCGACTCAGCCGCCGGTTCCGCGCAGTTACCCGGAAGACGGTTATATACGCCGTTTACCGAAGGATCCCTGGGGCAATAGCTATCAACTCCGCCAGCCGGGTGAGCATGGCAAGGTAGATATCTTCTCTGCCGGACCAGATGGTGAGGTGGGGACGGCCGACGATATCGGCAACTGGGATCAGGATCGTTGAAGCAGCGGGGGTTCACATTGCTGGAGATGATGCTGGTGCTGTTGCTGCTGGGGATCGGCACCTGGTTGGTTATCGTCCAGATGCCAAGTACAGCCTACCGGGCTGAGCGGGAAAGCCAACGGCTGGCGGAACGGCTCCAACGTTTAACCTACCAGGCGACGCTGGAAGGGCGCACGTATGGCCTGCTGGTGCAGCCCAATCGTTGGCAGTTCAAGCATTGGCACGCGCAGGGCTGGCAAGACCTTTCGTTGCCACAGGGGGCGGCAGCACAAACCTTGCCCAAGGGTTGGCGCCTGGAGTTGGAGCAACCGCTAGACGTCGCTGAGGGCGTTCCTCAGGTATTAATGCTGCCGGGTGGTGAAGTGACGCCGTTCCGGCTGCGTTACTTTTATGCCGAACGCCTGATGGCCGAGATCGTGCTGGATGAGCAGGGCAGGATACGCACTCTCGATGACCTCGTTGAAAAAACATAGCGGCATGACGCTGCTGGAGGTGCTGGTGGCGCTGGCGATTTTTTCCGTCGCGGCGTTGGCTCTGTTGCAAAGCCTGGGCCATCTGGCACTGGGGCCGGGGCGGCTTGCCGATAAAACCTATGCCGACTGGGTGGCAGAAAACCAGATGGTGGAGCTGCGGCTGCAATCCGTCTGGCCGTCGTTGCATTGGACACAAGGCAGCAGCGAGCAGGCCGGGCGTATCTGGTATTGGCGCTGGCGTGGTGTGGCGAGCGAATTGCAGGGGCTGCGGGCGCTGGAAGTTGAGGTGTCGGCTGCACCTTGGCAACAGGGTGGTCAACCTCTCACTGTGTTGCGTACTTACGTGGTGCAACCATGAACAGGCGCAGTGCGGGTTTTACCCTGCTGGAGATGATTCTGGCGCTGGCGGTGTTTGCGTTGCTGAGCCTGATGGCGAACCGCCTGTTGCTACAGGGCTTGGAGCTGGAACAGTTTTCTGCCCGCCATGCGCAACGGCTGGCACAAATCCAACATGCGTTCACTTTGCTGGAGCGTGACACCTTTGCTATGCGCCCCAGAACGGTGCGTGGCAGCGAAGGTTTTTCCGGTGCGACTTTGGTGGCGAGCGAGGGGCGTAGCGACGGAGACAGTCTGATGTTTACCCACAGCGGCTGGCCTAATCCCGGCGATCAACTACCGCGTTCGCAGTTGCAACGTGTTGGCTATCGGCTGGCCGAGGGGGAGTTAATCCGTGAGTATTTCGATTATCCCGATGTCCCCGTCAGCACCCAACCCCACCGCCAGCGGCTGTTGGCCGACGTGCGTGGGCTACGGCTGCGCTATTGGTCTCAGGGGCGCTGGTCTCGGCAGTGGCAGGGAGGTGAGGGTTTGCCCCAGGCGATAGAGGTGGCGCTGACATTGGATGAGGGGGGCACGGTGGTGCGCCGTTTTCTGTTACCGGAGGCTCGATGAAACAGCGTGGCATGGCGTTGCTGATGGTATTGATGCTGTTGGCGGTGATGGCCGCGCTGGCCGCAGTAGCGACAGAGCGCTGGTTTTTCAGCTTCCAGTACAGCCTGCAATTGCACCAGCGTTTGCAAGGTAAATGGTACGCCGCCGGGGCTGAAACGCTGGCCACAAAGCTGTTGAGCCTAGATGCCCGCGACGATGCCTCACACACTCATCTTGCCCAGCGTTGGGCGACCAGTGGGCAACGTTTCCCATTAGAGGATGCCGAGTTGCAGGCGCAATTGGCGGATGCGCAGGCCTGCTTCAATTTGAATGCCGTGGCGGGCAACGAGGGCATACAGCGGATTTTCACCCGCTTGCTGGTCCTGCTGGAGGAAGAGCCTGGACAGGCGCAGCAGATCGGTGCAGCGCTGGCCGACTGGCTGGATGAGGACGATATCCCACGTGACGGTGGGGCAGAGGATGAAGAGTATGCCGCACATCGTCCTCCTTATTTGACCGCCAGACAGCGTTTACAGGATGTCAGCGAATTGCGTCAGGTGCGAGGTATCAGCGCTGCGTTGTTACAGCGGTTGCGGCCGTTGGTCTGTGCGTTGCCTGAGGGATCTTTACGCATCAATATCAATACATTACTCCCTGCACAATGGCCGCTGCTGGCGGCGTTGGTGGAGGGAATGGATGAAACCCAAATCCGTCAGGTGCTGGCACGTCGCCCACCGGCCGGCTGGGAAACGCTGGAGCAACCGATGGCAGAGCTGATCCCTTTGGCTAGCCAGCGACAGTATCTGGTGCTGAACAGCAATTATTTCAGCCTACGGGCAAGGGTACAGATGGCCGATGCAACCTATCGGCAGACCAGCCTGCTACGACGCCAGGGTGGGCAAACCCAGGTACTGTGGCGGCATTGGGAGATCGAGGAATGACAGAGAATGCACAGACTCATAACGTGGCACATTCGGTCCCCTCTCCCTGTGGGAGAGGGTTAGGGTGAGGGGAATATCACAGGGCCAAAACCCAGCACCCCATTACCTGGTGCTGCATGGCGACGCAGATAAACAGGCAAAGATGCCATGGCTACGTATCCAGGCTGATGGGGAAGCTACCGCCGAGTCTGGCGAAGTCGTGCCTGAGGCACTCGGTGAATTAGCTGTCCGCTACCCGCAAGATAAAGTCTGTCTGTTGGTGCCTGCCGCTGGCGTGGGGTTGTACCACGTCCATCTCCCGGGGCGGCATGATGCCGCAGGACTGCGAACATTGCCTTGGCTATTGGAGGAACGGCTGGCCTGTGTGCCGGAAGACGTCAGCATTATCCCTTTAGGTTCCTCTGGGGAAACGCTCTGGGTGGCGGTGGTTGCTCAAAAACAACTAACCCGTTGGCAAGCACCGTTTAGCGCGGCGGGTATCTCATTGGCTAAAGTGGTTCCAGATGTGCTGCTGCTGCCCTGGGTCGAAGGTGAAATATCCGCTTTGCCTTGGGGTGACCGCTGGCTATTACGCACTGGCCTTTGGCAAGGCGTGGAGGTGGAGGCCAATTGGCTACCGCTGTGGCTGCGAGCCTGGCAACGAGCCCAGCCGCTGCCTAACGTGCGCTGCTATGGCTTACTTCCGCCCGAGGGCCAGCAATGGCAGCTCTGCCCGCTAACCAACCCCGTGACGCTGCTGGCCCGTAGCGTACCGCAGGCGGTTTCATTACTCCCTCACCAAAAAACGGCATCGCAGAAGGCATGGCGTACCCCATTGATCGCGGCCATGGTTGTGCTGATCCTGCTGTTTTGTCAGCAGGGCATGGTGTGGTGGCAGTTGACTCAGCAAGGGGACGCGCTGGAGCAACAACTGTTGCAGCAGTTTCGCCAGCGTTTTCCTGGGCAAAGTGAGCAGCGCTGGCAGGCCACGGTACGGCGAGCTGTACAGCAAGAAACCACGCCAGGGCTGACGGCGTGGCTGGCGCAACTGCCAGCTCTACCGCCAGGGGTCACCGTACAACAACTGCATTACTCTGCAGTTCCGGCACGGTTGCAGCTACGTCTGGCTGGCGAAATGCCTCAGGTGCAGCGTGCGCGGCAGATATTGGCCGAACGCTTCAGCGTAAGCAGTGTGCCAGATGGCATGTTGACGCTTGAACCTCGGGAGGCCGAATGATGGGCAAACTCTGGGCCAACTGGCGGCAGCGTTCCCTGCGCGAGCGTCGCTTGATGCTGGTTCTGCTGAGTACCGTGATGGCTGCTGGTCTGTGGCTGATGGTGTGGCAACCGTTACAACAGGCGATAGCCAACCAACAGCAGCGGCAACAGCAGTTGCGTTTACAGTGGCGGCAGTTGCAACAAATTTCACCGCAGCCCGCAGTCAACGGCGACTTACGCCAGTTGTTGGAAAAAACCATCGCCGAGCAGGGACTAACGCTACGGGGCACGACGGAGCAACAGGGTCAGATACGGGTGGAACTGGCCGTGGCAAACGCCGAGGATGTGCTGCGTTGGCTAGATCAGGTGGAAAGCCGGGGTGGGATAAGAGTGATGGAGCTGCAGTTGCAATCCTCTTTGCCTCCTGACGGCCGCGTGCGGGCCGGCACGTTGTTGCTGGAGCGTCAATAATGCGCCGTTGGCTGTTGAGTGGTTGCCTACTGGTGCTGTTGTATGTCGTCTGCCTATTGGTGAGTGCGCCAGCTCGATTGTTGGCGACCCTTTCTCCGGTCCAACTGCAATGGGGGGGCGTATCCGGAACCCTGTGGCAGGGTGAGGCCGAGCAATTACGCGTGGGTAAACGCCTGTTGGGGAGGTTGGTCTGGCAATCGGGCTGGCGTAATGGCTTGCCGGTTTGGCGCTTGACGCTACGGGAAGGTGAGATGGGACATGGTGGAGTCACGATAGGTTGGATGGGGCATTGGCAACTGTCTGCGGGCAGCTGGCAATTGCCCGTTGAGGTGCTGCCAACATTGCTGGGATATTCCCTGCCGCTGGAGGGGCACGGTGAATTGGCACTGAAGCTGGAAGATGCCCGCTTTGACGCACGGCAATGCCTGGATCTGGTGGCAAAAGTTGAGTGGCGCAGTGCGCAGTTTAGCCTGCTGGAGCAAACTCTGGCGCTGGGTGAACCTCAGCTAAGGTTACGCTGTGAGCCACGGCGTTTGCTGTTTGCACTACATCCACCGCAACCGCCGTTGAGGCTGTTTGGTGAGGGTAGCATCGACTGGCGTGGCGTCTACCGTTTTAGCGGTGGTTTAGGGACGATGGAAGCGGTTCCGGCGCAATGGCGGCAGGCGGTTGAAGCCGCCTCCCGGCCCGGTGCTGAAGGAAAACGGACGATCGAGGTAGCAGGGATATGGCCAATCAAGCTTTACTAGACCAGAACAAACCCAGTGGCGGTTATCGCCTTCCCCCTTGGCTGTTGCTGACCTACGCCTTGATGTTTCTGACATTAGGCTGGCTGGCGGCCGATATCTGGACCGGTTATCACCTCTCTCCAGCGTGCGCGATATTGCCAGAGCCCTCCAAGACAGTGGCCGAGCCGCAGCCAGTGATTGAAACCTGTGAGGACAATGTAATACCTGTGCTGCGCTACACCGCCCATGTCTACGCCGAAGATCCGCAGCAACGGAGCATCACGCTGAACGGCCGGCAATATCGAGAAGGGGACAGCCTGGTCTGCGGTGCAGTCGTGGCGCAAATCCAGCAGGATGTCACGATTTTGGAGCAGCATGGTCAAGTTTCGGTGCTGGATGCACTGGAGGACTGGCCCGGTGGCGAGCTGAATGGACAGGACAACGAGCCATGATTGACAGCCTGTGGATAGTGATAATGTGCGTGCTGGGATTGCTGGCTGGCAGTGTGTTGAACTGCGTGATCTGGCGTTTGCCAGTGATGCTGCAACGCCGTACGCTAGCTGAATCTCGCGCCTTGTTGGGCTTATCGCCGCAGGGCGATGATTTGCCCATTCGCTTTAACCTGTTTTTACCCCGTTCCTGTTGTCCTCACTGCCAGCGTACTATCGCCTTTTATCACAATATCCCGCTGTTGAGCTGGCTATGGCTACGCGGTCGTTGCCACCACTGCCAGCAGCGTATCGGCTGGCGTTATCCACTAGTGGAATTGGCAGCAGCGTTGAGCAGCGGTTGGGTGGCTCTATACTGGCCGCCGGGGGCTAGCGCATTAGCGCTGGCAATGTGCGCCTGGTTGCTGATTGCGCTGATGGTGATCGATATTCAGCACTTGCTGCTGCCCGATATGCTGACGTTGCCCCTGCTGTGGCTTGGCCTGCTGGTGAATCTACGGGGAGAACTGGTGCCGCTAAGCGATGCAGTGTTGGGGGCGGTCAGCGGTTACTTATCCCTGTGGTTACTCTACTGGGGATTCAAGCTGGCGACCGGCAAAGAGGGGCTGGGTTACGGTGATTTCAAACTGCTGGCGGCGTTAGGGGCATGGTGTGGCTGGCAGCGCTTGCCGCTGGTGCTATTGTGGGCCGCGTTGCTGGGGATAGTCGCGATCATGTTGTTGCGCCTGACTGGGCGCGCCGTGCGTGGCGATCCATTGCCCTTTGGCCCTTGCCTTGCGGTTGCGGGTTGGTGGGTGCTGATTACGCCTTTGGCAACGTGGTGAGGAAGGGCTGGAGTAGCTGCTGGAACTCGGCGCATTGCGTGGCGCGTGGTGTGTTGTCTTTGAGCAGTTGTTGATAAAGTTGGCTGCTGCGGGCCGCCATCCCTGCCGGTGGCTGCCAACCACGCTGGTGGGCCGCAGTGTAGGCCGCCTGTTCAATCTGCCCGTTGGTGGGCAGATCGCTACGGCCACACTGGTACTTCAGATATTGGGTGCCGGCGATCAGGGAAGCGATTTGCTGGGCCTGCCCGTCCAGCGCCATTGGCGTCGTGGCTGGCGGGTTGGTCTGCTGGCAGGCGCTGAGTAACAGGGGAAGTATTCCCAGCGCCAGTTTCTTTGCTCGATCCATACAAAATCCCTTTGTTTTCACTGAATTCTGTTCGGATTGTAGCAAACAAACTGCCGTTGACCAATCAGGACTCCAGCAGCCACCAGTTAGCCTCGAACGGGCGCAATACTTTGGCCCTTGGCTGTTCAGCAGCATCGGCGTAGTTGCTGATTAGCGGTCGCCACAGCTCTGAGGTCTCCACGCCAGCGGCATCCCACGCCAGTAGCTCACGGCTCAGGTTGGCGACTACCAGCAATCGTTGCCCATTCCAGCTACGCTGGTAGCACCACAAGGCCGGATGAGCCGGGGCCAGATCCTGATAATCACCGTGGGTCAGCAGGGGGTACTGCTTGCGCAGGGCGATCAGATGGCGATAGGCGTAAAACACCGAATCCGGATCGGCCAAAGCCGCAGTGGCGTTAATCTGCGGGTAATTCTCCGCACAGGCGATCCACGGCGTACCGGCGGTGAAGCCTGCATTGGCGGTAGCATCCCACTGCATTGGCGTGCGGCCATTGTCCCGCGATTTACTTGCCAGGATCGCCAACAGCTCCTCATCGCTTCTTCCCTGAGCATGCAGCTCGGCGAACATATTCAGGCTTTCCACGTCACGATAACTCTCGATCTGCTGGAAACCTGGGTTGGTCATACCGATCTCTTCACCCTGATAGATGTACGGCGTACCTTGCATACCGTGCAGTACCATCGCCAGCATCTTGGCGGCGGTCACCCGCAGCTCGCCTTCGTCACCAAAGCGCGAAACGATGCGCGGTTGGTCGTGGTTACACCAGAACAGCGCGTTCCAGGCACGGTTATGCATACCTTGCTGCCAGTGATGGAAAATCTGCTTCAGCTCGACGTAATCCGGCGCGGCCAACGTCCACTTCTGACCGTCGGCATAGTCCACTTTCAGGTGGTGGAAGTTGAAGGTCATCGACAGCTCGGCACCGCTTTGCGCCGCGTACTGTTGGCAGTGTTCCAGAGAGGTTGAAGACATCTCGCCCACGGTCATCAAACCGCGCGGCTGGAACACCTCGCGGCTCATCTCCTGCAAAAACTCATGAATGCGTGGGCCGTCGGTGTAGAAACGGCGGCCATCGCCCTGGCTATCGTTCGGGAAGTCCTGCTGTTTGGAAACCAGGTTAATCACGTCAAGACGCAGCCCATCGACGCCTTTATCCGCCCAGAACTGACACACTTTCTTCAGCTCTTCGCGCACCGGCGGATGTTCCCAGTTCAGATCGGCCTGCTCGGTGGCAAACAGGTGCAGGTAGTATTGACCGCTGTCGGCGTGCCATTGCCAGGCGTTGCCGCCAAATTTGGAACGCCAGTTGTTGGGTAGGGCATCGCTTTCGCCGTCGCGCCAGATATAGAACTGACGCAGCGGGCTGGTGGGATCCTGCGCGGCCTTAAACCACGGGTGCTCGGTGGAGGTGTGGTTAAACACCATATCCATCACGATGCGGATGCTGCGCTGGTGGGCCTGTGCCACCAGGTGATCGAAGTCGGCCATGGTGCCGTAGGCTGGATCGATGGCGCAGTAATCGGCCACGTCATAACCATTATCGACCTGGGGCGAGACATACACCGGCGTCAGCCAGATGGCATCGACGCCCAGTTCCTGCAAATAGTCCAGCCGTTGAGTCACCCCGGCCAGATCGCCATAGCCGTTGCCGGTGCTGTCCTGGAAGCTCTTCGGATAGATTTGATAAATAACGCCGTTCTGCCACCAGGGGATTGGATTGCTCATATTCAGTCTCTTTGTTTATACCGGTAATTCGCCGCGGCTGGCTTTGCGTTTGTATACCATCATGGTCAACAGCAGTGGGATCACCACGGCGACCAGAATGGCGAAGGAGTAGATCAGCCAGAACTGCGGTTGGATTGACAGGATGCCGGGCAGGCCACCTACACCGATACCGTTGGCCATCACGCCGGTCAGGCCGCAGATCAGGCCCGCGAAGGCGGAACCGATCATTGCGCACAGCATAGGGAAGCGGTATTTCAGGTTGATACCGTACATGGCCGGCTCGGTAACGCCGAGGTAGGCAGAGATGGCGGCCGGTACGGAAATCTCGCGTTCGTTGGCCTTGCGGCTGACGATGATGATGCCCAGCACCGCCGAGGCTTGTGCGATATTTGACAAGGCAATCAGCGGCCAGACTGGCGTACCACCCATGCTTTGGATCATCTGCATATCGATGGCCAACGTGGTCTGATGCACCCCGGTGATCACTAACGGCGCATACAGGAAACCGAACAGCGCGGCACCGATTGGGGCGAAGCTACCGGTCATGACCCATTTCACTGCCCAAGCTACGCCATCACCAATCATGCGGCCAAACGGACCGATCAGCGTGTGCGCCAGGAATACTGCCAACAGCAGGGAAACCACCGGTACCACCACCAAATACAGGTAATCCGGCACGATCTTTTTCAGACGGGTTTCGATCCAGCCCAGCGCCATACCGGCGAGGATCGACGGGATCACCTGCGCCTGATAGCCGACTTTCTCAATGGTGAACCAGCCAAAATTCCACACTTCCGGCACTTGCTGACCGAGCAGGTAAGAGTTCATCAGCTGCGGGGAGACTAGGGTGATGCCCATGACGATACCGAGCACCGGGGTACCGCCCATTTTCTTCACCGTTGACCAGCAGATGGCCACCGGCAGGAACATAAAGATGGCTTCGCCCAGCAACCACAGGAAGTCGTAAATGGTTTTCCAGGCCGGGTGCATCTGGGCCAGCGTTTGGCCACCGGACATCGGGATATCGCCGATCACGTTGCGGAAGCCCAGGATCAAACCACCGCTAATCAGTGCGGGCAGCAGCGGGAAGAAAATCTCGGCAAAGTGGGAGATGCCGCGTTCGAACCAGGTCATATTCTGACGGGCGGCCAGCTTGGCCTGTTCTTTATCGGCTTCATTGATGCCAGTGGCGGCAATCAATGCCTGATAGTAATCACCTACTTCGGGGCCGATCACCACCTGGAACTGCCCGGCGTTGGTGAAGCAGCCTTTGACCATCCGCAGCTGTTCAATCTCTTTTGGTTTGGCCTTGGCGGGATCGTTAAGGACGAAACGCAGGCGGGTAATGCAGTGGCTGACGGTGGCGATATTCTCGCGGCCACCTACCAGCACGATCAGGCGATCGATGTCCTGCTGCTGAACTTTGCTCATTATGGCACCTTGATTATCAGTGAAGCACAGAGGTATGGATGTTTTTAAGCTTAGTCACTCGGCGGTTTTTATTGAATGGGAACGTTCCCGGTTTGGGGCGACGATCACAAAATGGACAATAATGCGGCAAAGAGTGGCAATGAGAACGCTGGGTTAACGTGTAGGGGCGCCGCATGCTGCGCCCGGTTTATTAATCAGGCGAGTTTGCAGGGGATGATGATTTGGCGGATGCCTAGTTCACCACTCAGTTGGCCCAGCAGTTGAAGTGCTGCCTGCTGCCCGGCGGTACCATAGCCCAATTCGACCGAAAACGTCTCTGGGAACAGGAAGTTGAGCATCGGCGTGTTACCGATAGCGCACACCTGGAGTGACGCTATCTGTTGCTGTTGCAGGTATTTTATCGCACCGAGAGCGATGGTATCGGATGCGCACACCAGCGCGGTGGTTTGTGGTTCAATCACGCTGGCAGCCAGTTGGAAACCGCTCTGATAGTTCAGCTCACCCAGCGCGACCACTGGTGTGATTTTTTGTGCGCGGCAGGTATCCAGATAAGCCTGGTGGCGGCGCATCCCGGTGGTGGCATCGGACTCCTGTACGCCCAGGTAGCTGATATGCTTGTGGCCCTGTTTGCGTAAGCGCTGCATCAACAGTTTCACGGCGCCTTCATCGTCATAACAGACGGATGAGACCCCCGGATAGTCGCGGGCGACCACCACCATCTTTTCCTGCCATGGCTTGAGTATGTCCGCAGTCAGGCCGGTGAAGCCGAACAGGATCACGCCGTCGACGTGGCGCTGGCGCAGCACGTTGAGGTGTTCCTCAACCAGCCGGGTTTCAAACTGGCTTTCCATGACGATCGGATCGAAGCCCTGCTGATACAGCAGCGGCAGCATGGTGCGCACGGCCTGATTTTCCGAAGGTGAATCCAGGCGGGAAACGATGATTGCCACGACTTTGTCGCTTTGGCCGCGCATGGCTCGCGCCGATTTCGACGGGGTAAAACCCTGGCTGCGGATCACCGCCTCCACCCGTTCACGGGTTTGTGGGCTTACGCTGCCTTCGTTATTCATCACGCGTGAGACGGTAGATTTGCCTACCCCGCTCAGACGAGCGATATCCTTGATTGTCAGCCGGTTTTGCATGGTTTACTTATCGTTTAGGTGATGAGGCTTAAACTTGTCTGCTCGCTACAATAGCTTATTTTAGCGCGCGGATCTTGGTGCATAGCCAAAGTGACGCAAAACGGAATGGCCGCCACTGCCATTCCCACTTTTTCTTTACCGGAGGTTAATTCCTGCATGGATCCCGATCCGAGCCCCAACACTACTCATTCGGTTCCCCGGTAAAACCTCTCCGCTCTGCGTTGCTGTTTTACCGGTTTAGGTAAGCAGCGGCACTTGCTCGATAGTTCGCCTCTGTGGTAATTGAAAATCAGCGATCTGCTCCGGCGGAGGTTTTTTGGCGTGTCCGAAAACCAAGCCAGCGGGCCGATCCGCCGTTCCCCACTGCCGAGAGGCATTGGGCGATAAGGTGCGAACGATGAAAATTAAACAACTCCCCCGTCGGCTGCTGGGTATGCTCAGCCGCAATTTGCCACGCCGCCTGGTACGGCGTGATGCACTGTTGGAAAGCGTCAGTGGTACGGCACATGAATTGCCTGCCAGCCTGACACAACAACGTCTGGAATGCGCTGCCGCCAGCGCGATGCAACTCTACGAGCGCTTCAACAGCCATCCGGAAGGTATCACCGAGCATGAGGCAGAAACCGCCCGCGCCCGGTTTGGCAGCAACACCATCGAAAATCAGCAGGCCGAAAGCTGGTGGCGGCATCTGTGGCATTGCTACAGCAACCCATTCAACCTGTTGCTGACCGTGTTGGGGCTGATTTCCTACGCCACCGAGGATCTGATTGCTGCGTTGGTGATTGGCCTGATGGTGCTGATTTCCACGCTGCTGCATTTTATTCAGGAAGCCCGCTCCAATAAGGCGGCAGATGCGCTCAAGGCGATGGTCAGTAACACCGCAACGGTTTACCGTAGCGATGCGCATACCGGTAAAAGTGAACATAGCGAACTGCCGATTTCGCAGTTGGTGCCGGGCGACATTATCAAGCTGGCCGCAGGGGATATGATCCCGGCGGATCTGCGCCTGCTTTCTGCCAAAGATTTGTTTATCAGCCAGGCGGCGCTGACCGGTGAATCACTGCCGGTAGAAAAAGTGGCGGCTCCCCGTGGGCAAGTCAGCGATCCGCTGGAGTGTCAAAACCTGTGCTTCATGGGCACCAACGTTGTGAGCGGCACTGCGCTGGCCATGGTGATCGGTACCGGCAGCGAAACCTACTTCGGCCAGTTGGCGCAGCGCGTTACCAGCCAGGATGAGCAACCCAATGCCTTCCAGGCTGGCATCAGCAAGGTGAGCTGGCTGCTGATCCGCTTTATGCTGGTGATGACGCCAATCGTGCTGCTGATTAACGGCTTCACCAAAGGTGACTGGTGGGAGGCGGCGCTGTTTGCGCTTTCGGTCGCGGTAGGGCTGACGCCGGAAATGTTGCCGATGATCGTCACCTCCACTCTGGCGAAAGGGGCGGTCAAACTGTCACGCCAGAAGGTGATCGTTAAACGCCTGGATGCAATCCAGAACTTTGGTGCGATGGATATTCTGTGTACCGACAAAACCGGCACGTTGACCCAGGATAAAATTGTACTGGAGCGCCATACCGACGTGTTTGGTGCCAGCAGCGAGCGGGTGCTGCGTTATGCCTGGCTGAACAGCTTTTACCAGACCGGGCTGAAAAACCTGCTGGACGTGGCGGTACTGAACTGTGCCGATGAAAGCAAACAGCCGGATGCGTTGCAGCATTACCGCAAAGTCGACGAGATCCCGTTCGATTTTGAACGCCGCCGCATGTCGGTGGTGGTGGCGAAAGAGGCGCAATACCACGAGCTGATCTGCAAGGGCGCACTGGAAGAGATGCTGGCGATCTGTAGCCACGTGCGCCAGGACGGGGAGGTGATCCCACTGAGTGAAGCGCTGCTGGCACGCATCCGTCGTGTGACCGACGATCTCAATCAGCAAGGGTTGCGCGTCGTCGCGGTGGCCAACAAGATCCTGCCTGCGACGGATCATGAGTACGCTGTGGTAGATGAATCGGATCTGATCCTCGAAGGCTATATCGCCTTCCTCGATCCACCGAAAGATAGCACCGCGCCGGCCCTGGCCGCACTGAAAAAGAATGGTGTGACCGTCAAGATCCTCACCGGTGACAATGAGCTGGTCGCCACTAAGGTGTGCAAGGACGTGGGGCTGGATGCAGACCATATCCTGCGTGGCAGCGAAATCGAACTGATGGATGACGCCACGCTGGTAGCGGCCGCGGCGCGTACCACGGTGTTTGCCAAGCTGACGCCATTGCATAAAGAACGCATTGTCCAACTGTTGCGTAAGCAGGGGCATGTGGTGGGCTTTATGGGCGACGGTATCAACGATGCTCCGGCGCTGCGTGCGGCGGATATTGGTATATCGGTGGACTCGGCGGTGGATATCGCCAAGGAAGCGGCGGATATCATCCTGTTGGAAAAAAGCCTGATGGTGCTGGAGCAGGGGGTGCTCGAAGGTCGCCGTACGTTTGCCAACATGCTGAAATACATCAAGATGACCGCCAGCTCCAACTTCGGTAACGTGTTCAGCGTGCTGATTGCCAGCGCCTTTTTACCTTTCCTGCCGATGCTGCCGCTGCATCTGTTGATCCAGAACCTGCTGTACGATATTTCACAAATTGCCATCCCGTTCGATAACGTTGATGACGATCAGATCACCAAGCCACAGCGGTGGAACTCCGGCGATCTGGGGCGCTTTATGGTGTTCTTTGGGCCGATCAGTTCGATCTTTGACGTGCTGACCTTCGCCCTGATGTGGTACGTGTTCCAGGCCAATACGCCGGAAATGCAGACGCTGTTCCAGTCTGGCTGGTTTGTGGAAGGGCTGCTGTCGCAGACGTTGATCGTCCATATGATCCGTACGCGCAAAATTCCGTTTATCCAGAGCCGCCCATCCTGGCCGCTGTGTGTGATGACGTTGGCGGTGATTGCCATCGGTATCGGCCTGACCTTCTCACCACTGGCGGGCTTCCTGCAACTACAGGCGCTGCCGCTGGGTTACTTCCCATGGCTGGTACTGATCCTGGTCGGTTACATGGTGCTGACTCAGTGCGTGAAAGGCTGGTTTGTCCGCAGGTATGGATGGCAGTAAGCTGTTTTAGATCGCTGCCAATGAAAATGCCCAACAAACAGATGTTTGTTGGGCATAAAAGGCTTATTTATTTGGGAGTAGCCAAACAGCGGTTTTTATTTACCTTTAACAGCGATATCGATAGCTTCTTTAAGTGATGCTATTAATCCAGTTTTATCATGACGCTCTATGCTTTTTGTATAAACTGGATTTTCCCAATCAAATTCAGATATTACGTTCACGCTTAATTTATTAGCACCGTCATGAAAGGATACATCAACGAAAAAATTATTTGCATACTCAACCAGTAATACGTCCAAATCAATATAACTTGCTGGGTCATCAAAGTCAGTTAAAAATAACGTGTCGTCAGTTATTTTCCCACCTTTGAAATCTATTGCTGTGCGGCTGATATTCATTTCATAAGCTCCTTAACTCTTTGCTCTGATATTGGGTGGGAATGAACAACGCCCTGTGATTCTTTAGCTACAGCCCATTTGGTTTCTTTCCCCTCAAAAGCGCCAATTATACGATCATATTGTTTAACTTTCCACGCGGGATGTGTTTTTGTTGTTTGGCCAGTGCTCCATACATCGTTATCAATCTCAGGAATGTTAACCTCTGGTTTAAACTTAGCTTTACCTTTGTTCGCTGTACTTTTAACGATGTCCTGCCAAGGTACTCCTTTCGGCGGATAATGTTTGAACCCATGAGTCACTGATTTTGGAGGTGCACTGAGCATCGCGTAAATCGGCTCAACACCTGATCCAGTGGCGTCAAGCTGCCAGTAGATAAAATCCTGCAGTTCCTTGAGATCTCCCGCCGGGAAGCTGGTTGTAACTATACTGTCCACCTGCTTTGGCGTCGTGCCGGTATGTACAGGCGTGACGGGGATTGGCGAATTGTTCCCGGTATTAGGAGGAGCATTAGGCCCAACAGGTATCGGATTTATCAGGATAGTTCGCGACGGTATCCCACCCACCGCCGGAAGCGTGATTCTATCCAGCCCGGTTTTCTCATCACGCACAGTTCTTAGTACCGGAACGTTTGCGGATACACCACTTAGACCTGTTTTGACTAGGCTCACATATTGCCGCCCATCCTCCGTTACTAACAAACCACGCACAGGTAAGTTAACTGAAGTCATTTCAGGGGTAATACTGATTTTTCCTGCGGCCACCAGACTGGCTTGAACAGCAAACAATTGTACCGTATTTTTATCGAGCGCTTTGTCAGTTTTCGGCCAGAATCCTACGGCTAAAGCGCTAACTGTTGTCCCGGCAGCGCCAGCTGTAGCGATATCTGCTAGGGCAGTGGCTCCGCGCCATACAGCACCCGCTATAGATCCAGCCAAATCGCTGGAGGTTGTCAAGATACCATCGGCGACGGTTGACAACTGGAGCATTCCCGCAGCACGATTCAGTACCATCCCTCCCGCAGCGGCAAGGGAAGCCTGAGCTGACTTAACCAGTTCCGATGTATACACAGGTGTAGGGTTCACGCCAGCCTTGGCCATCAGTGCTGCCAGTTTCGCTCGGGCCTCCGCCTCAGCTTTCGCTTTGGCTTCTGCTGCTGCCTTTGCTTCTGCCTCAGCTTTTGCTTTGGCCGCGACTTTATCTGCCAGTTCAACAGTAGCACTTTTGACTTGTCCACTCAGCGTGTTGACTTCTTTTTGCAATCCATCAATCTGCACGCGTCCCGCATCAACCTCCTTTTCAAAAGCAACGGCACGAGCGTTGGCGTCCATACGCTGCTGATTATGCAGACTGTTCATCAGACCCGCGAAGGCCCGTGCTGACCGAGCCTGCGCATCCAGACGCGCCACCCGAGCCTGCATAGTCGTCAGTTGTTGCTGCTTTTCCGCCAATCGGGCCTCTGCGGCCACTTTACGGCGTTCATATTGAGCAACTTCATCCAGGCCCTCCATCCCATTCAAGGCCTGCTCTGCCTCTTTCCGGATGACCTGCCGCTGATTGAGCACGTCCTGAGCCTGTTTTTCTTCCCGCTGACGCAGCTCAACTTCACTCAGAAGGCGTGTTATCGCAATATAGACCGGATCCATGCCCAGCTCTTTCGGGAACGTCACAATAGCATCATGTGTGTTACCTCCCAGCATCCCATCATAGAGCGTTTTGGCGGACTGATCGGCGACTTTCTCGAACGTCTTGCTGTCGGGGTCTGCATTGGGTTTTGGCTGGGGAGCAGAAGGTAACGCAACATCCAGTCGTAATGGGGTACTCAACCCAGGCAAAGAGACATCAAACTGACGGGGTTTACCCGTTGCCCTGGCCTCAACCACGGGAGCCTTGGTTTGAATTGCTTTGTCACGTGCGAAAGCCAATACTTGCCGCCCGTTATCAATGACATCAGTCAAACGAGCCTTGACAGAAACCTCTTTCTGAGACGCCAGGGTACTTAGGTCAACAGTGACGATCTCTCTAGCAGGCAGCACCTGAGTGATTTGCAATTGCGGCATATGCGTTACACTCATGTCATCAGGCGCAATAGGTGAAGGCCAGACTCCAGCGAGTATGGCATATGCCCTGGCAAATGCAGTACCGATCGCGGCAGCCAAAGGTGTTGAGGCCAGCTTACTCAGATTGGCAATGCCAACCTGAAAAGAGAGAAATCCAAAGCCTTCCGTGTATGCCAAGACCCCAGGGACCCCACTTGAGACCATCATCGCAGTAGACGAGTTGTTGCCATTACCTTGATTACCATCACCCACATTACCCTGAGAACCCCCGCCAGGGTTCGGGCCGTCCCCCCTTTCGGAACTCCAGTCGGTACCGTCACCGTATCCACCGTAATCGAATCCACCCATAATTATGTCCTCGCTTTTCTGTTCGTTGGGCAGTAAAAATCCTGAATCATTGGAAGAAATCCTCTGAATTATCAGCTCTGGTTACTGATGATTGATTCTTCCAGCGTTGCCAATCGAGACTCCAATTGACGTCTGGTTTCGCTTTCTTCTTTTAACGCTTCAATCAGAAGTGCCACGACGCCGTTGATATTAATTCCCCGAGCATCTTTCAGAATGCTACCGTCATTTAATTTCAATTCAGTCGTAGTCACAGACTGAGGTAAGATATTTTCAATTTCCTGTGCAATTACCCCAGCTTCTGGAACGCCTTGTTTCAGATAGGTATAACCGCTGATTTTATCTAGTTTATCTAAGGCACCATCAATTTTTACGATTTCCGTTTTCATTCGGGCATCTGAGCTGCTGTGCCAGGCACCGTTGGTGTAAGCATTGCCTTTGTCTCGGGACTCATACCAGCCATCGCCACCGCCATTTGCAACGCGAAGCCCCATTAAATGGTGTTGACCAATTCGCTCGTAATGGCAAAGTTCTGTAAACAGGCTTCCTTGCCCTTCAAGGCGTAATCCGTAGGTGGTTCGGTCTGCGTTGTTATTTACATTCTTATTTCCCTTGGCGATAATCCATCCATTGGGATCACTTTTTTCCAATCGCCCAGCTGACAGTTCACTGTTGGCTCTCACATGGATTTCATTCCATTTTCCCGATAAATCACGGTAGGAAAGTAAGCCGGTATCTTCTTTTCCTGGAATAACACGGGAGCCCATCATCATGGTGGTGGTCACATTACCGGTGGTGAAATTCGTATATACAGCTGGTGCGCCATATGTTTGTCCACTGATGAGGGGAGTAGGGCCGGTGTTTACCGCGCCAATACCTGCGTTATGTGATACCAACGCACCTCCAGATACATCCACACCGTTGGACAGAGACACCCTGCCGGTTGAGAGACTAAAAGCAAAAGGTCGTAGAGTATTCCATTGCCCATCTTGGGCCTGACCGCTTGGCGTAGTCAGCACATAGAAAGCTTGCCCATCGTTACGCAACATCACGCCAGTATTTCCAAATGCCAGGCGAAAACCGTTTGCCGATTTAGTCACGATCTCACCGTCACTGATCATGCGTTTACGGAGCGTGGACAGTGATTTCAGTTCAGTAATGTCGTCATTAACACCGCCAAGCACTTGAGCGTTTTTCTTTTCTTCAGCCATGGTTATCTTCCTTTTTACAGTCTGATTTTTTGATGGTTAACGGCACTTCATCGCTTCCTCGCCAAATGAGGGCAAGTATCAGAGTTTGTGTTTCTTGTGCTGTCTAACCGGGAAACATACAATTAATGACTGTATGTATAACCAGTGTTTTGCGCAGGTAATCTGAAAAGGCCGACCTTCATTAGTTGTGTGGCGGCTGATACAAGAATGGGGGGAGTTGATTAGGCAGAGGCTGCAGAAAACGGGCGCAGCATGCTACACCCCTACGGTCGAACATTCCGATCAATACCCAATACGCAGTGGCTATCACCAAACCAATTGTGATCCATCGCACTGTTTTGCCTTCGCGGTTGGACATCTCCCTTCGGCTCAGTCTTTATCTACCTCATTGGCTATATTGATTTTTTCCTCTGAGGAATTTCCGATGCACAAACCCTTCAGTTATACGCTACTGGCTTCTTCGCTGTTATTTTCCCTCAACGCGCTGGCCCAACCGGCTGGTGATTTGCCGCTAATGCCTTGGCCACAGCAGGCCGAACTGGCGCAGCCGCAAGGCAAGCTGGTGCTGGATTACCTCTTATCGTTCAACGTTCAGGGGGACGATTTAGGGGAGGCGCAGGCACGTTGGCGCGACCGCCTGGAACGGCAAACTGGTTGGACGCTGGCCCCACAGGGTGAGAAAAACCAGGCCGCAACGATCAACATCATGATCAAACATCAGGTTGCGGCCCAGCCGCTGCCAGACAGCGATGAAAGCTACCAGCTCAAGGTAACGCCGCAGGGCGCGACGCTGACGGCCAACACTCGCTTCGGTGCGCTTCGCGGCATGGAAACGTTGCTGCAACTGGTGCAGACCGATGGCGAAAATACCTTTATGCCGCTGGTCAATATTACCGACGTTCCGCGTTTCCCTTGGCGTGGCGTGCTGTTGGATTCGGCACGTCATTTCCTGCCGGTTGAGGATATCCTGCGCCAGCTCGATGGCATGGCGGCGGCCAAGCTCAACGTTTTCCATTGGCATCTCACCGACGATCAGGGCTGGCGCTTCGCGTCCGAGCACTATCCAAAGCTCCAGCAACTGGCCAGTGACGGTCATTTCTACACCCGTGAGCAGATGCAGCAAGTGGTCGCCTATGCCACGGCACGGGGCATTCGCGTGGTACCAGAAATCGATTTGCCGGGACATGCGTCTACCATTGCGGTTGCCTACCCTGAACTGCTCAGTGCGCCGGGCCCGTACCAAATGGAACGCCATTGGGGCGTCCACAAGCCCACGCTCGATCCTTCGAACGACAAGGTTTATCAGTTTGTTGACAGCATCATCGGCGAATTGGTAGCGATCTTCCCGGATCCCTATCTGCATATCGGTGGGGATGAGGTAGACGCCACCCAGTGGAACAACTCTAAAACCATCCAGGCGTTTATGCAGCAAAACCAGTTGGCGGATGCGCACGCGTTGCAGGCTTTCTTCAACCAGAAACTGGAAAAGATCCTCGAACAGCATCAGCGCCGCATGGTGGGTTGGGATGAGATCTACCATCCGGCCTTGCCGCATAACATCGTGATCCAATCCTGGCGTGGGCCAGATTCTTTGGGAGCCAGCGCCCAGGATGGCTATCAAGGCATCCTCTCTACCGGCTTCTATCTCGATCAGCCACACAGCACCGCCTATCACTATCGCAATGAAATCTTGCCGCAGCCGCTGGGGGTTGATACCGAAGTGCAGGCTGGTGAGCAGGCGCAGAGCTGGCAGTTCAGCATGCCGCGTTTGAAAGGCAGCCCGGTGGAAGGCACCTTCACGCTGATCGAAGGCAAGCAGGGGTGGCGTGGCTTTATCGATTTCAAAGGCAAATCGCGCCGTGCGGTGCGGGAGATCGAATGGCGAACGCCAGAGCAGGTGACCTTCCGCATTGATACCTGGATGGGCGACACGCGTCCGGTATTCACTCTACAGCAGGATCAACTGAGCGGTTACACCCTGGTGGGCAACGTGCGTTACCCAACTAGCGGCAGTAAGCTGACGGCGATCCCGGCGGGCACTATGCCCGTGGTGCCGGATGAGCAGCATCAGGCCAATATTCTGGGGGGCGAAGCCGCCTTCTGGGCGGAAAACATTCGTGCGCCGGTGCTGGATGTCAGGATGTGGCCAAGGACCTTTGCCGTGGCGGAGCGTCTGTGGTCGGCCAAGGATGTGACCAATGAAGATAATATGTACCAGCGCCTGGCGGCGATAGACGCTTGGTCGGTGGTCTCTGTCGGCTTGCAGCAGCATGTTGAAACGGCACGCGAATTTACCCGTTTGGCTAACAGCGTGGATATTACACCATTGCAGATCCTGGCCGAAGCGGTCGAGCCGGGGCAGTATTACACGCGTCAGCATCTGAAGTTCAAAGCGGGTAATTATCACCAGTTTGAGCCGCTGAACCGCTTTGCCGATGCCATCCCACCGGAAAGTGCGGCGGTACGCGACCTCAATACTCAGGTAGCGTTGCTGCTTAAAGACAAGAACCATCGAGCAGCGGCGGAGGCGATCCGCGAACGCCTGCAACGTTGGCAGCGTAATGGCGCACCGGTGAAGCAGGCGATCGCCGGTAACGTGGTGATGAAGGATTTGGCACCGGTGGCGCAAGATGTCGGTACATTGGCCGATCTGGGATTGATGCTGCTGGAACGCTATCAGCAGGGTAAACCCTTGAGCAAAGCCGAGGCGGAACAGGCCCGGCAACAGTTGGATGCGGCGGCACAGATCCGGGATGAAGTGGTGATTGCCGCGGTATATCCGCTGGAAACGTTGTTGCGTGCAGTCGCGGTACAATAACTCCGGCAGGGGATGGCGCGGTTGCTGTCCCCTGATTTAAGACTGCGTCAGCCAACTGTCCCAGATGGGCACTGGCTGTAGCTGTTCCAGCAGAAAATCGATAAAAGCGCGTACCTTGGGATTGCTGTAGCGGCTAGGGAAATACAGGGCATACAGGCCGTGGGTCGGGTGGGTCAGTTTGTCGTCCAATGCCAGCGGCACCAAAGTGCCTTGCTCTATATGGTCGCCCAAAAGATAGGTGGGCAGATAGGCAATACCTTGATTCTCCAGAACCGATTTCAGCAACACCAGGCTGCTGTTGGCTTGTATCGGCGTGCGTGTCTTCAGATGGTGCGCGACACCCTGCTCATCAATGGTCTTCCACACTGGGGTTAAGCCAGGGTAAATCAGGCACTGGTGATGGGTTAAATCCTGAATGGAATGCGGCGTACCGTATTTTTCGAGATATTTGGGGCTGGCGCAATAGGCCCAATTGATCGTCGCTAATTTGCGCATTGCATAATTAACCGGCGGTTCTGATGATACGCGCAATGCGATATCAAAATTGGTTTCATTAAGATTAACAAAATTGTCGCTAAGGTTGATATATAAATCAACATCGGGACAACGCTCACGAAAATGATGCGCCAGCGTTGCCAAATGGGAATAACCAAAAGCCATCGAGCAGGTTATCCTTAATTCCCCATTAGGGTGATTATAGTAACCCGCGGTAGTGTTGAGCGATTCATTAAAGTCCAGCAACAGTTGAGTTGCCCGGTTGTATAAATATTGGCCGGGTTCGGTCAGCGTAAAGCTGCGCGTGGTTCTCTTCAGTAAAGTGGTGCCCAGCTGGCTTTCCAGCTGCGCCAGGCTCTTGCTGACCGCCGAAGGCGAGACGTTCAGGTGTGCGGCAGCCTCAGACAGCCCGCCACATTCCACAATTTTGACCAGAACTTCCAGTTGTTTTAACGAGGCTGGGCTGCTCATTTTTTCCTTTTGTTCATGAGTGATTTCTTTAAACGGTACGAATGCGCTATTACATCGCTTAGAACAAAATGACATTATTAATAACAGAATACGCTGTACCGTATTAGATCACAACCAAACACCCAGGGGTGACCTGTATCACACAAGTCACAATCTACTGTAGAAAAATAAAAAAGTGACTTAAGTCACATGAACAAAAAGATAAAAATAAGGAATTGAATATGTGGAAACGTTTAGAACCCTACAAATCATCATTTATTCTGCTATTTGCCTTAACGCTCGGGGGGATTGTCGGTATTTACGCGCCAGATATTGCGTTGAAATTACAGGCAATCGGTAAGATTTTCCTTAACCTGTTGTTTATGATTATCGTGCCGCTGGTCAGCGTTAGCGTCATGTCTTCCATCGCCAGCATGACCGACCTGAAAAAGCTCGGGCGCATTATGGGGGTGATCTTTGCCGTTTCCATTGTGATGGCACTGATACCAGCGGCCGGTATCGTCGGCCTGGCCACCTTGTTCAACCCGGCGCAGGGCGTCACCATCGAACTGGCGGAGAAGTTTAACGCTGGTGGCGGGAGCATGGATTTTGTCAGCATGGTGACCACCAACGACTTTGTCGGGCTGCTGTCCAAATCCAACATTCTGGCGCTGATTATCATGTCCGTGATTGCGGGCATCGCCATCGGCCAATCGGGTGAGCAGGGCAAACGGGTGTCCAACTCGCTCAACGATCTCAATACCATCATCATGAAGATCGTGTCGATCATCATGAAAGGGGCGCCTATCGGGCTGGGCTGCTACTTTGCTTCTACCATGGCCAGCCAGGATTCGCAGTTGCTGGTCACCTTTGACAGAGCCATCGGTCTGTTCTTTGCCGCCACGCTGCTGTACTACGTTTTTGGCTCCATCTTCTACTCCTGGGTTGGCGGCGGCATGCCTGCGATACGCGCCTTCTGGCGTAACGCTATCGAACCTTCGGCCACCGCGCTGGGCACCTGCTCCTCTCTGGGCACCTTGCCTGCCAATATTCGTGCAGCCAAAGCGATGGGGATCAACCCGGAAATCGTAGACATCTCCCTACCGCTGCTGGTAAACCTGAATAAGGGCGGTGTGGCGATGATTGCCGCACTCAAGATCGTGTTTATCTTCTCGGTGCTGGGGCTGGACTTCACGATGGAGACCTTCTTCCTGACGATGCTGATTTCCGTGCTTTCGGCGATTATCGTCGGTGGTGTCCCTGGCGGGGCTTTCCTAGGTGAGATCTTTATCGTCACCACGCTGGGTCTACCGTTGGAAACCATTCCGATGCTGGTGGTGCTGGGTACTATCACTGACGCGCCGGCCACGCTGATCAACGTGATACACGATCTCAATGCCGCACAAATTGTTGAGCGCTTTGCGGGCAAAAAGCCGCAACCCGCAGCTGTTAACGCCAGCCTTACGGATATGGCAGAAAAAATCGCATAAGGGTCGCGGCATAACCCTACACCATTGATTAACGAGAAAAGCAGGCAACTGATTATGACAGCTAAAAAAATAGAAACCGCCCTGGTCACCGCTGGCCGTAAGCCTCGATTTACCCAAGGATCGGTTAACCCGGTGATCCAACGCGCCTCTTCCTTAACCTTTGATACGGTGAAGGACAAGAAGTTTGCTACCGCCAACCGCGCCAAAGGCGAGTTATTCTACGGGCGCCGCGGCACCCTGACGCATTTCTCATTCCAGGACGCGATGGCAGAGCTGGAAGGTGGAGTAGGCTGTTCGCTTTACCCTTGCGGGGCAGCTGCGGTGACCAATGCCATTCTGGCGTTTGTCGCCAACGGTGACCATATCCTGATGACCGGCGCCGCTTATGAGCCGACGCAGGATTTCTGCAACAAGATCCTGAGCAAGCTGGGCGTAGCAACCACCTATTACGATCCGCTGATCGGTGCCGGGATTGCCGAGCTGATCAAGCCCAATACCAAAGTGCTGTTCCTTGAATCCCCAAGCTCCATCACTATGGAAGTTCAGGACGTACCGGCGATGGTGAAGGCGGCCCGGGCGATAAACCCTGAGATCGTCATCATGATCGATAACACCTGGGCGGCGGGCATTCTGTTCAAGGCACTGGATTTCGACGTGGATATTTCTATTCAGGCCGGTACCAAATACATCATCGGTCATTCCGATGCCATGCTGGGCACCGCCGTATCAAACGCCCGTTGTTGGGACCAACTGCGTGAAAACTCCTATCTGATGGGGCAAATGGCCGACGCGGATACCGCCTATAACGGCAGCCGTGGGCTGAGAACGCTGGGTGTACGCCTCAAGCAGCATGAGATCAGCAGCATCGCCGTTGCCGAATGGCTGGCGGCACGGCCAGAGGTGGAGCGGGTCAACCATCCGGCGCTGCCTTCTTGCAAGGGGCATGAGTTCTTCCAGCGTGATTTCAGCGGCAGCTGCGGATTGTTCTCTTTTGTGCTGAAGGCGCGGCTGACCAATGAGCAGGTCGCCCACTATCTGGACCATTTTGAGCACTTCAGCATGGCCTATTCGTGGGGCGGCTTTGAGTCGCTGATCCTGGCCAACCAGCCGGAAGAGCTGAACGAAATCCGTCCGGCAGCCAAGGTGGACTTTACCGGCACCTTAGTGCGCGTTCATATCGGTTTTGAGAATATTGACGACCTGATTGCCGATCTGGAAGCTGGTTTTGCTCGGTTGAAGTAACGGCAGTTTTGCGGGCCAGAAATGGCCCGCAATCATTCGTCTAAGCTTGCTGGGAAAGCGGTGTGATGCCCATTGAGCGTTGCAAGTAGCGCAACAGTTCCGTTTGTGTGAAGCGTGGCTCCTCGATACCGCTACCGTGCAAAAACTGTTTCACATGGCGGCAATCCCACTGATAGGTATCCTGATAGAGCTGTACCGTAGATTGCCCATCGATCATATTGTCCTTGAACAGGCTGAGCAGAGGGTAAAGCGGCGCTTGCGTGTCCCCCTCCCATTGCGCCAACCATTCGTTGAAGGGGGTTGCTGTGAATTGATAGCCAAAATGGGACTCGAGCAATGCAAAGAATCCCTTCAAGGTCAGGTTGTTGCGGTGCTCGTGGATCAGATTGAATTTTTTACCCAACGCCTGTGGATTGCGGCTGATATAGCCGATGGCGCGGGTCATGTAATCCACCGTGGTAAGTCCTTCACGCAGATCCCGTAAATCGGGCACCGTGCCACTGTCTATGCAGGTTTTTACCAGGCGTCCCCACCATTGGTAGCTGGCGCTTACCCCGGTTTGGCTATGGCTGGTGGCATAGCCTAGACGGAAGGTCATCAACGGCAGCCCTTGCGACGCCGCCAGATCGGCAATTTTTTCCATCACCCACTTGCTGCGCACATAGCCGATATCGGTGATCACTGCTGGTAGGTTCTGGTCAATATCATCACTCTCCAACATCACGCGCTTACCGGTATGCAGATGTCCCCAGCTGTACACGGAAATGGTCGAAAGCAACATCAGCGGCTTGGTACGTCGATGGGCGGTGAAGCGGATCACCTCGCGCAGGCCACCCACATTATCGTGCTTCATATAGGAATAGGGCTGGATAAAATTCACTGCGCTTGCGGAATGATAGACGATATCTACCCGCTGGCTCAGCGCTTCATACTGCTCGGTAGCCAAAGCGAATTTATCCTCTGCAACATTCCCCACCACGACGGAAATACGCGCCTGTTGCTCGGGCCTCAGGGCAATATGGTAGCGTTGTAACCGCTCCTGTAGCCGGCGGCTGGCTTTCTCCTGCGAGCTATCGCGGACCAGGCAAACGATCTCTGCTCTGGTAGTGTTCAGCAATTCGGCTAACAGGTGTGAACCGATAAAGCCGGTCGCACCGGTGAGCAGAATGGTATGGGGATCGCTGATTTGCCGCGGCTCATAGTGCGGATCGATAACGATCCCCGCTGGCAGGTAGATATCTTCTTGCAGCGCGCGGATCGGCTCCCGATCTTCGCTGGGCAACGCATGGCCTGCTCGCTCCTTGAGTGCCTGTGCCAGGCTACCGAACGTTGGATATTCATAGATATCCCGCACGTAGGTTTTCACCCCGGTCTGGCGGTTGATCGCCGTTGCCAGGCTAGCGGCCAGCAGCGAATGCCCGCCGATGGTAAAGAAGTTATCGTCAATGGCAATGTCGGGTAATGCCAGTAGCTGGCACCAAATATCGGCGATAGGCTGTTGCCAGTCATCAAGCGGCGCTGCGTCATGTTGGCGTTCAGGTAGCGTGGGGCGGTAGTTTTCCAGCAACGCAGCCTTGTTGGTTTTGCCATTAGCGTTAATGGGCAACTGTTCTACCAACTGATAATCGGCAGGCAGGAAGTAGTCTGGCAATGTGTCCTGTAACTGGCGTTTGATGGCTGCAATCGGGTTTTCAGTGGCGCGATCCGGTACCACAAAGGCCACGATCTTTTTATCCAGGGGATTTTCCGGCTGGGTCACCGTAGCGACGGCAGATTTCACACCGGGGACTTTGACCATCAGGCTTTCGATCTCCCCTAGTTCTACGCGGTTACCCCGGATCTTTACCTGCTCGTCGATACGGCCAAGATACTGAATGCGGCCATCCGGCAACCAGCGGGCCAGATCGCCGCTGCGATACAGGCGCTTACCAGGGAAATGGGCGGGGGTCAGGAACTTTTCCGCCGTCAACTCAGGGTTGTTCAGGTAGCCACGCGCCAAGCTGGTTCCACCGATGAACAGCTCGCCGGCTTGATCGCCACTGACAGGTTGCAAGCCTTCATGGAGGATCAGGATCTCGGTATCGGCTACCGGCGTGCCAATGGTGACAGGCGGGTTTTGCGTTGCACAGATAACCGGGTTATAGGTGGCAAAAATGGTCGCTTCGGTCGGCCCGTAGTAGTCCACCAGTTGATAGTTGATCTGGTCGAGTTTAACCGGGTGCAGCTTTTCCCCGGCGGTGAACAGATATTGCAGCGTTAGCGCCTCAGGCTGTGGGGCGCTAACAACCCCAGAAATCAGTACTGTGGGGACGAAGGCATGGGTGATCTGATGGTCAGCAAAGAAATCCAGCAAGGCCGTGGGCTGTAGCCGCACGTCTTCTTCTGGCAGAACCAGGGTCGCACCGCTGCACAGGGCTGACCAAATTTCCCATTGGGCGACGTCAAAACCAATGCCTGCGATCAAGGTTGAGCGGCTCTGGGCATTCATGGCAAAGGTCGTATTATGCCAGAGGATAATATTCAGCAATGAGCGATGAGATATCATTACGCCCTTAGGCGTTCCGGTGGTACCTGAGGTGAATATAATATAAGCCGTAGAATCAGGCTTTAATGGGGACATTAATGGTGATGATACTAATGAGTTTGATATAGTATCAATGGCAATAATTTCTCTGCCATCGGAATGAATAATATCTTGCAATGAGGCATTACTGATCAAGATGAGTGAGGCCTGACTCTGTTCGACAATAAAGCCTATGCGTTTGGCTGGATAGCGGGCATCAATCGGGATGTAGCTGGCTCCGGTCTTCACGATGGCCAACAGCCCGATCAGCATCTCCACTGTACGCAGTGCGACCAGAGGGACGGTATCGCCGGGGCGGATCCCTCGATGTTGTAGTAAGGCGCAAAGCCGGTTACTGGCCTCATCCAACTGTCGGTAAGTCAGAGTGGTATCTTTACTGACAATAGCGGGCTTATTTTTGCCATGGGAAAGCTGTTGGATAAAATAATCCAATACGGTAAGCGTCATATTTTTCTCCGAACGTTATTCACATATTATTTGCAAGTAGGGGTAACCCGGCCGAGGTGCCACTAATTATAGACGTGATTTTTATTTTTAAATTCGAGGGGAAGTAAAAAGAAGATTAGATGATGAATTTAATGAGGATAATAAAATTCCTATAAATAAATACGGCCAGCAAAGGCTGGCCGTATTCGAAGGATCTCGTGGCCGATTAACGGCGAACGGCGATGGCTTCGATCTCGATTTTCACGTCTTTTGGCAAACGCGCCACTTCCACGCAAGAACGCGCTGGGAACGAGGCGTTGTGCTCGGTGAAGAAGGCTTCATAGGCTGCGTTAACGGTAGCGAAATCGTTCAGGTCTTTGACGAAAACGGTAGTTTTCACGATGTCGCCCACTTTCAGGCCTGCGGCTTCCACGATCGCCTTCACGTTGTCCAGTGACTGGCGCGCCTGAGCGGCTACGTCATCGGGTACGGTACCGGTTTTTGGATCGACCGGGATCTGGCCGGAGGTGATGATCATGCTGCCCAGGTCAACGCCCTGCACGTAAGGACCAATGGCGGCTGGCGCGAGTTCAGTGCTGATATTACGTGACATTTAATCTCCTGATATCCCGTTGGGGTTTCAAACGGTAGTTTGAAACCCTTGGAGTAGAGTTATTTTCAGAAACTCCATTATAAGGGCTGGCCGCCAGATTAACAGCGGCTTCCCCGCGATATTAATCTGTCTGCAACACTACCTGATGATCGAACTCTTTCTCGCAGTAACGGCACTTGAGGTGCACTTCCCCGGCATGGGATTTGACGCTGAAACTCGAAGCCACCGGTTCGCTGCGGCTGATGCAGTTGCTGTTCGGGCAGGTCAGCACGCCGTCGATATGATCGGGCAGGCTGAGGGTCAGCTTACGCACCACTTCATAGTTATCGATACGGTTGACCGTAGCCTTCGGGGCGTACATCGCCAGCTGGTTGGCTTGCTGCTCGGTCAGGAAGGTGTTCTCGATCTTGATCAGATCCTTGCGGCCCAGCTCTTTGGAGGGCAGGTTCAGGCCGATGGTGATGCGCTGATCGGTGGCGGTCAGTTTGAACAGCGAAAGCAGCTTAAAGCCGATTTGCGCCGGAATATGGTCGATCACCGTGCCGCACTTGATCGCTTCAACCTGGAGTTTGTTATCGTGAGTCATGACGGTTCCCCCTTAAAGAGCCAATTCTGCGTTTAAAACCAGTGCCAACAGCGCCTGACGGGCGTAGATGCCGTTGCCCGCCTGCTGGAAATAGTGGGCGTACGGTGTCTTGTCCACTTCAATGGCGATCTCATCGATGCGTGGCAGCGGGTGCAGCACTTTCATATTGTCGCGGGCACCGGCCAGATCCGACGCACGCAGGATAAACTGTGCCTTCACGTTGGCGTATTCGGACGGATCCAGGCGCTCTTTCTGCACGCGGGTCATATACAGAATATCCAACTCTGGCACCACTTCTTCGATGCTGTTGTGGCGGCTGTAGGAGATACCTTTTTCGTCCAGCATCTTCAGGATATAGCCTGGCATTGCCAACGCTTCCGGCGCGATGAAGAAGAAGTGGTTACCTTCATATTTAGCCAGCGCCTGGGTAAGCGAGTGGACGGTACGGCCATATTTCAGGTCACCCACCATGGCGATATTGATATTGCTCAGGCGGCCCTGGGTTTCCTGGATGGTAAATAGATCCAGCAACGTTTGGGTCGGGTGTTGGTTCGAGCCATCCCCGGCGTTCAGCACCGGGATACCGCCAGCGAATTCAGAGGCCAGGCGAGAAGCGCCTTCCTGCGGATGACGCATCACGATGGCATCGACGTAAGTGCTGATCACCGAGATGGTATCGGCCAGCGTTTCGCCTTTTTTGCCGAGGGAAGTGTTGCTGCTGTCGGAAAAGCCGACCACCGAAGCCCCCAGGCGCTGGATAGCGGTCTCAAACGACAGACGGGTCCGCGTGGACGCTTCAAAGAAGCAACTGGCGATCACCTTGTGTTTGAGCAGCTCCGGCTGCGGGTGGGCTTTCAGGCTGGCGGCGGTATTGAGCACCAGTTCCAGATCTTCACGGCTGAGATCGTTGATAGAGATGATGTTCTTGCGATACAGCGGATTGGCCATGTTCACTCTCCTCGACACTTGCCCTTGGCGCGGGGCTTTTCAATGTAATAGCAATGCTTTGGACAAAAAAAAGCCCCTCAACGAGGGGCTTTAAATGATGATTGCTGCAACAGGGGAAATAACGGCAGTTGCCCGCCGATTGGCTGGCGGTTTTGTCGAGTGTGGCGAACAAAACAATGCGCGATTTTCATGCTTTCTCCTGGCAAATTGTCGCGCATTATACTCGTGCTTTTTTTCTCTGCAAGCGTAAAAACACCACTTTTTGCAATTTAGCAATCGTTTGGCTGGCCGAATCTGCCTTCTGGTTCAGTACCAGATGCGGCAATGTGACTCAACGTAGGGGCGCTGCATTGCTGCGCCCGTGTCAAGGTCAGACGCAGGGGGCTAATTTGTAGCACATACGGTCCCCTCTCCCTGTGGGAGAGGGTTAGGGTGAGGGGCCAGCCAATGCTTAGAACGCGGTGTCCAATTGTTCGATCACGTTGTAATCGTCGTCGATTAAAAACAGCGTCTTCCATTTATCAAACGTCAGGCATGGATGCGAGGTGGCAAACACCAGAATATCGCCCACCTGTACGTCGCTAACTGCTGGGCAAGTCAGCATGGCGTGCTGGTCCATGATGCCGATGGTGGTGAGACCCGTGATGTCGCTTTCTTGTGGCAGACCACGACGATAATGGGCGATCGGCTGCGGTAAACCGGCGTCAAAGGCGGCATCACGCTTGCCAAAGTTGACGATGATACGGCCCGGTTCAGGCACGGACTGTACCAACGCCACCAGTTCCAGCGCGGAGGTTAATTCACCTGCCAAATCGCAAGCATAGCTATCGCGAGCCAGTATGGCGTTCTGCGCTTCCTGGTAGATGCCTTGGTCGTGGGTGATATAGCAGCCTGGGCGGATCACGACCCGGCAGTTGTCCGGCAGGCTTTCGCTGCCCCAGACGTTGCATACCACGTCATACCAGGAAGAACCGGCTCCGGTCAGGATCATCTCTTCGTCGCCGAAACGTTGCTTCTGGTGTAACTCACGCAGCAAACCGGCGGCCTCACGCAGGAATTGTTCAATCTTCGGTTGGGCATCATCGCCGTGCATCACGCCTTCATACAGTTCAATACCTCTCAGGCGTAGGCCAGATAGTGTAGAGATCTCCTGTGCCAACTGCTGTGCCTGTGTCACGCTGCGGCAACCGCAACGGCCACCGGGTACGCCCAGCTCCAGCAGGATATCCAGCGTTTGGCCACGGCCACTAAAGAACTCGTCCAGCGCCAGCGCATTGCTCAGGCTGTCAACGCAGCAATAAAACGTGGTGGACGGGTGTTGCTCCTTAAGCTCGCTAATCAACTGCATGTTGGCTTTGCCCACCAGTTGGTTGGCCATCAACACCCGTGGCAAACCGGCTTCCATCGCCACTTTGGCCTGCCAGGCCGACCCGACGCCAATCGCCCAGGCACCGTGTGCCAGCTGACGCTGGAAAATCCAGGGGGTCATGGTGGTTTTACCGTGGGGGGCCAGGGAAACGCCGCGCGCATCGGCATAGCTTTGCATCCAGGCAATGTTGTTTTCCAGGCTGGAACGTTTGATGGCTACGGCCGGTAGACAGACGTCTTCATGCAGCAGGTTGGCGGTACCGTCTGCCGCCTGGAACATCACGGCAGCTTTATGGCTGATTAAACCGTCGTTTTGGTATTTCATAACATTATCCTTGGTTGTTCTATCTTGTTTTAAATACAGGTATCTATAGTTAAAACTATGATTTAGATAATTAATAAAAATTAATATTGCGTATTTGGGTACAAAGTATCAGTTTTAGATCTGCTTTTTGTGTAGTCTTCCACTGTTTTGACAGCTTGTAAATGGCAGAATTTAACCACTATGGGGTTGGGTCATGAGTATTGAGATCGACATCATCTCGCGCATTACCGAACGATTTATCGAACTGAGCGGTACGGAAAAACGCATTGCCCAGTTCATCCTGGACGACGTAGCAGCGGTAACGGCCCTGCCGATTGCCGAGTTTGCCCGCCAAGCCGGGGTGAGCCAGGCTTCAATCACCCGCTTTGCCAAGGCCGTTGGCTGCAAAGACGTGCGTGACCTGAAGGTGAAGCTGGCTCAGTCACTGGCGGTGGGGCAGCGGTTTATTCACGAAGAGCCGGATCTGGAAGGTATTCAGGGCATTTATGAAACCATCATCAATGTGCTGAACATCAACCGCCGGGCCATCGATGAGTCTGCATTGGCCAAAGCCGTCGACTGGCTAAGCGGCGCACGCCAAATCCTGGCGATTGGCATGGGCGGTGGTTCCACCATCTGTGCTGCGGAGGTGCAACATCGTCTGTTCCGCCTGGGGCTGCCGGTGATTGCCCAGAGCGATGGGTTGTTGGTGCGCATGATGGCCGCTGCGGTCAGTAAGAATGACGTGGTGATCGCACTTTCGCTGGGTGGGTATACCCAGGAAGTCGTAGAGAGTGCGGCGATCGCCCGGCAATACGGTGCCAAAGTGGTGGCGATTGCCCCGCCGGACACACCGTTAGCCCAGCAGGCCGATGTGCTGCTCGGCCTGGTCGTCCGGGAGAATGATTACATTTATAAACCCAGCACCTCGCGCTATGCCATGTTGGCGATGGTGGACGTGCTGGCAACAGAGTTGGCAATGGCGAATAAACGCCAATCCAGGGATCGGCTGCGGCGCATCAAACTGGCGCTAGACAGCCATCGTGGGGGGGCTAATCGGCAACCGTTAGGTGATTAGATCGGGTTACCCCTGCGACAACCAGAAGGGCTAAGACGCATGCAGTATCAGTATTTGTTCAAGAATGTCACCGTGGTAGACGGCAGCGGCGGCCCAGAATACCGGGCAGACGTGGCGGTGCAGGGCGATCGTATTGCGGCCATTGCGCCAGCGATTAACGCTCAGGCCGAAGTGGTGATCGACGGCACTGGCCGCGTGCTGTCGCCGGGGTTTATCGATGTGCATACCCACGATGATACCAACGTGATCCGCATACCGGAGATGCTGCCAAAAATCTCGCAGGGGGTCACTACGGTGATTGTTGGCAACTGTGGCATCAGTGCGGCAGGAGCAATGATCGGCGATCGGGTGCCAGATCCGATGAACCTGCTGGGTGAGAAAGAGCACTTTGTCTACCCTACGGTGGAAGCCTACCGGCAGAAAGTGGCCGAGGTGTGCCCGGCGGTGAACGTAGCGACGCTGGTGGGCCACACCATGCTGCGTAATAACCAGATGGCCGATCTGTATCAAGCGGCCAGCCCGCAGGAGATCAAGGGCATGCGTGCTCAACTGCGTGCGGCATTGCAGCAGGGGGCGTTGGGGTTAAGTACCGGTTTGGCCTATGCCACCGCCTTTGCCGCGCCGACCGAAGAGGTGATGGCGCTGGCGGAAGAGTTGGCCGCAGAGCAGGGGATCTATACCACCCATCTGCGTTCCGAGTTTGAACCTATTCTGGAGGCGATGGATGAAGCCTTCCGCATTGGCCGCCACGGAAAAGTGCCGGTGGTGATTTCGCACCACAAGTGTGCCGGTGCCAAAAACTGGGGCCGCACCAGGGAAACGCTGAAGCTGTTTGACCAGGTGCGTCAGAGCCAGGATGTTTCCTGCGACTGCTATCCCTATTCGGCCAGCTCATCGACGCTGGATATGAAACAGATCACCGATGAGTTCGCGATCAATATCACCTGGTCAGAACCGCATCCGGAAATGGCGGGTAAGTCGTTACAGGAGATCGCCCAACTGTGGCAGACGGATATCCACAGCGCGGGTAAACGCCTGATGCCAGCCGGAGCGATTTACTACAACATGGACGAGCAGGACGTGCGGCGGGTGCTGAGCTACCCGGTGACCATGGTAGGCTCTGATGGTTTACCCAACGATCCGATGCCGCATCCCCGTCTGTGGGGCGCTTTTCCACGAGTGTTAGGGTATTACTGCCGTGAGCAGGGGCTGTTCCCGTTAACGGTAGCGGTGCACAAGATGAGCGGCATGTCGGCGGCGCGTTACCAATTGCCGCAACGCGGCTTGATCAAGGAAGGGTATTTCGCCGATCTGGTGTTGTTTGATGCGGATACAGTGAAAGACAGTGCGACGTTCAGCCAACCGCAGCAGCCCGCCGAGGGGATTGAGGCGGTGTGGGTAAACGGCGTGAAAAGCTATGAGCAGCAGGCCGTAACGGGCCAGCGCGCCGGGCGGTTTATCTGCCGCCAGGGTAAATAGCGTCCCCCCTCACGTAGGGGCGCTGCATGCTGCGCCTGTGTTAAGGCCAGATGCGGGAGTAAAATTGTGGCACATTCGGTCCCCTCTCCCTTTGGGAGAGGGCTAGGGTGAGGGGGATAGCGGCACCAGCCCCATCATAAGAATCAGTAAGGAGAACACATGACGATTAAACGCTACGGCGCAGCAGGCGCTACCGGCACTGGCGGGCAACATCTGCCCTTTTCCCGCGCGGTAGAAGCCGGTGGTTGGCTGTATATTTCCGGCCAGACGCCGATGACCAACGGTGAAGTGGTTGAAGGTGGCATTGTCGAGCAGTCACGCTTGGCGATCCAAAATTGCCTGGATATCATGAGCGAAGCCGGTTATGCGCTGAAAGACGTGGTACACGTCAAAGTGATCCTGACCGACGCACGTTATTTCCAGTCATTTAATAAAGTCTTCAGCGAATTCTTTGCCGAGCATCCACCGGCACGCATTTGTGCCGTCGCCGATTTGGTGGTGGATTGTAAAGTTGAAGTCGATATTACCTGTTATAACGCTGCACGCATTAATAAATAACAACATTTCTAAAATATAAATATAGGGGTGGTTTTTACCACCCTTAACAATAATCATCTGATTTATTTCAGATGAGGCACGCTATTTCTTTATCTTTATTTCACCAGTATCCTACACTGACAGGATGTGAGCGATGAATAATTTATCTTTCCTTATATGGTTTGCCGTATATGCCCTCGCCATGATAATTCTTGGCTGGTATGTTTCACGTCACCAAAAGAATGGTGATGATTTCCTGCTGGGTGGCCGCTCTTTGCCGATGTTCCTGACGCTGGGTTCCACGGTCGGGACCATGGTTGGCACCGGCTCAAGCGTGGGTGCGGTAGGCTTCGGCTATCTGAATGGTTGGGCCGGCATGCTCTTCGGCATTGGTGGTGCGATTGGCATTTTATTGGTGGCCTGGCTGTTTGCACCGGTCAGAAAAATGCGTTTCATGACCATGAGCGAAGAGATCTCTTATTATACCGGCGGCAGTAAAATCGTTAAAAACGTCGTGGCTTTGCTGATATTTGTTGCCTCCATCGGTTGGCTCGGGGCACATATTTTAGGAGGCGGGTTATATTTGGCTTGGGCGAGTGGTATTGATATTAACGTCGCTAAAGTGATTATTGCTCTGGCCTTTGTGGTTTACGTCGGGATCGGCGGCTACTCTGCCGTGGTGTGGATCGATACCATACAGTCGATTGTGTTATTCCTCGGCTTTATTTTAATGGCCGTGTTGGCGGTACAGCACGTCGGCGGTTGGGAAAATATCAAGCAAGCGGTGGATCCGGCGGCACAAAGCCTGTTTGCCATCGATAAGCTGGGCATACTGCCTGCATTCTCCCTGGCCCTGGTGATCGGCGTGGGCGTGTTAGCAACGCCTTCCTATCGTCAGCGTATCTACTCGGCCAAGACCGTTTCATCGGTGCGACAGTCATTTACCATTACCGGCATCCTGTATCTGTTCTTCTCCTTCCTGCCAGCCATTATCGGCATGGCGGTCTGGACGATGAACCCGAATCTGGAAAACAGCGGCTTTGCCTTCCTGTTTGGTACCCAGGTGCTGCCACACGTGATTGCCATGGCGATCCTGGTGGCGGGCATGTCGGCAAATATGTCGTCCGGCAGCTCCGACGCTATTGCCGGTGTCTCTATTATCCTGCGCGATCTCTATACGTTATTTACCGGACGTATGCCGGAAGAGCAGCACGCCATCCGTCTTTCGCGCATCTTCCTGGTGTTGGTGATCGCCCTGGCGCTGGTCTTTGCCCTGACCTCCAACGACATCATTGGCTATATCACCAAGATGATCTCGATGATCATGTCCGGACTGTTTATCTGCTCGATCCTCGGGCGTTTCTGGCATCGCTTTAACTGGCAGGGGGCCATCGCCGCGCTGATTGGCGGGGCGGCCACCTCGATGGCAGTGCTGATGAACAGCAGCTGGCTGGCCTTCTGGGGCAACCCTTGCTTCCCATCCGTGATGTTCAGCCTGCTGGCTGCCGTTGTGGTCACGCTGCTGACACCGGCCAACCAGATGAGCCGTGAAGAAGCGCTGGATATGATCACCCGTGAGCGGGAAAACCGCCCGATCATCAAGGTGCCATTGGGTAAAAAAGCGGGGGTTACGGCGACACGAGACTGCTGATTTGCTACGTAGGGGGCGTAGCATGCTGCGCCCAGTTGTTACCCGTAATTCCTGCATCAGAGGTAAGACATGAAGGCCGATTATATCGCCGTTGATTGGGGCCCCAGCCAGCTACGGGCCTGGCGGATAGAAAGCGGAGAGTGCACGGCACAGCAGAGCGCTCCGCAAGGGATCAAGTTTGTGGGTTCCGGGCAGCATGAAGCGGTATTGAGAACGTTGTTAGCGCCCTGGTGGCAATGGATGGTGGCTGAGCAGGTGCCAGTATTGATGGCGGGGATGATTGGCAGCGATAGTGGTTGGTTGGACAGCGGCTATCAGGCCTTGCCGCTGGAGGTGAGTGCGATTGCCCAGGGATGTATTCCCGTGCCTACCTCATTGCCGATCCAGCTGTGGCTAAGGCCTGGCCTGGCATTGCGCCGCAAGGATCGGGCGAATGTGATGCGTGGCGAAGAGGTACAGCTGCTGGGCGCTCTGGCGTGCCTGCAAGCGGATATCTATCTGTTCCCAGGTACCCATAGCAAATGGGTAAAGCCAGTGCGTAAAGCGGATGAAGTCACGATTGAAAGCTTTACCACGGCGATGACCGGCGAACTTTATCAACTGTTGTTGCAGCACAGCCTGTTAGGTAAAGGGCTGCCTGGCGAGGGGGCGTTCGACCAGCCAGCGTTTACTCGCGGTGTGGAAGAGGCGCTGCAAAGCGACGAAGGGCTGATTAACCGCCTGTTCTACGCCCGTTCGCGTCGGCTGCTGGGCTTCATGCCGCCGGAGGCGGTGGCTTCGTGGCTATCGGGGGCGCTGATTGGTGAAGAACTGGCACAACTGGCTCGCCGCTGGCCAACCAGCAACACACTGGCGCTGGTGGGGGATGCCCCGCTGACCGGTCATTACCTTACCGCCTGCCAATTGGCGGGGTGGCAGGCAACGGTACTTGATGCACAGACTGCGATGTTGAACGGGTTCAGGAGGATTTATGCAGCCTTGTAAATTGCCGCTGGTGGCGATACTGCGCGGGATCACCCCGGAAGAGGTGCTGGAACATGCCCGCAACCTGCTGGCAGCCGGGTTCGAGATGATTGAAGTGCCGACCAACTCGCCGCGTTGGTTGGAAAGCGTGGAGTTATTACAACAGCATTATGGCAGCCAGGCCCATATCGGGGCCGGAACGGTGATTGATGACAAGAAGCTGGACCAGCTAATCGCCAGCGGTGCGCCGCTGATGGTGACGCCGAACACCAACCCAGCGCTGATCCGCCGTGCCAAAGCGGCCGGATTAATCACCTGCATCGGGGCCATGACGCCCAGCGAAGCGTTCGCCGCCTTGCAGGCTGGGGCGGATATTGTGAAAGTGTTCCCTGCCGCCATTATGGGGGCAGACTATGTGCGCGCATTGGTGAGCGTGCTGCCGAAAACCACCCAGTTGTATGCGGTGGGCGGTATCACCCCGGATAACCTGGCCGAGTATCTGGCGGCGGGTTATCAAGGGGCGGGGTTGGGATCGGATCTGTATCGGGCAGGCCAAACGGCAGAGGTTACTCTGCGTCAGGCGCAGCGTTTTGCCGCCGCCTGGCATGCCGCTACGGCTTAATCCTGCATATGCTCACCGGTCTGCAAGGCAGCCCGGTCATAATGCTGTACGATGTGGCCGCTCGCCATCAGGGCGGCCCGTTCGGACATATGGGCAATCACATCGCCATCGTGGCTGACCAGCAGGTAGGTCATACCATGCTCGCGCTTAAGATGGTTAAGCAGGTTGAGGATCTCTGCCTGCACCGACATATCCAGCGCCGAGGTAGGTTCATCCAACAGCAGCAACTTGGGTCGCAATAGCAGTGCACGGGCAATGGCAACGCGCTGGCGCTGCACGCCGGACAACTGATGGGGATAACGCTGCGCCGTAGCTGCATTAAGCCCGACCTGCCGCAAGGCTTCTTCGATCCGCGCCGGAATGTGTTTTTCACCGTGGATCTTCAACGGTTCACCCAGCGTGCGGGCAATCTGATGCTGTGGATGTAACGAAGCGTAGGGATCTTGGAATACCATCTGCACCTCGCGGCGTAATTGGCCGGTAAAGCGCTGCATCGGTTGCAGAGGTTGGCCAAGCAGTCGTATCTCACCGCGCCATTCGCGCTGCAAACCGGCCAGCACGCGCAGCACGGTGGATTTACCACAGCCGGAAGCGCCAATCAGGCTGAAGGTTTCCCCCGCCTCGACGCCAAAGCTCACCGACTCCACGGCAATCTTATGGCCGTTCCCCTGCGGAAAACTGACCTGTAAGTTTTCAATCTCAATCAGTGCCATGTTCACCCCGGCTAAAATCAATGCTGCGATCCAGCACCGGCAGATCCTGGCCGTAGGTGCTGGCATTCGGGCGGCAGGCCCACAGCGTGCGGGTGTAAGGATGGGTCGCTAGCGGCAGGTTGGCTGCGATCCCCTGATCGACCAGCTTGCCCTGATACATCACCAATACTCGATCGCAGCGTTCGGCCACCAGCGGCAGATCGTGGCTGATCAGCAATAGCCCCATGTTACGCCGCGTGGTTTGTTCGACGATCAGATCGAGGATCTGATTGCGTAATTTGGCATCCAGCGCCGAGGTTGGCTCATCGGCGATCAGCAGTTGCGGATCGTTGACCAGCGCAATCGCCAACATGGCACGTTGCCCCATGCCGCCGGAAAGTTGGCCGGGGTAGCTATGATAAAGGCCCTCGGGTAGGCCGACGGCGGCCAAGGCGTTTAGCACCCGCTCATGGCGATCGGCCCGGGTCAGCGCGTTATGTAGCACCAGGGATTCCTCGATCTGCTTGCCGATGCTACGCACCGGGTTCAGTGCATAGCGTGGATCTTGCAGCACCATGGCGATCTTGGCACCGCGCACCTCGTTCCACTGGCGTGGTTGAAGCTTCAGCAAGTCGGTTTGGCGGTAGTGCAGCTTGTCGGCGGTGACGATGCCCGGTTTGCGCACCAGCCCCATCAGAGCGCGGGCGGTCATGGATTTGCCGGAACCGGATTCTCCCACTAGCGCCACTTTCTCCCGGCCAATGCTGAGAGACAGGCCATCCACCACCTTGTGGCCGTTAAATTCGATACTCAGGTTGTGTGCTGCCAACAGTGGCTCAGTCATGATGCGGGTCCAGTAAGTCGCGCAGACCATCGCCCAGCAGGTTAAACGCCAGGCTGCTGATCAGGATCGCACCGCCGGGGATCGCAGCGATCCACCACTGATCGAAGATCACCTGCATACCGTCGGCAACCATCGATCCCCATTCCGCCATCGGCGGTCGGGCACCCAGCCCCAGGAACCCCAGACCGGCGGCGGCCAGAATGATCCCCGCCAGATCCAGCGCTAACCGAACGACGGCGGAAGGTAGACACATTGGCAAAATATGCCCCCACAGCAGGCGTGGTCCTTGAATTCCCATCATCTCGGCGGCGGCCAGGTAGTCGCTTTTACGCAGCAGTTGGATCTCGGCTCTGGCCTGGCGGGCATAGGCGGGCCAGGTCGTGAGCGCCAACGCCAGCGCGCCATTGACCAATCCCGGGCCGAGCATTGCCACAAAGGCGAAGGCCAGGATCAGCCGTGGCATCGACATCACCACGTCGGTAAAGCGCATTAGCACGCGCTCCAGCCAGCCGCCGTAGTAGCCGGAAAGTACGCCAATCAGCAGGCCGAGCGGCAGGGTGATCGCCGTGACCAGCAGCACCAGCCCAAGGGTCGGGCGAGTGCCGTAGATCAGGCGGGAAAGCACGTCGCGACCATAGCTGTCGGTGCCAAGCCAGTGGCCAGCTCCCGGTGGTAATAAGCGGTTGGCGGCGTTTTGCCAGTTAGGATCGACGGGTGCGAGCCAAGGCGCGAAGAGCGCAATCAGCACCAGTAACAGCAGGATAAAGGCTCCGCAGCTGGCGGAAGGTGAACGTTTAAGTAGTGTCATCGTCATTTCAGCCGCGCCCTCGGATCGAGCAAACGCACCAGCAGGTCGGTGAGATTGTTGATAATCACAAAGCACAGGCCGATTAGCAGCGTGCCACCCATGATGGCGGTAGTGTCCCCGGCAAATAGCGCGGTAGTCAGGTAACGGCCAATGCCAGGCCAGGAGAACACGGTTTCGGTCAGCACCGCCCCCTCCAGCATGCTGGTGTAGGCGAGTGCGATCACTGTCAACAGGGGGCCACTGATATTGGGCAGCACATGGCGGAACATGATGCGCATCTCGCTGGCCCCTTTGGCGCGAGCCAGGGTGATGTACTCTTTATTCAGTTCACTCAGGCAGGCGGAGCGGGTCAGGCGGGTAATGCTGGCTAACGAATAATAGGCCAACAGGCAGACCGGCAGCACCAGATGCGCCAGCGCATTACGTACCGCCCCCGCATCGCCGGAAAGCCAGGTATCGATCAGCGCGAAGCCGGTTTTGGCCTCGACGGTGTATTGGAAGATATCGTCCAACCGTCCCGGCCCGGCACTCCACTGGAGTTTGGCGTAGAACAGTAACAGCATCAGCAGCCCCAGCCAGAAGATCGGGACCGAGTTGCCGAGCAGGGTAATAAAACGTACGCCGATATCCAGTTTGCTACCGGCAAAGCGCGCGCACAACACACCAGCCAGCACGCCGAGTGGGGCGCCGATAGCCAACGACAGCGTGGCCAGTTCCAGCGTAGCGGGGAAGGCATGCAGCAGATCCTGCAACACCGGTTGGCCGGTGGCGCTGGCGGTGCCGAGATCGCCATGGGCCAACCGCTCCAGATAGTGCCAGAACTGCACCGGCAAAGAGCGATCCAGGCCAAGCTGCTGCTTTACCTGCTCATAGGTGGCGGCGCTGGCGTGATCGCCGACGATCTGCAACACGCGATCCACTGGCGACAGGGCAGACAGCAGGAAGGTGATCAACAACAGGCCGAACAGGGTCAACGCCAGCGTAAGCAGCCCCTGCGCCAGACCCCAAAGACGACGCCGGGAACGGCTCCCCGGCGTGGATTTAATTGCTACCGACATGACAATCCTGGTTATTTGCTAACGCGATCGTAATAGACCATATCCGCATTCAGGCCCTGTTGGTAGCCTTTGACGTTATCGCGCAGTACCACCTGCGTTTTAGCCTGATCGATAAACACATACGGCGAGCTACGCTGCAATTCCTGCTGCATGGCGGTATAGAGCGCGGTGCGTTTGGCCGGGTCGGCTTCGGCAACTGCCGCCAGCGTTTGCTTGCTCAGCTCAGGGATCTGCCAGCTGTTCAGTCCGGCAACCGTGCTGCTTTTGCCGTCGTTATAGGCAAAGGCGCTGGCGTTGGAGTGCGCATCGAAGTAATCCGGGATCCACAAGCTGATCGCCGCCTGATGCTGCTTGGCACGTACGCGGGCGTACACTTGGCTACCGGCGGCAGGCAGTAGATCGAGCTTCACGCCACCTTGGGCAAAGCTGGCCTGCAACGACTGGGCGATGGTGATAAACGGTGGTTTGTTTTCCACGTCCAGCGTCAGGCTGGCATTGGTGATACCGGCTTTGGCCAGGATCGCCTTGGCTTTGGCAGGGTCGAAGCTGAACGGATTATCTTCCAGCGCCCCCGGCAGGCCAACCGGTAGGAAGCTCTGATGGACGAAGTATTGTCCTTTCAGCAGATCCTTGGTGATGCCCTGATAATCAACCAGATAGCGCGCAGCCTCCCAGAATGCCGAGTTATTCAGCAGCGGGTTGGCTTTGTTGCCGGTGTTGAACACCAGATAGTTCTGCTCGGCGGAAGGGATTTCCAGCACCTTCACCCCGGCCTGGCTTTTCAGCGCTGCGGTCTGATCCGGGCTGAGTTCACGCGCCACGTCGGCATCCCCTTGCTGGATCAGCAGGCGGCGCGCGCTTGGGTCTGGCACGTTTTTGATAATGATATTGCTCAGCAGCGGCTTATCGCCTGGTGAGGTTGGGTTGGCGTCCAGCACGATCGCCTGATGCGGTTGATACACGCGCATCTTGAACGGGCCGCTACCGGCAGAGTGCATCTTCAACCAGGCATTACCGAAGTCGTCGCCCTTCACGTTAGGCTGCACGGCTTTGCTATCGACGATCGAGGCGATCGGCGTGGAAAGAATATTCAGGGCGACCGCCGGGCTGACGTCTGCCGTCCAGCTCAGTTGCACGGTATGGTCGTCGATCTTCTTCAACTGCTGTTCGATATTATCGGGCTGCCAGCCGAGCACGTTGAGGATAAACGCCGGTGACTTGTTCATCTTCACCGCGCGGGTATAGGAGAAAATCACGTCGTCGGCGGTCAGTGGATTACCGGAAGCAAACGCTGCCTGTGGACGTAGCTTGACCGTCAGGGTCTTGGCGGCGGCATCATCTTGCCAGCTTTCTGCCAGCACCGGGATCACCTTGGCTGGATTATCACGGTCGGCCTGTACCAGACGTTGATAAAGGCTGGGAACGGTCTGGATACTGGAGAGTTCATTGGCCTCAGCCGGATCCAGGCTGACGATATCGTCGAGTGACTGCACCACCACCAGCGTATTCGGCGGTGTTGCTGCCAGTGCGGTAGTGGAGAGGGCGGCCAGAATAAACAGCGGCAAGACTTTGGCTTTCATAGACGTTTTCCCTTAAATGTGCCGGTAAACCAGAACGGAGAAGAGGTGGTTCTCATTGTTTTTTTACGGCATTTCCGCCGCCAGAGTGCCACGGTAGAACGCCGCTAAAAAACAGGCAAAGGCCAAACAGTTATTAACTATAACGAAAAAGACTATAGAACCTGGCGGGAGGAATGACTAGAGATAGGAAGGGTTGAGAATGCTGACAAACCTACGCAGGACTCACACGTAGATACTCTGTTAAGCGTC